>JBNLGQ010000001.1:0-73631 GCA_050306135.1 Gammaproteobacteria bacterium
TGCAGGCATTACACACCTGAGATTAATACAGGAATATTCACTATGGCACTATTAAGATTAAACAATATTGGTAAACACTACCTGCAGGGTGAGATAGAGGTTCAGGCGCTGCATGACATTAATCTGGAAGTGGAAGAGGGTGAATTTGCCGCTCTTGTCGGGCCTTCCGGTTCCGGTAAGACCACTCTGCTGAATATCATAGGTGCGCTTGATGCACCCAGCAGTGGCAATATTCACCTCAACAGCACCGATCTTACATCCTTGAGTGAAGCGGCACTGTCTGATTTTCGCCTGTTCCAGCTCGGCTTTATCTTCCAGGCCTATAACCTGGTGCCAGTGTTGAGTGCACTGGAGAATGTTGAACTGGTGATGGTGTTGCAGGGGCGCGAGTTATCTGAACAAAGGGAACGCGCCGAACACTACCTGCAACTGGTCGGTCTGAAGGACATGATGCATCGACGTCCCGCAGCACTGTCCGGTGGACAACAGCAACGCGTGGCGGTAGCGCGTGCGCTGGCAGCCAACCCGCGCCTGGTACTGGCCGATGAACCGACTGCGAACCTGGATTCGGAGAATGCCGGGGCGCTGCTCGACATCATGCATAAGCTCTCCAGTGAAGAGAAGACCACCTTTATCTTCTCCACCCACGATCCACGGGTGATGGAACGCGCAGAACGTATTATTACCCTGCGCGATGGCAAAATCGAAACTGATGAAAGAGCAGCGCAACAAGCAGATGCATCGCTCCATTAATCTGCTGCTTATTATCTTTGCGTTGCTATCGTTTAGCACGGCGCAAGCGCAGCAACTGACAGGGCGTTTTTCGATGCTGGGCACTACCGCGCAGGCTGATTCTGGTGATATTGGTTATTTCAATGCTGATAACAGAACACTCAGTGCCGATCAGCAAAGTCTGCGTCTGATGCTGGATGACAGTAGCGAACAGGATGAATGGTCAGTGCACCTGAAAATAGCGCGCCAACATCTGGATGGTTACCCGGCAACCTACGCTACACCAGACAGTCTGTTTCGTTATGATTCGGCGGCGGGCAGCTGGCTTGATGAGAACAATGGTCAAAGTAGTACGTTTATAGGTTATGAACTGGATCGAGCCGTCTATAAACGTCGCTTCGAAAACATCACATTGGCCGTAGGTCGTCAGCCGATAGACTGGGGTAGTGGGCGATTCTGGCAGCCGCTCAATATATTTGGTGCCTTCGCTCCCACTGATCTGGATACCGACTACAAAGCAGGTATAGATTCAGTTGTATTTGACTGGTATCCGAGCGCATTCTCTTCACTGACCGCTGCCTATGTATTAAAGCCGAAGGATAATGATGCTCTGGAGAACAGCGGTGGGCTGTATTATCGCAGCCAGGTGGGAGAGCTTTCTGAGCTTTCACTTTTGGGTGGTAGCGTACTGGGCAATACGGTATTCGGTGCTGCATTCGAGAGTGCCTGGGGAGGCATGGGCTGGCGGGTGGAAGGGGCGCATTACTCACTGAAAGAAAGTGATGACAGTTTCCTGTTCTGGATAGCCGGGGTCGACTATCAATTTTCCGACGGCACTTTGATTGCTGCTGAGTTGTACGACAATGCTCATGGCGCAAATTCTCAGATGGATCTTGGCGCCATGTCGAGCGACCATTTGGTCGGCTATGGTTTGCAACAGCAACTGGGCCGGCGGGTATTGGGCCTGATGGTAGATCGGGATATGACGCCGCTATTGCATGGCAGTTATACCTTACTGGTAGCACCCATTAACGATGATAACGACAAACTGACCAGCTCTCTGCTGCATCAGCTTAGCCTGAGCTATTCGGTGAGCAATGAGTCAGATTTGCTATTTTCCCTACTGATTGCAGATGGCAAAGGGTTGAATGCCAGCAATGTGCCACAGTCTGAATTTGGACATCTGCCTGATGCGATGACCCTGCGTCTGCGTTTTTATTTCTGAGAGATTGCTATGTGCAAGGAGCGGACAATTTAGCGTATACCCAAGTTATTCTGCTTTAGTAGATTAGCAAGTACTGTGATCTGACCCAGTTTAGTGTGTAACTTTTATTTTCAGGCTTCTCGTTCCAATATCATGGAAAATTGCGTTAATATTACAGGGGTGCTAATGTTCCAGTCCTCAAATCCTGACTTAAGTATTTGAAACACAAGGTAATTTTAGAATACCCTGTGAGGTATATATGGTTATCAATTGGTGGATATGCCGCAAGTTGCGTCTTTTTCACAACACCTGGAACCTGAAATACCAGTTTAAAGTTGCCGTTAAGTAACTGATATAAAAAGGGAAATAAATGAATAAACCGCGAATAAATACAGCTACACCGTTGCGTGATATGACGCAATTTGCGGGTTATTCCAACTGTTAGGTGTAGGAAATGGCTAATACCGCAGATAATGAAATTATCCGAGTCTTGGAAAGCCAAGATGGCAAATGGACAGCCATAGAAATGAAAGATGGAAAGTGCTACCGAGCCATGAATATAGTGTTTGGTTATGACATAGGAGATGAATGGGCTCATGTAACCACTAACATCAGCCCAAACATTGAAGGCGCAGATATCGATTTCTTTTTCACCTCGGAAGTAGCATTCCTACGTGATGAAGAATCAAACGATGTTCTATTTCAATCCCAGTAGTAAGCAGGCGTAGGAGCAATATAGTGATGTCACACCTAACAACCACATCAAGATCGCTCACTATCGTTCGCTGGGACGCTCCGCTTCGCTGCGCGCCCCTTATGTGAGCCGATATGTGGAATAGGAATAGAACAGTCGGAATATGGATTTGCTAGACGAACATTTCGAGAGACTTAAGCAGTTTTTAAAAGAGCGAGGCGTTCCAGAATGGGGTGATGTTCTTTTTGTTGAAGATCTGTTTATTGATGCTGGTTCAAAACAAATAATTATGAAAAGTCGTTTTCAAAATCTCAATGATTTTAAAACTCGGTTTCAAACATTGTTCAGTAAAGGGTATTCTTGGTTAAATTTGAGCGGTCTTGGTCTAATCGGTAATACGCTTGTTGTCGCAGTAGAAATGCCAAACAAGGCTTATCCTGAGGCAGTGACTTCCATAAATTTGTCAGGTCCTTTAAATTGCGTTGTTCAAAATGAATACATGCTTGATAAATTCCTTGAGGTTTCATTATGAAATGTAACCACATATCAAGGGGCTTCACAGGATTCGCTCGCTGCCGCTCGCTCTCTTGTGAGCCCGAGCGTTAACTGTCTAAAGCGATGACTGAAGATTTTGTGCAAGAATTAGAGGATGGGAAGCACCTATTGATAGATGGGTGTATCTTATTGCATGCTTATATTCCAGAAAACGATGCTGTGAAATGCCATTGCTGCCAAACCTCTGCGGTATACCACGAAGACTTTGATAGCTATATATGTGTCTACTGCAATATTTGGCTTGAGAAGAAGTGTGGTGATTCTAGTTGTGATTATTGCCCCAATAGGCCAGATAAGCCTCTACCAAATGAAAACGAGCGTCGGCAGTTACGAAATGCAAAAAAACAAATTCTGTTCCCGTAATAAGGCAACAGTTAACAAGCGCAGGCTGTCGGAACGCCTTTCCGCTCCTTCGTCGCTACAAGTCGTCCGCAGCTGCGGGCGTTAGCTGTTGAAAAGACAAAATGTAACTGGCATTCAATTTTTTTCTCGTTCCCATGCTCTGCGTGGGAATGCATATAGCATCTGACTAAGTTTGGATTTTACACGCCTTAGCTTTCCTTGCTTTGTAGTATCTTTCTAACAGGCGTGCGAGTCACTTCTTTCCAACAGCTGAAAGAAGTAACCACAAAATTGACGAGATTAATTTTGAACAGCTCTGCTGGCCCGAAGGGCGGAGGGCATGGATGCCCGGAGTTACAAAGCCGCCCCGCACAAGCCCTTATTTATTCCGGGCTTCCTGCCCTACACCCTTCGGGCCGCATTGTGTGCGTTCAAAAATGTTCCTGACATTTTTGTCGTCAAAAGCACGGCCAAATCGCGGTCGGGCCAGACGCGTTCCCGACGCGGCTGCCCCTCAAATGGCATAAGCTACATGGACGTAGTAAATGCAGAAATTGCAGGAGCAAAATTCTGCCCTTGCCATTTGCCCCCGATTTGACCGCACTTTTGCCGCGGGCTTGAAGGGGGGTATTAAAAAGAGATTTCAAGCAAAACTTTAAATCTCTAGAGGATCAAAAGCTATAAATGAGGACATGTGGAAATATTATTCCATTTGAGGTGAATGATGGGGTTTGACTCAGTTCCTCTGAAAAAAGAAAGTGAACTGTAATACTTAATCCTAAATCACTTTTCTGGTGGACAGGTGGTTCAAGTAAGCCTCGATCTCCTTCGCCCCGATTTCTCGGGGTGTTTCAATTGATGAAAACGGAAAAATTGTCGTATCCAGGTAAGGTATGACTGCTCGGTTTTTATACTGAGATGCCTTTGCCGGCAGGCCAGGCGAATTTGATCAACTAAACGTGGATTCTGAGATTGAGATAGATTACCCCATAAGTGTCACACCTTAAAAAGCCATGAATAATGGTCTTGTCACGTTATCATTACAATGATAACGTGACAGGAAAATCCTATCTAATTGAATAGAATGACAAAATTAAGGAAATTATCTATCTTACTAAAACATGATAATGAGACTCGGGGGGCTCGTTTATCATTCTGTTATGCAGGAAAATATGACTGAAGAAGAAATTGAAGCAAAAAGGAAAGAAATCATTCTCAATTCATTTAATGAGGAAATGACATTAAAAAGAATTAAGCTTGTAAAGCTAATTGGCATATTATTTCTTGCGCTTATTTTAGTAGCTGGCTTTTATTTTAAGAATTCTGTACTTGTTACAAGCGTATCTATTATTTACATCATCATTACGCTGAAAGAGAAAATCAGTTATGGGTATGGTGTTATTGTTTATAAAAGAATTATTCGAATGCTTCTAACTGATCAAGATGCAAATGAAAAATACAAAAAAATGATAGACGATTCCATTATTAAAAATAATGATTGAAACATGCATAACAAGTACAGTCAGCAGGAAAAACCTACGTTGCGGTTTTCCTCTGCTGTAGGCGTTATACATAAAAATATTTTGAAAAAAGAATATGGATTTAATCACAACTCAGTTACTGTATTTAAAATTCATATTTCCGTATTTGTTGGTAATAACTTTTTTCATTTCATATTACGTATTTTTTAAAAAACTGAAAAAAAATAAAAACTATGTCATTTTATTTATATCCTTTATTTTTCCGTTAGTTTATTTTTATGTGAATTCTACTCTGGAAGAATGTGGCTATGATCCGATATCAGAAGCTTGTGTTTGGGGTAAATCTTTTGCACCTTTTACTATTGGTGTTAAAGTGTTTATAGCATTACCAATGTTTTTCTTGTTTTTTACTTTTCTAATCAGTTTATGGAAAAAATACAAAAAGAATGCATAACAAGGTAACTCAAATCAGACCCGCGGCATTAGTGTGCCGCTCCGTCAACAGCCGGGCGCGGACTGTTTAGTTAAACGTTGAATGGCCGCTTTGGGTCGATTCCATCCATTTGCTCTAATGAATAAAATGTCAGCATGTTGACAAACTAAAAAGTTGACCGATTTAATAAAGGTCAATAATTGCCTCTGTCAGATTAAGTTCAAACTAAATATCTTTAAACTAGAATTTATATCTTTTTATCGTTGTTTCATTATGTTTAATTTATGGATGTTCAATTTATCTTGAAGTTTGAGAAACCTCCTTATATATCAAGATAAACATTTGTGCCTCTGTGCGCCTGTGGTGAACAGGTTCTAATTAATATCTTCAAACTTTATCCTATATTTTTCGAGTAACTGCTTTACTCGATGGGAATCATTATTCGACTTTTTGGTATCACGACTTATATTAAAAAGCTTGCGCCCAGCCTCTGCCATAGAGCGGGAGTTCTGGCAGATGTCGATGATACTCGCGAGTTTAACCTGCTCATAATAATCCATCGATTCGCTACTACCCGTACCCAGGACACGATCAATGAGGCTACTGGGTGCTCCATGAGATTGAGGTGCTGTTCGCCACTTGAGTTTCAGGCGGCTGATTTCATCATCTACCACGGCTGTGGTGATGCGGCCACCATCGGCCAGAGTACCCATGCGGGTGATGCTTGCATTCAGGTCGCGAAAATTTGCTGACCAGATCGCTTCTGCTGAGGTGCTGAACTTCAGGTATTTTTCTCTTGCAGCCTTATTGAAGCTTACCAGATACCCCGACTTTCCTGAGAAGGCATCCAGCTCGTAGTCAATATTAGGTTGCAGATCTTCCAGACGTTCTTTCAGGGAGGGTAGGCGGTAGGTCCATAAATCGATGCGGGCTAACAGGTCTTCTCTAAACAGGCCTTGTTGGGCGAGTTGAGACAGATCTTGATTGGTACCGGCAATGAGCTGGAAGTCACTGCTGACTTCCTTATCCATACCGAAGGGCATAAAGCATTTATCCTCAATGGCTTTCAGCATCATGGCCTGTTCGTCCAGACCCAGCTCAGCAATTTCATCCAGAAATAACAGGCCGCCATTGGCTTCCATCAGTAAGCCTGCGCGATCACTGGCGGCACCAGTAAAAGCGCCTTTTCTGTGGCCGAATAGTGCAGACATGGCATTCTCACCTTTCAGGGTTGCGCAGTTTACGGCAACCAGTCGGCCTTTGAGTTTGCCGCGTTGTTTTCTTAATTCGAAAACGCGTTGAGCCAGTTGAGACTTGCCTGCACCGGTTGGACCGGTAATGAGGATCGGTTCATTCGAACGGATAGAAACCTTTTCCAGTTGTTCGATCATGCTGTTGAATTGAGTGCTTTTTGTCTCTATGCCTCCTTTTAGATAGGTTGTGCCTTCCTGATGTTCTTTTTTAAATCGAGAAGCTATCTGATCGTATTTAGACAGGTCCAGGTCAATGATCTGGTACTGGCCGGGCAGATTACTGCCGCGAGGAGCAGGTGAGGTTTGTAGTAGTTGCGCAGGAAGATAACCGGCTTCGGTTAGTAGATACAGGCATATCTGTGCTACGTGGGTACCGGTGGTAATGTGTATCAGATACCTGTTTTTTTCTAACTCAAAGGAATAGCTACGCGCAAAGTCCAGCAGGTCGCTATACACCGTTTCAAAATCCCAGGGATCGGCAAAGTTAATGCGATGATGAACCACTTCGGTTTCAGGAGATACGCGCGCGATATCTTCGGTCACCTGATCGGCCAGACCCTGCGAGTGATTGTCGAATAACAGCTCTAGTCGATCGATCAATAAATCATCGTGCTGGCACATGGAAATGGTTGGACGCCACTTATCCCAGCGTTTATCGGCTTTGCCACGTCGATCCATCGTAGTGCCAAGAATGCTGATTGCTACCGTTTTCATGCTATCTAAATTATTATAAAACTATCAATAAAGATATATTAATTCGATAGCTTTTAATATTGAAAATTTCATGATATTGCTTAGATAAATAAAAATACTATTTAAAACAAAGAGTTAGTAATTAAATTTGAACAAAATCAAAACCTGGCATCGTATTCGCTATAGCAATATCAAGATAAACGAAATCAGAATATTTAAAGAGAGATAGCAATGAGCCAATTATCATACGAAGTGATGAAGGAAGGTGGCGTACCGATTAAGTCATGGACCCTGGGGGTGCCGTTTGAGCCTGAAGCCAGACAACAGCTGAAAAATATTTCACGCATGCCTTTCATTCATAAATGGGTAGCAGTAATGCCTGATGTGCATCTGGGAAAGGGAGCAACGATTGGAAGTGTAGTGCCAACCTTAGGGGCGGTAATTCCAGCTGCGGTAGGTGTTGATATCGGTTGTGGGATGATGGCAGTGCGCACCAGTATTCAGGCAGCACAGTTACCCGATAACCTGGCAGCGGTGCGTTCAGCCATAGAGCGAGCGGTACCACATGGGCGATCAGGCCGAGCTCGAGGAAGTCGAGATAAAGGAGCCTGGTCAAATGTACCCGATGATGTGATGAGTGCCTGGTCACCCCTGGCGGAGCAGTTTGATGTGCTGAAAGCTAAGCACGCGGTATTAAAGAATACCAACAACATCAACCATCTGGGAACTCTGGGTACAGGGAACCACTTTATTGAAATGTGTCTGGATGAACACGGTAGCGTCTGGTTGATGCTGCATAGCGGATCACGCGGTGTCGGTAACCGTATTGGTACTTACTTTATTGAAAAGGCAAAAAAGGATATGGAACGTTGGCATATACATCTACCTGACTCCGATCTAGCTTACCTGCCAGAGGGGAGCGAGCATTTTGATCAGTATGTAGAAGCGGTCGAGTGGGCTCAGAACTTTGCCAGAATCAACCGAGAAGTAATGATGGCTAGAGTGATTCAGGCGGTACGAGATAGCTTCGGGTTTGAATTTGAAGCGCGTATCGAGGCAGTTAACTGCCACCATAACTATGTATCACGAGAGAACCATTACGGAAAAAACGTACTGGTAACCCGTAAGGGAGCGGTACGTGCTCGTGAAGGTGAGATGGGGATCATCCCGGGAAGTATGGGGGCAAAGTCATTCATTGTAAGAGGGCTAGGTAACGAAGAAAGCTTTTGTAGCTGTAGCCACGGGGCAGGGCGAGTGATGTCACGTACCAAGGCAAAAAAACTGGTTTCTCTAGAGGAGCATTGTAAAGCAACAGCTGATGTTGAATGTCGAAAAGACGCAGCAGTGATCGATGAAACACCATCGGCTTACAAGCCAATAGAGAAGGTTATGCAGGCACAGAAAGATCTGGTTGAAGTGGTTTATACACTCAAGCAAGTGGTCTGCGTTAAAGGGTAGGTAATCAGCGGGATGCTGACAATTGGAGGGGGCAGGGATGCCCAATCAGGAATTAATGAAATGAGTATTGATGCAAAAGACGTAATAACAATCGATGGTTCTAAAGGTGAAGGTGGAGGACAGATATTTCGAACCTCTCTGTCCTTAGCGATGTGCCTTGGACAACCTGTGCGCATTGAAAAGATTCGAGCGGGAAGAAACAGGCCTGGATTATTGCGCCAGCATATGGTGTGCCTGAAAGCTGCGCAGGAAATCTGTGATGCAAAGGTGAGCGGTGCTGAACTGGGTTCATCAAGCGTGACGTTTATACCGGGGACAATAAAAGCAGGCCAGTACCGCTTTGCGATTGGTTCAGCAGGCAGTACCACACTGGTTTTTCAAACGGTATTGATGCCTTTGCTGTTAGCGGATGATGAGAGTGAGCTTTACATAGAAGGCGGCACTCATAACGGTATGGCACCAAGCTTTGATTTTATTCAGCAAAGTTTTCTACCGCAAATGGTAAAGATGGGCTGCAAGATAGAAACCGAGCTGGAAAGCTATGGGTTTTATCCTGCCGGTGGTGGTGCCTGGAAAGCCAGGATTTATCCGTTACAGGAAAAAAGATCACTGCATCTGATGGAGTGTGGTGAGCTTAGAAGGCAGTCAGCGGTTGCTACCTCATCGCGTATCCCTGCACATGTAGCAAAGCGAGAATTGAGCATGGTGCAGAAAAAGTTGTTATGGCCAGAGGCCCAACTGCATGAGCGCCACGTGCAATCGAGTGGACCTGGGAATATGGTTTCTCTTCGAATAGAAATGGACAATGTTACCGAAGTCTGCGAATCCGTAGGAGAACGAAATGTCAGCGCCGAGCGAGTAGCCGGTCGAGCGATTCGTGATTTATAGCGCTACCAGTCAGCAGCCGTCCCTGTAGGGGAATATCTGGCGGATCAGTTACTACTACCCATGGCACTGGGAAGAGGTGGGCGTTTTAGAACTTTAAACCCAAGTCAGCATTTGTTGACCAATATAGAGGTGATTAAGCAGTTAACGTCTGTTGATATTCAGCTAACGAAGCTGGATGAAGATTGTTGGGATGTTTCGGTAATTGTTTAAGAGATGAGTAAAAAATGGGCACGCAGGTGAGATGGGAGTGCCACCACCTAAAACGAATGACGTAAAGGTGGCCGAGTAAAATCGGTGACAATCTAAGTGCTTCGATACGCATGGTTGAGGATGCAGGCTCGATGCTCTAAAGCGGGTGTCAGCTGGCGCGCGTATTCCAAGTATCGGGGTGGCCAGAAGTAATGCTCTGGTTGTTGTTATACGCGGGTTCGAATCCCGTCGTGTCCACCATTTTTTTGGCGTGTAGCAGGGAGTTTGATTATGATCAGAAGCCCAGGGCACGGTTCTTGATATCCCATAATAACGAAAAGGTGAGTCATATAGAGGAAGGCTGAAAGCGATTAGGACTTAAATTGTTTTGCTAACTATGAATAGTCATGGTTTTATTTATAGTAAATCCATGTAGTGGCTAACAGAGAAAAGGAGTTATATAGATTCTGGAAGTAGATTGGATTTTGAAGGCAGGTTTACATGCATGACTTATTGATCCCATTTGGCATTCACAAAGATACCGGTGACATCATTGAGCCGGAAGATGCAGCAAAGGGCAGGGCCTGTGATTGTCTGTGCCCCGGATGTAAAGCCCCTTTACTCTGTAAACATCCTAAGGAAAAGCGTGATCATTTTGCCCATGACTCCAAACATGAGAATGCCAGGCCAGAAAAGAAATGTCCGTTTAGTTCCTCTGTAGCGGTGGCCATGATGGTACGCAATATGGCTCCTGCATTCGTGGATAAGTTACTTGGTATACCTGAGCTTTATGTTTCGGATCAATGTCCACGCTGTAGACGATTTGAGTCTATCCTGGTGACTAAGTCGGCTTATAACCGCATAGATGAGGTTGAAGCGAATGTTACCGCTTATGGCCATCATGCTGATTTGAAATTGACCGTATCCGGTTTCCCTATACTGGTAAATCTGGTGTACAAGGGCAAACAGCCATTGCATATTGAAGAGGCTGCTTTACAGTCCAGCAAAGTGGCAGTACTGGAACTGGACTGCGATAGCTTTTCATTCACCACATTCAAACGTCATCGCAAACTGCGTTTTTCTGAAGCCATCATCCGTTTTCTTCTGATTGAAGGGCGTAGAGCCTGGCGCTTTCATCCCAGAACGGAGGTATTACTCAAGCAGTCGCAGCAGAAACATCATTGTAAGACTCAAAGTGCCAGAATTCCTCAAAACTATTTTAGAGATACTCAACCGAATTCGGTACTACCTCCAGAAAAACATACCAAAAACGTTAAAAAAAATAATGTAGGCGAAGAATTTTTCCAGCGTCAGGAAAAACAGAAAACAGAAAGGCCTGCGTATAACCCGGAAATCCATGAAGTAGAAAAGCCTGTCCATAATCCGAAAAAAATTGTTATCGAAGACGTTGTCATCAAGCGTTTCGAATGTGTTCTGTGCCATCTACCCTGGCAGCATCATGGTCGTGGTTCATGGACATGCCCAAACTGTGGTAGCCATTTATATGCGAGGGAGATAAAACAGTAAAGACTTGCGGTAATCATAAGGACTTATTGTTAGCACAGACTGTGCGAAGTAAGCTGGGTTTCAGTATACTCACGCGTTGCCAAATCAGTGATGTCGCATTTATTCTCCTGATAAAGGGAGCCAAATACATTGGTAATGCTTCAGTCTGGGACTTAAAGAGTAGAGTAGGAGAGTATGTGAAAATAAATCATATAGGGACGGCGGAGATTTATGGTGTTGACGCGATGAATGGATACCACACAATGTTACTAACTTATAGAGCGAGGGGTGGTGCTTCTGAATTTACTTTACTCGATCAAGATTCAGCTACTTCTTTTCTTGCTGGAAGATTAATCTTTCATACCGCTAGTGAATCCGATTCTGTGCTGGAAGAATATGTCAGAGACCGGCAGGGCAAGCGCACTAAGGGGGATACGAATACCCCTCAAATATTCAAGTTTATCGTCTTTTTCCGAGTATAGGAAAATGAGCATCAAAAACACTCTATGGTATTTTTTAGGCGCGCTTGTCTGGCTTGTAGTGTTCTCACTATTGCAGAGATTTTGCATTGTTAACATCACGTGGCATATCGAAAAAATGTGGACAGAGCAAATCAGTAAGAACTTTGTAAAGAATTTGATGGGGGAGGTCGCTTTTCATGCCAGACCGGGAGACTACAATTGTGAATACCGATTCATTTATAAAGCAAGGTATTATCCCAATGGAGTGGGCAGTGACTATGAATGGGTTTCACTAACAGATATTGTCGATCTTGATTCATGGAAAGAGATTGAACGTGATGCTGTCTCAACAACCTATTTGGATAAATCGTATAAATTCATCTTATACAATAATTCGGACGGTGTTTACATGGGGGTATTCGATAGATGAACATGATACCGAAGTATCCTCTGTTCATTGTTTTCAAAGTGCTGTCGTTTAGTTTTAAGAGTCTGTTTTTTGCTTTGATTCTATTGACGATTTTAAAGCTCTCGGTCAATGATGGTGGTTGGGTGAACTATGCAGTTCTATCTGTTGCTTTGATCATTGTATCTTTGTTAGGACAATTCATTTTAAAGGTAGCTAGACCTGATTAAGCTAATTAATCATAGTTTCCCAGACGAGTTAACATTTCAATCTCCACCTGAATTGTATTAATGAATGATATAGACACAGATATCACAACAGCAAGTCGGAATAGCCAGCAAGCGCTTCGTCTTCTTCAATAAGCAGTTGCTCAAATTCATTATCTAAGAGACCAACTTCAGGCATCAAATGGCTTGCCTTGAAAAGGTATACAAGTGTCGGAGCTTTTCTATCACGATTCAGGAAAGTGGTCAGAACCTGATCATTAATTTTAAAATCGTGGGCTATCTTAGCGGGTATTCTCTCGTGCACTGTCAATACCCTGTCTGTGTTATCGTATAACGATATTTTGCATAACCCCTTCTTTGCTAACACCCTCAGCTCTTCTGCCTGTTGTCTGCTATCAGGTGTGACCTTTGTTATCATGAAATCAGTAGCCTTGCCTCCAACACGGTACCATTTAACCGTTAAAGCTTTAATTCTGTTTAACAACTCAGAATGATTTCCAGATTTAAGCATGAAGGCATCCATTCCCGCTTGCAGCGATGGAACCTCGTGAGTAGGCTCGGAGGTCAATGCCATAATTGGAAAATATCTGACTGATTTTCTGATAATCCTGGCTGCTTCGATACCATTCATTTTCGGCATATCGATATCCATCAGACAGAGGTCGTATGCACCGTTGTGTTCCAGCGCGAGAGTAACAGCCTCTTCTCCGTTCGATGCCAAATCAAACTCGAAATTCCAGGCAGACATCCGCTGCCGGTGTATGTTCTGAATTAATGGACTGTCCTCGGCGATCAGTAGTTTCACTCCTTATCTCCTTTTCCTTAAATGTATGCTCTCATGACTTTTCGATAGAAGAGTCTCACCCTGGAATTTTTCATTCCAGTATGTGGATACGGTAACCTGCACCTAAAGCAGTTTATCAACTATCGGTTAAATACACAATAACTGATAGTTATTACACAAACACTTACTCTTGGCGTATGAACCAGTTGAAAAATGATAAGGTAAGACAAGCGTTTGCTACCCGATTCCGGCAGGCACTGGCCGCGCTTGGATATTCAGTCAGCGATCAAAAAGCAGTACGCGAATTGTTTGGTGTTTCCCCGCAGGCAGTTCGCAAATGGGCCGAAGGGTTGTCGATGCCAAACTCTGCTCGCATGCCTGCCGTAGCGGCAGTACTCGGTGTTAGGAGGGCCTGGTTACAGGACGGAGAGGAACCGGTTAAGGTCAGCAGAGCACATATCGCGGAAACTAAACCTGCTTACAGTTCGGAAGATGTGCTGGATATTTCAGCCGACGAACTGGCCCTTCTACAGCACTACAGGCGCCTGTCCCCCGAGCAACGGGACCTGATTCAAAACCTGCTGGCCCAGTTCGTAAAATAGAGGAAGCTGGCCAGGGGACTCCATTCTCATCTTTCGAGCTCAAGCTTGTAGCAGATGTGCATGGATGCACAAGTATCGCGTAAGGCCTGGACGGCCGATAGCGATTAGGACGTAAGTCCTCTAGCTACTACGAAGACTGATCTAACGCAATAATTAAGAAAGTAGGAAAAATGTGAAAAGTGGTGCCCAGAACGATGTGCATGGATGCACAAGTATCGCTGGAGGCCTGGACGGCCGAGAGCGATTAGGACTTAAGTCCTCTAGCTACTTACGGAGACCGGTTTAACGCAATAACGAAGAAAGTGGAAAAAACTGAGAAATAAGTGGTGCCCAGAACGATGTGCAAGGATGCACAAGTATCGCGTAAGGCCTGGACGGCCGAGAGCGATTAGGACTTAAAGTCCTCTAGCTACTTACGGAGACCGGGTAAACGCAATAAGAAGAAAGTGGAAAAAACTGAGAAATAAGTGGTGCCCAGAACGATGTGCAAGGATGCACAAGTATCGCGGAAGGCCCGGACGGCCGAGAGCGATTAGGACTTAAAGTCCACTAGCTACTTACAGAGACCGGTTTAACGCAATAAGAAGAAAGTGGAAAAAACTGAGATAAATGGTGCCCAGAACGATGTGCAAGGATGCGCAAGTATCGCGTAAGGCCTGGACGGCCGAGAGCGATTAGGATTTAAAGTCCTCTAGCTACTTACGGAGACCGGTTAAACGCAATAAGAAGAAAGTGGAAAAAACTGAGATAAATGGTGCCCAGAAGAGGACTTGAACCTCCACGACCTTACGGCCACTAGCACCTGAAGCTAGCGCGTCTACCAATTCCGCCACCTGGGCAAGGTGAGGACGCGAAATATACATGAGGTATGTAAAAAGTCAATAATAGAGTGTGGCTTTTGGCCGCTTTCTATATACTAAGCACTCATTTTTTATACAAACAGTAAGAATAACTTGATTAAAGACCCCTTTGAAGAGCGCGAAGCTCAAAATTATGACAGTCCGGTAGCAAGCCGCGAATACCTCCTAGAAATCATCAACCAACAATCCGTCCCCATCAGCCTGGAACATATTGCCGAAATTCTGCAGTATGAATCTGAGGATGACATAGAGGCTATCCGCCGCCGCTTAAATGCGATGGCTCGTGATGGGCAGGTATTTAAGAACCGTCGTGGCGGTTTCCTCAGCTTTGAACATATGGATCTGGTTAAAGGTTATGTACAGGCCCATGCCGATGGCTTTGGCTTTCTGACCCCAGAAACAGGCGGAGGTAAGGATATCTTTATCTCTGCGCGCGAAATGCGCAAATTAATGAATGGCGATAAGGCCGCGGTCAAAATCACTGGTTATGACCCGCGCCGCGAGCGTAACGAAGGCCATGTGGTTGCAGTGCTGGAACGTGCTCACCAATCGGTAGTAGGGCGCTACTATCGCGAAAAAGGCATTCATTTCGTCATTCCTGATGATAAGCGTATCCATGAAGATATTCTGCTTAGTCAGGATTACGATCACAATGCGCGCCAGGGCGATATTGTGGTAGTTCGTATCCTTGAATATCCCGACCAGCATAATCAGCCCATAGGCATGATTGAAACCGTTCTGGGACAGGAAAATGCGCCCGGTATGGAAGTGACGATTGCTGTCAATGCACACGATATTCCGCATAAATGGAATGATGAAGTACTGGAAGAGGTGCACAACATTCCATCAGAAGTAGAAGAGAAGGATAAAAAAGGTCGTCTTGATCTGCGCGATAAGCCTTTTGTTACTATCGATGGCGCCGATGCACGCGACTTTGACGATGCAGTGTATTGTGAAGAATTCAGTGGCGGTTTTCGTCTGTTCGTGGCTATTGCCGATGTTTCTCATTATGTCATTAAGGATTCAGCCATTGATAAAGAGGCCGTCATCCGAGGTACTTCAGTATATTTTCCGGGTGAAGTCATCCCCATGTTGCCCGAGGTTTTATCTAACGGACTGTGTTCGCTGAATCCTAAGGTGGATCGTTTGGTAATGGTTTGCGAGATGGAGATAGGTATTACTGGCAATATTAATAACTATCAATTCCATGAAGGTATTATTCATTCACATGCTCGATTGATCTATGAGCAGGTGGATCAATATCTATTCAAGGGTGGCGAAGATGCTACCTGCGAACCGCTTAGACATGCGTTGCAAAACCTTAATCTGGTTTATAAAGCACTCGCCAAGGCACGCAAGAAGCGTCATGCGATTGAATTCGATACCAAAGAGGTGGTGTTCGAATACAACGAACAGCGAAAAATCGAAAACATACATCCCTATGAGCGCAATGAAGCTCATTTGCTGATCGAGGAATGTATGATTGCGGCCAATATCTCTGCGGCGAAATATCTCAAGAAAAACAAGGTGCCGTCACTCTACCGCATCCACGCGGGACCGAACCCGGAAAAAGTGCCGGGCATGATCGAGTTCCTCTCTGTTTATGGTGTACGAATGACAGGTCTGGAACCGACACCTCAGCAATACGCGGATGCACTTGAGCAGATAAAGTCGCTGGATGAATTCGATATGATTCAAACGGTGATGCTGCGCTCATTACTACAGGCTAGTTATAGTCCTGATACCAAAACCGGCCACTTCGGTCTGGCTTTGACCGATTATGCCCACTTCACCTCACCAATTCGACGCTATCCTGATCTTCTGGTGCATCGTGGCATACGTCATATAGTTCAGGGTGGAGATGCCAGTAACTTTGTCTATAAGCCAGATATGATGACAGCACTGGGTGAAAGCTGCTCGCGTTATGAAAGACGTGCCGACCTCGCTACTCGAGATGCCGCAGACTGGTTGAAATGTGAGTTTTTACAGAAACATGTCGGTCAGCAATACGAAGGTTTGGTCACCACCGTGACCGGCTTTGGTATGTTTGTGCAACTCAAGGATTTAATGATCGATGGTCTGGTACACGTCACTTCGTTAAAACGGGATTATTATCAATTTGATGCTGCTCACCATCGACTGGTGGGAGAAAAAACGGGGCGTATTTATCAACTGGGTGATCTGGTAACCGTGCAGGTTGCAAGGGTTGATATGGAAGAGCGAAAGATTGATTTTGATCTGATTTCAAGCTCAACTTCAAAGTATAGCAATTCGGAAGATACTGCTGATAGAAAGACCCGAGCCAAAAAACCACGCTCCAGTAAAGATGGTGCTAAAAAGGCCAAACACTCAAAGGCTAAAACCAAAAAGAAAACATCAAGACGGAAGAAGTAATGTCTAGTCAGTATGTGTATGGCCTGCATGCCGTCAAAAAAATGCTGCAATTCTCAATTGATGACTGTGAATCGCTGTATTACCTGGATAGCAAAAACCAGCGCCTGCAGCAGATCATCAGTCTGGCAAAGCAGAAGCAGTTATCGCTGATAAAGGTCGAGAAGGAAAAGCTCAACGACCTGGCTGGTACCGATAAGCATCAGGGTTGCGTACTTAAGGTTAGTGCTCAACATGCCAAAGCGGTGAGTCTGAAGGAGTTATTGCTGAAAGTGGATAGCAATGATCTTTATCTGGTGCTGGATGGCGTACAGGACCCGCATAACCTTGGTGCTTGCCTACGCACCGCCGATGCTGCAGGCGTCAAAGCGGTCATAGTACCCAAAGATCGTGCTGTAGGCATTACGCCAGTGGTGAAAAAGGTTGCTGCTGGAGCCGCAGAATCGGTTCCGCTCATTACGGTAACCAACCTCGCCAGGAGTCTGAAGGAAATGAAAGACGCCGGTATCTGGCTGGTCGGTACCAGCGGCGATGCCGATAAAACCCTGTATCAGGAAAAGCTACGAGGCCCTATTGCTGTGGTCATGGGCGCGGAAGGTGAGGGCATACGCCGCCTGACCGCCGAGCAATGCGATTATCTGGTCAAGCTGCCGATGCAGGGGCAGGTAGAAAGCCTGAATGTATCGGTAGCGACGGGGATTTGTTTGTATGAAATCAATCGTTCCCGATTAGAGCATTGATTTTTGGTTTATATTTGCATACCTTACTAAGGAACGGATACCCAAGTATTGGCCGATAAACCTCGTGTTTATGGGGCTCTGGGGCTACCCCAGGGTAAAGTGGTTACTTGCTTAACACGGCAGGAACGCTGTTGCACTGCGTGCAAGATAGTTCATGCGGATTCTGAGTTGGGTGTCCGTTTTTTATTGATTCAAACCTGAAACCTCAGATTCAGCTTAATCCACGGAGGGTGTTTTGAACGGTCAGCAGCGAAGTTATTTCGCTCAGCAATTAAGCTACTGGTTTCACAGAGCAGACTGGCATTACACAACCCTGATGTCGAGTGCGATTCTAGCTATTGATAATTTACCCGATGATATTGATCAGTTGGTAAATCAGCTACTACTCACTTTTCCTGTAAAGCCTGCTCAGAACGACATCTCTCACTTTCTTGCCCAACACCCACTTTTACGTGCCTGGTTTAAATGGTCTCCAGAAAAGCCAAAAATTGTTGCATATTCTTTGCAGGGCAATGCAATTACTCGCGATGAAAATACCGTTTCCCCTCAGCTTGAAACTATTAATGATCTTTTATTCTGGTTTGGTATTACTGGCCCACAGCTAGACTGGTTATGTGATGTAAAATCTCACAACAATGCTTGTCCTGATCACTTGCGACACTATCACTATCATTGCATTGCTAAACGCAGTGGTGGGGTACGATTGATTGAATCACCTAAAACCTTATTAAAATCACTGCAACAGAAAATCGCAAACAATATTCTTTGTCACGCGCCGATTCATAAAGCAGCTCATGGTTTTCGAGCAAAACATAGCTGTCTAAGCCATGCCAGTCAGCATAGCGGTAAAAGGTATTTACTGATTTATGACCTGGCGCATTTTTTTCAATCTATCGAATGGTTGCCGGTTTATCAGGTTTTCAGAAATCTCGGATATAACAAGCTGATATCCATCACTTTAACCAATCTATGTACACATCGCTGCAGTTCCGATGTGACAGAGCTATCTCAACTTGATCCTGAGCAACGTCAGCGCGTTAAGCGACGACATCTGGCGCAAGGTGCGCCGACTTCACCGGTGCTCTCCAATGCAGCCATGCTGAGGCTGGATCGTCGGCTTAGTGGTTTAGCGAAAAGTGCAGGATTGACGTATTCGCGCTATGCCGATGACCTGGCTTTTTCAACAAATCAGTCACGCGACTGGAGTTTTTTAGAGCCACTGGTCGGTAGTATATGTATTGAAGAGGGACTTGAGCTTAATTTTAAAAAGTCTCGTCGAAAAGCCAGCCATCAAAGACAGAAGCTGGTCGGTATCATCATCAATAATACGCCTAACATTGACCGCCGCTATTATGATGAATTAAAAGCGATTTTAAATAATTGCATCCGTCATGGTGCGGCCAGTCAGAACAGGCATAATCATCCAGACTTCCCCGCCTATCTGTCGGGGCGTATCCAATATGTGAATAGCCTGAATCCAGTTAAAGCAGAGAAGTTAAAAAGCTTATTTGAGCGTATTGATTTTTCAAAGGTTTGATCTATTCCACTTTTTACGCAGTAATGTAGTCAGTAGTTCATCTTGCTCAAAGTCCATATACAGACATGAGCCAGGCCAGAACTGCGTTCACTGATACTGGCAACCCTGAGAACATTATCCGAACATGGCTGGTTAATTTTGCCTGAAACCCTGTCAAACCTTGCGGTAGCGGCATTGCTCATGTAGAATCCGCGCTCCTAAAACTTCTCGCTCCACTGTTTTCGTAGACAGGGGGCTTATTCCATGAGGATGTTATGAGACATTACGAAATAGTTTATCTGGTTCATCCGGACCAGAGCGAGCAGGTTCCTGCAATGATGGAACGTTATCGCAATATGATCACAGCTTCTGGCGGTGCCGTACATCGTGAAGAAGACTGGGGTCGTCGTCACCTTGAATTTCCTATCAAGAAAATCCACAAAGCGCATTACGTGCTGATGAACATTGAATGTTCAGCCGAGATTCTTGAAGAACTGGAATCAATCTTCCGCTTTAACGATGCAGTACTTCGTCACCTGACTCTGGTTATGAAAGACGCAGTTACTGTTAAGTCACCTATGATGGCCGCAGTTGAGAAAGAAGAGACTGCGAAATCTGAGCGTAAACCAGCTCGTGCAGAAACTTCTGATGAAGAAGCATCAGACGAAGATGAAGCTGATGATGCAGAAGAAGCCGTTGAAACCGTATCTGAGGGAGAAGAATAATGTCACGTTATTTCCGTCGTAAAAGATTCTGTAAGTTCAGCTCAGACGATTCTGAAGCCATTGATTACAAAGATCTGGAAACTCTGAAAGAGTACATCACCGAAACTGGTAAGATCGTACCTAGCCGAGTAACCGGTACCAAGGCAAAATATCAGCGCCAGTTAGCAACTGCTATCAAACGCGCTCGTTTTCTGTCTTTGCTGCCATATACCGACCAGCATTAATTAACAGCCTCGGCCTTTCCGGACGGTCATGTTAGCAATAGCAAGATATGCCGTTAAAGGGCCGATGCATGCAGCAACAGTGGCAGGTATCCTTGCGGTACTGTCACTGTTTATCCCGCTGCTATCCATCTTAAGTGGTGCGATAGTCAGCCTGATTATTCTGACACAGGGTATGGTGTCAGGAACCAGAGTGATTCTGGTTTCAATCGTCGGGATTACTGCGATCAGCTATATGCTGACGCAATCTATGATCATGGGTCTGTCTATTGGACTGGTTCAATGGTTACCAGTAATGGTTCTGGCAGAAGTTTTACGTCGTACACGTTCTATTTCTTTTACCCTGGTGGTGGGAATGGGGCTGGCGATGTTAGCGGTGATACTACAGTTTGTATTATGGCCGGGAGCTGAAGCCGCGTTGATGGAAATTCTGAGACTGATGTTTCAGGATATGCAGCAACAGCCGGGTATCGAAATGGCGCAGCTCGAAACTGTCCTGCAAAATGTCGTGCACAGTATGACCATACTGATGATTGCGGTGATGTTTTTTATCTTTGCTGTTTCGTTACTGATTGGTCGTTGGTATCAGTCAAGATTGTCCGAATCGAGTGGTTTTCGTGCAGAATTCTACGCCATCAGATTTGGCAAGAGTATTGCCGTTTTAGCTCTGATACTGGGAGTTGCCAGTATGCTTTTACAGCAGGACTGGCTGACAGCACTGTTAATGGTGGTAGCGTTAACGTTTTTATTTCAGGGGCTGGCCGTAGTACACAGCTGGTCGAAGCATTACAATAAATCTGCATTGCTTGGTTTACTGTATATGTTGATGATAATTTTTCCTCAGGTCGCGGGTGTTACCGCAATGCTGGGGGTTGTAGATAACTGGACGGATTTTCGAGCAAAACTGAAATCTGTCCCTGTGAATACTGATGATTAAGTGAGAGGCTTATCCTATGGAAATCGTTCTGTTGGAAAATATTGATAATTTAGGTTCTTTGGGTGACAAGGTTAGTGTTAAAGCTGGGTTTGCACGTAACTTTCTGTTTCCTGGTGGCAAAGCCAAACCAGCAACTGCTGAAAATCTGGCTGAATTCGAAGCTAAAAGAGCAGAGCTGGAAAAAGCAGCGGCCGAAGCTTTAGCAACTGCGCAAGCGCGCAAAGCAGCTATAGAAGCTCTGGAAAAAGTAACTATTACTGCCAAGGTTGGTAGCGAAGGCAAACTGTTCGGTTCTATCGGCACTGCCGATATCGCTGAGGCAATTACTGCAGCTGGAACCGCCATTGAAAAACGTGATGTACGTTTACCAGAAGGTGCTCTGCACAATACTGGTGAACATGAAATCGATATCCATCTGTATACCGATGTTATCGCGACGGTCGTCATCGAAATCGTTGGTGAAGAATAAGTTATAAAATCTGTTTTCTGATTGATATATTAAATTATTAATCAGGAGCAGTTTTGTTACTATAAAGGGGCTGTCTATGACAGCCCTTTTGTGCTCTGGTATTCAGTTGTCTGAGCGCAAGATGCCCGTTTACAAGTGGGCTCATGATAATAGGCTACCGGTATAATTATGCGGTAGCATGGTTTCCACCAACTAGAATACTTATTCACTGTGTCAGAAATCGCCACTCGAGTCGCTGAATTAAGTCAGCGAGTAGACGACCTCAAGGTTCCTCCTCATTCCATGGAAGCCGAGCAATCGGTACTCGGTGGATTGATGCTGGATAATGAGTCCTGGGAAAAAATCGCCGATCTGGTGAATGAAAAGGATTTTTATCGACACGATCACGCCCTGATATTTCGCGCTATTGCCGCACTCTCTGAAGACGATAAACCCTACGATGTAGTCACCATCAAAGACTGGCTGGAAAACCGCAATGAGCTCGACTCTATTGGTGGGCTGGCATATCTGGGACTACTGGCGAATGAAACACCTACCGCAGTCAATGTAAAAGCCTATGCCGAGATCGTGCGTGAGTACTCGGTGCTACGCAAGCTGATCAAGGTAGGTCACGATATTACCAATGCCGCCTATAACTCTGATGGCAGAACCAGTAAAGAACTGGTTGATGAAGCCGAGCGACTGGTATTTCAGATCGCCGAGCAAAGCGCAGGCGAGAACGAGGGTTTTGAAGATATTAAAAGCCTGCTATCCAAGGCGGTTAAAAAGGTTGAAGAGCTATTTGGCAGTGACGAAGCAATAACCGGTATCAGCAGCGGCTTTACCAAGTTCGATGAAATGACATCGGGTCTACAGCGATCAGACCTCATTATTGTTGCCGGAAGGCCGTCGATGGGAAAAACCACTTTCGCCATGAATATGGCTGAATATGCAGCGGTTAGCGGTGAACACTCGGTTGCGGTATTTAGTATGGAGATGCCGGGTGAACAGCTAGCGATGCGTATGATGTCATCGCTTGGGCGTATCAATCAGCATAATCTACGTACCGGTAAACTAGATGATCATGATTGGCCACGACTCACCTCATCGGTCGCCATGCTATCCAAGGCCAAGCTGTTTATCGATGATTCAGCTGCCTTATCGCCCACCGAATTGCGTGCTCGATGCAGACGCCTGAAACGTGAACACGGCTTAGACTTAATCGTTATCGATTACCTGCAGCTGATGCAGGTCTCCGGTGGCAGTGAAAACCGTGCCACAGAAATATCAGAGATCTCGCGTGCGCTAAAAGCGCTGGCTAAAGAACTCCATGTGCCCGTCATCGCGCTATCACAGTTAAACCGAAGTGTGGAGCAGCGACCTGATAAACGCCCAGTTATGTCTGATCTTCGTGAATCAGGCGGTATCGAGCAGGATGCTGACGTTATCCTGTTTATCTATCGTGACGAAGTGTACAACCCGGATAGCCCGGACAAGGGCACAGCAGAAATACTGATCCGTAAACAACGTAATGGACCTATCGGGGGCGTACGACTTTCATTTCTGGGGCAATTTACCCGTTTTGAGAACCTGGCCTTCGACGACTACTCATTAGATGATTGATCTAAAAATGCATACACGACATTCAAGAGTCATTATTGATTTAGAGGCAATCCGTTTTAATTATCAATACCTGAAAAATATTGCCCTCGACAGCAAAGTGATTGCTGTCATTAAGGCCGATGCCTATGGACATGGATCGGTAGAAGTAGCTCGGGCATTACCCGAAGCGGATGCCTTTGCGGTGGCAACCGTTCCGGAGGCCATGGTGCTTCGCAATGCAGGCATAAAACAGAAAATCATTGTTCTGGGTGGCGCGATAAATCCCGCTGAAATGGAAATGTGTTTTTCCCATAGCCTTGATCCCGTTATCCATCAGTTATGGCAGATAGACCTGCTGAATCCACACAGTAAAAAGAAACCGATAGATGTGTGGGTAAAGTTCAATTCCGGCATGGGTCGACTAGGCTTTTCACAACAGCATATGAATCAGGTGGTAGATTTA
The DNA here is from genome assembly GCA_050306135.1 of Gammaproteobacteria bacterium. Lineage (GTDB taxonomy): Bacteria > Pseudomonadota > Gammaproteobacteria > JACNJF01. The sequence goes on from JBNLGQ010000001.1 coordinate 23,812, forward strand.
TTGAATGCTCATAAAGCCGTAGACGGTATTCGCCTGATGACGCACCTGGCGAATGCTGACGATGTAGAAGATATGACCTCCGGTAAACAGATAGAACAGGTTGCACAACTTGATCTGAACGATTATGAGTGGGGAATTGCCAACTCTGCGGGTATTTTGGGCTGGCCGGTGAGTCAACGGAAATGGGTAAGAGCGGGAATCGCATTATATGGCAGTGATCCGCTGCTGATTCAAAGCCATGCTGAAACATTAAAGCCCGCAATGCATTTTAAATCCGAGATAGTTGCCGTAAACATGCGTAAAAAAGGCGAGAGGGTAGGTTATAGTGGCTTACATGTATGTCCCGAAGATCAGCAAATAGCAGTCGTAGGGGCAGGGTATGCCGATGGCTATCCGCGTCATTTAAGAAATGGATATGTATATGTTAACCAGCAAAAAGTCGATATTGTAGGGCGAGTATCGATGGACATGATCACCATTGATATTACTGGAATGGACATTAAACCGGGTGATGAAGTTGTGTTATGGGGAGATCAACCACTGGCTGCAGATATCGCAAAATTAAGCGAAACAATCTCATATGAACTGTTTTGCAACGCAGGATGCCACGGACAACGAGAATACTTGAATAAAAGTTAAAATAGGGCTGGCAAATGTTGAATAAAATCCGTAAAATCTCGGCTCTTCAAAACAGGCGCCTGTAGCTCAGCTGGATAGAGTACTCGGCTACGAACCGAGCGGTCGGGAGTTCGAATCTCTCCAGGCGCGCCATACATAAAAGAACCCACCCTCGCGGTGGGTTTTTTTATGTATGGCGTTCCTGAAGTTAGATTCAGAACTCCTGTTCGACAAATTCGTCGGGAACGAATTTGGACGTGCGCCAGCACGGCCCCGACTAATTCGTCTGGAACGAATTAGAACAGTCACACGCTGTCCCGAAGGGCGGAGGCCATGGATGGTCGGAGTAACGGGCGAGGGCATGGATAGCCCGAGCAATCTCTCTAAAAGATGGCACCAGCTCTTAATTAGATACCTCCCACCCTTGCGGTGGTTTTTTTGTGTATGGCGTTCCTGAAGCTCGATTCAGAACTCCAGTAGATGAAAACCTTCCCTGGTTTTCACCCTTCGGGCGTAGCCACGCCCAAATCTGATCCTGTCAGATTTGTCGACAGGTTGCGACCAAGCAATTTATGAATCACACCCCTGTGATTCACCTGCAAGCTGGCCAGCTAAAGCTGTTCAAATTTATTTCGTATAAATTCGTGGACCCCCTCAGGCACCCCTCAGGGGGCAAAACGCGAGAAGCAATCGCGTTTTGAGTCTATCTCTATTTGGGCAAGTACGACCTTGATAATGGCACGAGTATAACTAGCTTAAAAACCATGTTCTTATGATGGTTATTATAAGGTTCATAAACAGAATACGATGCTAGTAATTCCTGATACTGGAACTATTTAGGTCTTTATCAGTGATGATTTTTACACACTTACCTTTCAGATAGCTGGCTAAAAATTCATTCTTCCAGTTTCAATGTCAATCGACTGACCGAAGTCGCTATTAGGGGTTGACTCTAATGGCACTTACTTACGAGCAGAATGTCATCGCGAGTACCCAAAGGGCATAAACTTCGCGTGGTGATCTCTAACCTTGTCGAAGCCTCACTGACGAAGAGATTAGATCCCTTGCTTCCGTATATGGTACATCCCTGTAGCACTCCTGCCGCGTCGCAAGCTCGGCTCTGGCTTCCTGCTTCGCCCTAACACCAACATCCATATAGGCATCCTCGCAATGACCGCGTATCAGCCTTAAGTAAATGCCATTCGGGGTTGACTCCAATTATTATATTCAATCATAAACCATCAAGATTACGTAGTAGTGACTCGGACTAACATGACGACGCTGCTCAGATGAATATAGTGTCAATGTTAAGGTGACAGGGTGATGCTCTCTTTGATTTCAATTTTTTATTTGTGGGGTGCGATTGTTTGTGATATACATTTTATCCTGGGAATCAGATACTTTTGGTGAGGAAAAGCTAAAAGCTATGGCTGCGTAACTGGATTTTTGACTAGTATTTTCCCGTATACGTAAATTCAGTCAGCTACTTCCTGGCTTTGCCGATCAAGTCTTTGAGTCATGATGACAAAGCAAAAACTGGACTTTGGGGGGAATTATTATGACTAATCTATTTATTAGCTATAGCAGCGAAGATAAGTCACAGGTAGTTGATATCGTGGATGATTTAGAGTCGTTAGGACATAAAATCTGGTTTGACAATGAACTAATTGGTGGGCAGTCCTGGTGGGATCGAATTCTTAGGGAAATCGAAAGTTGCGATTTTTATCTGTGCGCACTTTCGGGCAGTTATTTGAAATCAGATGCTTGTAAGCGTGAACTCTCTTATGCTGTTTCGCTAGGTAAAACAATTATCCCTCTGAAAATAACTGCTGATTATGATAATCGGTTTCTACCGCCGGAACTGGCAAAACTGCAGATTACAGACGTCGAATCGGGAAACAAAAAAGGTGTGCTTGCGCTAATCAAAGCTATAAATATTGCATCGCCTTCACCCGTAGTTCCCGATCCTTTACCCACACCACCGGAAATTCCTGTCTCATACATTTCAGAACTGCTTGCAACCATAAGTGCTGCTGAACCATTGAATCAAGATCAGCAGGCGTCAATTTTTTTCAAATTGCGTGATCATTTTCGTACCAGTGGGGATGCAGATGGCGTTTTACAGGCGCTTCATAAGCTCGAAGCACGGAAGGATTTACTCGCGAGTATCGGGCGAGAAGTCGATGCATTTAAACATGAGATTCAACAATCCAGTCTGAAAGAGAAAGTTACCAGCGATGGTATTCCAGATGACTCAAAATCCGAATCAGTGTTTCGCAAGGATAGCTCTGCTAACAAATTGAAAGACGACCTGAAGGAAGTAGTGGAAACCGGAAAATCAGATGGAGCCGCTATTGGGTTTGCTATAGCGTCGTTTTTCATCCCAATTTTAGGCTTTATCCTCTTCTTTGTGTGGCGTAAAGAAAAACCCAAACGCGCCAAGTTAATAATATGGGCCGCAGCTGCAGGTTTTTTTATCTTTCTTGTATTGTCTGGTGATTCAAGTTTTTAATAGCTTGTTCACCTACTTCTATCAAACGATTCATCATTGTAGTTTGAGCTCTCAAGGATTATCGTTAATGATATACGAGCTACCAGACCGTTTCATGTCATTAAAAAAATATCGAAAAAAGGCCGATCAAGTCATCCATGCCATACAGGTTGATCTGGAATTGATCTCTTTCAACTACCGCAAATGGGGTGATAACCAGACCTGTAAAGCGGGTGACTGGCTGGTAGAAAATAACGGCAATGTGTATACCGTCGATCAACAGGTATTTGCCGATACCTATCTCCAGATTGCCCCTGCGACCTATAAAAAGATTGCTCCCGTGTGGGCGCGGCAGGCGGATGAGGGTGGAAGCGTCGAAACCAAAGAGGGACGTTCGTATTATAAGGCTGGCGATTACATCGTAGCTAATCAGGCAGACGGTAGTGATGCCTGGTGTATGGGGGAACAGGAGTTTCATGATCTGTATGAAGTTGTTGAATAAAAGGTATTCCACCATGCAATAAGGAATGAACCTTGACACTATCGCAGACAGTGTTCGGGCTTTAATGGATATGTCATTATTGTAAGGTTCTTCCAAAATATTATTTTCTCTTCGTTGATAACGCCTAGTTGGTGGGCGTTAGTGATGGGACGCTAAAAGCATCACAAATATGTTGAAGATACAGGCTGGTAACAAAACAATAAAAAGGAGATAGGAAATGGCTGAAATGATTTTTGATGAACTACACGTGGTATCCGATCTGCATTTTGGGGGTAAACCCGGGTTTCAGATTTTTAACCAGGCGGACACTCTTGCAGCAACAATTCGAACGATAGCTAGCACTGATGCGAATCGAAAGGTCGGCTTCGTAATGAATGGTGATATAGTCGATTTCCTCGCAGAGCAGCCGTCTTCCTATCTTGATCCTGCAGGGGCTATTCAAAAACTACAACGCATTTTTGGCGTAGATGAAAAGGGTAATATCGTTCCAAATGGAGAAAAAGCCTTTAATGCAGTTTGGGAGGCTTTGCGGGAATATGTGAAAAAACCTAATAGATATCTCGTTATGGTGCTCGGCAATCATGATGTTGAGTTAGCCTTACCACCAGTGACTGAATGGTTACTACAGGGATTGTCTAAAGGGGACGAAGCTGCTCGAGGCAGAATACTGATTCATCTTGATGGGGCAGGATTTTCATGCAAAGTGCATACTAAAAAAGTACTTTGTGTGCATGGCAATGAGGGGGATCCCTGGAACTATGTTGATTACTGGCAATTGCTGAAACTTTCTCAGTCAATGAACCGGTGTAAACCTTTACCAGACTGGAAGGCTAATGCAGGAACACAGTTGGTCATTGATGTGATGAATGACATCAAGAAAGACTACCCTATGGTTGACCTGCTAAAACCTGAAATGGAAGCTGCTTTACCCATCGTTCTGGTGTTGAAACCCGAAGCAATCAAACAGATTAAGAAATTACTCAAGCTGATGGCAAGGATGAAGCTGGACGAGTATCGCCATGATTGGGGGTTTTTGTCTGCAGAAGAAACAGGACAGAGTCTTAATGCTGAACTCGATGAGGAAACATTACTTACCGAGTTTATGTCGGATCACTTCAATTATCGACCCAGAAAGCTTGAGTCAGAAGATCTGTTGGGTGGAAAACTTGATGATATTTCAGATATTTCTGACGAAGATGGGGAGTTTCTTGGTCCAGTAGACTACTTTAAGGCTCTATTTGGAAAGAAGGAGCACAAAAGCGAAAACATGCGCCGGATGCTTAAAGATAAGCTGGAAAAAGACACGACTTTTTCGTTGACCTCAAGGGATGAAATATACGAGGAGCTGGATGAAGAACTAGGTAGCGGTATGGATTATCTGATCGCTGGACACACCCATCTGGAACGAGCTTTTGAACGTGATGTCAAGGGGCGTTATTACTACAACAGCGGGACATGGATTCGGCTAATACATTTAAAGCCGGAATTTCTCGAGAGTCAGCAGAATTTTGACAAGATTTGGCGAGCGTTCAGTGCAAACAATATCGAGGCACTGGATGGGGTAAACGACCTTGGGCCTGGACTTGATCAGAAACTTGTATTACTGCGGCCAACAGTGGTATCGATTATCCATCACAATGGCGAGGTTCATGGACAGTTGTCTCATGCATCAGAGGACGGGAATCTGGATAGCTATGTTGTACCTAACAGCATATATCCCAGGAGAGAGTGAGATGAGTAGAGTTAAAAAGACCGTCACTGTGGAATTGTTGCGTCATGGCACCGCTCACAATCAACTGTTGTCTCCGTTAACTCAGTATCTGGGATTGTGTGGAAACTTTGGTGCTGCTACTGTATGTGTACCTTATGAACATCGACAATTTCTATCTCGCCTGAAGGTTTTACGATATGCTGATGGTCAGGGTGGTGACGATGAATTACGACAGTCGATGCTCGAAGAGACTTCACAGGAAATCACCAGCATTCTTAAATCCTTGCCTGGGCTTATATCGGAACTAGGTAGTCCTGATGGGAATTGCAGTAATGTGGTGCATTTGAATCTGGTGTTGTCTGCAGCCGAACTGGCTATGCTACCTTTTGAACTCGCCAACGTTCCACCAGGGTGCGCCGGGGGAGAAGGTAATTCGTTGTTATTGCAGAACCGTTTGAAGATTAGTATGACCCGACAGGTCCGCAATGTCGCCAATGTGAATCTTGAATGGTCGAGAAAACCGCGTATTTTATTTATTATTGCCGAACCCGGCGCGTTAACTGTGCCAGCTGTTTCGCATGCACGGGCGTTACGTAAAGTGATCGCCCCATGGGTTAGTGCTTTGGATGACAGTGATAAAGCCACTCAGATCAGAGAAAGGGAAGCTTTGCTCACTATTATCACAGAAGCCACTCGTGCCAAAATCAAACAGGCGGTCCATGCTAACCAATACAGCCATGTTCATATTTTGGCACATGGGATGGCCGACGAAACCGACGACTATGCATCTTACGGACTAGCCTTACATCAGGATAACGAAGAGAACCAGATTGATCTAGTAGATGGTAATACCCTTGCGGCTTTACTTTGCCCACTGGCTGAAAACCGCAGAATGCCCTCAGTAGTAACTGTCTCATCCTGTGACAGTGGCAATACTCGCTCAGTAATCAGTAGTACAGGATCGAGCCTGGCTCATGAACTGCATCATGCAGGTGTCCCTTTCGTCGTCGCTTCTCAGTTTCCACTTTCCAAGAAAGCCTCATCTTTTATGCCTGAGGTTCTTTATCAATCACTTTTGTGGGGTGAAGATCCTCGTATCAGTGTAGCCAGATTGCGCGACAATCTTAAAATCCACTGCCCAAACACGCATGACTGGGCTAGTGTAATTTGCTATGCGACGTTGCCGGATGATCTGGAAGAGCAACTGACCCATTTAAGGTATGCTCAATCTAAACGTGCCATAGATGCAGCAATGAAAATTATTGATCAGTTAATTGCTGAAATATCAAAAAGCGAAGTTTTAAAAAAGGAAGACGAATGGAAAAATTACCAGGATACCCTCATCGCACTGTTTAGTAGGGTAGATGAAGCTGATGCCATGATGCCGGTTGATCATGGGTATGAAACCGAAGGTATGGGAATGAAAGCCAGCAATCTAAAACGTAAGTCTCAGGCAAATTTCAGGTTGGCTTTGCTCGACGATGAAACATCCAGGATTTCATTACTCCAGCAATCAGTTGCCGAGCTCAGACAATCATTTAAGTTATATCAGCGGGCTTATCAATCCACTTTCCGAGAGTCGAGCAAGGCGCAGATTAGGAGATCTGCACACTGGGTTCTTGGCCAGTATCTTTCACTAAACATAATTCTTGGCCAGGTATTCAAGCCTCGTGAATGGAATGCAGCGATACTGTCCTGTGATATTGACCTCGGATCATCAGATAAAATGACTCTGGCCTGGGCACATGGGTCAATGTCTGAGTTGTATTTGATACTGCTGGGATATTCCGACAAATACGGTTTTGCCAGATATCAGGAATGCCAAAACATCGTCCTCAACCACATCAGTTCACTGATAAAACTGGTTGATGCTGGCGATTTTGCTATTCAGTCGACTCTACGCCAGTATCGACGCTATCTAGAGTGGTGGGGACATGATGTGTTCAGAGAAACAATCAAGCAGGAAGATTATTTACGTAGTTGGAAGGCTGATTTCGGAATTATCGACACCGTTCGTAAAGCTATCGACCTTCTAGAAAATACCGCTAGTAGCTAGATTCATATTCTAAAAAATTATGGAATTTAGATGTCTGCAGTTGATAGATAATTAGATGACTTTTCTATCAGTATAAGGGCTAGCAGCAGCATAAAAATGAAAAACAGGTTGGGGATAAAATAATGATGAACGAACAGGAATACCTCGAACAACGCCTCAATGATCAAATTGACTGGTATGAAGCCAAAAGTGCGCGTAACCAGCTCAACTACAAACTATTACGCACTATAGAGCTGGTTACTGCAGCTTTGATACCTTTTACTGCTGCCTTGCTGGAGGGCTGGGATAAGTATGCCTGGCTTGCTGCGGGTCTCGGTGCGTTGATCGCCATAGCCGCAGCTATCAACCACCTGTACCGATTTCATGATAACTGGATTCAATACCGTGCTACAGCAGAACAGCTTAAACATGATAAATACCTGTTCCTGACAGGCACTGAACCTTATGCTGGTAAAAATGCTTTCACCTTGCTGGTCCATCGTGTCGAGAGTCTGATTGCAAAGGAGACGTCATCCTGGGAAAAGATGGAAAAGCAAGTGCAGGTAAAAGATACAGATGCAGATCCAACCCCATAGATCCTGACGACAAAGGTAGATTCTCATGAATGATGGAAATTATCAGCAAATACCAGAGCAGGGTGTTGATGACTGGAACTGATGGAGACAACAAAATCCCTCTGTGGTCCTAAACCTAGCTCATGCCAATCTGCAGGGATTGTTTCAAACTGGTTTGGCTATCAAGGGCTTTACAGCACTCCTGTCCGGGGTCAACTTTTCAGGTATGTATCTGCAGAATGCGTTTATTGAAGGCGCTGACCTGTCCGGTGCTGATCTTGGCGGGGCAGATCTCAGCGAAGCGACCTTGAATGGTGCGGATCTCAGAGGTGCAAATCTCGCAGGAGCCTGGATGGTGGATACCAATCTGAAAGGTGCAAGCCTGAATAACGCTGATTTGCAGGAAGCTAACCTGATGCGCGATCCCTGCCGCAGGAAGCGAAGGCTATCACCAGCCAGATAAAAATCCCCTTGCTATCAATCATCGAACACGGACAAGATCCCTGGTCTATGTATAAGAATATTATTCAGCACCAGTATGTTGATAAGCAGGTTTTTAGCTACAGCAATGTGGATGCGCTTTTGAATAAAATCGACAAGCTCATCGATAGAGCCGCACAGCTGGTGACATTGATTCGACAAATGAAAGAGCAAAGCAAATTTGAAATCACAATGGTGGAAGAACTGTAAAATGTATGTCCAGAAGCAAGCAGGGGCTACAAAATCAAATTGTGAGTGCTAACAGTCCTTATTCAGCAGAAATGACGAGATTCGTCTTACTGTGGGCCAAATTTGTATCAGCACAGCCCTCAACAAGGCTATTTCATATATATCTACTACTACTTTTTAAACTTGATAAAGATCGTAAGTTCAAGCTGAATATCTATCCAAACTCTTCCCAGACGAAATTACCGACGATTGCATCTGGATAATTCAGATTTGAATTTAAATTAACTATTTTATTGTAAAAGATAGGTTCTGGACTCCTTATACCAGGACAATTGCCCATAAAAAAACCTTGATAATAAACTTCCCATCTTTTTGCTAAGTGAGTATGCTTGGTTTTTCTTTATTCCTTACTTATAAATCCATCATCTTAAAACATGGAATAAATGAAAAATCTTCAAGATAAAAAATGTTCTTAATTAAAATTAAAATAACTAAAGGAGCTTAAAATGATAATTAAAAATTATTTCGCAATCCCTCTTATGATCATCACCAGCGTGCTTTTCAACATGGCCCATGCAGCTGATGGTGCTTACAAACCTTATTTTCTAGCATCTCAGGGGGCTGGTGATGTGGCCACTAAAGTCGAAGAAGCCAAACAGGCTTTGACGGGTGCTGGGTTCACAATCGCTGGTGAATATACACCTTATCCCGATGCCCATATCATCATAGTGACTAATGATGCTCTGAAAAAAGCCGCAGCAGGCTCTGAGTTCGGTGGATTCGGTGCTGTACAACGAGTCGCGGTAACCAGGGTGGGGGATAATGTTCAGCTGTCTTATACCAATCCTTCCTATATGGCCAATATGTACCGTATGGCCAGCAATCTCGATGATATTACTGCCGCCATGGTAAAAGCTCTGGGTAAAACTCAGGAATTTGGTGCAGAAGAAGCCATGAAGTCGGATGATCTACGCGAATACCATTATATGTTTGCAATGCCATACTTCGATGATCAACTGGACCTGGCTGAATACGCAGATTACAAAACGGCTCTGACTACTATTGAAAAAGGTTTAGCGAATAGTAATGCGGTTGATTTGGTCTATCGTGTTGATGTGACTGGTAAAGATGAAACTGTTTATGGTGTTGCGATGAAAGAAGGTGATGGCGCAGATGCAACAGTCATGGGAGTAACCGACCAGGGTGAATTACGCCATACTGCGCATCTGCCTTATGAGTTCCTGGTTTCTGGAAATAAGGCATATATTTTACATGGCAAATTCCGTATCGCTCAAAGTTTCCCGGATTTGAGTATGGGTACTTTTATGAAAATATCTAATGCACCGGCCGCAATTGTATTGACCATTAAAGCTGCGATTAAGTAATTTGATAAGTACATCCCGGCTTTGCCGGGGTGTACTATGTCATTAGCTAAAGGGCTAAAATCAAAGCCATATAGAGATTCCTCCTCGCTAATAATCACCAGCCTCGCTCTGTTTCATGTAAACATCAATGTCACAGAGGCTGTGTTTATCAATCCACTTTAGTCGTACAATAAACTGATCCAATAGGGAATACCGATGAAAGCGCTAGTAAAAAAATCTGCTGAACAGGGGCTGTGGCTGGAAGATGTTGCGATACCTGAAGTCGGCAATAACGATGTGCTGATCAAGATTCAGAAAACTGCAATCTGCGGCACGGATATCCATATCTATAACTGGGATGAGTGGGCACAGAAAACCATTCCGGTGCCGATGACGGTGGGCCATGAATTTGCCGGGGAGATTGTCGAGATGGGGGCTAATGTTAGTGATCTTCAGATTGGTGATGTGGTCTCCGGTGAAGGGCATATAGTCTGTGATCGCTGTCGTAACTGTCTGGCAGGACGGCGACATCTATGCCCTAATACCATTGGTGTGGGGGTAAACCGTTCGGGTTGTTTTGCAGAATATCTTTCAATACCAGCAAAAAACGTATTCCACCCCAGCCGGTCTATTTCTACTGAATTACTCTCCTGTTTTGATCCCTATGGTAATGCGGTGCATACCGCATTATCGTTTAATATGGTAGGTGAAGACGTGCTCATCACAGGGGCCGGGCCCATTGGAATCATGGCATCAATGGTTGCCGCACACTGTGGCGCACGCAACATCATAATTACCGATATCAATCAATACCGCCTTGATCTGGCAAAATCGATTACCCCCAGAGTGATTCCCATCAATGTCAGTAAGGAATCTATCAGCCGCGATATGATGCATAAGCTGGGTATCTTTGAAGGGTTTGATGTCGGGCTGGAAATGTCTGGTTCACCTCAGGCCTTCGGTAATATGCTCAACCTGATGATCAATGGGGGCAATATTGCGATGCTGGCGATCATGCCTGCGGGTTCCGGAATCGACTGGGATCAGGTGGTTTTTAAGGGACTAACCATCAAGGGGATTTACGGACGAGAAATCTTTGAAACCTGGTATAAGGGGTCGATGATGGTACAGACTGGCCTGCCACTGGAAAAGATTATTACCCATCGCTTTGACTATCGAGATTTTCAGCAGGGCTTTGATGTCATGCGCTCTGGTCATTCGGGCAAGGTGATCCTTAACTGGGAAGATTGAAACCCTGAAAAATATATGAGAAAGCAATGAGTTATAAAAGTACCAGAGAAAGTCTTAGTGAAGACCTGCAAGCTATAAAAGATGCGGGCTTATGGAAAACGGAACGGGTAATTGCTTCTCAGCAGAACCATGATATTACGCTGCAGGATGGTAGTGAAGTCATCAATATGTGCGCTAATAATTATCTCGGTCTGGCCAATAATGCTGAAGTGATACAGGCTGCCAGAGACAGCTTTGACGACTGGGGTTTTGGCCTGTCTTCAGTGCGATTTATCTGCGGTACCCAGAGCATTCATAAGCGGTTGGAACAAAAGGTCAGTGAATTTCTCGGCATGCAGGATACGATTCTTTATGCGGCCTGTTTTGATGCCAATACCGGTCTATTTGAAACGATTCTTGATGAGCGTGATGCGGTGATTTCTGATGAGTTGAATCATGCCTCCATCATTGATGGTGTACGATTATGCAAGGCTAAGCGCTATCGCTACCTGAATAATGATATGCAGGACCTGCAAACAAAGCTGCAGGAAGCCAAAGCTGCAGGTGCAAGACGCATCCTGATTACCACCGATGGTGTGTTTTCGATGGATGGTAGCATCGCCAAACTGGATCAGATTTGTGATCTGGCTGATCAGTTTGATGCAATGGTGCACCATGATGATTGCCATGCAGTTGGATTCATGGGTGATAAAGGGCGCGGGGTACATGAATACCATCAGGTAATGGATAGAGTCGATATTATTACCGGTACCTTCGGGAAGGCACTGGGCGGGGCATCTGGTGGTTTTACATCAGGGCGACAGGAAATTATCGATATGTTGCGTCAGCGTTCACGTCCTTATCTGTTTTCTAATACGCTGGCACCGTCTATCTGTGCGGCTTCTATCAAGGTACTGGAGATGCTGACAGCTTCTACCGAATTGAGGGACAGGCTGATGGAAAATACGCGCTATTTCCGCTCAGGTATGCAAGCTGCGGGGTTTTCAATCAGTGATGGCGAACATCCCATCGTGCCGGTGATGCTGGGCGATGCCAAACTGGCTCAGGAAATGTCGCGTCGACTACTACAACGTGGTGTGTATGCGATCGGTTTCTTTTATCCGGTGGTCGCCGAGGGCAAGGCAAGAATTCGTACCCAGATATCAGCCGCCCATACCCGTGAAGATCTGGATACGGCAATTGCTGCATTTGCAGATATCCATGCGGAACTTACTGGCTAGTTAATATCCGGAATAGATTAATCAAATACAGTTGGACTGGAGGAATACAGTGTACTCAAAAGACCAGCTAGAGAAAAAAATCCTACAGTTGGATGGACAGGATTATGGTCGCTATCAAGCTCTCAAAGGGAGCTATGATTTTGAGCAATTTGTATTAATCATCGATCAAATTCCCAAAGACCCCTTTGCACCTCCTCATACCGGAATCTACAGGGTTCAATTTCCTCTGCATGACACTGTCATTGAAGCTGACATGATCGATTCAAATCTGAAACAGATTGCCTGCAGGGATTATTATGCCCGTCAGTTTTTCCATCATAGCTCAGCAATTGCTGGTAACCGACGGGGGCAGGGCTACAGCGGGGTTATCACCATCAATGAACCGGGACAGGCCATCCTGCAGCGTAGCTCAGTCGTTATCAATCAAGAGAGTTTAGAGGTCCGCTGCTTTGTTGGTCTGCCAGCTAATAAAAGAAATATTTCAGCAAAGCTTGCTATAAAAATGCTGATTGAAGAGTTACCGCAAATTGTCAGCTTTTCATTACATAGGGAGCATACGGGGACTCAGCAATTACTATCTCACATTCTTACTGCTGTTGATGCAGAGTTTTTGCGCAGTAAATTATTGGATCTAGGGCTGGTGGCTTTTATTGCTGACGGCGCAATTTTACCCAGGGAAAGCGGTATCAGTGACTGCCCAATGATCAGTGAATCAATCATTGCATTCGAATCTCCTGAGAGCCTTAGCATCGAAATTAACCTTCCTCATGCCGGGAAAATTACCGGCATGGGTATCCCGAAAGGTATCACTCTGCTTGCTGGTGGTGGATATCATGGTAAATCCACTCTGCTTCAATCTATAGAGATGGGGGTATACAACCACATTGCAGGAGATGGCAGAGAGCGATGCGTCTCTTTGGCAGACACGGTAAAGATTAGATCCTATAGTGGCAGGCATGTGGTTAAGACGGATATATCCCCCTTTATCAGGAATCTGCCATTTAGTGAAGATACCCGTGATTTTTCAACTGAAAATGCCAGTGGTAGTACCTCCCAGGCGGCAAACATTATCGAGGCTATGGAGATAGGTGCCAAAGTAATCCTGATGGATGAGGATACCTGCGCCACCAACTTTATGATCCGCGATATGTACATGCAGCAACTGGTCAAAAAGACAGATGAGCCCATAACTTCCTATATCGATAAGGTGCGTCAACTCTATCTCGATAAAAACGTTTCAACCATCCTGGCCCTTGGGGGTGTAGGAGATTATTTTGAGGTAGCTGATCATGTCATTCAGTTGATCAATTATCATCCGCTTGATGTTACTGCTCGGGCAAAGGACATTATTCAGGATTACCCGATAAAAAGAATAAAAGAAGATACTGAATATCCAGTTCAACCCAGACAGCGAGTTCCGGTTGTTGAAAGTGTTGATCCGATGAGCGAATACGGTAAGCAGCGACTTTATGCTACTGAGGTCAAAAGCCTGCATTTTGGAGAAAATAAAATCGACCTGACAGATCTTGAGCAATTGATTGAGCTTTCACAGACAAAGGCAATAGGCAATGCGATGATATATGCCAGGAAGTATATGGATGGAGAAAGAGCACTGAAGCAGGTTATAGATTTAGTGATGCAGGATATTGAAGAAAACGGGCTGGATATTCTCAGCGAAAAAATTTCAGGCCATTTTGCCCAGTTTCGAGCCTATGAACTGGCGTTTACACTGAACCGTATGAGGACATTTAACGTCACTCAAATATAGTGACTGGCTTCTATATTTTATGTAAGTAATTGATTTGTAATGATTTAAAGAATTTCTAAAGACTAGATATCTGTTTGCTGATTTCGGACGAAGAAAACCTCTCCATGATAAGCTCGCTACCAGCCATACAGCCGCAGCTCTTGAATGCTGATTTCCCCTAAAGCCTGATAGTGATTAGCTCTGGTTGTCAGTATTAGCAAATCCTAAGAAAAATTAGATAGATTCATGGCCATACTGTAAAATCCGCCCCCACTGACAGAATACGCCTGCGAAAAAATTCGCCACGTATTGATTTTCACCTTAATTTAAAACGTTTAATTATGAAAAAATACAAAATTGCGCTGCTTGATGGGGATGCTATCGGTCCAGAATGCATGATGGAAGCGGTTAAAGTACTAAAAGCCGTTGAAGCACGAAATGCAGATGTTGAATTTGAACTGATTCATGCGGATTTTGGAGCCAGTGCTTACTTTAAAGTAGGGCACTCCTTCCCCGAAGAAACCAAAAAAATCTGTACTGAGGCTGATGCAGTATTAAAAGGCCCTGTGGGTCTGAGCTATGAAGAATCACAGAAAATTCCAGTTGATATGCAGCCAGAGCGCGGTGCTATACTGCCACTGCGTAGACATCTGGACACTTATGCAAACCTGCGTCCGGTTTCCTTACCTAAAAGTCTGGCGCATTTCTCTCCATTGAAACCTGAGATAGTAGGCGAAGGTATCGATATTCTGATGATTCGCGAACTGGTAGGCGGATTATACTTCGGTAATAAAGAGCTGGGCGTGAATGAAGAAGGCTTACGTTATGTTCATGAAACGCTTGAATATGATGAAAAGCAGATTTCTCAGATTTTACATTTTGCTTTCCAGCAGGCCATGAAACGCAAGAAGGTGCTGCATAACATTCACAAGAGTAACGTACTGAAATCCAGTGTTTTATGGAATGAAATCCTGGAAGAAATTGCTCCCTCATATCCTGAAGTACAGGTGAAACACCAACTGGTTGATTCAGCTGCAACAATGCTTTGCCTGGATCCTGGTCAGTTTGACGTGATGGTGATGGAAAATATGTTTGGCGATATTCTATCTGATCAGGGCGGCGGTATTCTGGGCTCTTTAGGATTAATGCCTTCTGCATGTCTGGGTAGCGATAAGGCTTACTATGAACCTTCACATGGTTCTGCTCCTGATATTGCGGGTAAAAATATTGCTAATCCTTACTCCATGATCGGCTCCGTCGCCATGATGCTGGAACATAGTTTTGGCATGCTGGAAGAGTCTAAAAATATCTGGACAGCAATCCAGAGTGTATATGCTCAGGGTTACTCAACTCCAGACCTGTCCAAGCCAGGTAGCGGCGTAAAAATGATCAACACCGACGCCTTCGGTGACATGGTTGTTGCGGAATTAAATAAGCTGTAATTATTTGATCGATGAAACGGGCAACTCGTGTAATTCAAGATTGATTACACGAGTTGTTGCCAGTCGTAGGTCGGATAAACAAAGTGCCATCCGACGTCAACTATACGAACACCCTGCCAACCCAAGAATCCATCAGTGTTGGAAGGCGCCGTTCCTCCTTTTCCAGGTTACAACTCCGGTTACGAAGTATCCCCTTATCTGAATGTCACCCTAAATGTTCTAGCGCACTATGTAATTTTTTAGTTAGATTTTTTGGGTAAGCTTTAGTCATGGATACTGTGGCACAATTTTGAAAATGACAGAAAGGTATGATTGCATTTACAAATGCAGCAATGACCATCTCTTCATCGAAATTGTGTTGTTCAAAATGTAGAAATTTAATCTCCAGATGGCTGGATTTTCGATGAGCTTTACAATCCATCCGTCCAATAAATTCATCCCGCAAAAGTATTGGCAGGCTAAAGTAGCCATACTGACGCTTTGCTGCAGGTACATAACATTCAATTTGATAATCGAATTGAAATACTGTTTTGAGTCTTTCGCGCTGAATGACGCTGTTGTCAAATGGTGAAAGAATCAACATGCGCTTATTCAAGCGGGGTAGGGGGCGTTCCAGTGCATCCGATTCCAATATAAAAATTTCGCCACTGTTTAATTGAACCTGTTCTAAAGTGCGCTGCGCCAACCTTTCGTCTACCAGGGATTTTACAGCTTTGCGTAGTTCCTTATCTCGCCGTAAGTAGGTCAGGCCTTTAAGTGAAACCAGTCCATGGCAGCGCAACTGTTGATCGACTATGTGCGCTGCAAACTCTTCTATGCTGGGCATCTTTGAATCAATCTGAGATGGTAGTACACGTTCGGTCAGGTCGTAGGTTTTCTGGAATCCTTCGCGGTTACTCACCATCAGATCGCCTTGCATATATAATTGTTCCAGGGCTTTTTTGGCGGGCTTCCAGTCCCACCAACCTGCATGTTTGCTGGTGTTGTTTTCAAGGTCGCGGGATCGTATCGGGCCTTCTGAGCGTATGCGCGCAATCAGTTCACGCATAAGTTTTTTATCAGGATTACTATACCAATGGACCTGGCCGTTTTTAATGGCCTGTTTATAGGGTAGGGAGAAGCGAAAATCAGCGATGGGTAAAAATGCCGCCGCGTGTGCCCAGTACTCAAAAATGTCTCCGTCGAGCAACATCTGATTGGTCATGGCTGGCTTGAAATTGGGCACCCTGGAATGAAATACATGGTGGTGTGCTCGCTCTACTACCGATATGGTGTCGATCTGTACATAACCGATGTGGTTAATCGCTTTGCGTGCCCCCGTCAGACCACGCCCAAAGGGTTGGGTCTGCAGTAAACCCTGTGCAGACAGGGCGAGGCGGCGTAAACGAGCCATATCCTGTAGACGTTTAATTTCGATCACAGCAGGAATACAGTGGGCCTGCAGAGGCAGTTATTTGGTAGCCGATGCAGATAGCTCATGTAACTGAAGATTGATGACGCGAGTGGTAGCCAGTATCGCAGCAAAAACCTGGTTTGAATGCACACCTCGCGTTTTAATGCTCTTGTGTTTTGTGCGCCAGGTAATAATACATTCTGTTAGAGCGTTGGTATTACCACCACGCGGGATGCGTACTTCAAAGTCTTCCAGTTTTGGTAGCACGTAGTAATCTGGTTTGAATACCTTGCCCACGGCATTCATAAAGGCGTCAAAGCCACCATTGCCAGAGCCAGTCGCTTTAATGACTTCACCATTCAGATCTACAGCAATGCTTACCGTCGATTCCAGGTTCAGGCCGCTAGTGATGGAGCAATTGATCAACTTGATATGATGATAATCACTGCTCTCCATAACATCAGCAATGATGAAAGGTAAATCATCGGGGGTAATATTCTGTTTGGAGTCACCCAGTTTTACGATGCGCTTGAGTACTTTTTCCTGATTCTCGGGTGAAAGGCTTAGATCCAGTTTTTCCAGGTTTTTCAGTAATGATGCTTTTCCGCTCATCTTACCCAGCGCATACACGCGTTTACGACCAAATCTTTCCGGGCTTAGATGGCTTTCATATAAGCCGCCTTTTTGATCACCATCGGCATGAATGCCTGCGGTTTGAGTAAATACATTACTACCAACTATGGGTGTGTTGTCACTCACACGCTTACCCGAAAAACGTTCAACCATATTGCTTAAATCAAAGATATGGTGTTCATTAATGGATAATTGCATCCCCATCTTGTCTTTTAATACAACGGCTACTTCAGCTAATGAAGCATTACCCGCACGTTCGCCGAGACAGTTGAGCGTACAATGTATTGCCCCTGCGCCAGCAGCCACAGCAGCCATCGCATTAGCCGTAGCCAGGCCGTAATCATTATGCGGGTGAAAATCAAATTGCTGGTCAGGATAGCGTGCTACCATGTCACTAATGGCAACAGTAACTTCTGAGGGTGACATAACGCCCAGTGTATCGGGCAGTAAAAAGCGTTTCACCCCACAGTCTTTTACCGCATCCATCAAGCCATAGACATAATCAGGGTTATCCCTGTAACCATTCGACCAGTCTTCGAGGTACATGTTGACGGTTAGACCTTTGCTTTGAGCGTAGCTTATGGTTTGTCTGATCGCTTCCGCATGCTCGGATAGTTCCTGTCTTAATTGATTACGGCAATGGTTTTCACTGCCTTTGGTTAACAGGTTGATGGTGCGGCCACCTGTTTCTACTATCCAGTCGACACTACGTTTTTTATCGACAAAGCCGAGTACCTCGATACGATCCAGGTAGCCTTCTTCGGCAGCCCACTCGTTAAGTGTAGTGACGGCCTGTTTCTCTCCTTCCGACACCTTGGCAGAGGCAACTTCGATCCGATCAACGCCCAGCTTTTGTAATAATGCTTTGCCGATGTTGACCTTTTCATCCGGTGTGAAAGAAACACCTTGAGTTTGTTCTCCATCACGCAAGGTGGTATCCATCAGCTCAATATGTCGCCCTGTATCTGTCATACTTTTCATCAACGCTTAAGAGTAAGGATGGCTTATTTCCACAACCAGGGATGGGTTTGTTGCTGACGTGCTTCAAACGCATCAATCTTATCAACATGCTGTAGGGTCATGCCGATATCATCCAGGCCCAGTAACAGGTTTTGTTTGCGGAATTCATCTATGTCGAATTTCACCACTGTGCCAGCTGGTGTAGTAATGGTTTGCTCGGGCAGGTCAATTGTGAATTTAACACCTTCATTATCACGAATTTCCTGCATCAACTGATCCAGTTGCTGACGTGAAACTACGATCGGTAATATGCCATTCTTGAAGCAGTTGTTGTAAAAAATATCCGCATAGCTGGTTGAGATAATGGTATTAAAACCATAGTCTTCAATCGCCCAGGGTGCGTGTTCGCGTGATGAACCGCAGCCGAAGTTATCTCCAGCCACCAGAATTTTGGCATCTTTGAAAGCGGCTTTATTCAGCTCAAAATATGCATTGTCACTACCATCGGCGTTATAGCGCCAGTCATGAAACAGGTGTACGCCAAATCCTGAACGCTCCACTTTCTTCAGAAATTGCTTGGGAATGATTTGGTCGGTATCGACGTTACTGCGGTCCATTAATGCGGCAGTGCTAGTATGATTGGTATAAGGCTTCATAATTTTTCTCTCTGAATTCTGTATTTGTTTTCAGCTAATCTCAGCGGTTTAAAGCTTGCGGATATCTACAAACTTACCCGCGGCTGCAGCTGCTGCTGCCATCGCTGGAGACACCAGATGGGTACGACCACCTTTGCCCTGACGGCCTTCAAAGTTGCGATTGGATGTCGAAGCACAGCGCTCGCCGGGTTTTAGCTCGTCACCATTCATCGCCAGACACATTGAACAACCGGGCTCGCGCCATTGCCATCCCGCATCAACAAAAATCTGATTCAGGCCTTCCTCTTCAGCCTGTTTTTTAACCCAGTAAGAACCAGGCACCACAATTGCAGTAACACCATCAGCTACAGTGGTTCCGGCGGCTACTTTTGCAGCTGCACGAAGATCTTCTATACGACCATTGGTGCAGGAACCAACAAATACATAATCAATGTTGATATCAGTAATATCGGTATTTGCCTGCAGACCCATATAATCCAGTGCGCTGGCACAGGCTTTCTGCTTTTCTTCATCGCTAAACTGCTTAGGATCGGGTACTTTTTTATCCACACCTATAACCTGCTCAGGTGAAGTACCCCAGGTAACCTGTGGTGCAATATCATCCGCATGCACAGTGATCTCTTTGTCATAGCTGGCACCTTCGTCGGTGACTATGCTTTTCCAGTAGGCGAGGGCCTGATCCCAGTCTCCGCCCTGTGGTGCAAATTCACGCCCCTTTAGAAATTCAAAGGTCTTTTCATCTGGAGCGACCAGACCGGCTCTGGCACCACTTTCGATAGCCAGGTTGCAGAGGGTCATGCGACCTTCCATTGAGAGTTTGCTGATCGCATCACCAGTGTATTCAATAACATAACCGGTACCACCGGCGGTACCGATATGTCCGATGATAGAAAGTGCGATATCTTTGGCTGTGCAGAATTCAGATAACTCACCTTCCACGTTGACACGCATGGTTTTAGATTTTTTCTGGCGCAGGGTCTGAGTGGACAGCACATGTTCAACTTCTGAGGTACCAATACCAAAGGCCAGTGCGCCAAAAGCGCCATGGGTAGCGGTATGGCTATCACCACAAACCACTGTCATACCGGGGTGAACAAAGCCATGTTCAGGTACCACAATATGAATGATACCGTTATTGGGGCTATCCATATCGTACAGGCGCATGCCGTTATCGGAGCAGTTCTTCATCATAGTCTCGACCTGTTTGCGAGCTATGGGGTCCTTGATAGGCTGGTCGCGATCTTTGGTTGGTACACAATGATCCAGAGTCGCCAGGTTGGCGGCTGTGCGACGTACCGCACGATTCGCATTTCTTAGACCTTCGAATGCCTGAGGGCTGGTCACTTCGTGCAGTAAGTGGCGGTCAATATATAGTGTAGGAGCCTGACCTTCAGATTCATGCACTAAATGGTCATCCCAGATTTTCTCATACATCGTTTTTTTCATGCGAATTCTCTCTTAAATTAGCTTTTCTGTTGTAGCAGTCAGATTTTGGGGGCAAAAGTATAACATCAGGAAAAATGATAACTTAATCAGTTTTAGGTATTAGAACATATTATTTTCAAATGATGCCATTTTGAGACCTTCAGTTTAATTACGTAATGGCTGAAGCCTGATAACCTGAATCCAATTAAAAGAATCACAGAAGATTTAACGTCTTTCATACAAAATCGTTCACTCTGATCTAAATCAGTCCCCTTCCAGTTTTTTGGCATACTTGATAATTGTCAAGGCTGTTTAAGATGCGCTCCCCCTACTATGGCGACACAGGAGGGATTTATCGCGCTGACATTGCATTCGCAAATCCCTGAAGAATAACAACTATCAACTTTTAGGTGAAAACAAATGCAATTATGCGAGGTAAACTATGTATAAGTTTCAAAAAACCACGTTAACAATTTTAGCTTCGGTACTGGTTAATCTGACTGGTATGAGTGCAGCATTGTCCAGTGATTCTCTTAACGATGTCATGAAGACGCGTGGACTAACCGAGAAGGATATTCTCGCAGCGGCAAAGACCTATACCCCTACCGGTGGGCGAGATGAGTATCTGGCTTTCAGTTCAGGTGGACAAAGCGGTCACGTCATCGTCTATGGCGTGCCTTCGATGCGGATTTTAAAGTACATTGGTGTGTTCACGCCTGAACCCTGGCAGGGCTATGGGTTTGATGATGAATCAAAAGCGGTGTTAGCACAAGGTAATCCCAACAGTGAAATCAAGTTTGGTGATACGCATCATCCAGCTTTCTCTGAAACAGCTGGTGAATACAATGGTAAATTCCTGTTTATCAATGATAAGGCCAATCCGCGTATTGCAGTAATCGATTTGCATGACTTTGAAACCAAACAAATCGTATCTAATCCATTTTTTAAATCCGCGCATGGTGGTGCTTTTGTTACACCCAACAGTGAATATATTATGGATGCTGCACAGTATGCTGCACCTCTTACTGATGAGTTTGTTCCTCTGGAAGAGTTTAACGATAAATATCGCGGCGGTTTAACCTACTGGAAGTTTGATAATGAGAAAGGCCGAATTGATGAAGCTCAATCATTTACCTTCGAAATGCCTCCTTACAGTCAGGATCTCTCCGATGCGGGAAAAGGTCCTAGTATGGGCTGGGGTTTTACCAATTCTTTTTGCTCTGAGCGTTATGTTGGTGGTGATGACAGACCTCCATTTGAAGCGGGTTGCTCGCAGAAAGATACCGACTTTCTGCATGTAACTAACTGGAAGAAAGCAGCCGAGCTGGTTGCTGCAGGTAAGGTAAAAAAGGTTAAAGGATCCTATCTAATCAGCATGGAACAGGCGATTAAGGAAGAGTTGATGTACCTGATACCTGAGCCTAAAAGCCCACATGGTGTCGATGTAAGCCCTGACGGTACACATATCATCATCTCAGGAAAACTAGATAGTCATGCCTGGGTATATAGCTGGGAAAAAATTCAAAAAGCGATTAAGAACAAAAAGTTTGAGGGCAAGGATGAATACGGTATTCCTATCATCTCTATGAAGGATTCATTGCATACACAGGTACAGGTTGGTCTGGGGCCGTTGCATACACAATACGATTCAAAGAAGTGTGTGGTGTATACCTCCATCTATGTTGATTCAATGGTGACAAAGTGGGATTACTGTGAAGGCAAGGTGCTGGATCAACTGCATATCCATTATAACATTGGTCATCTGGTTGCAATGGAAGGTGATTCGGTAACACCTGACGGTAAATACCTTATTGCGTTAAACAAGCTGGCGATTGATCGATTCAATCCCGTAGGCCCCTTGCATCCTCAGAACCATCAGCTAATCGACATCAGCGGTGACAAAATGCAACTGCTTTACGATATGCCGATTCCACTGGGTGAACCTCATTACGTAGTGGCTATCAAGGCTGATAAGTTAAAGCCAGCCGTACGCTATAAGTCAGGTTGGGACAGTCGTACTGATAAGCGATCTCCCTACCGCACTCGTGCCGGTCGTGAAAAAGTAGAGCGCGTAGATGGTGTGGTACATGTTTATGGATCGGTGATTCGTTCACATATCACGCCTGAGATTATTGAGGTTGAAGAAGGTGAAACTGTTTCAATACATTTAACTAATCTGGAGCGTGCAGAAGATGAGACTCATGGTTTTGCTATCTACAATGAAAATGTACAGCTTTCCATCGAGCCAGGTAAAACGGTTACTGCTACTTTTAAGGCTGAAAAAGCGGGCGTCTACCCTTATTACTGCACCGAGTTCTGTTCAGCATTACATCTGGAAATGCAGGGCTATCTGTTAGTTAAACCAAAAGGTTACATAGAGAAGACCAGTAGTATGAAAGAAGGTCAGTCCTATACCAAAGCAGATTATGACAAGCAGGTTAAAACTAATGTAGATACTCAGGCTGTTATCGATTCGGTAGTTGGCTTTATCACCAGTCATAACTACAAGGATTTTCCTGAGGTTGTTGCTTTGGTAGAAGATGCAACAGATCAGCTAGGTTTTGCAGCAGAAGCCAAAAAGAAGTCTGAAGATTATGCGGCAAAAGGTGATTATCAGAATGCCACATTGTGGGCAGGACAACACTGGCAGTATCAGGTGAAGACAGCAGATCTGGGGTTACGCGCAAAAACCTTCCTTGAAGAACACGGTGCTGTGAAGGTGAAGTAATCATAGTTCAGTTATCAAAATAATCAGGGGGCGGTATGCCCCCTGATACGTTAACGAAAACTAAATCCACATGAATAAAGGCGAAATTATGAAAATATCCAAATCATTATTACTCATTGCAACGGTATTTATCTCTGTATCGTTGAACCATATTGCAGTAGCGGATGGTGCCGCTTTATATAAGGCAAAAACATGCTGGTCCTGTCATGGAAAAGACGCCAAATCTCCGATACTACCAATCTACCCAAAACTGGCGGGACAAAATGCTGATTATGCATTCAATCAGTTAAAAGATATTAAATCAGGTGCTCGTGCCAATGGTCAGTCAGCAGCTATGAAAGGCGTGTTGGGGCTGGTTAATGAAGCTGAAATGCGTGAAATTGCTGATTGGTTGGCAACGCAGTAATACCAGCTATGGAGAGGTAACTGATTAGTAGTGTTTGATAATTGTCAAGAGTATTAACGGTTGCTTATGTTTCAATGAGGCTACAAGATTTTTGGACGTTTGAGATTTTGATTATTCATACGTGATAGACATCCCCCCCGAAACCAGGGGTTTAACAGAGAGTATTGTTATGAAACATAAATTTTTAAGTCATACAGCAATGTTGTTTTCGGGGCTGATACTATGTAGTGCCTCAATTGCGCAAAACGCTGTTGAATGGAACGCTGAAGGCGGTGAAAAAACCCGAGCTATGTTGCTAGAGCCTGATCTCGAAAATGGTATCGAAGTTTATGAGGTATGTTCCGCCTGTCATCTAACTGAAGGCTGGGGTATAGAGAATGGTACTTTCCCACAGATTGCTGGCCAGCATCGAGAGGTGCTTATCAAACAGTTAGCGGATATACGCGCATTAAATCGTGATAACCCCACTATGTACCCTTTTGCATTACCTGAATCGATAGGTGATGAACAGGCGATGGCTGACGTAACCGCATACATTGCAAAGTTACCGATGAACCCTGCCAATGGCAAAGGACCCTGGGAAAAGGGAACCACTGAATATGCACAGGGAGAGAAGCTGTATAAAGACAACTGTGTAAGGTGTCATGGCGATCATGGCGAAGGTCACGCAGATAAATTCTTCCCTCGCATTGAAGGGCAGCATTATGCCTATATGTTGCGTCAGTTTGAATGGATTCGTGATGGTAAACGTCGTAATGCAAATCCTGACATGGTAGATCAAATTAAACGCTTTACAGATAAGGATATGCAGATGGTGATCAACTGGGTCTCGCGTGTGCCTGTCAACCCTAAGGATTTAGCACCTTCGGTAGATTGGCTAAATCCAGATTACAAATGATTAGTGTTTATGCTTATCAGGCAAGGGTGCTTGTTTGACGAGAGGAACGTTTGCACATTGTTCCTTAAAATATCGAGTTTCATCATTTAGGTTACCTGTTATGAATGCAGTTACTTCAACCCGACAGAGTATAAAAGTTGCAATTCTTACTTTTTTCGGCATAGCTTTGCTGGGCATCATTTTTTATACACCCATCTGGTGGGTGTCGTTAACTGCTCCTAACTATCCTGCAGAAGCATTCCCTGATGGTGTACGAATAGAGTTCCATATCAACGGTGTTTTCAATGGCTGTAAAAAGCAGAATAAAGCCGAGATACAGGAAGATGAAGCACTAGATTGTGTTCATGAAATGGATACCATCAATCATTATGTTGGTATGTATCCGATAGCTGCGGGTGGTCCAGTAGAACGTGCTTTTGGACAGTTTCTTATGGCCTTTATGGTAGTGATGTTGTTGGGATTTATGTGTACCCGACCAAAGATACGTATGCTACTGATGAGTATCGGGTTTGCCTGTATAGCTGTATGGATGTACATGACCATGTATACCAAAAACGGCTTTGACTATCAAAATACTGGCTATGTTGAAGCTCTGGTAACCTCTCTGGATCAGGACTCCAGCGAAAAAATCAGTGATGAGCCTGAGATCGTAATCGGAGGTATCGCTGGAGTATTAAAACAGTCACTGGAAGATTCGGGTGTTGAAGTAATATTGCCCTCGCAAATTGCCCGGCAGAAAAAAATAGCTGCTGACGAATCGGACAAAACACAACTTATCGGCCAGCTCAAAGATACCTACGAAATCAATCGGCTAAATTCTAATGATCTTGCTGACTGGAATGGTAGTTCGTTTCAGATTATGTCCTGGCATTATGCAAAAAGCCTAGCCAGGTACTTCAACAATCAGCAGGAAATAGTGCCTATGGTAAAGACGCTTGAAATTGCTGTGCATGTTGTTTTCTGGGGCTTACTAGCGGCTATGCTGCTACTGATTTTTGGTGCACGTAAAAATAGTGGATTGCTGTTCTGGCTACTGGTGCTGGTACCTATGGCCTTACCGCTGTTTTTCATTATTGATTACTCGGCATGGCTGTGGTGGTATGGACACACGCTAAATGACATGGGAGCATTTTCGGTTAAGCCGTTTATGCCTACCGTGTTCGGTGATGGCAAGGTCGCCCAGTTTGCCACACATTCTTATCCGGATACTGGTTTCTTTTTAATGTTAATCCTGTTTGTGGTGCTGGCTATTGCTGCATTGCTTCGCCGTAAACAATTTGCTGAAATCTGATGTTGAAGTATCTGATCAAACTTATTGGGCTACTGCTTATACCGCTATGGACTTATGCCGCAGACTACCCGGCATTTCAGGATCTGGTTGATGCTGCTGAACCGAACAGCACGCTTGAGCCTCCTCCAGGGATTTATGCCGGGCCGGTATCATTAGAATTCCCCATAACTATAGATGGTCATGGGGAGGTAACCATAGATGCTGGAGGTAAAGGATCAGTCATCTATGTTGATACTGACGGGGTCGTACTAAAAAACCTTCATCTAACCAATTCTGGTAACTCGCACAACGACATCGATGCGGGTATTCAGGTACGTGGTAACTTTAATGTGTTTAAGGATAACGTGATCGATAACTGTCTGTTTGGTATAGATTTACAACAGTCGGAGCATAACGTTGTCCGACGAAATCAAATCTCGTCCAAATCGGTTGAACTGGGTGTAAGAGGGGACTCGGTACGACTCTGGTATAGTTTTAATAACAAGATTACCGATAATGTTATTCGTGATAGTCG
This sequence comes from Gammaproteobacteria bacterium, assembly GCA_050306135.1. Taxonomy (GTDB): domain Bacteria; phylum Pseudomonadota; class Gammaproteobacteria; genus JACNJF01. The sequence goes on from JBNLGQ010000001.1 coordinate 50,341, forward strand.
AGATATGGTGGTGTGGTATTCAGCAGATAATACTATCGCCCGCAATGACTCACGTAATGGACGTTATTCGCTGCACTTTATGTATTCACGCTTTAACGAAGTAGACTCGAATCATTACGAGAACAATTCGGTGGGTATATTTCTGATGTATAGCGATAGTGTTGTCGTACACGATAATTACATATCCTATGCCAATGGACCTACCGGTATGGGCATAGGATTCAAGGAGTCCTCGGATGTTGAAATCTACAATAACCAGATTTTGTATTGTGCTACCGGTCTGTATATCGATGTCTCGCCTTATCAACCTGATACCACCAATCGAATTCACGATAACGTAATCGCATTTACCAGTGTGGGAATTGATTTTCTAAATGATTGGCACGGTAATATTTTTGAACGCAATGCTTTCAAAGGTAACCAGACTCAGGTTTCAGTTGCAGGCGGTAAAACGGCTAATCGAAACATCTGGAAAGGAAACTACTGGGACGATTACCAGGGTTTCGATCTGGATAAGGATGGAGTTGGTGATACACCTTATCAACTATTCGGCTATGCAGACCGCATTTGGATGGATATGCCTGGGGCACGTTTTTTCCTCGGTACGCCGGTGATGGCTGTGCTTGATTTTCTGGAACGGCTTGCACCTTTTAGCACTCCCGATATGTTGATCAGAGATGAGCAGCCGTTGATGTCAGCAGGGGCTAAGTTATGAGCATTCTCGACAACATAAGCGGCAATAAAAATAAACAGGCTTTAAGCCAGGCTCGAAGGGAAACAAACCGCAGAGAGTTTCTGCGTTCTACTGCGCTTACTCTGGGTGTCGTCAGTATATCTCTGGCAGGTTTGTTACCAGTTGTGCAGGGATCATCTACGCGGCTGAGGCCTCCAGGTGCAATCAAGAATTTGCTTGATGAACAGAAATATCTGGCGGCCTGTATTAAATGTGGTCAATGCGTACAGGTTTGCCCTGTTAATGCCATCAAGCTGGCAGAGCTGGATAGTGGTGTCGGCATTGGTGTTCCCTTTATCGATGCCAGAGAGCAGGCCTGTGATTTTTCATGTGATGGGTTGCAATGTGTGCTGGCCTGTCCCACCGGTGCTTTAACGCATGAGCTGGACTACCCGGCAGATACCCGTATGGGATTTGCACGGCTGGATAAACCCAAATCTTGTCTTGCTACTCAGGGCAAAGGTTTTAAAGGACAGGTAAGGGGAGCAGATTTTAAGGGTCAACTCAGATACGACGAAATTGACCGCTGGAATCCGATACCAGTGGCCGACCACCCCTATGATCTTGAGCTTTGTGACCTGTGTGTTCGTCAGTGCCCTATTGAGATTCGAATCACGCAATGTGAGGCTAGAAAAGTTGAACAGGATGAATTAAAGCAACCGCAGAATATAGCGCGTGTCGCTGAACAGGTTGGCAATGAGTGTCCACCAAAGCATGCGATAGAGCTACAACCCATCGAAAGTGCGGATGGTATTAAACGTATGATACCGGTAGTACTGGATGGCTGTGTGGGTTGTGGTGTGTGCGAAATGATCTGCCCTGTTGAGGACTCACCGGCCATTGTCATAGACATAGATAAAGTCGCACAGTGGGGATGAAGTGACATGAATTACATCAAAGAATCCCTGTCGCAGGTTTTTGGTAATAAGCCATCACGGGCTTCAAAGGCCGAACAACCCGAAGCCTTAAAAGCCATTTATGAAAGAAAGAAAAGCAAGGCAAGCAAAGTTGAGTTTCTGGCAATACGCGATGCACATAAACCGAAAGGGTTTGGTAAATGGAGATTGCGCCGCTGGACTACTCTGATTGTAGTGAATTTATTATTTGTGGTTTCCTATGTATTTGATGTTCAACTGCTAGAAGGCGCGATGACTGCTTCCCGCTTCGTTGGCTTTCATTTCGCTGATTTGAATTCTGCTCTACAGGTGATGCTGGCTTATAAACATGTGGTATTAAATCTCCTCATCGGTACCACGACAGTATTTATCATGTGGTTACTACTCGGTGGTCGGACATTCTGCTCCTGGGTTTGCCCTTACCATTTAGTCGCCGAGTGGGCAGAATCTGCTCATCTGTGGCTGGTGAAGAAAAAGGTTATCAAGAATCATACCTTTCACCGAAAAACGCGCAGTGTGTTTTACGTGATTTTTGCATTGCTGGCGTTATTGACCGGATATACGGTTTTCGAAACTATATCACCCACTGGTATCTTGAGCAGAGCATTAATCTATGGTCCCGGGCTTGCACTGTTCTGGGTTGCAGCTTTATTGCTTTTTGAAGTGTTTTATTCTCGCCGAGCATGGTGCCGCTATGTCTGTCCTATAGGGGTTACCTATGCGGTTGTAGGCACATTGTCCCCAATACGGGTTTCATTTAATGCTGAATCCTGTCATCACGAAGGAGACTGCCGCAAGGTGTGTGAAGTACCTCATGTGCTTGATCTGACCATTCGTGGTACAGCTTATGATGTTAATCAGGATATCAGTTCTGATTGTACACGCTGCGGTATGTGTATCGATTTATGTCCGACAGATTCGCTGAATTTTAAAATCAGGGGGATGGATAAACTCCTTTAAATAGATACCCGTTATGATTGTACTCTCTGATATAAGCAAAAAATTCCGCCGCACTGAAGTGCTGAAAAATATTGATCTCAGCATTACACGTGGCGAACGGGTCGCTCTGGTTGGATCAAATGGTGCCGGAAAAACCACTTTAATCCGCTGCCTGCTGGGTGAATATAACTGTAGTGGCCGTGTCAGAATAGATGGCCAGGATCCACGGCTTTTTCGTCAGGACGTGTTATCAAAAATTGGTTTTGTACCACAACTACCACCCCCGCTACGCATGCCAGTTGGACAACTGGTTAAATTCGCAGCCAGTTTATGTGGATCAGACTTTGAACGTATTAATCAGGTATCTGATCAACTTGGATTTAATGCACGTGAGTTTAAACATCAGCCCTTTGTTAAGCTATCGGGCGGTCAGAAACAAAAGCTGTTAATTGCGATTGCACTGGGGCGCGATAGTGAATTTCTGGTGATGGATGAACCGGCAGCAAATCTTGACCCTGAAGCAAGACATATGCTGTTTAAATTACTCGCAGAAAAACAGGATAGCTCTGCTATGTTGATCTCCAGCCACAGACTGGATGAAGTGGCCTCGCTGGTTAATCGTGTGGTGGAGATGGATCAGGGCAAGATTGTGTTAGATGATGAAGTGGCTGATCAATTGGATATGACCAGTCTACTGGAGTGTCGAATCATTATGATCCGACATGAGCAGGCCTTTGCAAAAGCTTTGACCGAATGGGGCTTTCAGGCCAGTTTTGATGACAGGGTCTGGACAGGGATTATCGCAGGACCGGATCGTTTAAGATTTCTCGGCATGTTATCGCGTTACGCAGCATTGCTGGGTGCTCTTGAAATGAAAGAAGCGAGTGAATCTCAAGAGGTGGTTCATGTTGCCTAAGCTTCTATGGTTTCCCTTTATACTATTATTATCAGCCTGTTCATCTGAACCAGTATCCGGACCTGAAGAAGTTCGCTGGGACAGAGATAACTGCCAGCGTTGTCGTATGGTATTGAGCGATCCACATTATGCAGCTGAGGTACGTTACTTCCCAGAGGGCAAGCGTTCAAAGGTTGTTAAATTTGATGACATAGGTTGTGCGGTGATCTGGCTTGAACAACAACCCTGGGCCAGTGATATTAAGTCTGAAATCTGGGTTGCTGATTATCTCAATAAAAACTGGATCGATGCACGTCAGGCATTCTACGTGCGTACAAAGTCATCTCCTATGGAATATGCGCTGGGTGCGCAGAGTAGAGCTTCAGCCGATTCAGTCAATTATGATGGCGCGATTGAGATTATTAAGGAGATTGAAGCAAAATATAATGCCCATAGCCTGCAGCTAGAGCAGAACCTCAAACAACAGGCAAAACAACGGGAAGCGTCACAATGAAACACCTCTGGCTAACAGCCTATAGCGATATTATTGAATCCCTGCGTGCACGTTGGTTTCTGGTGTATTCGATGGTATTTGGGGGCATAGTTATCATACTGTTTGTTTTTGGCTTATCCGAATCACGTATTATGGGATTTACCGGTTTGTCACGATTGTTGGTGACCTATATCCAGTTATCCATGGCGATATTGCCAATATTCGTTTTAATCACAACAGTACGTTCAGTCGCTGGCGACAGGGAGGCCGGTGTTTTTGAGTATATGCTTTCGTTACCCGTCTCACTGGCAGCATGGTTCTGGGGGCGTTTCTTTGGCCGCTATATAGTTGTGTTTTTGCCGGTATTTATGGCCATGTTAGGTGCTTTGGTCTGGGGGGGTATTAAAGGAGCCGAGATACCCTGGAATTTATTTATTTATTATACCGCCTTGCTGATGGCTCTGGCCTGGTGTTTTCTTGGTATAGGCATGCTGATTTCCACGCTGGCCCGTTCATCAGATGTGGCTCAAGGTGCTGCGTTTATCATCTGGTTGTTATTACTGCTGTTTATCGATCTGATCCTGTTAGGAGTAATGATTCAGGAACAGTTGCCACCAGAAACTGCGGTTGCCATCGCTTTAGCGAACCCTCTTCAGGTATTTCGCACGGCTACTATGATGTTATTTGACCCACAACTGGTACTACTTGGGCCAACTGCCTATGTCATTCTTGATCATTTTACTCAGGCTGGATATATCGCATATGCTGTGATCTATCCGATTGTGTTTGGCAGTGTTTGTGCTGGATTAGGATATTTCTTTTTCAAAAGTAGTGACTTACCTTAATGGTGAAGCTAATGAAGCCCCTGAACTCAACTGTTTTATTTTTATTAATCCTGTTCTGGCTAACACCTTCGTTTGCAGCAACAGATAAGCAACTGGAAACTATTACCAAACTGGGTCAACTCAATGGTATTGCTCTGCAATGCGGCTATATACCTCAAGTTCAGAAAATAAAACAATCACTGGTGTTGAATTTACCCAAACGCCGAGAGCTAGGAGAATGGTTTGAATACCAGACCAATAATAAATTTATGGAGTTTATTAAAAATAATATGAGCTGCCCTGAACCTACAGTATTTTCAGGACAGGTGGAACTTGCTATCAGCAAGCTTGAGTCAGAGTTTGCTCAGTGAAATCATCTGTGGATTATATTCGTATCTACTGCATAGCAGTTGTACTGACACTATTTACACATGTCGGTTATGCGGATGAAGACCTGAGCATCGTTGTCAGCATCAAACCCATACATTCGATACTATCCGGGTTATTAAAAGATGTCACACAACCGGTGCTGCTGATAGATGGAGATCAAACACCCTATGATTTTAAGATTAGGTCAGAACAGGTAAAAATACTAAACAACACAGATTTATTTATCTGGGTAGGACCAGAACTGGAAAAATCACTACAGTCAGTAGTCAATGATTTACCTGAAAAAGTGCTGATTATTGAATTGCTTTCCAGCGATGACATGAAAATATTACCATCACGGAATAATCTAAATGTACGCGCCCCTTTCTTCTGGATGGATGACCGTAATGTCATCATTATGCTGGATCAGCTCACCGAACTGTTTATACAAATCGATCCGCAACGCTCTCATGTTTACACTCGTAATAGACGCGACATGCTGCAGCCACTAAAACGTATTGATAAGGAATACGAGTACGGATATAGAGGGATGAAGGCTGGAACTGCGGTTCAGTATTACGATATGCTGAGCTATTTTGAACAGGCTTATGCGCTGCAAAATCTAGATCGTGTTGCAGGTTCGCCCTGGGATAAGCTGGAAGTTACAGATTTACTCAGGGTAAGAGGGCGAATAAATAATGCTCAAGCAGACTGTATATTGATAGATGAAAGCATGCCTCAATCACAGCTTGAGTTATTAACTCAGGGGCAGGGAATCAATGTCGGTACATTAGATATTCTGGGGCGCAAAATGACTCCAGGACCAGACCTTTATCTGCAACTGATGCAACACAATACCAAAGTCATTAAGCATTGTCTGAATGCAGATATGAAGAAAGCTGACGAAGCCAGAAATAAAGCATTGCTATCAGAGGTTTCAGAGCTGGATAGTTTTAGCGGGCGGTTTATCTTGACTAATCAGTTTGGTAAGACCTTTACCGAACAGGATATGCGAGGAAAATATTCGCTGATATTTTTTGGCTATACCTATTGTCCGGATATCTGTCCGACCAATTTATTAGTGATCACTCAAATGCTAAAACAATTAGGGCCGTCGTCCGGGCAACTCCAGAGTTATTTTATTTCTATAGATCCTGAGCGGGATACGACAGAGGTATTAAACAAATACATCAGTTATTTTGACAAAAGAGTGATGGGATTAACTGGCAGTTCGGCGATGATAAGGCGAGTCGCTAATCAGTTTAAGGTGAAATATGAAAAAGGAGAGGTTGATCCCGATCAACCAGGTTTATACTCCATGGATCATAGTGCTAGCTTTTTTCTGTTAGCGCCTGATGGCAGGTTTATTACTAAATTTGCCTATGGTATAGATTCAAAAAGTTTGGCGGCTGAGCTCGAAGCGATTATGAAATGAAAAGAAATATCTAGATTTGCTTCTTCATATAAACCCGAACTTCATCCTGTCCCGTTTCTGACCACCCGAGGTGGTTATACAAAGAAATATTTTCAGTTAACAGTACATGTGTTGCCAGATGTAGCTCTGAAAAGTGTTTAAGTTTCGCCTGCGATTCAGCAAATTTCATTAGACCGCTACCCAGACCCTGGCCCTGAAACTCCGGGTCTACTGCAATGTTAGCGATTGATGCCTCATCTTTACTAAATATCATGGTGAGACCACCGATAACCCTGTTGTCGAATTCAGCGACCCAGCTAGGGTAGTTTTTGATTTCGTCAACATAATCCAGATCCATCGGAGGGAGACGAGCATCACCCATACGTTGTTGATAAACGGCATAGGCAGATTGCATACAGTGTTGCAGCTTGGGGGCATCTTCAATGACTGCTGTACGAATTTTCCAGATTTTATTATCAGGCTGCATCACTAGTAATATCCTGGTACTGGTCTTTTATCTTCAAAAAGACAGGTAGATTATTCAGGAAAATATCTACCAGCTGTGGGTCAAAATGGTTACCTTTCTGTTCTCTTATCAGATCAAGAATTTCCTCCAGTGGCCAGGCTTTTTTATAAACCCGTTCACTGGCAAGGGCATCAAACACATCTGCCAGTGCAGTAATTCGACCGAATATATGAATGTCTTTACCGCAGTAACCATTGGGGTAACCACTGCCATCCCATTTTTCATGATGCTGTCCGGCTACTATAGCGGCTGCTTTCAGGATAGGTCTGTCTGAGTGACATAATAGATCATGTCCAATACTGGCATGCGTTTTCATGATCTCCCACTCATCAGTATCCAGTTTACCCGGTTTCATCAGTACACTATCCGGTATCGCAATCTTGCCGATATCATGCATAGGCGAAGCCATTTTAAGGAGTTTAGCCTGGTCAGATTCCAGGCCAGCCAGTAATGCCAGTTGTCGGGAATATTCAGCGACGCGTTTGACGTGATTACCTGTTTCCTTACTCCGAGTTTCTCCAATTTCACCCATCCGATATACAATTTCTTTCTGGGTATAGATAATTTCTTCATTCGCCTTAATGAGCTCGGTCACGTTAAAGCCATAAGCCGCGATAAAATCAGTGTCCTCTAGTGGTTGGTAGTGCAGCATGTAGCTTTTGTCACCATCACGAAACCCCTCAATCACGGCCTCAACTCTACGCTGGTAATCGGTAATATCAGCTTGTTTTTGGAGGTCCTCCAGTGACTTTAAATGTGGAAGGATATGGCGAGCTGCATCGTTTCTAAAAACCAGTTCGCCCCGTTTATTAAACAGATAAACAGGTTCGGGGTTGTGGCCAGGGAGCAGGGAGAGGTGATAACGACGTTTGGATAATTCCTTATTCACCCCAAGTGAATGAAACACGGGACAGTAGTTTGTACCCCCCGTATAGGTCATAAAAATTCCAATTACGCCTAACCACCAGGTCTGAGTGAGACTGGCGTAAACCAGCAGAGCCATGCCGATGATCAAGCGTAGATGATTCTCGTATTTAAACAGATTAGACATGTGGCTCCTTTTTATATTTATTTGAGGCTATAGATGTTGATTTTAGCAGTATCGAATAGTTCCTTGTGAATTTCTGCCGATCCAGAGCTGTAAATGCTTGATGTGCAAACAGAAGCATGATTAGCTTAGTCAAAAGTTTAGTGAACAGCTATTTTAAAATTTAAGGCCTTTTACCACAGAGGCACAGAGGTTAAAAACTCATATTCAGTTTCAGATGGTTTTCAACTTTCACAATAGGTTTTTAGAGTGAATTTGGATGGAAAAAAACTTGCATTATTACTCTGTGCCCTCTGTGGTGTTAGTGTCTTTTTTTAAGTGCTGTAATTTAGTTAAGTTTCAGCAATGATCAGGGTAATTTTTAATGAAATCATTTATTGCATCCGACGGGCATCAATTTTCGGCCTACCAGAGTGAACCAGCAATAGAGCCTCGTGGGGTGGTCATCATCATTCAGGAGATTTTTGGCGTGACCGATCATCTTTGTGAAACTGCTGATAAGCTGGCTAAAGAGGGCTATATTGGCGTGGTTCCAGCATTTTTTGATCGTCTGCAACCGGGGATTCAACTGACCTATAGCGATGCTAACCAGGGCAGAGAACTGGCCATGCAGTTAAAGCCCGATCAGGTGATACTCGATATAGCTGCCGTAATCGACAGCCATAAAAACCTTAAGGCAGCCGTGATGGGATTCTGCTGGGGCGGGACACTTGCATATTTATCCGCCAGTCAATTGGAGCTCGATGCAGGGATAGCATACTACGGTACCCGCATTCATCAGAACCTTGATCAAAAACCACAGTGCCCATTCCTGTTTCAATTTGGCGCTATGGATCATCTGGTATCGTCGGATGATATTGAAGCCATTCGACAGGAAAATTCTGACGCTACGTTTTATGTTTATGAAGAAGCAGGGCATGCTTTTAATTGTGAGCCACGAGAAACGTTTCATCGAGAAAGCGCCGATCAGGCATGGGTTAGAAGTTTGGAGTTTTTACAACAATACCTCGATTAATTTTTAAATCTTAAATGTTGGACTCTGAATTACACTGCCATTCATTGATTAACCATGTAAAGAGTGAGAGTATGTTGCGAAATTCATGCAACATGAGTCAATATTTATGCGTTTCACATAATCAAGATATTAGCGCCATAATAGATAGAGACATACAGGGCATATAGAAATGGAAAATGAAATTGATACAAACAAAATCGATGAAGCTGCTTTAGCATTGCTATATTTATCCATGCATAGTGACGGCGGTGTGGCAAGAGCATGGAAAGGCATTGACTGGGAAGTCATGAACAGATTATATGAAAAAGGCTATATTCTCGACCCGAAAAATAAAGCAAAATCTGTAGCAGTAACTAAAGAAGGCGAAGAGAAATCGGAAGAGCTATTTATTAAATTATTTAGCAAATGAACGTGACTATCCTTATATTTATTTAAGCGCTAACAATTAGCAATGGTTCCCTTGAAGAAGTATTTTTATGTTCTTCGACCTTTGCTTTCGATAATGTGGTTCGAAAAGTTTCGCAGGCCTGCGCCAATAGAGTTTGATAAGTTACGTTCTTTAGTATCTCAAAACAGTGCTCTGAATAGTCGTATTGAGCAGCTACTTGAAAGGAAGAAGCGAAGCCTTGAAAAAGAACTTGCACCTCCTGTAATTGAGTTGAATCATTTTATTGAGAGCGAGCTTGACCGTTTAGAAAAATACAACGATCATCCTGGCAGCCGTGTAACGGATATGTCAGAGCTAAACACATTGTTTCATGCGGTGTTGAGTTAACACATATGAGTCCCCAGCTAGTCAATAGGCTTGAAGCTATTTTTCGGCTCACTAATTGATGCAAAAAAACATGATTAACAAAGTCATCTACTTTGTCTGTCATAAGAAACCCCGGTCAGAGGGTAATATTTTGATTATTTAGACAGCGAGATTTTTTAATTGAATAGATGTTATAGGGAGATGCTTACAAGCTACACTCGTTCAATCTTTTTAGCCTTTATTGCCATTTATTTCCTATTAATCCCTGCCGGAATGTTAATCCACGATTTGCGTGATCCAGGCTTACACAATGGTCAAATCCCAGGATTTACTTATCGCTGGCATAGACAGCTAACAGAAGGGTTTAACGCCTGGGCAACTGATCGAGTTAAATCGGGGAAGGCATCCAAATTAAATACTCTGGATGTATCGGGCACCGAGTGGCCTATGTTTAGTAGTGTGTTTTATCTTTGGGCCACGGAATCGCTGCAAAAGAACTGGGAAAGAGATCAATCCGTAACCTCTGTAATGCCTAAGATATATGCTGAAAAAGCAATTAATGCAGCTGTCAATTTGATAACTGATCCAGATAATGCAGCATGGGTTGTTGACTATTGGGGTGAAGATTATCTTCATCAGCAAAATTTATTTTATAGAATGCTTCTTATAGCCGGGCTAACGAGTTACCAGAAGTTGACGGGCGATGAACAGTATCAGCCATTACTACTTGACCAGGTAAACACTTTATCTAGAGAGATTGATGCTTCCCCTTATGGTTTAGTGGATGATTATCCAGGACAGTGTTACCCCGTTGATATACTTCCAGCAATTGCGGTCATTAAGCGTGCTGATGAAGTGCTTGGAAGTGATCACTCTAAATTTGTGGCGCGCTCACTACGAGCATTCGAAGGTAGTCGTCTGGACGTGGAAACTAATTTGCCTGCTTACATTGCAGATTCCACAAGTGGGCAAGGTATCGGTCCTGCACGCGGTGTTGGTATTTCACTAATGCTTATCTGGGCACCTGAATTGTGGCCTGAAACGGCCCAAAAATGGTATAAGCAATATGAACAACTGTTCTGGACGGAAGGGGGCTTAGTTTCAGCTTTTAACGAGTTTTCTAAAAAGACAAAGGTAGATCAGTTCTTTTTCGAAGTTGATGCAGGGCCGGTAATTGCAGGTTATGGAGCCGCAGCAAGTGCGTTTGGTATCGGTGCAGCCAGGGCTAATAATAAGGCTGAGCAGGCTTATCCACTTGCCGCGGAGGCGTTAGTGGCTTCTTGGCCATTGCCGAACGGAGCCTTACTAATTCCAAAATTACTTTCAAATTTTACTGAGGCACCATATTTGGGAGAGACGGCCCTGTTGTTTGCAATGACCAGAGAAAAGCTATTTGAAGGAACAGAGCACAAAGATTTCAGCTTGCCTTATTTTGTATACCTTTTTTTGTGCTTTTACATAATTACAGGTTTAGCATGTTTAATAACATCTATAAATATCGTTCGTAAACTCCACAATTCGTAACGTATGATCAATACAATAATTAAAGACAGCGAATGACACCTCAAGACAAAACAAAACTGCAAGCTGTGATATCAGGTCGGTGTTTAAAAATAATTTATTTAAGGGTTTGTTGGCTTAGGTGTCAGGAAAAACTGCAGCGTAGCGTTTCACATCGTGCACCCAGCTCTTTCACATTTGTACGCAAGCTTGTCTGATTTTATAAGTACTACCTAACAGTGATATAACTGGGTTTTCAAAGTCTTTTGTCAGGTAAACCCAGTGATTGGGATCGATATTCAGGCGGGTCAGTATGTCTGGTTGATGTTGAGGAATATATCCCTTTTTATCATCGCTGAGAATGCGTCTAGTCCACAAATTTAATAGATAAATTTACAAAGATGTGTAGCTATAAGATGAGCCACATGGATGAGGCGAATGAATCCACCAGTTCCAGTTAATTGGTGTAGCGAAAGGTAAGCCTTTTGGCATCTTGTTACACGGGTAGTCTGCGAATGCTAGAAACTCACTGGGTTGGGTACGTATTATGACCCCATAATGCATGCTAGCCAGATCACAGGGTAGGGAAAATCCTACCTGTTTACGTTGCAATCTTCCTGCTTTCCTACATGTTTTTCAGCATTGTCTGAGATGTTTTTATGGATTGAGGGATTATTATTTGCGGTCGAAATCCTTCAACATTTACAGGGAATATTATGTATGCCAAATCTTCGAAGTCTCAGTATAAGTAAGAAGTTATGGCTATTTACTGCTTTAACCACCATAGGCCTGACTTTGGCAACGGTGTTTACAGCAAAGGTAACCAAGTGCTCTTGGTGACATTCTGATCATCGACTTGAACGGAGCTGTTCGCTTACCACCTCTCCCCAAATAATCCAGGAACCAGGAGATATCCATGATTAGTTGTATTTACCGGAATATAAAACTTAAAACAGTCATCAAGGAAGATTTTCCTCTTCTTTCCAGTGTGGTCGCAATGCAGTCCGTTTACGCGGCAAACTGCGACTTAAATTCTTATTTTCGTTGATCTTTGTGAGGCGGTTATCAATGTTTAACATCAAACGCTCCAGTCTATTCGCTGTGTGCCTGGTCCTTCTGTCCGCTTGCGGCGGCACAACTGATGAGAAATCTGGTAGCAATCAAAAGGTTGGAGAGCTGACACTAAAAGCCTGGGTCGGCGAATCGAATACCTCTGTGGAAACAATCACCAGTACCGATGGACTCGAGTTTTATCGAACCACGGACGCCAACTGCAATCTGTCCAACTACGCGAGTTGCAGCAACGGCCAGATGGATATCCTCAACGGCGTCGATCTGACCGACACCAGCTTCCTGCTCGACCAGCCTGCGTACTACACCCTGAAAGTGGATAACGATCAAGTGTCGTTTCCGGTCAGTGCGCGGCATTTTGAACCCCGGGCCCATCATGAAGTCATCCCCTTCAAGGGCAAGTTATGGGTATTCGGGGGCGTCAACGGTAGAGGCCGCAACATGGAGATCTGGTCATCGCTCGACGGTCACAGCTGGGTGCTGGAAAATCCCTATGGCTCTTTCGAGCGGCGCCAGAACCAAAAGGTCGTCGAATACAAGGGCAAGTTGTGGATGTTCGGTGGCGCATTGGGCACCGGTTTCTCTTCAACGATTTATTCGTCCAAAGACGGTGTCAACTGGGATTACGAAGGGCTCAATGGTGTCGTGGCAAGAGTCGGCCACGAAGTGGTCGTCTATCAGGACAAGCTATGGTTGATTGGTGGGCATACCCGATGGGTGTGGAGAGGTGAACCCGATCTTAATTTTTACAATAACGATGTCTGGACGTCGGAAGATGGCGTTAACTGGGATAGAGTCGAGGTTTCCCAACCGTTCACTGCCCGAAGCAAATTCGGCCTCGCCGTGTTCAACGACAAAATGTGGATTGTAGGCGGTTTGAGCAAAGAGGGAGATGTCATCGCCGAACTTGCCGACGTCTGGTCTTCCTCTGATGGCGCGAACTGGACCCAATCCCCCGCGACAGGATTCGATGGGCGGATGGAACACCAACTGACGGTTTTCGACGGCAAACTCTGGATGACTGGTGGGCGCAGCTTTGAATCCAGCTCCAGTGTCAGTGCGCCGCTCTATTTCTCCGACGATGGCGAGACCTGGAACCAGGTTGGCGCCACCAATGCGAGCAAACGCTATGCCCATGAGATGGTAGCCTGGAATCAAGAGCTATGGATAATCGGCGGTTACGCTACCGTTGACCTTAATGACGATGTCACCGGACTCCTTGATGATGTCTGGCACTCAACAAACGGTAGCGATTGGACGCGGGCAGATTCCAGCACCGCAGTGATCGAGCCGCTGAACGAGCATCAAATGGTCGAGTTCAACCAAAAACTGTGGATCATCGGCGAGGGAAGCGATTTAGGCGACAGGGCTACTGGTGTCTGGTCTTCTGAAGACGGATTGGAATGGACCGCAGCCGAATCCGATACCGATTTCTCCGAGCTTCATGGTCATCAGGTGGTTACCTTCAACGACAAGCTTTGGGTGATCGCTGGCAAGGATAGCGAGTACCGAAACACGGTCTGGTCGTCGTCTGACGGCATCGCCTGGACGATGGAGAACGCCGATCCCGGATTTCCCGCTCGCAAAGACCATCAGGTCACAGTATTCAATGGCGCACTCTGGTTGACGGGGGGCCAAAAAGACTTTACCTCCTTTGACGATATCTGGACATCCACGGATGGCGTTACCTGGTCCGAAGTCACCACCGGCACACACTTTGGCGGGCGTTATCTCCATCAGGTGTTTGCGGACGGCGGCAAACTGTGGGTGATGGGCGGCGCATCGGACGAAGGGTTGTGGGATGACGTCTGGTTTTCCGAAGATGGTATGGACTGGACCAAATTGGGAGGTGGCTGGCCTCAGTTCAAACGTAAGGGACACCAGATGCTGGTTTTCGGCGGCAAGGTTTGGTTGGTGGGCGGCTACGACGAGTTCGGCAATTACCTCAATGATGTGTGGTCGGTCTCGCCTGGCTCGGATTGGATCAAGGTTACCGATACCGCACCCTTCCGCGGCCGTCTAGGCCATCAACTGGTTGCGTTCGGCGATCATTTGATACTCAGCGGCGGGCGTACGGCTAGTCAACGTGGTCTGAGCGACGTCTGGCGAACATCCGATGGTTTGGATTGGCAAAGAGCTTATGTCCGAACGGTGAATGCGAACTGATGTGGAAAGTAACTAGTTTTGAGGATTTTTTAATGATTAGAGAAATAACTATGCCTTTTGCCGGATTGCGTCGTTCCTTTGTCGTCCTGTTGTCATGGGTTTTGGCAGCTGTGCTGCTTAGCGGCTGTGGCAGTTCTAGCGATACCAAAGTGACTTCAGTCACCTCGCAGGACACCCCGACGGTACCCGACACGACCAACAATTCCGATCCCGAGGTCGCCAAAAGAGTGTTCAATCACCCCGGTGTCATAACTTCCCAGGCCGACCTGGACCGAATGCGAACCAAAGTGGCCCAGAAAGAAGAACCCTGGTATACCGCCTGGGAGAAGATGTCCGGCGACAGCTTTACCAATTTGGGACGTTGGCCGCGGCCTTTGGAAACGCTAGATCGGGATGGTGCCTATTCAAACTTTTCACGAATCTATGGTGAAATATGGGCCACCCATCAGTCGGCCCTGGCGTGGCATGTCACCGGTGACGACGCCTATGCCGAACAGGCAATTCGCTACCTGAACACCTGGGCGACGGTCATGACTGGAGTGAATGGCAATACCAATATTAGCCTGTTGGCTCTGTATGCCTACCAGCTGGCCGAATCCGCCGAGATCATGCGCAGCTACGAGGGCTGGTCCGCAGCAGACCAACAGCGCGTTAAAGGCTGGTTTGTCAATGTGTGGTATCCCATCAATGACTATTTCCTCAGTAGAGGCGGTAGATGCGTCTCCCATTATTGGGCCAATTGGGGCCTGGCCAATGTCGCTTCAGCCATGGCGATTGGAATCTTCACTGATAATGAAAAAATTTATCACAAAGGTCTGGATATCTTATACAACGGCTTAGGTTCCGAGGCACTGGACCAACTGTTGTACCGCCGCCATCCCGGTAATATGGGGCAGTATCAGGAAAGCGGGCGCGACCAGGGGCATGCGTCGCTGGGTTACGCCCTGTATGGTGCAATCGCCAAGATGGCGTTGAACCAGGGTGATGATATATTCGCTTACAACAACTACGAGCTGCTGGCGACGACAGAGTACATTGTCAAATACAATTCGATGGAAGAGGTGCCCTACGCCACTTACGACAATTGCGATAATGTCAATCAAACGGTAGTTGCAGAAGGTGCGCGAGGCGCTTATCGAAACGGTTGGAACCTGCTCGCCAACCAATACGAGAACCGCCTGGGCATCGCTGCGCCCTGGACAAGGAAAAAGGCTGACGAATTCTTCCCCGAATATCGAGGAGGGGCGGATGAGTTGGCCTGGGGCGGGCTGACGGAAACGCTGGAACCCTTTCCGTTAGGCGGCGCACCGCGAGGTCTAACTCCGACTATCCTCAACGGTGAGATTTCCTTGTCCTGGTGGGGAGCGACCGGCTCGGAAAGTTACAAGCTGAAACGCGCCGAATCGGCGCAAGGCCCCTATAGCGAGATCGCTACCCGAGGTGCCGAGGAGCTACTGACCTACACCGACCTTGATGTAGAGAACGGGAAACAATATTTCTACCAGGTCACGGCTATCTCACCCGTAGGTGAAAGTGAGCCTTCGAACACGGTCGCCGTCACAGCGGGACATGATCTACGCTACCATCTAACCTTCGATGATCTGAATGAAGGTGTCACGGACGGTGTTTTTGGTAAGGCTCTGGTGCTGGATGGTATCGAAGATTACTACACCATCGACAAACCAGATTTGGTCTCCGGTCTGGGTGATTTTACCCTGATGGGCTGGGTCAAAGCGGATACGGACAAGGGCTGGCAGCGAATGATCGACATTGGTGCGGATGACCAGCGATTCATGACCCTGACCCCCTTTGGTGTGGATAGACAGGCCTGTTTCATCATCGCCAAGGTCGGAACCTTCGGGACCTACTATGTGGAGAAGGCCACTCAATTGTGTGGCGGCCATCCGGTTGTCGGTGAATGGACGCACCTGGCGATTACCCTGAAGGGGAAAACTGCCGTGTTGTACGTCAATGGCGTGGAGGTCGCGCGTGAGGAGGCCACCAGGTTCATCCCTGACCAACTGGGCATACTCGATCAAATCTGGGTTGGACGTTCCCAGTTTGGCAATGATCCGCTGCTGGCAGGTCAGGTGGATGATATACGGCTGTACAGTGGTGCGCTTACCGCAGACGAAGTCAAGGCTTTGCACCTGGCTGGAACTCTGTAACCCGGGTATTCCCGCAAGCGGGAAGGCAGGCGATCGGGGCAGTCCGCCCCGGTCCCCAAACGACCAGATTATCTGTTGCGGGACATAGGCAGCTTCATCCGCGTATCCGCCCGAGAGGTGCAGGAATGGGCAATCAGCCACAGATCAGGTTTTAGGGATAGCCATTAGCCGTTCCCCGTCAATAGTCGACGTAATCTTTAAAGACATCACCCAACGATTGGAAAAGAAAATTAACTTCAGCTACGGCTTCAGTTAAAAGAAAGTGGTGTTAAGATGAAATTCTGGATTTGTTTATTTGTATTGTGAGTGTTGTTTTTGAATAGTTTCTTAAGTCAAAATGAACATGTGACCTGTGATATCAGGTTGGTGCTTGAAAGAGTTTTCAGTTCAAAAAGTGGGTGCCCCAAAAGATTTATGAAAGGGTGTCGATCCGGTTATTATATTATGCTGCTGATATCGGGAGTTTGAATGCCAGGGAGCAGGGCGATGAACATAAATACACCCAGCCGGAACTGCCTCACATGAATGCCAAGATTAAGCTGCTGCTAGTCGCGCTGATGCTTTTATCAACCATCAGTGTCGGCAATGCGGCAGAGCGGAAAATGAAGATTCTGGTACTGCACTCCTATCATCAGGGTCTTGAGTGGACTGATAGCATCACCAGCGGTATCCAGCAGGTGTTTGCTCCGCTGCACGATGCCTACGAAGTTCACTACGAGTATCTCGACACTAAACGAAATACCGGCAAAGCCTATATGCATGAGGTGGCCAGGTTCGTTTCCGAAAAGAATAGCAGGATTCGTTTCGAGGCGATTATCGCATCCGACAACAGTGCACTGAAGCTGTTGAACGAAGGAGCGCTCACCTTCATGGGCGATCCCCCGATTATTTTTTGCGGCATCAACAACTACAATGAAACGCTGACCAGCCATCTCAATCGGGTTACGGGTATTGCCGAAACCACCAATCACCAAGGAACGCTTGATTTGATGATGAAGCTGCATCCGCAGCGAAAGCACGTTTATATTGTGCTCGACAGAACCCCCACGGGCAACTCGATCAGGGAGGAGTTCAAGCAGTTCGAGGAGATCTACGCCGGAAAGCTGGAATTCGAGTTCCTGAGGGATTTTATTCTGGACGAACTGCCCGACAAACTGGCCCATCTCGACGACAACGACATCATCTATATTCTCACCTTCAATCGCGACAGGAATAACAACTTCATCTCCTACAGCGAGGGGATAGAAATGCTTTCGCGCAGTGCAAACGCACCGATATACGGATCGTGGGATTTCTATCTGGGCAAGGGCATTGTCGGCGGCAGCATCACTTCCGGATACCTGCAGGGTATGGAGGCGGCAAAGATCGCCGTGAAGGTGTTGCAAGGCTACCAGGATATACCGGTGCTGAAGGAGAGCCCGATTCGCTATATGTTCGACTACATACAACTGCAAAAACAGGGTATCAACAGCGCACAGCTCCCCAGGGAAAGCACCATCATCAATGCGCCACCGACACCGTATGAGCGTTATAAGTCGTTTCTTATCCTGATTTCCGCCACCCTGTTTCTGAGCCTGTTGTGGCTGCTCTGGAAATATCGGCGTCAACGTTCCATTCTTGAGGAGAAAAAGGCACAGGCCATACGGCTTGAACTCATGGTGCAAGAGCGGACCCGTGAGCTGGAAGAGTCCAATGAGAAGCTACAACTGCTTTCAAGTCTGGACGGGCTGACCCAACTTCATAACCGGCGCTATTTCGATGAACGACTGGACAAGGAGATCCGCAGGCAGAAACGACTATCGTCCCCGATTTCGCTATTAATATGCGATATCGACTATTTCAAGAAATATAACGATAGCTATGGTCATCTGGCCGGCGACGATTGTATCAAGATTGTGGCAAACACGATTCAGCAGAGCTGCAAACGGGCTGCCGATGTCGCCGCGCGCTATGGAGGCGAGGAGTTTGCCGTGATCCTGCCAGACAGCGACTCTGAACACGCGCTCAGGGTTGCCGAATCAATATGCAGTAAGCTCGAATCCAGGCATCTTGCGCACGAGGCATCCGATGTAAAAGATATCGTTACTCTGAGCATTGGCGTGGCCTCCATCGTCCCCGACCAGCACACCACTCCATCCTCGCTCATCTCGATTGCCGACAGGGCGCTATACGAGAGTAAACACAACGGCCGGGACCGGATCACCGTGCGACATGAACCATCCTGAAGACACAATCGAAGTTATCCTGTCCTCTCCAGGGAAACTCTGTCTGAACTATAAAGTTCAGGCCTGAGCTAAAGGAAAAAGGGGACGCATCCCTTTATTGCAGCGGCGCCTCTTCGGTATGCACGGCGTCTATATTTAAAGGTACCTAACGATTGGAAAGAATGTTTAACTTCAGCTACGGCTTCAGTTAAAAAAAGTGGGTGTCCCAAAAGTTTCCCCAAAGTTTGTTGTAGTGACATCTTTTCGGATAGTTGTTTCACACGCCTTATCTTTCCTTGCTCCGTAGTATCTCTCTAACAGGCGTGCGAGCCCCTTTTTTGATTGGCCAAAAAAGAGGCGCAAAAAAGGCCAGCCCGATTCGAGAGGCCTTCGGCTCCCCGAAAATCAAGCCATTTTGCAGGGCACGGACCGATTCGCATCCATGCTCAACGGCCCTCTGTGCACGTCCGTGTGCGCAGACCCTGCAAAATGACTCGATTTTCGGCACTCAATAAGGGCGATAAAAAACAGAAAATTCTAGTAAAACTTTTAAGTGCTTGGCATTCTGATAGCAAAATGAACGTTATTCTGTTCTTCTCTTTAATGTCTGGAATTCTGTAATTTATCGAATTTGAAGATTTACCCTTAACAATACCTGGGATATGATGAGTATGAGAAAGATGATAATATTTCAACATTAATAAAAAATAAAAAGGCGCATGACCTTTTAATTGAATCAGGGAATTTAGATGAAAATAATAACTTGATATATCAATAGCTTACAAGCCCTCTATTTTCCTCAAACAATTAAAAAGGTATACCTTCTAATATATTCAAAGGTCATTTACCTTTGAATTTGGCTGTTAAGAAAGTTCGGCATTGGAAGCTATGAGTATGAATTGGAATAAAGATAGTATTTTGAGTGTTCTGGATCAGTGTGCTGAAGATTTCACATTTCCAGTCCTAGATAACGGTTATGTTTACTTGGCTGCTACGAAGCTAAGCGCATATCGATCAAACGCAGAGTGGGCAATTGTGATTGAGGTGTTTGGGTTCTCGCCAAGATCAGGAGAGCCTGATGTGCAGGTTTATACCTTCTCGAGCAAGCTAGTTAATCGAAATGATGCATCTGATTACGTGTCTCAAGAAGCATACGAAAACTATCTGAAGAATAATCCATACAATGAATCCAGATTTGTTCATCCAATTGAAAATACTGGTTGGCAAAATTCAGATGAGCCCGAGTATCTAGATGATGGTGCAAGTTGCTTACTACGTGGTGTAGATGTATCGCTTCCCTTACCTTCAGAATACCAAAGGCAGGGAATAGAGCTGGAGGAAGATGAGCCATTAACCTTTGAGTTCTGCCGTTACCTAGCAGGTAAGTATCGGGAGTTGGTTCTCTGTACTGAAGAAGAGCGCAGGGTAAATTTACCTCCTGATATGGAGCTGGTTTTGCAACTGGATGAATGGGGGCACCCAGATATACCTGGTGGGGAGTTACCAAGCTCCACTGTTACGTTCCAGCAGTTGGCCGAAGTATTGGAATCTGGAAATGCCGGATTATTTAAGAATAGCGGTGAGAAGAATACCCATTGGAAAAATTGGCCTGAAGGTGGAACACTTTAGTGTGGCAATGCTTAACAGGTGCATGCATTGGAAATTTTTTCCGCTGCGCAAATTGGAATTCGCTCCGCTCATTTTATGCCAATTTTCTCCACTCCAAAAATTCCAATGATGCAGGTGTTAGGTATTTATAGATGACGGAAATAATTATTCATAAAGAAGCATTAACAATTAGTGATAATACAATTACTAGATCATCCAATATCCGAGACGTAACTAAACTATTTGAAAAAGGTAGAATCACTTACCCAAAAGTTGAAGCAGCAAAATCGAATATACACACTTATGATAATTATGGTGTATGGGCATACGAGCAAGAAGGGATTATGACTCAAATTTCACTTTTATTTAGCAAACCGTTCTTAGACTTTCACCCTACCAAGAAATTTACTGGGAGCGTCGTTATAGATGATATAAGCATCACTAACACGGACGATATTTTGTCTCTTGATAGTGATGAGATGTGGATGGATGAATGGGAGGCAGAAGGCTCTGCAACTTTTAAACTTGGCAATATAGCTTGTAGCATTTCGGTTGAAACCGAAACCAAAAAACTAGAAGAGGTGAATTTTTGGTTTATCAATTAAACATGCCTAACAAGTGGCTGTTGTCGCCATCAAAAAACGCTGGCTTGGACTCGCGTTATGTTGCATGAATGAGCACGACCAATATTTCGCAGTCTGTTTTCGGATTAAATGTGCCGAATATTTTCTCATATGGGTTTCATCTGAAACCGATAGGCTTGTATTGTCGCGCAAGAATAGATTGGCGGCGTTTTCGAATATCGGCGAGCTTATCGCGTTTGGGACAGAGAAGGATCTCATCATTCAAACAGAGAAACCACCAATCTACAATTTCGATGCATTAGTGGATTGGACTAGAGCGCCTGATTTAAACAATATTGATTGTGAAGTCTTTCTTAATGCTTGGAATATGCTTGGGGATATTGAAATATCATTTGGAAGGAAATTAAAAGAACCCGATGGGTCAAATACCGTATACGATAAACTATTTTACGGAAACAATTTGGCTCCTGTAACACCTGAGGGTGAACATTATCTCCCCAAGTGGTCAGAGGAGGAAGTTGCCATTATGGTCTCAGTGTTTAAAGCTGGTCTCAATACGTTGTATGGAAGTATTGAAGATGCAACATAACCATAGGTTCCAGTAGATGCTCGCTATCGCTCGCCCCACTGAGCCCAGCCGTTATGCGTAAAAAGGGATGAAGCATGAATTGGCCTAATGATGCAGATGGAGATGTCCTGCGCAGATTAGAACAAGATGGTTTTGATTTTACTCAAATCCATGAAATTGATTTCAATGTTGACTTTGAATCTTGGCCGCCTCCAGAAAAGGCCGTTTCTCTTTTGTCGGCGAAATATGGAAATATTGAAATCATTCAGCCAGAAGAAGAATATGACGGGTATGTATTATTTCGTATTAAAGACAAACTCACATACGAATTGGTCATACATGTTCAAGAAGAAACAACGCTTATTATGGGTTCGTATCAAGGGGTATGTGAGTCATGGGGTTTATACAGCAATTAACGCATAACAATGCGCTCGTGTGGGACGGCTTGCTTCGCTGGTAGACCCTCCAGTTTTGGAATCATTTGTGTTCAATCGTTAGGCCAAAGCTACCCAGCCACCATTCAAGGGTGCGACATTTTGCCACACCTGCGAAGCCTCTTATCAATAGTAGAATCACAGGTCCTTTTGAATTTTAAAGATCGCTGATTCAGATAGCTATTCTGGATATTCTTTAAATTCACATGGAATATTTATAGATGGCACTAATCCATCTAAGGGTTAAAACAATTAAAAAAGTGAGAGGCGATATGAAAACAGCAAAGAAATTATCTGGCGTTGCATTAGCTGCTACAGCAGCAACTTTATTATCAGTTGCACCATTAAACGCATCTGCAACAGGTCACGATAAAGCTGAAAGCAAGTGTGTAGGTGGAAATAGCTGCAAAGGGCAAAGCTTTTGCCATACAGCAACTTCTGCCTGTGGTGGAATGAATTCCTGTAAAGGGCAGGGCTGGATTAAGGCTACTAAGGAAGAGTGCGAAGCTAAGGGTGGCAAGATAGAAGGATAATTCTATTCTGGAATTGTTATAAAAACATAAAGGCCTCGACGTCACCGCCGAGGCCTTTATGTTTCTGAGGGTCTGTTAACAAGCTCTAACTAAAAACGAATCTGCTTATTCGTTAATCAGTAGCTGTAAGCCTGCTGCCGTATTAGAGATAGGTGCTATCAGGTTACGATAACCTTCGGTGACATTACCCAGCAGGCAACCGCGCATCGCTAACCACATATTCAACTCGACGCCCTGTGCTCCGGCAAGTTCTACAATATCTTCGATGCTGTATTTGGTCAGTGCTTCTGGATCAGATACCATTTTATCCAGACACATTTCATCAAATTCAGTATTGATCAAACCAGCACGCTCGCCATCCAGCTGATGAGAAAGACCGCCGGTACCCATCACGACTACTTTCTGATTACCACCAAATGATTCAACCGCACGTCCAATCGCCTGACCAAATGCATAGCTACGTGAGAGCTTGGGCATCGGGTGACGTTCACAGTTTATACAAACAGGGATTACCTTAACCTTGGAATAACTTTGATTTGGGTACATCAG
>JBNLGQ010000002.1:0-8216 GCA_050306135.1 Gammaproteobacteria bacterium
AAGAAAATATGATTTTATTTAATCGCCAGCGAGCGGCCATTCTTAACATTACTAAAACGCCCGAGCAGGATATTCTCAGATCTTTACAGGATGTTAAGGATTTCGTTGCCATGGAAAACAGCAAGTTGCCAGAAAACGTTAGGCTGACCTTAACACAGGATGCAGCCTCCATTGTTCAGGACAGGCTGGATATGATTCTTATCAACGGTGTTCAGGGCTTGATTATGGTATTCCTGATGCTGTGGCTATTTTTTAGTATCCGCTATAGTTTCTGGGTCACAATGGGCCTGCCCATTTCGTTTCTCGGGGCACTGTTTGTAATGCCACTGCTTGGTATAACAATCAATATGATCTCTTTAGTCGGTCTATTGATTGGTGTCGGCCTGTTAATGGATGATGCTATCGTCATCGCAGAAAACATAGCATCAAGGCTGGATAAAGGAGAACGAGCTCTGCATGCAGCTGTCTCCGGGGTCACCCAGGTGCTACCCGGCATATTATCTTCTTTTGCCACTACTATTATGATCTTCGGCTCACTTGTTTTCATCACAGGCGACATGGGACAAATTCTCAGATTTATCCCCTTTGTATTGATCATTGTACTCACAGTGAGCCTGCTGGAAGCATTCCTGATCCTGCCTAACCACCTCGGTCACAGCCTCGATCATATAGAAAACCGAGATCCCGGAAAGTTTCGTAGCTGGTTTGAGAATAGCTTTTATCATTTCCGCGATAACTGGTTCGGACCGGCACTGGACAAGGCTATTGACTACCGTTATCTGACGCTTGGTATCACCATCATGCTCATTATACTGGCGATTGCCATGCCAGCTGGTGGAAAACTAAAGTTTGTTGGATTTCCATCTATTGAGGGCAATATTATTGAAGCACGCATACTAATGCCCCAGGGTACACCTTTGGAGAAAACAAAGTCTCTGGTTGAAAAGATTGAGCAGGCTGCCTATGCCCTTAATGATAAATATACGCCTCTACAACCCCAGGAACAAAGTCTGATCAACAATATGACGGTCATCTTCAATCAGAATCCAGATGCCTATGAGACAGGACCTCATGTTGCTCGAGTCATCGTAGACCTGTTGTCTACGGAAACACGAAAAACCAGACTCGAGACCTTTAGGAATGAGTGGCGTGAAGCGGTTGGTAAGCAGCCGGACCTTATCTCTCTGAAATTTACTGAACCGACCATTGGCCCTGGTGGGCGGGCCATAGAAGTCAGACTTAGAGGCAGTGATCTGGAGCAATTAAAGTCCGCATCTGAAATGTTGCAGAACTGGTTTAATGGCTATGTTGGTGTGGTCGATATCAGCGATGATTTACGCCCCGGAAAACGTGAACTAAAAATCAGTCTGCTGGATTCTGCAGGCGTACTGGGCATAACAGCAAACCGTGTCTCGGCTCAGCTTGGTGCAGCTTATCAGGGCATCAAAATCGATGAATTTCCGGTAGGCGCTGAGACTTACGAGATAGATCTAAGACTTGCTGCCGCTGATCGTCAGGATATCGATGACCTTCAGCAATTCACCATCAGCACTGTCAGTGGTGATCAGATTCCGCTCACCAATGTTGCTCATATTGAAGAAGATAGAGGCTGGGCGCGTATCAACCGGGTAGATAGACAACGTACAGTAACGGTACTTGGTGATGTCCAACGAAATCTGGCAAATGCCCAGGAAATGCTCAAGCTGGCCGAAACAGATATCTTCCCGAAAATCCGTCAGCAATTTCCAGACATCATGATCGATACACAGGGAGAAAGCGAAAAATCATCCAAGACAGGTGCTTCAATCGTAAAGAATGTCGGTCTGGGCATGATTGGCTTATACATTCTGCTGGCATTTCAATTCAGGGGCTATATGGCACCCCTGACAGTTATGATGGTCATTCCAACCGCATTAATCGGTGTGATCTTTGGTCATATGGCATTGGGACTGGATTTAACCATGCCGAGCATCATTGGTATGGCTTCCCTGTTTGGCGTGGTTGTTAATGATTCCATACTACTGGTGGTATTCATCCGTGAGGAGAGAGAAAAAGGAATCCCTGTACAACAGGCTTCACGCGAAGCTGGAAGGTCCCGGTTTAGACCCATACTACTGACCTCAATCACCACCATTGCTGGTTTAACCCCCCTGCTACTTGAAACCAGTCTTCAGGCTCAGATACTCATTCCGCTGGCCGCCAGCCTGGCTTTTGGTTTAACTTCAGCAACGGTTATTGCGCTGTTTCTGGTGCCATCTATCTACTGTATTCTGGATGACTACAAGTTGTTGGGGGAAGTAAAGCCTCAATCACCTGCTGAAATCTGAATCGATGTTTGTCCTGATATCATCATAAACAGGCATTATTCGTAATAATTTACCTGGCATCTACTACAATCAGGGTATTCATGTAATGAATACCCTTCAAATTATCCCTGTAAAAAAATGCGTATATGCTTGCACTATTAAAACCCTCATTCTGGTACCTGCTTGGTACTGTTTTAATACTGATTACAAGCTTTGACTATTTCATTGAAGACTATTTCCTGCAACAGGAAATCATTCGTCAGCGCAGCGAAACACAAAATCAATTAACGACACTACGAACACAGATTGAAGGCGTCATTAATAGCAATATTCAACTGGTACAGGGATTGGCTGCGGTCATATCCACCAAGCCGGATATCGATCAGCAATACTTTGCCAGGATCAGTAAGGGCATTATTAAAAACTCTAATATCATCCGTAATCTGGCCGGCGCACCTGACCTGATTATTAGTCTTATCTATCCTGTACAGGGAAACCAGGCTGCACTTGGCCTGGATTACAGTCTTCATCCCCAACAGAAAGCTGCCGCACTCAAAGTGATTGAAAGTGGCAAACTGGTATTAGCCGGACCTTTGCAATTGCAACAGGGTGGAACAGGGTTCGTCGCACGCATGCCCGTGTACACTGCCAGTCTTGAATCTGACGAAAAAAACAGCTTATGGGGATTATTAGCCAGCGTATTTGATGCAGAAAAATTCTATCAGCAGGCTGGCCTTAAAGATAATAACCTGAAAGTTCAGCTGGCCATTAAGGGACGTGATGCAAAAGGTGCAAGCGGAGAGCATTTCTTTGGTGACAAAAACATCTACCGACTTAAGCCCGTAAGCGAAAATATCAATCTGCCCTATGGTTCATGGCAAGTCTATGCCATCCCCAGTAGTGGATGGCTAACCCAGTCCAATAACGTATGGTTGCTCAGGTCAATTCATCTACTGTTAGCCCTGTTCATCATTGCAATCTTAACCATAGCCTCTAACAACCATCAAAAACAAAAACACCTTAAAGAAGATTTAAAATCATCTAACTACCGTTTCACATCGGTATTAGATGGTATGAATGCAGTGGTATTTGTTACCGATATGCAAAACCATGAAATCCTGTATGCCAACCCAAAAGCCCTGGATACCTTCGGAGATAGACTACTTGGAGATAAATGCTGGCAACGCTTTCAGTCTGACCAGAACCAGGCTTGCTCATTTTGTGTTAATGATCAACTAGTGGATGAAACAGGAGAAATAAATCCCCCCATCTCTAAAGAGATTAAAAGTAGCTTCAATGGCCTATGGTATAAATGTGAAACTCAGGCAATACACTGGGATGATGGGCGAATCGCAAGACTTGAAGTAGAAACAGATATCTCCGAACTAAAAAGGAATGAGCAACTACTCTCTGAGGCGCATAAAAGTCTTGAATCTAGCGCTTATTATGACCCCTTAACCGACCTGCCCAATAGACGTATGTTAACCAGTCATTTTTATGAAGTCGTTGCAGCAGAAGCAGACAGTAACAATCAGTTAATTATCTGCTATCTGGATCTCGATGGATTCAAACAGGTCAACGACAAATATGGACATGAGACAGGTGACCAGCTGTTAAGAATGATTGCCAGTCGCCTCAACTCCAGTTTACGTGAAGAGGATACCCTGGCCAGATGGGGCGGTGATGAATTCGCAATATTACTAACCGTTCGTGACATGCAGGAAGCCACCGAGCTATTAAATCACATCCTCGTCAGGGTAACTGACAGCTATTCAATTAAGAACCTTAAATTACAGGTTTCAGCCAGTATTGGAGTAGCCGTTTACTCTGAAACAGATAAGGATATAGATACTCTGCTCAGACAGGCAGATCAAGCCATGTATAGTGCCAAGCAACAGGGCAAACAACAATTTTGCTTCTTCGATGCTGATAAAGACAGAAAAAAGTATGCCTTACAGGAGCAGCTAAAGGAGGTATTGCAGGCAATTTCGGATAATGAAATGGTACTCTACTATCAGCCTAAACTGACTCTAAAAGAGGCCAAAATATACGGTGTAGAAGTCCTTATTCGATGGTCACATCCCAGTAAAGGCATTATACCTCCGGTAGAATTTTTACCATATATACGAGGTACAGATGCTCAGATAGCGCTGGACTGGTGGGTTATAGAAACCGCTATCAATCAGGCCCTGCAATGGCAAAGACACCATGTACAACTGAGCGTGAGTATCAATGTTTCACCCATGACATTACAGCAGGAGAACTTCATCTCACAACTGCTTAAGGTTCTGCAACACAGGCAGCTAAAGCCAGGCATCATTGAACTGGAGATTCTTGAAAGTGATGTTGCCGATATTGATAAAATAATTGACGTTATCGAAAAATTGAAAACATTCAATCTCAACTTCGCACTGGATGACTATGGCACCGGTTATTCATCACTCACCTATTTACGAAAGCTGCCAGTAGACACCCTGAAAATAGATCAATCATTTGTGCGCGATATGCTGGTTAACAAAGATGATTTGAATATTGTAGAAGGGGTCATAGGACTGGCCAGAGTATTTGACCGGGAGGTTATCGCTGAGGGTGTTGAAACGATAGAACATGGCCTAAAACTGGCATCAATGGGCTGTACTAATCTGCAGGGATACGGGATCGCACGCCCAATGCCATTAGAACAATTTAACGATTGGCTGTCTAAATATCAGATTCCTGATAAGTGGTTGATATAGATCAAGATTAATTCCGATATGATTTTGCGACTGACCACAGCTAATATACTGAATAATATTACTAAAGTTTGTATACAATGAACCGATACCACATATATAGATTTAATCAGGCCTCAACATGAATTTCTTTGCAAAAAGCCTCAAGAATAAAATCCTTGCCGTTCTAATAGTAGTGTTTGTTCTTTTGATAGCAGCAACAACCACAATCACCATGATCAATGAAAGAGATATGGTCATGGAGTTGGCTGTAGACAAAACGGAACAGATGACAAGGACCTTTTTTGATAACGTGAATACCATGATGCTCTCGGGCACAATGCCGCAAAGATCGATTCTTAGAGAAAAATTACTGGAAACGGACGGCGTACAAGCGGTTAAAATCATTCGAGGTGATGCGGTTAAAAACATCTTCGGCGCTGGAAATCCCGAACAGATCATAGAAGACGATCTGGATCGACAGGGATTACAAAGTAAGGAAGAAATGGTTGTTAAAGGTGAAAACGCTAATGGACGAACCGTTACGGTCATCATTCCTATGCTTGCCACAGATAATTATAAAGGCACAAACTGCCTGCTTTGCCATGTTACTGAGCCGGGTAACCTGCTAGGTACTGTGCGTATTGACTATTCTCTGGAGCACCTCGACAAATCCATCAATGCCAATATGCTTACCCTTTCAGGTGTGAATATTGCCGTGATGATTGTCGGCCTGATTATCATTACCTGGTATATCGGTTCTGTGGTACTCAACCCTTTGGGTAAAATTCGAGATATCATGTCAACAAATGCTGAAAAGCAGGATTTAACCCAGACCATTAATATTGATAAGGAAGATGAAATCGGTCAGGTTGCTAAAGCCTTTAATCAGCTACTTTCTCATTTTTCAGAAAGCCTTAGCCTGGTTAGTGAAGCAGTCAATCGACTCAACCATAGCTCAACATCAATATCAACATCGGCCGAGAAGACCGTGGATGCGGCTAACCAGCAACGTAAAGAAACCGAATCTGTAGCAAATTCTATCCAGATGCTGGAACAATCTGCCGAAGGCCTGGCTGTAAATGCGGTAGATGTTGCAGAAGCTTCCAGTCAGGCTGATGCTGATGCTCGTGACGGAACAAGCACAACCAATCAAGCCATCGAAGGCATACTAAAGCTCGTCAACAGCATTGAAAACGCATCTCAGGTCATACAGTCACTCGACGAACAAAGCGAAGGTGTAGGCTCCGTACTGGATGTGATCAAGGGAATTGCCGAACAAACTAACCTACTGGCGTTAAATGCCGCGATTGAGGCAGCACGCGCTGGGGACCAGGGTCGAGGTTTTGCTGTCGTTGCCGATGAAGTCAGGACTCTGGCCACCCGTTCTCATGAATCTACTCAGGAAATCGAACGCATCATTGATCAACTTCAGTCTGGCGCCAAAGAGGCAGTAAATGTCATGTCACAGGCCAAGGAGCAGGCTGAGCAACGCAAAGAGGAAGTCGAAAAAGCAGATACCAGCCTGAAATTAATCGCTCAACGTGTAGCAGCCATTCATGAAATGAATGGAAAAATGAACCAAACTGTACGAGATCAAAGTGATATTACACATACCGTTCAGGAGAGCATTGTAAACATCAGTAACCTGTCGGAAAGTACCAGTAAGGATGCTGAAATCACTTCAAGTCAGGGTGAAGAAATTGTTCAACTGGCACATGACCTGGATAAATTAATCAATCGTTTTAAGTTTTAGTGGTTGGAAAGTAGTAGTTATTGTAATTCATACTTGATATGACATATTCAATATATGAGCCAAATAAGGTCAGATTACAGCCCCACTGTTAATGCGAGTACCCAAAGGGCATAAACTAAGCGCGGTAGGAGTGTACAGGGAGGTAGCGTTTATGGAACCAAGGGATATGCAATCTCTTTCAAATCTAGCACCTGACCGGTTTATGATTTCACACGCCTTAGCTTTTCTTGCTCCGTAGTGTCTTTCTAGCAGGCCTGCGAGTCACTTCTTTTCAGCAGCTAAAAGGGGGACCACAAAATTGACAGGTTCAATTCCGAGTGCTGACGCTTGTTAGTAATCATCAGCATTGATTACTGATAATACACACGACACATACTCGTCTTTTGACGCGCTGCCACCTCCACTTACTATCCCTTTAAAGCTGAACAGAGGATATATTGTTGCTTCAGGTTGAGAGTATAAAACGTCAATTGTACTTCCATTGACATTTTTGAATGTTGCCTGGAGCGAAAAATCACCCCATCTCTTCATTGTTGGATTATTGATATTGCCAATGCAACGAATATTAAGACCTTTCTCAGATTCTGTCATAAATAGCTTTGATGACGTAATTTCAAACTTTGGCTCTAAGGGCTCTTTCAAAGAAAGAGAAATTATGTAATACACAATCCATATTATAAATATGCCCAACAAACCAATTGCCAAATAATTAAAAGCAGGTCTGTTCTGTAAATTTGCCGCTTTAGTTTGGATCTGCTGACAATATCTACATTTAAGAGCATCCTTTAGTATTTCTTCTTTACATGCCAAGCATTTTTTTGTATCCACTAAACTTTACCTGATTACTGACAGCATGATAAACGAGCCCCCCGGGTCTCATTATCATGTTTTAGAGAATAGTTAATCAGACCAAAACCCATTTTCTTTAGACCAGTCTTTCTCATACCATTCGGTTGCCAGTTTTTTGAATGTTTCTCGATCTATTTCTTCCCATTCATGCCTCCAGCACCATAGCTCAGAATTATTCTCTGGAAACTTTAATAGTAGAGCTTTTCCATATATACCGCCTTCCAATATTTGATGTTTTCTGCAGACGTAATACTTCTGATCAATGATTCCGTAGGATGGCGGGTGTTTCCTAGCTTGCCAAGAATGAAATAAAACAAAAGCAACAAATATTAGAAGCGGGATACCAATTATGGCACTTATTGAGATGATTAATATTTTTGTCATCTCTAACGCTCACCTCACCGGAAAACAAAAGCAGAGCGAAGCGGCGCTTTTGGTTTTCCAGTGAAGGTGCTTGTATGATTGAAATTCCATTATTTTCCTTATTTTAATCCAGAGATTATAGTGAGGCCCAAACCTGCAGCAACAGGTTTTCAGCATGGCAGCTCGATGAAGGCCCGGTGCCTTTAGAGCCCGTTAACAAGATAGAGCGTC
>JBNLGQ010000003.1:0-53887 GCA_050306135.1 Gammaproteobacteria bacterium
GTGAAAGATAGTTTATTGTTGGTAGTTGATGTGTTTACAGGAGATTTCATACTATTCGTCCTTGAGTAGGAGTTAGGTGTTTAAATCGAACGCACGATTATACTAAAAATCACCCACTTGGGTAGCGCCATTACTGATTAACGGCGGCAATTTATGTCACATGGCCTGTCTACGATAAAAAGCCCGCTCTGTGATTCATGATCTTTGGTTTTAACCGGAGCTACTGCTCGGTCAATCCAGGTAAGCCGACTATTACCAAACCTGGAAACCCCATTATCAATCCCGCAGCAACAAACGCTTGGCATGTCGTCTTGAAATAACTGGGGGTCACCCATTAGGTGTCCTCAGTTATTTTAGTGGCTTTGTATCTATAGTTTTATCATTCATCTTCCACTGGATCTGCGATTAGTTTTTCCACATTCTATAAAAATACTATCAATAGTAATGGTTCACATTTGGCTATTAAACACCATTAGGAGACTTGCGGGCGGATGACATAGCGTTTATTCTTCCGCTAATTTTTCACTGCAACCGTAATAAGGATATACAAATCCAAGATCCACTTACTATCGCATTCACACTTTACTAATTAACTATATTCATTCAAAAATTCTAGATTAAGGAGAATCACTGTGCCAAATACCTATCAACACCCCGGTTTTCTAAATTCGCAAAAGACTACGTTGGCTAAAGGGAAAGTCGCTGATCCTGTTATTGCCGGGAAAAAGGCGGGAAAGCGTGTATTATGCTCGCAACAGGCTCTGCCCATTTTCAACGATCTGGTAAAACTAGCGAACAATGGTAATTACTGGGCGGGATTAATCGTCAATGGCATCAACGGGCTGACTGTCGGACGACTGGCCAAGGACAATATCTATATCGAGAAAAAAGCCGGAATTGCTTACGGCAAAGGTGCTTTCTATCTGGTCCTTCCGGGAGTGACAGCTACTCTTGAAGATAGACCTGATGGGACCTATATGTTGATGTACTTGAAAGCCGATACAAATTATATGGCGCTTCAAGAGGATAGTATGGAGCCAGGGTTGTGGCGTGTTAAAGCAAATGAACGTGACAAACCTGACTTTCAACACGATGGACAGATTCTGGAAAAAGATTATCGCCCGGTTGTGATTACCGGTATGGCCTCCGATGATCCTCATGTGACTGCTGGTGCGATACGCAAAGACCTGATTGAAACCGATACGACGATGAAACGAATAGTTCAGGGCGATGGTTTTGATATGCATTACACACGGGGCACTGGCAGCATTGTAGGGTTGAAAAAAGCCAGCAAGGCACTGGCGGGTTCAAGAGATAGGGAGATTGTTAAGTCTGCGATATTGCTAGCCAATACCATGTACCAGGCACGCAATATCAAAGGGGTGTTATGGTATTCTGACTGGGGCGGCTCTGCTGTATTGACCAGAGCCCTGCAAATACTGTCTCGTGAAAAAGGCCTTAAGGAGCTGAAGAAGCATGCGATTTTTCTCAATCGCCCTACAACCAGTGACAAAGAGATCAAAGACCTGGCAAAACAACTGGGACTGGAATCAAGCGAGAAAAAGACGGGTTGGACGTTAGATGAGATCCAGGGACATATCCTGCATATTGAAGTTGGAGCCAATAAAGAAACCGGTAAAAGCTTGGTCAGTGCCACAGGTCAAGGCTTATCGGTAGCTGGCGCCAGCTACGGTATTGCTGGAGCTATGTTGGCAGTGGCTGGCTCGGCGATAACCTTACCAGGGTCGATGGTACTCGGCCTGGCGGGAGGGCTGTTTACAGTGGCCGGGTTAGTCAGAACAGCGGGCAAAAAGCTCAAAAGTAAAAAGTATTAGGACAAATCCCATGATGAATGTGCGCATCAAATTGAGAGAACCAAATGGACCGGTGGTGCCTGAAGGTCCAAGTTTTGCTTGGTCGAGAACGTTCAAAACGACAATCGATGGCACAAAAATTCAATTTATGGTACCAAAGCACCGACCGCGAAGACCTCATAAACCCACGCTGCCGGATAAAAGTTATCGTTCCGATAGGATTGCTTTTTATGAGTCACGCAATGAAAGGCTATCGGTACCTTTTGACTGGAGGTATTGGAAACTGTTCGATCATTCCTGGGCGTTCTATGGCCCCTGGTTCACGGGAATTCGTGCGGAATTGGGTATGGATATTACCTTGTTAAAGCCTGTCAATTATGCTAACCCCGATATCTCCTTGTTTCATCCCCGAGCTTTTGAACAAATGTTGGGTGACTATTTAACATATCTTCATGCAGGGAGCACCAGTAGGACAAAGGGAGGAAAATGCTACTCTATAGGTCCCGTCGATTGGCATCCTTATACAAAACTACCGACGGTTGCCGCCAGACTAAATGTAATTTCGGATGAAACTGTGCAACCTGCTAGTCGACAACATTTCTTGTTTTTTCCCATCTCAAATCAACTCATGGTTTCAGTGCTGTTTTTTCCGTACCAGGTCTTGTACCACGAGCTCTTGGTTCCACCAACTCAGGACGAATTCGATAGGCATGTAAGTCCGACGACCATGTTCGCATTGATCGATCAAATCATCGATAGCTTTCAAGTTGAACTTTCACCTGAAGCCCTGGCACAACAACAAGCAGCTTTGGCTGGTCTAGAGGATACTTCACTGGTTTCGGAATACCCACCACTAGACTGGAATAGCCCTGAGTTTCGCAAACACGCGTTTAAACAGGACGAAACGTCTGACAATTAATTTGAATTAAGATCACAGTGTAATTCGGTCACGAAAAAAGGTAGCTATATCGCTCATAATTTATCGGTTTTACATTTGTTCGTTACTCAACATCACCTGCATAGTTTATTCACCTATTTAATTAATACACTTCCCATTGCCGAAACAAACTTTAACTACACCCGGTATTTTTCCACCTGTCTATCGATGAATGCTTTCCTGAGTTTATTGTAATCATCACATACAGCTCTTACCTGGTCTTGATACCAGCCGTAAAACAGATCGGAGTTTTCGAATACCATCCATTCGACCTCGTCTCTGGCATGTGCCCTTAGATCCAGTTTGTAATCTTCATCGCTCGGTAATATGACATTGAAATGATCGAATTGAGGAGGCATTAGTTTGAACTGCTGAGTTTGATCCTCTAGATCTGAATTGCTCTGATCTTGTGAGC
Source organism: Gammaproteobacteria bacterium (assembly GCA_050306135.1). Classification (GTDB taxonomy): domain Bacteria; phylum Pseudomonadota; class Gammaproteobacteria; genus JACNJF01. The sequence goes on from JBNLGQ010000003.1 coordinate 3,167, forward strand.
TTTTCGGTTTTTTTTCGCTGACCACGTTACAACCGCTTAGCAGTGTTTCAATCAATTGATCTGTACGTTTCAACAAACTTTCATCGTCTCCCATTATTACGTAGAATTCGAATGTCAGAAATAAATCTCTGGACAGTGCACAATGAAAATATTGAGTGCGATACCTACGGTTAGACCTCAATATTTCGTATGAAACTGCATATCTACCATTGATCTGCACCGGACGCCAATTACTGAAAGCTTTGGGCTGGTAGGTATAAGATTCCTCGTCTGGAAAGCCATCTTCCGAATCTTCTGGAACTGCGTAGTTAACAAAATAGTGTAGCGATGCAGCTTTGTTCAGGTTTTCAATTTGCCTTAAATCACCACAATCTGTAATTTTATGCACCAACACATCCAGAGTAATCTTCGCTGAGCTGCTTCCTTTTTTATCATAGAATATCCAGGTACGTCGCAGGTAATTCTTATATCTTAAAACGCCGATGTGGCTATCTTCGAAATGATCAGGCAGAAAATCCTCATCTCGAGGTGGAATAGAACCTCCGTTGTTCGGTACAGGATAACTGAACTCTAACCTTCCCTCGTCCAATTCGATATTAGAGCTCACCAGATGTTTAAGACGAGGGCCAAGATACCAGTCCTTTGGAAAAATGAAGTGGTATACCAGCGAAACCAGGCCCTCACCTAAAATAAACCATGTGTACAGAACGATATAATAATAATCAGTCGTAAACATCAATAGCGTTACATAAGTCAGCACAGGAATTGTCAGCATCTGCGCCCACTCTCGTACCACCAAGCCATACTGTCTTGAGAGAATACCCTTAATAAGTCCAGCAAATATTAGGATCACTCCTGACACTTGAAACAACTGGCTGTTCATTACAGTTTCTATGTGCTGGGCATCAAGATTGAGGAAGTCCATAACAGAAATACTCCGTTTAAATAAATTCAGTTAGTAATTAATCGAAATCACAATGGGAAGCGTAGGACGCCCTCATTTGTTCGATCAACTGACGATTTCTTGCCAACCACTCTTTTATGCCCGGTACCTGGCTGTCTATCAGGGCTATCTGGATGTACTCAAATTGATGATAGGTAATGGAGGTGATATCCACAAGCTAAATAAAAACCATAAGTCTCTTCTGGATATGGCCCTTGACAATGAGCAATGGGCCAGCGTAAAGTTTCTAGAAATAATTGAAGATTAACCAAACCAAAGTCAGGTATAGACGTAGTATTCTTCACAATATCCCTGTCGCCAACTTTAAGGCTTACTTGTGGTTTCCATTTTGTTGCTTATATGCCCCCCTTTTCCTCCTCTCCAATCATCTTCAAACTCAGATTATCCATCACTTCCATTTCCATTGTGGCAGCGGATTTAATATTAGCTTTAACCTGAACAGAAAGAGCCGGATATCTATTTTTATCGAATTTAAAAGTGACATAGACCGGGGGATTGAAATGATCTCCAAATTCAAATGTAACACAACGAAAACCCGTATCATATGTCACATGTTTTTCTTTAAATTGATCGTAGTGTTTGTCGTATATTGGTTCAATTTGTAAAGGTCTACCGACGACTACATTCCTTGCAGAAATGTTTTTTGGTAACAGTTTGACAATTTTTCCTGTTTCATCATTTTTAATTTTTTTTGAAAAAAACATCGCTAGTAATACACTACCGAAAAATACTACAGTTGCTGAAGGCCTATCTAAATAAAAAAGAGATATCACCTGGTCAAAACTTGCCATTGAATCACCTGTTAGCACAATCCTGGCATTAGTGACAGGAATATAAGCAGGCAATGCGACTGCATGAATTGCAGCTAAAGCAGGCAACAATAAAAACACCGAAAACATGATTCGACTTAAGAATGTATAAAGGTGTAAATGTTGTTTTTTAATGCCGGCGGTATTTTTAGCGAAAGGCATTCTTATAAATGATTGCAAGCGATTAACATCATTGAAACTATAATTAAATTCTCTGTCAATGTCGTAAGCGGAAAATACGCTGCGATTGCTATCCTCTGCCAGATAGTACATAGCCATATTTTTTGAAGAGTAACCTAAAAAAACCAATGTCTGCCTTTGCCCTAAAATGCCTAAAAAAATGGTATTAATAAGGCTGGTTACAGGTAATGAAAATAGCAGGAATAAAATGGTGAATGCGATCACTCTGGCAAAGGCATCTTCGGTACTGGAAAAGTTATTTACCCACCATGATGCAAGATCATATAAAGTCAGGTTATAGATATCATTTAGGTAGAAATGCAACCCTACAAAGGGCAGCAGCCATATAATGATTTCCTTAATGAATGGTAAATAAGTTCTCACAGATTATATTTTATTAAAAGCATATATTTCGCCACCGACAAAGATTCGTTACCAAAATAATGGTTAAAAGCATGATCACTATCGATTTAGTCTCGAATTTTTGCTAGATAATTAGAGGCTCCTTAACTTATGACTAAGTCCAGCTTATTTAAACGAGTGTCAGTTGGACACTTTTCACACCTCGCTAGTTCTTAGTCAAACAAAGTGTAACTGGATTGTAGACAATCTCAAATTTGACAATAAATTAAAAATGCTGAAACTAAAATGAGGAGATCCAGGTACCAAACTCACCCAGTGAGTACTGGTCACACAGATTTCCCCTCACTTTCACCCTCTTCCTCCTCTTCAATCACCTTCAATCTCAACTTACCCGTCAGTTGTAAATCCATAGTCTTTTTAGACTTGATAGATACCTTAATCTGTTCTTCCAGGTCTGGATATTTATTTCCATCAAACTTTAATGTTACATAAACCGGCGGATTAAATTCATTACTGAATTCAAATGAGACCCTGCGAAACCCTGTATCTGCATGAGTATTCAATTGTGTATATTCATCGTATTTTTCGATAGTGGTTTTATTAATTATTAATGGCTTGCCGGTAACAATGTTCTTAGGGGCAATATTTTCTGGTAATGGCTCAACCTGTTTTCCTGGTTTTTCATGAGTCTGTCGGTTGGAGAAATACATGGCTAAAGTCAGGCTAAGAAAAAACACTACAGCCAGATAGAATATATTTAAATACAGATTAGATAACACCTGATCAAAACTGGCTATAGCACTGCCGGATAATACAGGCCCATCACTTTGCTCCGGATTATAAGCCGGTATTGCCACTGCATGTATTGCAGCTAACACAGGCATCAACAGGAACAGGGACAACATGCTGCGTGTTAAGATTGAATAAGGGTGGAAATGTTTTTTTCTACTGACCTTGCTGTCTTTGGTAAAAGGTAAGATGATAAAGGTTTTTAATCGATTAATATCGTTAAAACTATAATTGAATTCGTTATCATCATTTTGATCTGAGAATATCTTTTTACTCTTATCGTTCGCTCGATAATACATTGCTGTACTTTTTGCCAGGTAGCCCAAAAAAACCAGTGAGCGCTTACGCCCAAAAATGCGTAGATATAGTGAATTTAGTAAACTGGTGAACTGGATAGAAAACAAGAAAAACAAAACAGCGAACGCTATTAACTTGATAGAAGCATTTACTGTTAATGTGTAGTGATCTCTCCACCACATGGCCAACTCACTCAGAGATATGCTGTATTGGGCGGACAAATAAAAATGTAGCCCTATAAAAGGAACAATCCAGATCACCAGTTGTTTTATAAATACTATTAAATTTTTCATTTGCAAATTAGGCTTGTTAAAATTTCATCCCTTTAAAACATTCTTTTGATTTTCAGCTTTGGGTGGGCAATTGGCTACCAGATAGTCACTCATTGAGTATAAACCCTGATTCTGGGTGCAGCATTATAAAAATCAAAACCATAAAATAAAGATAATTATATACGTTTTAATATTAACTCTAGCTGAAATGTAGATATTTAAAAATCTTGAGGAATAATTGATGCCAGCTGGAGTCTCCTTTACTGTCCACTTATTTGATTTAACAGTGGAAGATAGTAGAAAACGAAGGTTCGGTTTTCTGTCGCCATGTCGAATTAGTCAGAGACTCCCTATATAATATGCCGAATCATCAGCTGCACGCTTTCTAATTCTCGATAGATATTTACGCTAAGTTCGTAATGTATCTTGATTGTCTGATAATTCGTTTTAAGCTCTTTATCGGTCGCATAAAATAATATAGCGTCCACCGGATCTGATTGACCTTCGCGTTTCAATATTAACTTCAGATGTCTATCTGAGAGAATTCTCTGATTGAGTACCCTGAATTCTCCAATAAAACTGGGGGTTGGAAAGCGCTGTCCCCAGGGGCCTGACTCTCTTAGCGTTAATGCCATTTCTAAATTAATATCAGCGGCAGATATTTCGTCATCGTAATACACAACATTATCGAAACAGGCAGGATCTATTTGTTGCTTTAAAACCTGCTCGAAGCTTTGTTTAAATATCTCAAGACTCTCTTTTTCTATGGTCAGGCCTGCAGCCATGGCATGTCCGCCAAAGCGTCGAATGATACCGGGTGACTGTTTATCGACCAGATCAAGCATATCGCGCATATGCACACCGGGAATGGAACGACCAGATCCTTTAAGAGCCCCCTCTTCCGATTTTGCAAAGCTTATCGAAGGTCGGAATGTCATATCTTTTATTTTGGATGCAATGATACCGACTATGCCTTCATGCCAGCTTTCCTCATATAGCACGTGACTAAACTGCGTATTCTCCATGCTATGCTTATCGATATCAGGCAGCATTTGCATCGCCTGTTGGGTCATCTCTCCCTGCAACTCTCGCCGGTAGCTATTGATGCTATCCAGTTCAAAAGCCAACGCAGCTGCTGTTGCCTCATCCTGTGAGAGTAATGCCTGAACACCTATACTCATATCGTCCAGACGACCTGCTGCATTAATCCTTGGTGCCAGAGTGAATGCTATATCCTGACTGGTAAGAAATTTTTGTGTTCTACCGGTAAGCTGAATCAACTTACTGATCGCTTTAGAACAGGCGCCGGCCCGAATTCTTTTTAAACCCTCAGTGACGAGGATACGGTTGTTATAGTCCAGTGGTACCAGATCAGCAACTGTTCCAATGGCAACCAGATCAAGACACTCCGCAAGATTAGGTTCTGTTTTATTTTCGAAATAGCCAGACTCGCGTAATGCACCACGTGTTGCCAGCATCAGATAGAATGCAACGCCAACCCCGGCCAGATTTTTACCCGCACTTTGTGCAAAGGCATTGGGGTCAACAATGACATTGGCATCAGGTAATTCTTCTGCTGGTAAGTGGTGATCAGTGATAATCACATCTATGCCAGCCTGTTTGAGCATACCCAGACCCTTAAAACTGGCGATACCAGTATCAACTGTAATCACCAGTTGAGGCGCTAAATCAATCACACGTTGTGCGACATTAGCTGATACACCATAACCATCACTCACCCGGTCTGGTAGTAGAAAGCTGGCCTCATTATGTCCCAGCATATTCAAGGCCCGCACACATAGCGCCGTGCTGGTTGCTCCATCTGCATCATAATCACCCAAAATCATAATCGATGATTGTTGATGTATATGCTGCGCTAATAATTTTGCAGCATCAGACAGCTGCGTAATTTGATCTGGAGATAATAGCTTAGCTAGCGAGTAGCGCGTTTCAGTATAGCTTGATAATCCTCTTGCACTGAAAATTCGCTGCAACAGTGGATGCAGATTGCTTTCATCTGACTGAAATTTAGCATCAGCGACACGCTGCTTGAATACAATGTCTGGTTTGTTCTTACTCAAGACGATTGACTATTCATATCTCGAAACAGGGTGTAAGCCATGCGTCCGGTGATTAATATTCCGATCAATAAAACGGCCCATAACAACCAGGTCTTCCAGGGCATTACCGGAGCTTTGTTCTGACGCGTAATACCACTGGCAGTTTGTATTTCCTGATATCCTGCAGCTACTGCTTTTGCATACCCAACGGTTGATGCATTTGCGTAACCCTCTTTGCCCTGACTTTGTAGCAGTGACGTTAAATTATCAGTGAATCTTTTTACCTCGTAATTCCCCCAGGCCAGAGTAAAAGGCCCCTGCTGATTATTGATAAAATAAAATTCATAAGCTGGGTAGGTGAAGGATAACTTTACTGGTACAGAGAGCTCTGTATCGGTCTTTAGCCACCAGTCTGAATACTGATATTGAGAAATATTGAAGGGTTCGTTATACGAAATATTACTCATATTATGTTGCTTTAAATTAGAGGTAATCAAAACCTTTTTATCAAACCCATTATTACTGCCATACAGTGAACCTGAGATAAAATATCCTGGTGGTAATACCAGAATCATACCTTTAGCATCCACTTTAAACGGCTGCTGAAAGTGATAATACCCAGCATGCTTAGCATCTTCTTTTAATGCCGAATCTGTTTGGTAAATAAGATCTGGAGCTTCAGTTGTGGTTACATATTTGCCTGTTGCCCTGATCAAATTGAACTCACTGATTTCCTTATGAGGAGTCAGTCGAATATATCGATATTGAGTCGGTAACTGAGTCAATGTTACCCATTCTCCTTTACGGCCCTGTTCATTAAACAGATTTTTTTCGGACTGTATGGTTTTCCAGTGATCAAGATCATTAGCAACCTGTATAGTCAGTTTGAGAAAATCTGTTGCCGGTTGATGCGTCCACTCCAGTTCTATATCACTTATCCCCTGCTGCATCTGTTGATCAGTGAGTTCAATAATATAATCTGATCGATTTTCCTTTACTGCTAATTGTTGCTCATACTCAAGGCGACTGACTTGATTGTTTTCACTATCGACCTGCTGCTGATCTATTGTTAACTTACCGGCGGTCCCTGTTACATATTCTCGATTAAACTGATGAAAAGACAGATCGATCTGAGCAGCTTTAGTTTGTGAAGTTTTTTTACGCAGCATAGCGGGTAATGCCTGGCCATTAGCATCAAAGACTGCGATATCTGCTGCCTGAGCATTACTCATCCCTTTAAGAATATCTACCGTTAAATCAATCCTCTGCAAATCATCATCGCTGGCTGTTACTGTTGACTGCCAGGCATAATCTTTGAGTTCAAAAACCGTTTTAGCCTGTGCCGGTATAATAACCAGTAAGGCAAGACTGAGTAATAATAACTTATTCATTTGGCTTTCCTGCAAGCTCTTTATCCTGATTCTTCTCAGGCATTGATTCATCATCTTTCTTCGGTGGTATGGGTGAAAAATATCCCATGGCGACCAGTAGTCCGCCCACAGCAAGGAATGAAATAATCCTTTCAATAGTGCCACTGGCTCTAAGGTCTGCGAAAATCAGTTTTACAATCACGATGCCTATCAGAATTGCACCTGCTACCCATAGCGGCCGCATGGATTTACGTGATGCATACAGGATGGCTAACATACCTATCAGGGTCCAAAGTATCGACAACCCGGTCTGAACAGTGTTATCCAGCAGCATACGCTCAATGTTAAACGGTATACCCATATAGTGATGCATGCTGCGTAAAAACAGTGTACTCACCCAGATAAAGGCAAGGCCACCCAGAGCGCTATATATGATGTTTTTATATTGTTCGATCTCACTACCCAGTAATTTCATTGAACGTAAAACAGCAATAGTGAACACGATTTGCACCAGATCAACCGGGTTGAGTAAAGGTATAAATGGTAAGGGGTAGGAACTGCCATCATTGCTAAAGTTATTAAAAAATACCCACAGCGTCACATAAGCAACCATTAAAGCAGTAATAGATAACTGTAGTGGCTGACCAAAGCGCTGTAGCACAGCTAGCCTGCCCTGCCTGACCCACCAGATGGTAAACAGAGGTAAAACCGTTAATAAAGCTGACCAGGCATCACCTGCACCGGGTATCAGCACGTAGAATCGTGCATTTAGCTCGACCGAAAGCATACACACGACCAGAAAGAAGAAGCCGCTATATAAGCCCTGATAATAAATCCTGGGCCATTTTATGTCTTCAAGTTTAAATACGATGAAATAATTAAGTGCCAGAGCTAAAACCCAGCCTGTTAAATCAGGAAACTGTAAAAAGTAATTACCATCCTGCCATGAAACCAGCGCGGTAAAATAAAGCACCGGTAACAATCCTGCCTGGGTATATGAAGCAGGTAGCCAGTTCCATTGACGTATACGATCTACATACATTAACAATGAAGCGGTCACTATTAACAGCAGTAATACTGCGAAAACCTGATTATCGATATAGTGATCAATCTGAATCACTGAGCTGACTAACCACCAGCCCAGGCCCCATGCATAAAACAGCCAGTGGGCCTGTTGTAATCTATGATTGCTATCTTCCTGATACAGCAGGCGCGCAGAAATCAGGGAGCCCAGTGCTATCATGCTGCCGCCTAGAAATGCCGGATTCATCCATACTGTATCTCCAAGGTCAAAAGCACTTTTCAGAATAAAGAAAGCGCCTGCAACTGCCTGTAGTACAATCGCAAAAATCTGCGCATAAAAGCGTTTCTGGCGCAGTGAAACCCATAATATACCCGCAGCTTCCAGCGCCCAGGTAGCACTGGTCCAGTTGCCATCCAGAGCATAAGGGATGGCTAACGTCATAAACACAACACCGACAGACAGCATGGACTCTGCCAGCAGACGCGTCTGTTCTCCAATTCTGCTCCATAAAAAACGTGCCAGCACGACATAATAGATACCCAGAGAGATACTGGCGATTGCGATGCCATATTCCAGATGACGCAACATAACCATACCTATCGAGGTACAGATCAATGGTGTACCAAACACCAGTGTGCCATCTACTATGCCTTTTAAGTTCTGTTCCTGTTTTAACGCATACAACACGCCGAGCACGCTATACATGACAAAAAACAATAGCAGAAATAGTCCCGCCGGTAGCAGCATTTCTTCTCGATAAGAGCTGGCAAACCAGAGGCCGTACACGCCAAAGGTAAACACAAAGCTCATGATATTGAGCAGACGCCAGGACTTAAACCAGGCCACAGCAAAAACAACCAGATTGAGCGCGGCGTAATAACTAAACAGTCCGATGTAGTTACCACTATTTGAAGACACCAGAATCGGTGCCAGAAACCCGCCCAGCACAGCATACATAGCGAGTGAGCGAGAGTTCTGTAATACCGCCAGTGCCGTGGTAATCAAGGTAAACGCAACCAGAAGTACAAAAGTAAGACTGGACGGAATCAGACCCGCGAAACGATGGGCTGCAAAGATCGTGATATAGATAATACCGATACCACCGCCCTGTAGCAGCAGCGCAAAGATCTCCTTTTTAAGTCGCAGACGCCAGCCCACAAATACCAGCGCAAAGCCACCCGCTGCAGCCCCGAGAAAACGAAACTCTACAGGGATATGTGAGTTTTCTGCAGCATACTTGAGTAGAAAAGCCACGCCAAAAAACAGTACCAGTAAACCAACGCGTACGAAGATGTTGCCATCGGTGAAATAAGACACCACCAGTTGAGATAGCCTGCCGAGTAGCTCGTCAAATTTATTGGGTTTGTACTCAACTTGCTTTGATGGCTGCGGGGCAGTATAGGCAGCCTGTGCTCTGGGCGGCTTTTCGGGTTCTACGGCATCATCTGGGACATCAAGCTCGATAACAAATTCTTTATCAGCCTGATCAGATTTAAGGGCTTCAGGTTGTGGTTCCTGGGGTTGTTTTTCTTCAGACTGAATAGTAGATACTGGCTGAGCAGTTTGCACTGACTGCGCAGCTCTTTTAGCTATAGCTTCTGTTTCTGTTGCGGCAAGCTTTTGTTTGAGTAAATCCAGTTGCTGCTGCAGGTCAGTCAATCGCGACTTAAAACTTCGATTCAGTAAAAAAATAGCAGCAAGAACTGCAATGGACAGAAAGACAATAGGTTCCTCTGTGAGAAACCCCAAAAGAATAAGGACCAGTACGCCAATTAGAATCATTATATCCCTGTTGAGTATAAAAACGGCGTAGATTCTAGTTGATATTATTCCCCAGCGCTAAGAGAAAACATCACATTAGTAGATTCTAATCAATTTTTAACCCTGTAGCTGTGAAAGACTGACCCTTTTTTTCCATAATTTCAGGGTCATGCTGTGCTGATACAGCAGATTAACTGAAGACCCTGCATGTAATTGAATTCGATGTGAGGCAGATGCCAGCAAGGTATTAAGATACCTTTGCTCAATATCAACTAATAGCTGCAACAGCGGCTGCGTCGAGTACCCTTTCAGGCAGCGCATAATACTCAGATCGACTACAGTCGCAGGTGCCTGTAAGCCATCCAGTGGTATTTCATCCAGCCCGTCACTATCACCGCAATACAGCTTACCCAGAGCCTGCATCTCACTATCATCGCTAAACCATAAGCGGTTGTCCCGGGTTTCTCTTTGCCAGCTGTCAGCACCCCAGCACCACAGGCTATTGATTAATGGTTGCCCCTGCTGCTGTCTATACTGATTCACTGGATGTTGAAATAGAAACATCTGGATTTCATTAAACAACTTAAACCACTCCAGATTACTCTTCGCCTGGTCCAGATAATGGGTGACTTTTTTACCGGTAGCCGACAGGTAATGAGGTACCTCAAGCGTAGGTTGAATAGTATGCAGCTGCATCAGGAAGAGATTATCGGCTAATGCCTGAACATCAAAATCAACTTTAAAATAACCCCGTAAGTCATTGATTAATAGGTTGATGTTTTCATCAGATTCAGCCACTGGAAATACCAGCGCATTATTCATATCAGCTTTAAGGTGCACAGGCTTAAACAGCAGACCATAGCCGGTATCCAGGGCTTTACAGGCATGCGCATAAGGCAAGGCAGCCTGATTCAGGTCCAAGATATCTATCAATATGTCATCGATATCAAAGCGGGTATTATTTTGTCTTCTAGCAAAGCGAAACAGACGATGTAAAGCAGGCGTTTGTTGCTGTAATTTCGCCTCATCGATTTCATACAGAGGCAGATCAAAAAGACCTGGAATAACCAGGTCTATCTGTGTTTTCTGTACCGTGAATAGATTATCAATCACTATTCTTCAGCAAGACAGGACGCCATCAGCTCAGCGACATCGTTAGATAAGTCAGGTTTGGACTGGATACGTAGAATCTGCTTTTTCATCGATTCACCCAGTTCTGGCACCAGCTTTTTCCAGTTCAAAAAAGCCCCCGCCATTCTGGATGCAACCTGTGGATTAAAACTATCCAGCTCCATCACCTTATCGGCAAGAAACTGATAACCTGCTCCCGAGGTATCATGAAACACCACGTTATTGGCCTGAAATGCACCAATCAATGAACGTGCCCTGTTCGGATTCATCAGATTGAAGGCTTCATGTTGTTCTAGTGATAGAATCTCTTTCAGTGCTTCGGGGTAGCTGGCTGAAGCCTGTGCGCTGAACCACTTATCGACCACCAGAGCAGTATCCGACCATTGCTGGTAGAAGCTCTCGAACATTGCATCGCGGATAGTATTTTTATAATCGACCATAGCGTTCAATGCGCCCATTTGATCGGTCATATTATTGGCTGAATCAAATTGTGTACGCGCCAGCTCAAAGTATTCAGTTTTCTGTAGATGGGTGAGATAGCCCAGACAGACATTTTTAAGCGTGCGCTTGCCTATGCTCTGATGATCGATTTTATACTCGCCTGAATCCTGTAGTGAATGATAGAGAGACAGAATCTTGTGTTCGAAACGCTGTGCAATCAGTCCTTTCACAAAGTCTCGCGCGCGATGAATTTTATGCACATCAATTGGCGTACATTGTTCAGCGAGATATTTCTCTCCCGGCAGACAAAGCATTTCTGCCAGTAAAGGCTTATCAAGCTGGCTGTTGTTCAATAAGGCTTCAATGGCGACCAGCAAGCCTTCCAGCTTTTCGGTTTGTGTGATTTCGTCGCTATTGATCAACTCCAGCATCACCTGGGTTGCATATTGCTGCCCGGCATCCCATTGATTGAAGGCATCGCTGTCACAGGACATCAACAGTGCCAGTTCATCCGGTTTTAAATCGGTTTGCAGAATTATCGGTGCAGAAAATTCTCTAAATGCAGATACCACCGCATTCTCATTGATATTGTTGAATTCAAACTTTTCATCCGCCTGCGTTATATTCAGCACCAGTTCGCTATCACCCTGCTCATTGAGTGCCAGAGCATTGCCCTGATGATCGAAAAGCGCAATCTTCATGGGAATATGGAATGGCTGATTGGGTTCGCCTTTGGTGGCCCTGGCATCCTGCTTAACCCACAGGGTCAGCACCTTATTTTCTGCATCGTAGATCCGTTGAATATTGACTATCGGTGTACCCGACTGCTCGTACCAACGCTGGAACTGCGTCAGGTCAAAATCATTCGCATCCTGCATGGCCATACGAAAATCATCGGTAGTCACCGCCTGACCATCGTGGCGTTTAAAATACAGATCCATGCCTTTACGGAAGCCTTCCTTACCCAGTAGAGTCTGGTACATACGTACCACTTCGGCACCTTTATTGTAAACGGTAGTGGTATAGAAGTTATTGATTTCAAGATAGGAAGCAGGACGTACAGGATGAGCCATTGGACCTGCATCTTCAGTAAACTGGTGTGCTCGCAGCACACGAACATCATTGATGCGCTGTATCGCGCGTGAAGTCATATCTGCACTGAATTCCTGATCACGAAATACCGTCAGGCCTTCTTTCAGGCTCAGTTGAAACCAGTCGCGACAGGTAACGCGGTTACCTGTCCAGTTATGAAAGTATTCATGTGCGATAACACCTTCAATATTCAGATAATCGGTATCGGTAGCGGTTTGCTGATTGGCCAGCACATACTTGGTGTTGAATACATTCAGGCCCTTGTTTTCCATGGCGCCCATATTAAAGTCATCCACAGCTACTACCATGTACAGATCCAGATCGTATTCCAGCCCGAACACCTGCTCATCCCAACGCATCGCTTTTCTCAGCGACTCGATGGCATGGTCACATTTTTCCTTATTATGGTGTTCAGTATAAAACTCCAGCGCCACTTCCCGTCCGGACTGGGTAGTAAAGCTGCCGCTCACCTGCGCAAGATTGCCCGCTACCAGCGCAAACAGATAACAGGGCTTCGGATAAGGGTCGAACCATTTCACCCAGTGTCGGCCACCCTCTTCCCCAGAATCGACCTTATTACCATTAGAAAGCAATACCGGATATGACTCCTTATCTGCCCATACCGTAGTGGTAAACACTGACATCACATCGGGACGATCCAGATAAAAAGTAATATGGCGAAAACCCTCAGCTTCACATTGCGTGCAGTAATTGCCATTGCTCTGGTAAAGACCTTCCAGACTTTTATTCTGCGCCGGATCAATCTTTACCTGGGTGATCAGTTCAAACTCATGCGGCACATTGGGTATGACCAGCACTTCACCATCGTATTTATAATCAGAATCGTCCAGGTAATCATCATCCAGCCGGATATCAATGATCTGCAAACCCACACCATCCAGTTGTAATGCCGCCTGAAGATTGCTGCTTAAACGACGCATACTCAGATGACTGGTAACCGTAGTTTCGCCTTCGTTTAACCTGAACTCGAGATCGGCTTTATCGATAGTGAAATCAGATGGTTGATATTGATTCAGAAATTTACGTTGTATCTGGTCAGTTTTCATAGGGGGTGGCTTACGCGTTAGTTAAATTCAAATCAGTTTTCGAAATGGGGGCGATGATAACAGTTATCAAGCTGGCGGATTAATTAAAAAACCCACTGCTTAGTAAATATTGAGAAATTGCCATGGCCGGTTATACCTTTGATTTTTAATCACTTTCTATCCTGTTTCAATTTTCCGCTGACACCTTACCCTGGCTGATCGACACGGTTAATCAGACTGACGGGCTGATTTTTACAGATTAAAACACCCCGCAATCGAAATATGTCATAGAAATTTTTATACTTTAGTATATAATCATTTGCTTATATTTAAACTCTGTATGTATCAGGAGTTGCATAACAAAACTTAATAAAGGTACAGGCTAATGGCTGAAAATAATTCAAACGATAACAAACCAGAACAGACATCCCCTGAAGAAAAACCCCCGGTAAAAAAAGCAACGTCAAAGAAAGCTGCGGTTAAAAAGGCAGCAACTAAAAAAGCTCCTCCCAAAAAAGCAGCGACAGCAAAAGCGCCCGTCAAAAAGGCAGCCACAGTAACAAAGGCATCTGTCAAAAAAGCTGCGACAGAAAAGTCTACAAGTGACTCAGATACAAACGCAACGGACAGTTCAAAAGAAAGCCTGCTGGCCCTACAGGCCATCATCAATGAAATGCGATCTGAAAACCAGAATCGTGATCGTCATATCAGCAGTCTGGTTGAAGAGATTGGTAAAGGCTTCGCCAGCATAACTCAACAAACTACGCTCAAGGAAAATGAACGTGAACAGGAAATGTCACGTTTTTACGAAACCATAGGCAGTGCATTTACCAAAGCAGAAGACAGCAGTCAGGATATAGAACATCGCAACATGTCTATGATCAAATCTCTCAGTGAATCCATCATGCAGGATCATGAGCAAACACTGAAACAACTGGAAGAACAGAAAAAGATCCAGGATAAACAGATGGAGCGCCTGGGTAAGTTACAGGAGCATAGTTCCGGGCGTAATCGCTGGATTGCTATCCCGGGTATGATCATCGCTATTATTGCTATTATTTACATGTTCTACGTGGTACGAGTCATGGAAACCGCGATGACCAGCATGTCCACAGATATGCACAGCATGCGAGCCTCGGTAGAAAACATGTCTAACCGGATGGATGTCATGAGTGAGGATACCAGTCAGATGAATACGAATATGGATAGACTCAACCGTAGCATGGGCCAGATGAGCAGGGATTTGAATATAATGACCCACAATGTCGCACCAGCTATGAAAGGCATGCGCGATATGATGCCCTGGTCGCCCTAGAATCTGATTTTGTAAGACCAGTGAAAGCAACAAAGGCAGTCAAATGGCTGCCTTTTTTATATCTGATCGACGACAATAGCAGCTTAAATAAAAACTATTAACCATACCTGGAACCTTGTCATGCTGAATAAATTATCTATTTTACTCCTGATCGCCCTGGTTACCCTGCCCGTTCAGGCAGATGAGCGCATAAAGGTCGATTTTCCGCCCATGATGCGAGACCACATGTTGGGCAATATGCGCGACCATCTATCTGCCTTGCAGGAAATCACAGCTTCTTTGTCCTCAGGTCAATACGATCAGGCCGCCGATGTGGCCGAGTCTCGACTGGGTATGTCTTCCATGGCGTTGCATGGTGCTGCACATATGTCGAAGATTATGCCTAAAGAAATGGCTGCTATCGGTACTGAAATGCACCGTGCCGCCAGCCGTTTTGCGCTCAGTGCAAGAGATGCAGATATTGATGGCGGTCTGGGCAAAGCCTTTGGTGCTTTATCAGAAGTTATGCAGCAATGTGTCGCCTGTCATACCTCTTACCGGGTTCATTGAGACTAGTCTGAAAAATAACACTTAATTGACCAGAATAATCGGACAACTTAACTGATTGATTATTTCAGTCAGGTTTTCAGGGCTTTCATTTTTTGAGACCACGGCATAGTCATAACGAGAGGCCGTTGTGGCAAGTATCTCTGACAGTTGATCGTGGTTATATTGATGTAGTGTTACCCGTGAATCGGAGTGAGCGATTGTCTCTATTTGCCTGGCAATGGAAGCTTCTGATTCTGAATGGCTCAGAGTAAGTAAAGTGATTTCGGCCTTTTGTTTGTGCATCTGATTAAGCACCACCCTGAGCGCCTGTAGCAGGAAAGGCGTATGATCTTCTATCACCAGTATGCGCTGTATAGTTTGACGAGCATGGCTTTTTAATCGGTTTGTCCGTCCCTGGGCCCTCCCCTGTCCGATAACGATAAAACTAATATCAGATTCAGCAGCCGTGCCTATATCCAGCACCCGACCCTGGCGGTAATCATAACTACAGGCAACCTTCGAAGCCTGTGCCGATTGTTCCAGGTATCTTCTAAATTTATCTGCCAGGCTACGCAGTGTTCTCTGTGTGGAATGCAGATCTGTCAGCCTCGCCTGAGCAGTATGGTAGGAGATCTCTTTGGTAAACGGCAATTCTGCAACGCTTAACAAATCAACATCTTCAATAAACAGCCCCTGTAAATGTCCCTCACCGATGGCTGCAATTGCAATTGCCAGGTCTACTGTCCTGTTGGAGTAACTGATTGCATCGACTGTCAGAATAACCGTCTGTTGACCATCACTCTGCTGTTTTCTGATCATGGCTTGTTGCTCTTAGCCGGTTTTGTTGTGCTGGCTTTTTTGCCTTTCTTTGCCAGCTGCTCCTGCTTGCGCAGTTCACTGATGCGTTGCTGAATCTTATAGTTAAAGCTATTACGGGGATAATTGCCTGCCTTACTCTGCTTACCCGCAGGCAGGCCGGTTAATAATTCCATTACGTCTTCTACCTGTGCTGCTGTATAGATATGAAACATATTCTGCTCTGCAGCCTGTCGAATATCTTCACGCAGCATCAGATGTACCTGATTGCTGGCCGGAATGATGACGCCCTGCTCACCGTTTAATCCGCGCGCAAGACAGATATCAAAGAAGCCTTCAATTTTTTCATTCACACCACCTATGGCCTGTATTTCTCCCAGCTGATTGATCGATCCGGTGACGGCCATGGATTGTTTTAGCGGTATACGTCCCACTGCTGACAGCAGCACACATAATTCAGCAGCCGAGGCACTGTCACCATCCACCATGCCATAGGACTGTTCGAATACCAGGCTGGCGGATAAAGGTAAAGGTTCATCCGCAGCATACTGACTGGCCAGATAAGAGGACATAATCATCACTCCCTTGGAGTGGATCTGCCCACCGAGTTTTGCCTCGCGTTCTATGTCTATCACCCCGCCCTGACCCAGCCTGGCGGTGGCGGTGATACGCGAGGGTTGACCAAACATGTAATCACCAATTTGCATGACCGACAGTGCATTGATCTGACCTGTTTTCATCTCATCGGTATCGATCAACTTGATACCACGGATAATCTGCTGTTGAAAATATTCGCGGTATTTATCCTGTCGGAACAGGCGTTTGGAGATTGCCTGCTCTACATGCTGCAGGCGGATGACCTCACTGGACTCTTTGCCTGCCCAGTAGTTGGCTTCGGCTAACAGGTCTTCAATGGTCGCTACATGCAGCGACAGTTTTTCACTATCCTCGATGATGCGCGAGGCATGTTCAATCACCCTGCCCACGCTAGCGCGATCTAACGCCCTGCCTTCGATCCGTTGTTGAATGGAAGCTATCAAGCGCGCATACAGCTGAGAATTACCGGCATTGCGTTCAGTAAAACTGGAAAAGTCGGCGGCTACCTTAAACAATTGATCGAACTCATGATCGTATTCCTTCAACAGGTAATACAGCATCGGTTCTCCGCTGAGAACTACCTTCACATTAAACGGTAACACCTCTGGCTCCAGCGATAAGTTGCTCACCAGCCCCAGCATCTGCTCAAGTGACTGAATTCTGATTTCACCTGACTTGAGTGCCCGTTTCAGACCTTCCCAGGAAAAAGCATGAGTCAGCACCTTATGTGCATCCAGAATCAGATAACCGCCGTTCGCCCGATGCAGTGCGCCTGATTTGATCATACTGAAATCAGTCATCATGGTGCCTCTATGCGAGATATATTCGATACGCCCAACCAGGTTCTGATAGGTGGGATTATCTTCAAATACGATGGGGGCTCCTTTGGTATCGGTATTATCGACGATCACATTGATGCTATATTCACTGAAATCCTCTACCCGTCGTCTGACGTTATCTGTCTCAGGCTGATCCTGGCCGGGCAGGAGTTCATCGACATTTTCTATCGCATTCTGTTTCACTTCGCCCAGATAGGCCATTACCTCTGGCTGCTCACGGTAAGCCTGTTCTATCCATGCAATCAGCTGTTCTACAGTATGCTGGGTAATTTCCTGATTCAGTGCCTTCACCCGCTGATGCTGCTCACGTTGCAGTAGTGGCATCTCGCGGATAACACTCTGTAGCTCAAGTTGTAGATCGGCAATCAGCTTTTCGATTCGGTCTTTTTCTGCAGCGGGTAGTTTCTGATATTCATCATGTTTCAGCAGCGTGCCATCAACCATCGGGCCTAAGGTGAAACCATTGGGGGTACGTACTATACCTATGCCTTCCTGCTCGGCTTCCTTGTTGATTTTGCGGAAAGCCTGTTCCCTGCGATTATGCATTTCATCTTCTATTTCCTGTAGACGACTGGTGTATTCCTCACTCTCGAATGAAGATGGCAGAGCCGTCAGCAAATCCTCTACCAGAGATTTCATATCCTTGCGCAGGCGCTGTCCCATACCCGCGGGTAATTTGAGCACACGGGGTTTTTGCGGGTGATTGAAATTATTCACATAGCACCAGTCATAGGGCGACTCCTCAGCGGGGGCCCGACTTTCCAGTATCTGTCGTACCAGACTGTTTTTACCCAGCCCGGTGTTGCCAATCACAAACAGGTTAAAACCATCCTGCTGGATATCCACCCCGAACTCGATGGCTTCCAGAGCACGTTGCTGGCCTAACGGCTGGTCCAACGGCTGTAGTTCTGCGGTGGTTTTAAATTTGAACTGGGATATATCACAGCGTTGATAAAGAGACTCGACTGCCAAAGGTTCATGTTTTTTCATATTTTTATATCCTGGAATCTGCAATTGAACAGGGAGTTGTGGAAAATCCTGGTGTGCCCGGCAAGACGTCGTTTGCCGTTAATGGCTATTCCCTTAACAAAAACGACAACGCTGCAGGGTGCGCCAGGATTTTTCACAAATTCTTGTCGTGTTAATCGGTTCACCCAATGGGTGAGGATAAAATTCATCAATTGATTAAACATATCATTAACTTACGTCAGAACTAAGCGGTCAATTGCAGAATCCAGGATAATACCTCCTTCTATTTTGAGTATAGCCAATCTCAGACGCGCAGGTTGCAATCCATCTTCAAGCACACTAGACTTTATGAGAACAAACTGAGAACATTTAAGCAATGCCCATCATCCGTATTAGTGACGCCAATAACGAGCTATCCAGCCTTGAGCTACCGCTGTTTGCCAGTCGTGTGCGCGCAGGCTTCCCCTCTCCGGCTGATGATTTTATTGACCGCGCACTGGACCTGAATGAATTCCTGATCAAGAAACCTTCTGCCACTTTTTTTGCCTGGGCGGAAGGCGACTCATTGCGTGATATTGGTATCGCAAATGGTGACCTGCTGATTATCGATCGTTCAGCAGCACACAGTCACGGCTCGGTCGTTGTAGCGGCGCTGGATGGTGAGCTGACCTGTAAGATTCTGGATACCCGACGCGGATTACTGCTGTCGGCCAATGAAAACTTCCCTCCCATCCCTATCTCTGGCAGAGAGGAATTATTGATTGAGGGTGTCGTTACGCACAGTATCAGACGCCATCAACGCAACGCCTGACAAGGCCCTGATAACATGATGGCACTGGTTGACTGTAACTCCTGCTACGCCTCCTGCGAACAGGTGTTTCGTCCCGATTTACGCGATAAGCCGGTTATTGTATTGAGCAATAACGATGGCTGTATTATCGCACGCAGCAAACAGGCCAAGGCTTTAGGGGTTCCTGATCTGTCTCCCTATTTCAAGATAGAGAAACAGCTTAAGCGGCATCAGGTGAGTGTATTTTCGGCCAACTTTAGGCTGTATGGCGATATCTCCAATCAGGTGATGGCGACACTGCGAGACTTTTCCCCACATGTCGAACAGTACAGCATCGATGAAATGTTCCTCGATTTCAAAGGAATGAAACAGGACATGAACAAGTATGGCCTTGAGATTCGAAAAACCATCTGGCAACAGGTACGCATGCCGGTTGGCGTGGGTATTGCACCCAGCAAAACCCTCACCAAACTGGCCAACCATGCGGCCAAGAATATCAAGAGCAGTAATATAGCTGTGCTCGATACCCCCCTCAAATGGCAATGGCTAGAAAAGCGCCTGCCCATCAATAAGGTCTGGGGCATAGGCAAGCGCCTGAGCCGGCGCCTGAATGCGCTCGGCATCCACAATGCCTACCAGCTGGCGCAGGCTGACCCGCACTTCATCCGCAAACAGACCAGTATCAATGTCGAACGTACCATCCGTGAACTCAATGGCGAAGCCTGTATCGGGCTGGATGAAGAGCCTGCTCCAAAAAAGGAAATCTTTGTTACGCGTTCATTTGGTAGCAAAACCAGCAGTGAAGAAGAGTTGTTGCGCCATATCAGTCGCTATGCCGCCGCTGCGGCAGAAAAGCTACGCAGTCAGAACAGCTTCTGTAGCAGTATTTACCTGTTTGCACACACCTCTGAATTCAAGCCCGATTTTTACAGCAACAGCGTGGTACTGCGCCTGCCCTATCCCAGCAGCGACAGTGCATTAATCATCCATCATGCCAGACAGGGCATGCAGCAACTCTACCAGCCTGGCAATCTATTCATGAAATGTGGCATAGGTCTACTGGATATCCGTGACCGCAGCTTTTATCAGTACGACCTGTTCACCCCCGGACAGAAGCTAACCACCGATAAGCTGATGCAGGTAGTGGATGGTATCAATCAACGTTATGGACGCGATGCTTTGACCTTTGGTGCCGAGGGATTGACCGGTAAATGGACCATGCGCCAGAATCGACTGTCGCCAGCTTATACCTCTTCGTGGAAGGATATTCCTCGGGTTTGCTGCTAAAAAAATTGAACCACAGAGGACACAGAGAGCACAGAGGCTATTAGGTTTGAGCCACAAATAAGGAACACTTAACCACGAAGCTCACGAAGTGCACGAAGAAAAACATGAACCACGGAGGACACAGAGTACACAGAGGTTATTTAGGTTTGAGTCATAAAATAGACAGTTAACCACGAAGCACACGAAGTACACGAAGAAAAAAGAAGAAATAAAATAAAAAAACATTCTTCTCTGTGTTCTCTGTGTTCTCTGTGGTTTAAAAATAATCCTTACGGCCCGCACAACCAAACCGCAGCGCCAGCAAGCCACCAAACAGCTATCTAATGCCAACCCAAAAAACCTTCGTGTCCTTCGTGTGCTTCGTGGTTCCTCTTTTATTCACCGGTTTACGATCAAAATGGACCGATAATCATTATGCCAAAGAAAAACCCTACCCCCGCATCCAGCGATGGAACTTACTCACCCATTCCAGTAGTTTTTGAGGCGCATGTGCTCGCTTCCATTCTCCGGCTACGTATTTATTGGCTTCTGCCAGGGTTGGATAGATATGAATGGTGCCGAGAATTTTATTCAATCCCAGGCCATGCTTCATTGCCAGTACGTATTCTGCGATTAGATCACCGGCATGTTCACCCATAATCGTAACACCGAGAATCTTATCCTTACCGGGCACGGTTAATACCTTAACCAGTCCATGCGCTTCACTATCAGCTATCGCTCGATCCAGATCATCGATACCAAAGGTTGTCACTTCACAGGCTATACCCTGCTCTCTGGCCTCCAGTTCATTGATACCTACCCGTGCGACTTCGGGTTCGGTGAAGGTTGCCCAGGGGATAACCGAATAATCAACCTTAAAACGCTTAAATATTCCGAACAACGAGTTAACCGATGTGTACCAGGCCTGATGGGCAGCGGTATGGGTAAATTGATAGGGTCCGGCCACATCTCCGCAGGCATATATCGTCGGGATACTGGTTTGCAGGTATTCATTAACCTCGATGGTGCCTCGCGGCGTCAGGTTGACTCCTAGCTCCTGCAGACCGAAGCCCTGGGTATTCGGTGCGCGACCAACGGCAACCAGCAGCCTATCGAAAGGTATTTCTATATCCTCTCCCTGATATTCGGCTATGAGTATGTTTTGACCATTGCGTTGAATGAATTTCTTTGCCTTATGCCCAACCCGAACATCAATACCCTCCGCTATAAATTGCTTTGTCACCATTTCTGAGATCTCGGGATCTTCACGCACCATAATACGTTCCAGCATCTCTACCTGAGTAACCGGTATGCCCAAACGATTAAAACTCTGTGCCAGTTCGCAACCAATAGAGCCGCCGCCGAGCACCAGTATATTGTCAGGCTTATCCCGCATCTGCCACAGGTTGTCTGAGGTGTAGTATTCAATCTCCTGTATGCCTTCAATCGGCGGTACAAAGGGCCTGGCTCCAGTGGCGACAACGATATTGCGGGCGGTAATGGTTTGACCGTTAACCTCTACCGCATAGGGAGAGATGATTCTTGCTTCACCTTCAATGACATCCACCCCTAGCGAGCTATAACGTTCAACAGAGTCATGCGGTTCTATCGCACTAATAACCGATTGCACACGTTCCATTACCTCGCCAAAGTCAAATTCAGCATTGGCTTTTTTGATACCAAATTCCTGACTGCGGGAGATATGTGAGAGAAATTTAGCGGAGCGGATTATAGCTTTAGATGGTACGCAGCCGGTATTCAGACAATCACCACCCATTTTATGTTTCTCAATCAGGGTCACTTTTGCCTTTACCGCTGCAGCGATATAGGCGGTTACCAGTCCTGCTGAACCACCACCTATGACAATTAGATTGGTATCAAATTTTGCAGGTTTGGGATGAGCTTTCATGACCATACTTCGCTTAATGCTGTCTACAATCTTACGACCCATAAATGGTAGCAGAGCTAATAAAACAAATGAAAAGATGATTTCAGGTGAAGCAATACCTGATAGCGAGTCTATCTGCGCCAGTTGTGTACCCGCATTCACATAAACTATTGTGCCTGCGAACATACCGAGCTGGCTGACCCAGTAAAAAGTCCAGGTTTTTAAACTGGTTAATCCCATCACCAGATTGATAACGAAAAAAGGGAATGCAGGAACCAACCGTAAAGCGAACAGGTAAAAGGCACCATCCTTATCTATGCCCTGATTGATGGTTTTAAGCTTGTCAGGAAATTTCTGCTGAATGGTATCTCGCAGTACATAACGAGAAACGATAAAAGCACAAGTAGCCCCTATGGTACTGGCAAACGAAACCAGAATGACACCGGTAAGCAGGCCAAAAATAGCGCCGGCTGCTAAGGTCATTACTGCTGCACCCGGTAAAGATGCGGCAGTAACCACAACATAAATAGCAAAAAAGGTGATTATCGTAGTTAAGGTATTCTGCTGATAAAAAGCATTCAGCGATTCCTGCTGTGATTTTATATAATCCAGCGTTAGATACTGCCCCAGATCAAAACTAAAAAAACTGATGGCAAGAGCAGCAAAGACTGCCAGGATGAGCATTTTTTTCATGGCGATTCATTATTATTGTGTCAAGGTTTATAACAATAGCTAGTAAATCGCACCAGAATTTGAGCTATGATTCTGGACTATCTGCTAAAACTATTACAATGGTTACGCTTTCTTTGGATAGTCATAATCCACTAAAGTGCCATTATCTTTGTAAGTTTTTTCCCATTGCCCATTAAATTCGATAGTAGAAATTGCACAGGTGGGCATATTTGATGTGTGATAACCAGACAGAAAATTAGAAAAAGAAGTCATATCGGGGTTATGACCTACCAGCATTAAATTATTGATTTCAGGACTACAACCCTGTACCAGTGCTAACATACTATCGATGCCGGAAAAATACATATCTGCTTCGATTTGTATTTTTTGATGATCATAATCGATCGCATCTGCCAGATAACGAGCAGTTGTCAAAGCCCTTAATGCAGGGCTGGAAATGATCAGATCCACTTCTACACTTCGCTGTTTTAGTCGCTCGCCCATATCCAGGGCACTGGCATGCCCACGTTTATTCAATGGACGTTGCTGGTCGTTTAAGGATTGATCTTTCCAGGAGGATTTAGCATGTCGAACTAAGTAAAGGGTTTTCATTGTTTACTTCACGGATAAATGTTGCTACGGCTGGTCTATATTGTCAGCAGCCCATTGAAGAATCGCAGCTTCTTCACCGCTGAAAATAACCTCTACCGGTTTCTTTTTCAATTGATACTGATACATAGGGTCATAGTACTGTTCCAGTAGCAACTGGATACCTTCGTCAAAACCCTGGCTCTCGCCATGCTCGAAAAGCCGTGCCAGAGCACTCGAAAAGACCTGATGGATGGCTTGATATCGCTCACCACCCAGACGGTTTTTGATACGTGTCAGATTATCCAGTACAAATCGACTAAACTCAGATTCAGCCTGATCGGCAAACTGCTGTTGATATTGGGGCCAGTTAAACTCGATATAATCTTCTCGAATGATATCTACACGCTGCTGAACTGAGCGTTGAAGAAAAATACGTGGTGAGACTTCCATTTTTTTATAGAAATCACTGGGCGTAATAATGCGACCTATCATCTTCCCTTCATCCTCAAGTACTACTGCCTTTTGCGGGTGATGATGACGATGTTTGAGACAGGCTATAGAAAGCTGATTCTCGAAATTAATCTGCGCGGGTTGATGATCATTCACATCTCTACCAAAAGCCGAACCTCGGTGATTGGCGAGGCCTTCAAGGTCGACATGGTACTGCATTTTTTTAAGTACTCTTGTTTTACCAGAACCTGTCATTCCGCTGAGAATAACAAAAGGTATCTGCTGCAGACTGATTTCTAGTTGTTGCAACAGATAATTACGCATCGCCTTGTATCCACCCTTAATCAGTGGATAGTCAATTCCCTGCTCTTTCAACCAGGCCTGGGTGGTACGAGAACGCAAACCACCTCTGAAGCAATATAGATAACCTTCAGGGTGTTGATCGACGAAAGCCTTCCAGTGTTGCAGACGTTGCTCACGAATTTCAGGAGTCGCCAGCTTCAGACCCAGTTCAATTGCTTCGTCCTGCCCGGCATCTTTATAACGTTTGCCTATTGCTTCGCGCTGTGCATCATCCAGAAGTGGAACATTAACACTAGTAGGAAAAGCACCCTGATTGAATTCAACAGGTGCCCGAACATCCATCATGGGGATGTCTGACAGGAATAACTGTTCATAGTTTTCGAGATCAGCTCGAGACATTACAAAGTGATCTCCCAGCACTGATGGATTTTAGGGCGACGTTTAAAATCTTCAGGAATAGTCTGGGCGGTAATATCTTTTACCTGATAACGCTTTGATATATCGGCATCAAGTTTTAAACCTTTCTTATTGGTCGAAAATATGAGCATGCCGTCTTTTTCAAGTAACGCCATAGACTGATGAATCAATTTTGCATGATCACGATCGATATCCAGTATTTCATTCATTTTCTTGGAGTTAGAAAATGAGGGAGGATCCAGAAAGATAAGATCAAATTTGCCATTTACGCCATAGCGTTTGGGCTGGCGCAATAGCTCAAGACAATCCCATTGTAAAAAGTGATATTTTTTCTCATCTATTAAATCGTTTAACTCAAAGTTCTCTTTAGCCCAGTTGATATAGGTGGCCGACATATCTGCACTGACGACTTCGCTGGCACCACCCAAAGCTGCCTGTACACTCACTGAAGCGGTATAACAGAACAGATTGAGTAGCTTTTTATCCCTGGCCTGCTCGAATATACGCTGTCGGGTAGTGCGATGATCAAGAAATAAACCCGTATCCAGATAATCTTCCAGATTGACCAGAAGGTGCGCAGCCCCTTCACTAACGCGCAATAATTCACCACGTCTACCCTGCTTCTCGTATTGCTGACTGCCGCGTTGACGTTGACGTAATTTACAGAAAAGCTGCTGGTCAGTAATATTGAAATATTGCTTTACGATTTGTTGAGCCACCTGAATACGATGCGCTGCTTTATCAGCATCAATTGTTTTAGGCGCCTGATATTCCTGTAAATGGTACCAGACTCTATCTGCTTCCAGGCTACTGCTGTAACGATCCAGAGCAAACGCAAACTCGGGCAAATCTGCATCATAAACACGATAACAACTGACCTGATTACGTTTTGCCCATTTTGACAGGTGCTTATCATTCTTCTTTAGCCTGTTAAGTAAGGCATTCGCTTCCTGATCTTGTGGATCGAAATCAATTACTGCAGGTTTAACCTGATCAACTGTTTGTCCAGCAGTCGGAGAAGTGATATCTGATTTTTCGATTTTGAATGAAGCGAAAACACAGCTTAATTGACCGTTGTTCACCGACTTTTTATAGCTGCGATTCAGGCGTAGGCGATGCAATAAATCAGGGTTGGCTGAAATAATATTAAGCGTAGCATCTACCCCATTATCAGCAAAAGACTTGAATACCTTACCCATCTGAGAATATAGCGTAGCCAACCCCTGCTCAGCCTGCAGGCGTTCTCCATAGGGTGGATTGATGATAATGATCGGTGGTTTAGTAACCATGTCATAGCTCAGATCATTGATATCACTGCGCGTAAATTTAATCAGGTCATCGACACCGGCACGCATCGCATTATCACGCGCTATCTCGATAGCTTTGGCATCCAGATCACTGGCCAGTATCTCGCAATCCGGAGAAGACTCAATGCCCCGTTCAGCTTCATCCAGGCAACTTTGCCATACTGCTTTGTCATGACCCAACCATCGCAGGAAACCAAAATAATCCCTATCCATTCCGGGTGGGATATTGGCTGCTATCATTGCTGCTTCGATAGCAAAGGTACCGGAGCCACACATGGGGTCAATCAGGCTATGTGTTTTTGCAGCCTCTCTGGTCCAGCCCGACTGAACCAGTAAAGCGGCCGCCAGGTTTTCCTTGAGAGGTGCGCCACTGTGCTGTAATCGATAACCACGGCGATGTAACGACTGACCGGATAAATCCAGGCTTAGAGTTGCTGTATTCTTGTGAATAATCAGGTGAATACGCACATCGGGTTGTTCTTTTTCAATAATAGGACGACTGTTGACGGTATTTCTAAAGTAATCCACCACAGCATCCTTAACCTTTAAGGAAGCGTAATGGCTGTGATTAATATCCGAGCGAGAAAGCGTTGCTGCAACAGAAAAGCTACCACGCGAGGTTAAATGCTGAGACCAGTCGATATCATAAACTTGCTGATAGAGGACTTCTTCATTCTCTGCTTTAAAGGTTTTCAGTGGCAGGTAAACACGATTAGCAAGGCGCGAGAAAATACAGACTCTATAAGCAAGTTCGACGGTTCCTTTTAGTTCGATACCGCCGTAGACTTTCTTGATCTGAATATCGGGATCATTAACTATAGAGAGAATATCTCTGACTTCATGAAACAATGCAGTTTCAAAGCCTTTGTGCCCGGTTACGAAAAAATTGTGGGTTTGTTTCATGGTTTTATTATTTCACCACGGAGGACACAGAGAGCACAGAGGTAAAACCTTTTTTAAAAATAGCAAATGACTTCATTTATTTAGTAACCCAAATTTTAATTATAAATTAGCGCATAGGTCTGTATATACCATTCCAGCATATTAAACCTTTGTGTCCTCTGTGAACTCTGTGGTTAGATATTTTTTACCTCAGAGAACAAACCTTTTAATACCATTCTTTAAAAGCCCTGTATTAAAATTTATTAACAGTCCAAGAGGTATTTTGGCCAGCTTCATATAAGTCAAAAGCTGAGCCTCATGTAGTTTTGTAAGTGATTCAACACTTTTCAACTCAACTATTAATTTGCCTTCAACAATCAAGTCCAACCTATAACCACAGTCAATATCCTCCTTCTTATAGCGCAAAGGTAATGGCTTTTGTATGTCATGCTGAATACCATGAGAAGCTAATTCATAGGCCAGACATTTTTCATAAGTCGATTCCAACAACCCTGGCCCCAACTCTTTATGAACTTCGAGAGCAAGCCCTATCACTTTCCCCGTTAATTCAGTATCACTTTCATGCATTTCAACCCTCCGTGTCCTCTGTGTTCTCTGTGGTTAAATCATACCTATAACAACACCTTCTCCATCCCACCATGAGACATTTTGTTCAAGAAGGTTTCCAGCCATTTTTCACCATAGTTAAGACGCGCCAGCTCTACCACAATGTAATCGGTACTCATCCCTGTGAGTTTCTCATAACGTGAAAGGCCCTGCTGGCAGGCGGGACAGGATGTCAGGCATTTTACTTCGGCTTTATCATCACCCGCCTGAACAACTTCTTTTGCCTGTTGCATAGATTCCAGCTTACGGTTAAATAGTTGATGCGCTATATCAGGTCTTGATGTTGCCAGAGTGCCAGACTCACTACAGCATCGGGTGGTCAGTTCTACCGATTGACGCATCAGCTTACTGGCTACTTGTATCGGCTGCTGGTTTTTAATGGGAGTATGACAGGGATCGTGATAGATATATTTGGTGCCAGACTCCTGATTGATTTCGAAACCCTTCGCTACCAGATATTCGTGGATATCCATGATTCTTGAACCCGGAAAAATACGTTCGAATTCGTATTTCTCCAGCTGATCCAGGCAGGTACCGCAGGATACAATGACAGTTTTGATATCCAGATAGTTAAGCGTATTGGCTACACGATGAAATAGCACTCGATTCTGTGTTGTGATCTGATGTCCTTTTTCCTCCTGCCCTGCTGCAATCTGAGGGTAACCACAACACAGATATCCAGGTGGTAATATGGTTCTGGCACCTGATTCATACAGCATTGCTATGGTCGCCAGTCCAACCTGACTAAACAGTCGCTCAGAACCGCAACCAGGGAAATAAAATACCGAGTCTCTATCCTCTAGCGGTACTTCAGGATTACGGATAATAGGTACCATTCCCGGATCATCCGCCACCAGCAACTGGCGCATAGTTTTGTCAGGCACATTGGCCTTTACCGGATTGCGCACAAAGTTGACAATCTGCTGCCTGACTACGGGTTTACCATTAGACACACGAGCCTGCTCTTCGCGTTTGGGGGCCAGACCCAGTGATTTCAATACGATTCTCAACGTACGAATAGATTTAAAACCCCATTGCAGCATCAACTTACGAGAGATGTTTATCATGCTGGGGTCCTGTAGATTCAGGAACCAGATTGCTAGAATTGAGCCCAGGCTTTTTCTGCGTTGTTTATTTTTGGTGAGCAAGGTGCGCATGGCAATCGTGACATCACCAAAGTCTATATTCACCGGACAGGGATTAAGACACTTATGACAGGTTGTACAATGATCAGCCACATCGTTCAATTCATCAAAATGTCTTTTCGACAGCCCACGCCTTGTTTGTTCCTCGTAGAGAAATGCTTCAATAATCTGTCCCGTTGCCAGAATTTTATTGCGCGGTGAATACAGCATATTGGCACGAGGGATATGTGTCATACATTCAGGTTTACACTTTCCACAGCGCAGGCAGTTCTTGATGGAATCGTTGATTTCACCCATCTCGCTATATTCAAGAATGAGTGCTTCCTGCTCCAGCAAGCGCAATGATGGCGTATAGGCATTGCTTAGCCCTGAACCAGCCTGTAATTTACCTTTGTTAAAATGCTGTTGTGGATCTATCTCGCGCTTATACTTTGCAAAAGCTTCCAGTTTGTCGCTTTCCAGATACTGGATCTTGGTCAAACCTATACCGTGTTCACCAGAGATTACACCGTTTAACGAGGTTGCTAGTTGCATCACTTCATCTACGATGAGGTCTGCCTGGTGCAGCATTTCATAGTTATCAGAATGCACCGGGATATTGGTATGTACATTGCCATCACCTGCATGCATATGTAGTGCAACAAACAGACGTGAATCTTTGACCTTTTCATGAATTTTGGCCAACTGATTACGCATATCCGCATACTCTCGACCCGAAAAAATCTCATCCATCTGCTTTTTGACCTGTTGCTTATAGCTAATCCTTAATTGATTACGCAACAGACAGTCGATGACCTTATCATCCTCATTCACTTCGAAATCCATCTGATCAGCAAAGTTAATCGCTGGACTTTCGAAATGCGTCAGCCATTGCTCCCATTGAGCTATCTGGGCGACCAGACGGGTGATGGCAAAGTCAATCTTGGATAGAAATAATTCATCCGGCTCGGCTGATTTCTGTATCTTTTGCTGACTTTCAATCAGGTATTTTTTTAGCGCAATACAGATTTCTACCTTGTTGCTGATCGATTGACGGATATTGATGACTTCAATACCTCGACTGTATTCACTCAGATTTTCCAGTGGAATGACCACGTCTTCATTGATTTTAAAGGCATTGGTATGAGCAGAAATGGCTGCGGTACGTTTTCTATCGGCCCAGAAGCGTTCTCTAGCTGGTTTACTCACTGCAATAAAGCCTTCGGCCTTACGCTTATTCGCCAGCTCCACAACTGTCGAACAGGTGCTTGCCAGTAAGTCTTCATCGTCAGAAATGATATCCGCCAGTAGCAGCATCTTGGGCTGGTCTGAGCGATTGGCTTTGGTACTGTACTGAACCGCTTTTATATATCTCGCATCCAGATGTTCAAGACCGGCAAGTAACACACCATCGATTTCATCAATGTAATCCTTAATTTCAACAATAGCCGCTACGTCCTTGCCAGAATCCTGATTAAAAAATTCCAGACACACGGTACGGGTAAATTCCGGGATTGGATGCAATACGAAGGTTGCTGAGGTAATCAGCCCATCGCAGCCTTCTTTCTGAATGCCTGGCAAACCCGCCAGAAACTTGTCGGTAACATCCTTACCCAGTCCCACCTTTCTAAAGGTGTTCCCTGGAATTTTAAGTATCTCAGGTTTGGATATGGCTTTACCTGTACGACGCTCTGTTCGAGTAATTTCGAACTCAACGGTATCCTGTAGATGGATCTTGCCCATATTATGATTTAGGCGTTTAACCTCCAGCCAGTTGGCATCTGCAGTGACCATCTTCCAGCTCAGCAGGTTATCCAGTGTGGTACCCCAGATCACCGCTTTCTTACCACCTGCATTCATTGCAATATTGCCACCAATGGTAGAAGCATCCTGCGAGGTAGGATCAACAGCAAAAGCAAGCCTCTGTAGCCCAGCTCTATCAGCGACACGTCTGGTGACAACACCCGACTCGGCATCAATAACAAAGGCTTTGGCATCGCAGCCAGGTAAGTCAACTTCTCTCACCTCACCCAGTTTTTCAAGTTTCTCCAGATTGATGACGGCAGTATTTTCATACAGGGGTATGGCACCACCGGTATAACCTGTGCCACCACCTCGGGCGATAATGGTTAAATCCAGGTCGATACAGCCCTGAACCAGATCAGCTATTTCTTCTTCTGTATCCGGGTGCAGTACAACCATAGGGTATTCAACGCGCCAATCCGTAGCATCAGTCGTATGTGAGACTCGTGCCAGACCGCTGAAATCGATATTATCTTTTTTCGTAAGACGTGAGAGTTTGCGTCTGATTTTTACGCGCTGTTGCAGTAACCAGCTCAACCAGTCATTAAACTCCTTAACGGTGCTGCGAGCAGCCTCAAGCAGGTCTAGCGCCTGTTGATTATCATCTGCACGCTTTTGTATTTGCTGTAAACGGTGATTTAGCGCCTGACTTAACTGATTACGACGCTTCTGATCAGCTAGTAGGTCATCCTGTAGATAGGGGTTACGCCTGACCACCCAGATATCACCCAGTACTTCGAACAACATTCTCGCTGAGCGGCCTGTTCTGCGTTCTCCTCGAAGCTGGTTGAGTATATCCCACCAGTGTTCACCCATCAGGCGATTGACAATTTCCCTGTCGGAGAATGAGGTGTAGTTGTAAGGAATTTCACGAATACGATCAGGCATGCTTTGTAATTGTGTACCAAAAGCGCAACATTATAACGTTAATCTATTAGGGCCTGTTAACACTAATTTGATTGTCTCTGTTGTGGCTAAAAGTGTGCCAATCTAGGCGCGAGGAACGAAGTTTGGTCATTCCAAATGAGCGACGAGCAAAGCTCCCGCTCCTGCTCACGCTCCTTACCTACGTCCATGCAGGCAACAACGAGTGGCACATTTTTAGACACAACCCGAAGCACCCTAAAGGGCATAAAGGCTGGGACCATTTTTCCTCCAGCGGCGTTATCAGTCGCTTATGTAGAACGACTACACTGCGCTCCCTCTGCCTTGCTGGAAGAAAAAATGGTCTCCAGCAGTGTCAATCAACACGTGTTAACAGGCCCTATTCTTGAGTAATCTCTTTCTCATCTTTGCCTGAAATTAAATGCACATCTCGCTGTGGAAATGGAATCTCAATACCCGCTTCACGGAAAGCACGATCAATTTCAAAATTCATATCACTCATAACGGTCAGACGATTATCAACCTCTCTGATATAACAGCGCAGTTCAAAGTTCAGTGAGCTGTCACCAAAGGTACGGAACAGCACCCATGGCTTGGACAGAATGGGGCTTTTGGTAATTACCGAAGGATGCTGATAGGCGATATCAAGCAATATAGATTTCACCAGCTCTGTATCAGTACCATAAGCGACACCTACTGGTAGCACAACCCGTCCAAGAGAATCGCGAAACATCCAGTTGGTTACCTGCCCCGAAATCAGCTCAGAATTAGGCACAATGACATCAGAACGATCAAAGGTTTGAATCTGAGTAGAGCGTATACTGATTTTTTTGACATAACCTTCAGTACCACCCACCACAATCCAGTCACCGGTCTTTATTGGACGTTCAAACAGCAAAATAACACCTGAAACAAAATTATTAACAATATTCTGCAGACCAAAACCAATACCGACTGATAATGCACCGGCAATCAGAGCTAGATTAGCCAATTGCACACCGGCGATGGAAAGCGCAATCAGGAAGCCAATAGCCACGCCCAAATATCCGGTCAGTGAAATCATCGCCTCCTTGCTGCCTCTATCCATACGGGAACGTTGGAGCCAGCTTTTATCCATTCTCCGCTTGATCCAGCCGATAATTGATAACATCACGGCAAAAGTCAGCAAAGCCATAATCACCTTGACCGGTACGATGTTTACCGTACCGATTTCAAATCCACCGGTAATGAGGTCTCTCAACTCAAGTAAGGTGGTATCGGACAGCCCCCACATCTTGAGTACGGCAATCGCAAAAGCCGACCAGATGATGATAGAGAAGGTAAACCTGAACCAGATAGAACCCGGTAAGAACTCTTTTTCCTTTACACCAATTCGTTTACGAAAAGCTTTCTGCCATTCATGACGCCCTTCATCCAGACTATCCAGAAAATCGCTCCAGATACGGATTAGAAAGATGGTCAGACTCCACATCAGAAAGCTGCCAGTAATACCTAAAAGAATAAAATTTGATAGATTGACATAACCCAGCCAGTCCGCACCAAGACAGATCATTAGCCCGAGAATGACCAGTACTCGCAACAGATGAATATTGCTTAAGCCACGGTAATAACGCAGCAACCATGCCGCCCAGATCAGGTTCAATACCAGCAGAAACAGATAAATATTACGAATCAAAGCCGTAATTTGCTCAGGAAAATCATGAATCTGAATTGTCGAATACATCAAAAACCCGGCAAACACCAGTTTACTGAGTAACCTGAGACGGCTAGCCAGCATCACTGAGATATCCTGCGGCAGACTGGTCAGTTGTTGGGCTGGTGGATAAGGATTAAGCAGTATGCGAATAAATAGATTACCCACCACATACATAAACAATCCAAAAAACAGTAGTGCGAGAAAATCCAGCGGTGATCCCGAGATCAACTGAAAGGAGTAATAAAGACTGAGAAAGGATGTCACGATCAAAGCGGCCATATGTCTTTGAGCACAACTAAACAGGGATAATTGAAATCGGCTTAAATAACCTGTTTGCTTAGATTGCTGATCGAGTCGAATCCTGTGGTTGAGTATTCTCCTGAACCATAAAACCAATGCCACAGCGACCAACAGTAGCACTGATACCTCAGGAAGGTTCTTCACCAAAGCGCTAACACCACCATCTTTTTTGACAAAAGTTAATACAGCCTGATAAATCTCGACTGGATTAAACAGATTGTTTTTGATGTTTTGCAACAGGTTCGTTTTCTTACCCAATAACTCTGATGCCAATACCTGCTGCTGTTTAGCGATTACAACATCCACAATTTCATGGGCACGCAATAACATTAATCGGCAGCTAGCCAACTGCTGAGCATTGCTTAACATACTCTGATTCAGGCTCTGGCGCTTTTGAGTGACTTCTTTTTCTTCAGTCACCATTTGAGCCCCTAGTAATTCAAGGTCGTCAGCACTCTTATTAATCGCCTGTTCATTGATATCAATACAATCATTGGCGACTTTTTTAACGAACAAACCCTGCTCCTGAAACTCTTTAAGTAATTCTGAATTGAGAAGATTTTTAGGTTTGTCAAAGGCTTTTTCAATGGCCTGTAACTTAGCGTCAGCCTCCCCTATTTTCAGGCTTAGTACAGGGTCTATCGCCAACGCAGTGCTGAATTTGAGTAAAAGTAGAAAGAATAAAAAGATACGCATAGCGGATTCAGACAGGCTGAAAAGAATATTTCGAGATCATTAGTAGCGTGATTTTCATTTTTGTGAATTATTTTGCCGATATTATGCCAGTGATTAGCTTATGAATCATTTAATCTGTAATTATGTTTCATTCGTATGTATTTAAACTATACATAAAGTTAGCTTTCTAAGGTTTAAATGAATAATACAACTAAAGCATATCCTCTGTTCACAAAAGGCAGCCCTTCTGCTCAATACCAGCAGATTAGTAATTTTTGTGTGAACTATACAGAGGGGCTACTCATCAGCCTGATGCATCTTGAAATAGATGAGGAATTCGGCGAATCACCTGAGGCCTATAAGAAGCTTCAAAAAAAACTACAACAGCGCGAACGAACCATAAGACATGCGTTCCAGTTTCAGATAGAAAAACTT
Source organism: Gammaproteobacteria bacterium (assembly GCA_050306135.1). Taxonomy (GTDB): domain Bacteria; phylum Pseudomonadota; class Gammaproteobacteria; genus JACNJF01. The sequence continues at coordinate 37,941 of JBNLGQ010000003.1, forward strand.
TTTTCAGATTTTAAGACATTACGTAAAACGCGATTGCATGCAAACCGCTCAAGTGACTGGCTAACTTTAGGCCTGACCGGCCAAAATGCATCCATAGTGCGAGCCAGTATTGAGAAATCCAGTGAGAATTTGAACGCTATTTACGAAAAACCACTGGCTACCATCAATGAAAGGCTGAAAACACTGGTTCATCGTACCGATAGCACTCACTCAGAAAACCCGGTAACACCTGAAAATCTCTGCAATGCCTTCCTTTCATGCATTGAAGCCCTGACCTTTACCAGCAAACAGCTAAGTCAGCTCATCGGCCTGTATGATCGCGTACTTAGCCTGTTTCTGGCTGATTTATACCAACAGCTTGATCTGGGTATGTACTACCTGGATATCCTGCCGGAACTGACTGATCCGGAAATATTCCGGGAAAACTCAGCCACTGAAAAACCTCCTGAAATTTTCTCACCAGATACTGATGCTGATCACAGTGATAATCAAACTGTGCAAGAGACAGCAGCGTCCGCAGTTGAAGAGAAACCTGAAGCGGAGATTACCCCCGAGACCCCGGATCAGGATGAGCCAGTATCTGACCTGAGTGATGTCATTCATCTGGTAAGCACAGAGAATCCCAATGAACTAGAGATCAAACTGGAAGAGTTTCTTTCGCTCACCAGCCAGGGTAGTCTCGATTATTCTTTACTATTTGCTTCATTCCTGCATTCCACTAAAAGTCTATTTGAATCCCGACAAAGAAATGAGGTGTTTCGATTCCTGAACTTTTTTACTCATCTGCTGGATAATCCCAGACTGTCGCAGGCGTTAAAGATACAGTTGTCGAGATTATCAGAGCCATTGCTGAGACTGGTTCTGGTTGACCCCTTTTTCTTTCGCAGTAGCAACCACCCTGTTAACGATTTTTTATTATCCATCATCGATTATGAGATTCGTTATGGAGCGTCGCATTCCACGGCTGATCTGATCTCCCCACTTTTTGATCAGTTACTTCAATCAGACAGGGTTACGCTGGATGATTTTCTTCACATCATTCGTGATTTCGATGACTTAAAAGATTCAGAAACTACACGTATTCATGAGAAGAAACATGAAGATAAGCAGGAACAACAGAAAATAAAGCAAGAAGTGCTCGATCTAGTCAATCAAATTACGGAAAAACTGCTTGTAGAACCTGAAGTGCTGGGCTTTTTCTATGATGACTGGCAATTACTCCTGCTCCAGATTGCTAGCAAAATTGGTCAAAAATCCACTTCGTTTATTCAGGCGGTGGAAATAGCAAGAATGCTCGCCTGGAGCCTAGACGAAAACCATGAAGACAACCCAGAATACAGTAGATATTCTTTTGCCAGTTTACTAAAAGCTATAGATAAGGGATTAATTTCTTTAAACTTCTCAGCTGAGCACAGAAACAGAAAAAGAAAACTACTGGTACGCGAATTCAGGAAAATACAAGCCGCCAAAGCCCCTGTTATCGCAAAATCTAAAAAATCGCTCAACAGCTTTAATTCGTTTGAGCAATTCAACGATACCATTACTCAATTCTCAATAAACCTGTCCGACCTTACCCATGTTAAGCCAATAGAAGATGCAGCTTTGGCCGATTTTTTGAATTCTCTGCAATATGGCTCCTGGGTTGAGATCAGGGAAGACCGCAAAAGTCGCTTTAAGCGGGGTAAATTAAAATGGAAGTCTCAGGATAATAGTCGATTTATCTTTATTGACCAGCGCGGCCATAAAATAAATGAGAGCACTCTCGATCAGCTCAAACAATATTATGCTGACGATATGATCAAGGTACTGAGTAAGCCGACGCCTTTTTCATCCAAACGGCCTACTCTGGGCCATGGATATACTCATTTCTAAGGAAACTCTGAATCATTCATCCATGAGTGATCAGATATGAAACCTGAATTAATTAGAGGTTCTCTTAACAAAAACGGCTGCCTTATGGCAGCCGTTTGCATAAACAGTCTCAGAGTAAGTGTGCTTTACACCTGTAACAATAAACGAGCAGGGTCTTCCAGTAACTGTTTGATGCTCACCAGGAACTGTACCGCTTCTCGACCATCAATAATTCTATGATCGTAAGTCAGGGCCAGATACATCATTGGGCGAGCGACTATTTCTCCATCAATAACTACAGGTCTTTGAATGATGTTATGCATGCCTAGAATGGCACTTTGTGGCGGATTTAAGATAGGCGTGGAAAGCATTGATCCGAAAGTGCCTCCATTGGTAATACTGAAGGTTCCACCAGTAAGTTCGTCTATACCCAGTTTACCAGTACGTGCACGCTCTGCCATATTACGGATTTCCTGTTCCACATCCGCATAACTCATCTGGTCAACATCACGCAGAATAGGCACAACCAGACCACGTTCTGAGCTGACTGCGATACCAATATCAAAATAATCGTGATAAACAATGTCGCCACCATCGATAGAGGCATTAACCGCAGGGAATTTCTTTAGAGATTCCACAGCAGCCTTGGTGAAGAATGACATCATACCCAGTTTAACACCGTGGGTTTTTTCGAAGGTTTCTTTAAAACGATTACGTAAATCCATCATTGGCTGCAGATTGACTTCATTAAAAGTCGTCAACATAGCTGCCGTGTTTTGTGCATCTTTCAGTCTTTCTGCAATTCTAGCGCGCATACGTGACATGGGTACACGACGGTCATTACGGTTATCACCTGACTGTGCAGGAGCAGCTGCGGGTGCTGGAGCTGGAGCTGGAGCGGATGCAGCAGCTGGTTGGGCTGCAGCTGTTGCCTGTACGTGTTTTTCAACATCCTGTTTGGTAATAGCTCCTTTTTGACCTGTGCCGGTAACTTCAGCAGGATTCACATCATTTTGTTTCATCGCTTTACGCGCAGCTGGTCCAGCCTTGGGTTCGGCTGAGGCTTCAGGTTTAGCCTCTGCAGCTGCTTCAGCAGCTGCTTCAGTATCAATAATAGCCAGGATCTGATTATTGGTAACCGTATCCCCTTCTTCTTTATCTATCGATGTAATCACACCCGAAGCAGTCGCTACAATTTCTAAAACTACTTTATCGGTTTCAAGATCAACGATGATGTCATCCTGTTTGACGCTATCGCCAACCTGTTTGTGCCAGGCACCCAGAGTACCTTCGGTTACTGATTCGGGTAATACGGGTACTTTTATTTCAACCAACATTTTTTTTATGCTCCAGTCTTGTGATCTACAATGGTCAATAATCTTTTATGATTTGTTAAAGTTCAAACGCTTCTGTTACCAGCTTATGCTCCTGCTCAAGGTGCAATGACATATAGCCTACGGCTGGTGATGCTGAAGAATCTCGTCCTGCGTACTCTAGCGGTATATCATGGCAGGTTTCCATGAGCTGACTTTTAATATACCACCAGCTTCCCTGATTGCGAGGCTCATCCTGGCACCATACAGCCTTTTCCAGGTTAGGATAACGTTGTAATGACTCGAGAATTTCTTCTTTAGGATAAGGATAAAGTTGTTCCAGTCTTACGATGACAGTGCTGTGATCGTAACGCTGTTGACGGGTTTCATACAGTTTGAAATAGATTTTACCACTGCAGAAAATAATTCTTTTAACTTCTTCTGGTTTTACTTCATCAACCTCAGGAATTACCTTTTTGAATGCTCCCTCAGTCAGATCGCTCAGAGGTGAAACAGCCGCTTCATGACGTAACAGGCTTTTCGGGCTCATTACAATCAATGGCTTTCGGAAGTCACCTCGGATCTGGCTGCGTAATAGATGGAAAATCTGTGAAGGCATAGTAGGCATCACAACACGCATATTGTTTTGCGCACATAATTCCAGATAGCGCTCTAATCTGGCAGAACTATGCTCCGGTCCCTGGCCTTCATAACCATGAGGTAGCAGCATGACCAGATTACATAAGCGGCCCCACTTCACTTCACCGGAACTGATGAACTGATCGATGACCACCTGCGCACCGTTGGCAAAGTCACCAAACTGGGCTTCCCAGAGTACCAAAGTATCTGGATCGGTTGATGCATAGCCATATTCAAATGCCAGCACCGCTTCTTCTGAAAGGAAAGAGTTAATGACTTCGAATCGTGCACTACCGGTTTGTAGCTGTTTCAAAGGTACATAGATACCACTTTTCTCAGTCTGATTATGTAATACCGCATGACGGTGGAAGAAAGTACCACGCTCGGAATCCTGACCAGAAAGACGAATGGAATTACCTTCGTTGAGTATCGTTGCATAAGCCATGGTTTCAGCAAAACCCCAGTCACAGAATATGTCCTCATCCAGCATCTGCTGACGCGCATCCATGATTTTTTTGACTCGATGATGTAATTGAAAACCATCGGGTAATTTTAATAATTCCTTACCCAGTTGTTTCACTGTTTCCATCTTCACTGAGGTATCTGGCAGCACAGTAAAATCATTCTCCAGGAAACGATCCCAGTTGCTGCGATTTTGTTGCTCCAGACCTGAAATCGCATTCAGGGCAACCGTTCCGCTTTGCTCAAGGGCTCTACGATAGTCACCGATCATGGTATCAACAGTCTGACGATCAACCACACCTTCATCAATCAATGCCTGAGCATGTTTTTCAACCAGTCTAGGATGATTGCGTATCGCATCATACATACGAGGTTGAGTTGCTGCTGGCTCATCGGCTTCGTTATGCCCATAACGGCGATAACAGATGATGTCGATCACCACATCACGGTTATATTTTTTACGATATTTCACCGCCAGCTCTGCAACAAATACACAGGCTTCAGGATCATCACCATTGACATGAAAGATGGGTGCCTGAACCATACGAGCGACTTCGGTACAGTACAGAGTAGAACGTAAATCCTTAGGATGACTGGTAGTAAAACCAATCTGGTTATTCACAATAACGTGAATAGTGCCACCCGTATGATATCCACGGGTCTGGCACATATTGAAGTTTTCCATCACCACGCCCTGCCCGGCGAAAGCAGAATCACCATGTACTACGATAGGTAACACATCCGTGGTACTGATGGATTGTTTGTTATAAAGCCTTTGACGTGCACGTACCGAACCTTCCACCACGGGGCTGACAATTTCCAGATGAGAAGGATTGAAAGCCAGCGCCAGATGCACGGGGCCAGTAGAAGTACTCACGTCAGATGAGAAGCCCTGATGGTACTTCACGTCGTAGTTGTATTTTTCACTGATCTGAACCTTGCCTTCGAATTCATCGAACAACACTGAAGGCATTTTCCCGAGAATATTGGTCAGCACGTTCAGACGTCCGCGGTGAGCCATACCGATAACGACTTCGCGAGTGTTATCTTTACCGGCCTGCTGGATAATTCGATCCATCAGCGGAATCAGTGACTCACCACCTTCCAGTGAGAAACGTTTTTGACCCACATAGCGAGTGTGTAAATATTTTTCCAGGTTTTCCGCAGCAATGACACGATCCAGAATACGCATTCTTCTGCCATGAGTGAAATTTGGCCGCGCCAGAGTCGTTTCAAGTTCCTGCTGAATCCAGCGTTTCTGCTCGGTATCAGCGATATACATAAACTCTGAACCGATAGAACCGCAATAGGTAGCTTTCAGACGATCGATAATTTCACTTAACGGTGCTTCATCAATGCCAAACATAGATCCGGAAGCGAATACGGTATTCAAATCATCTTCAGATAATTCATAGGACTCCAGAGAAAGCTCATTACCGACATCATTATTCGTCAGTCCTAATGGATCCATTCTGGCTTTTTGATGACCACGAAAACGATAGGCATTGATTAACTGAAGGACTTTAATCTGCTTCAGACGGTGTTCGTGTTGTGCGTTACTAACAGGAGCAACTGAGCTCTTTTTGTTTAGAACGGTGGATTTGACCTGGTTTTGAATAGAAACATGATCAGGATCGGTGACATCTGAACCATTTTTTAAGGATTTAAACCAGAGGCGCCATTCTTCATCGACGCTGTCCTCATTAATCAGGAATTGATGGTACAAATCTTCAAAATAAGCGGCATTACTACCGAACAGGTAACTCTCCTGTTGCTGTTTCTTCATTGACATTTTGTGCTTGTCTCGGGATATGTTCCTTTGGTTAATAGGAATAAAGTTGATTCATTCAGAAAGAACCTTAGTTTTTAACACTTTATACTATGGATAAGTAGTTATTAGTGCGCATAAATTATGTTAATGCAGCAAAAATACCAGACATCATAATTAATTTTCAGACGTATTTTCACTATGGATATAGGACTCAATTCTAACGATTAAAATTAGGTTAAATTTAGCTGCTGAGTAAGCTATCATGCCCGCACATTTTCCAACGGTAAAGTCATGGCTCAATATATTTACACAATGAACGATGTGGGTAAGGTTGTACCCCCACAGACTGAAATTCTTAAAAATATATCTCTCAACTTTTTCCCTGGCGCCAAGATTGGTGTACTGGGTTATAACGGTGCGGGTAAATCCACACTATTGAAAATTATGGCAGGTGTCGATACTGAATACACTGGTGAAGCCCGCCCTCAGAAAGGCATTAATATCGGTTATCTTCCTCAGGAACCACAATTAGATCCAGACAAAGACGTACGAGGCAATGTAGAAGAAGGCGTTGCTGAAACCAAGGCCCTGCTAGATCAATTCAATGCCGTCAGTGCCCAGTTTGCAGAACCCGATGCTGACTTTGATAAGTTGATGGCGGAACAGGCAGAATTGCAGGAAAAAATCGACGCCTGTAATGCCTGGGAACTGGATCGAAAACTCGAAATTGCCGCTGATGCCCTACGTCTCCCCCCCTGGGAAGCAAAAGTTGAACATCTATCCGGTGGTGAAAAGCGTCGTGTAGCGCTTTGTAGACTGTTGTTATCTAACCCTGACATGCTGATTCTTGATGAACCAACCAACCATCTGGATGCAGAATCAGTCGCCTGGCTGGAACGATTCCTGAAAGAGTTCGAAGGTACGGTTATCGCTGTAACCCATGACCGCTACTTCCTGGACAACGTTGCTGGATGGATTCTTGAACTTGATAGAGGCCATGGTATCCCCTGGCAGGGCAACTATTCTTCATGGCTGGAACAGAAGGAGAAACGTCTGGAAAGCGAAGAACGTTCAGAGCAAGCTCGTGTTAAATCAATGAAGCACGAACTGGAATGGGTACGTAGTAACCCCAAAGGGCGTCAATCTAAAAGTAAAGCCCGTCTCAAGCGTTTTGAAGAATTATCGACTCAGGAATATCAAAAGCGCACAGAAACCAACGAACTCTATATCCCACCTGGCCCCAGACTCGGAGACATCGTTGTTGAGGTTGAAGGTGGTAAGAAATCCTTCGGTGACAAACTGTTATATCAGAATCTTGATTTCAAACTACCTCGCGGTGGCATCGTAGGCATTGTCGGTCCCAATGGTGCGGGTAAATCGACGCTGTTCAAGGTTATTGTGGGCGATGAACAACTGGACGAAGGTAATATTAAGATTGGTGAAACCGTCAAAATCGCTTATGTTGATCAATCTCGTGATGACTTAAACGGCGACAAAACTGTCTGGGAAGAACTATCCGATGGTCTGGATAATATTACGGTCGGTAATTACGAAGTTTCATCTCGCGCTTATGTGTCGCGTTTTAACTTTCGTGGCGCTGCTCAGCAGAAACGTGTTAAAGACCTGTCAGGTGGAGAGCGTAATCGTGTACATCTCGCCAAGCTGTTAAAAAGCGGTGGCAACCTGTTACTACTCGATGAACCCACCAACGATCTGGATGTGGAAACCCTACGAGCACTGGAAGAAGCCATACTCGAATATCCAGGCTGTGCAGTGGTTGTATCGCATGATCGCTGGTTTCTGGATCGTATCGCGACCCATATTCTGGCATTTGAAGGTGACAGTCAGGTGTATTTTTATGAAGGCAACTATTCTGAGTATGAAAGCCATCGTAAACAACGGTTGGGTCAACAGGCCGATCAGCCACACCGTATCAAGTACCGCAAGCTAAGTTAGGTCCAGATGTCTGATTCCGAAAAATTATTCACTCGTCTGGACGATCTACTGGATAGACTCGAACTATTGATTCCAGCACAGAAAAAGGTTGATCAGGACTGGTCCTATCGGGCATACCGATGGGATCAGGGTCGATTGCAGGGTATCGCTGACTATCATCAGGTAGACCCCAGTGAATTGCTACATATCGAACGTCAGGCTAGCCTGCTGAATACCAATACTCGACAGTTTCTGCTGGGACACCCTGCTAACAATGCCCTGCTGTGGGGCTCACGCGGCACAGGAAAATCATCAATCATCAAAGCGCAGCTTTCTAAATTTAAGGAACACGAGTTATGCATGATCGAAGTCAGCAAGAAAGAAGCTGAGAACCTGTTTGAAATCATTTCGCTATTAGCTCAGGATCAACGTAAGTATCTTATCTACCTGGATGATCTCTCTTTTGAAAGCGATGATGAATCCTACAAGGCGCTTAAAGCCACACTGGAAGGCTCGATACAGGCTCAGCCAGCGAATGTTTTAATCTATGCCACCTCCAACCGCCGCCACCTGATGCCAGAATCTATGCAGGATAATCTGGATAGTCGTATGGAAGATGGTCAGTTGCATCCCAGCGATGCTATCGAAGAAAAGATATCCCTGTCAGATCGCTTTGGATTATGGCTGTCTTTTCACCCATTCACCCAGCCACAGTACCTGGATGTCGTTGAGCTTGCTTTATCTAAGTACGATATTCCCATGAGTGAAGAAATCGCAATCCAGGCCGTCCGATTTTCAACCCAACGAGGCTCACGTAGCGGACGCATCGCAACTCAGTTTGCAACCTACTGGTTTGGTCAAACTCTGGATTGAAGCAAGGCTGCTCTGCTTTGACCTGAGTTTTTAAAACCTGTAACTGGCTTCAATCTCGCTGCCAGTACGACTAGAGCGATAACGGCATAGATAACAGGCTCCAGATAATCCGCCTTAACAAGCCAGAGGTAATGAATCACTGCAAGCACAAGAATTGGGTAAACCAGCTTATGTAAGACCTTCCAGCGTTTACCCAGCCTACCTATACTCCAGCGGTTTGATGTTAATGCCAACGGCGTTAGCAAGCTGAAAGCAATAAAACCTAAAGTAATATAGGGACGTTTGATAATGTCCTCATACATCGAAATTACATCAAGGCCATGGTCAGCCAGAAACCAGATAGAAAAATGCAGGAAAGCATAGAAGTAAACAAATAAACCTGCCATGCGCCTGAAACGGATAAATTGATTGATACCGCTTATATTTTTTAACGGAGTCAATACGAGCGTGAGTATCAACAGTCGAAGCGCCCAGTCACCGGTCTGATGGGTGATTGTTTCCACCGGATTTGCACCCAGATTTCCCAACACAACACCTGCAATAATCCAGATAAACGGCAGTAAGCAAACGGTGAAGAATAAGGGCTTAGCGAATTTATGTCTTAAAGCAGCAGAGATATGCATTAAAAATACCTGCTTAAATCCATACCTGTATACAAGGAAGACACTTCGTCTGCATAACCATTAAACATCAAGGTTTTTCGTTTAAAGAAATCTCCTATGCGTCTTTCTTTGGCCTGGCTCCAGCGAGGATGATCGACTTCGGGATTCACATTAGCATAGAAACCATACTCATTAGGTCCCTGTAAATGCCAGGTAGTCTGTGGCTGCTGTTCGGTAAATTCAATACTGACAATCGACTTGATACTCTTAAAACCATATTTCCAGGGCACCACCAGACGTAGGGGAGCACCATTTTGTCCAGGTATAGTCTTCCCATACATGCCAGTCGACAGGATCGTTAAAGGATGCATGGCCTCATCCATCCTTAAACCCTCAACATAGGGCCAGTCGAGAACAGCACGCTTTTGACCCGGCATACGTTTTGGATCAAGTAGAGTTTTAAAGACAACATACTTTGCTTTTGAGGTGGGTTTGAATTTCTGTAAAACTTTACCCAGTTCAACGCCCTGCCAGGGGATGACCATAGACCAGGCTTCAACACAGCGAAGTCTGTAAATACGTTCCTCAACCCCGACACCTGAAATCAAATCCTCAAGTGCGAACTCACCGGGCTGTTCACATTCTCCAGTAACAGTTACCTTCCAGTTAGCGGTATTAAAGCCCTTTGCATTTACCACAGGGTCATCCTTACCTGTGCCAAACTCATAGAAGTTATTGTAACTGGTAGCATCTTCATAATCAGTGATTTTGTCATCCTCATTCAGTTGAGAATAAGCTGACTGCTTAGCCATAATAGAAAAGGGTATTGACTGTAAAGTCAGTCCGGCTAAACCTAGATAAGATACCGATTTAATAAACTGGCGTCTTTTAAGATACAGCGGCTCTGGAGTAATTTCTGACTCCGAACAATCGGAGTGTTTCTTTATTTTTATCATTTTATTCAACTACATATGGTTAATATATTTATTCATAGACTCCGTACTTTCTTATCAGTTCATAAATCTAATGAATTAATAGTTAAGAATTTACTTTAACTTTATATCTCTTTTGGAACGACAGGATTGGGAACTTTTCCCATATTAGTAGTTGACCATATTAGCTTATTCTTATATAGTTATTTACGTCGAATTTAGTACATATAAAAATTTACCACCTGTTTTAGGAGAAATAAAATGAATAAGTTAATGACAGCAGCAGCAATTCTTCTTGTTACTTCATCAGCTCAAGCTTTCTGGGGCGATAACAATAACAACAATGGTTATGGTAACGGATACGGAAACTACTACGGTAACGGTGCAGGCAACGGTTACTACGATGGACGTGCTAATGGTCGTGGAAACGGTCGTGGCGCAGGTCGCGGAAACGGCGAAGGCGAAATGGATTTTTCAATGAGCTTTAAAGGCCGTGCACGTGGCGACATGGATACTGAAATGGACGGAAACACCGACTGGCAAGGTAATGGTAACGGATATGGTAACTACTACGGAAATGGCTATGGTAACGGAAACGGTTACTATGCTAACCAGAATGGTTACAACGGCTACAACGGTTACGGTAGCAACCCTTACTTCGGTTATGCTCCTGCGGCTCCAGTAGCAGCTGCACCTGTAGCACCTGCTCCAGCAGCAGAGTAAGTTGTTACAAGGTTTCCTGAGGTTCACCGCCTCAGGAAACTAACTCAGGTTGTTTTGTATTGGTATCATTAAAACAATCTGATTTAGTTTTATCCTCTTGGTGATTGTTATTTTACGGGCTAATTTTTAGCCCGTTTTTTTTTGCACAGGGATGTGCTTATACTGGGAGGCCATGGATGGCTACGAGCAGTATTCGTACAAACAGCACAATATTAATTTTATCTCAGCAAGCAGGACGCGCAGGAGCGACTCGTACGGATAGCACCACAGCAATAAAGAATATGGCAACGAGCAGTATTCGTACAAATAGCACAATATTTGCAGAAAACTGTCTTCGCGAGCGCCAGCGCGGCGATCTCTAAACAGTGCTTAGACCATCTACCGGAAGAGATTGCCGCGTCGCAAGCTCGGCTCTGGCTTCCTGCTTCGCCCTAACACCTACATCCATATAGGCGTCCTCGCAATGACGTCGTGTTAGCCTTAACTAAGTGCCATTCTTCTCCGATGCTGATTAAAACCCTACCAACCCATTCCCTCTGTGCTCTCTGTGTCCTCCGTGGTTAGAGGCTTTCTATATTCGACTAGCTAAATTCAGCAATAACCAGAAAAACCTCAATCCACCCAAACCCGAGCATTCCTGAAAATCCTCATCCACGGACTATCCTCACCCCATTCACTAGACTGCCACGAATTCTGAACACTACGGAATATCCGTTCAGGATGCGGCATCATAATCGTAAAACGCCCATCCAGATTGGTGAAGCCAGTTAAACCTTCTGGAGAACCATTCGGATTCATTGGGTAAACTTCTGTGGGTGATCCATTTCGATCGACATATCTTAAGCAGGCAGTGTGATCATTATCTAATGAACTACCTGACCGGGACTCTGCCCTGCCCTCGCCATGTGCAACTACGATAGGCATCATCGAACCCTGCATACCCTTCAAAAAGATAGAATTTGACTCAAGAACTTCAGCCATCACTACTCGTGCTTCATAACGTTCAGATTTGTTATTTACAAAATGTGGCCATGAATTAGTGCCCGGAATAATCTCATGCAGGTTAGACATCATCTGACATCCATTACAGATCCCGAGTCCGAAGCTATCTTCGCGCTGAAAGAATTGAGAAAACATTTCCAGTGCTCGAGAATTATAAAGAATAGATTTTGCCCATCCCTCACCTGCACCGAGTACGTCACCATAAGAAAAACCACCACAGGCAGCTATTCCCTTAAAATCCTGTAAATCCTGACGCCCTGTTAATAGATCACTCATATGAACATCAACTGCCTCAAATCCCGCTTTGGTAAATGCAGCAGCCATTTCAACCTGGCCATTAACGCCCTGCTCACGCAACACTGCTACACGAGGACGTGCGGCATTACCGATATAGGGAGCATTGATCTCTTCATCGGTTTGAAAAGTCAGCTTTGAAAATAAAGCAGGCTTTTTGTTATCCAGTAGGCTGTCATATTCCTGCTGTGCACACTCAGGATTATCACGCAGCTTTTGCATATGATAAGTCGTCAATGACCAGCTTCTGCGCAGCCTGGTTATGTCATCTTCAAATACCGTTGTGGAATTGATCTGAATACTTAACTGATCAGTTTCAGACACACAACCGATATCATGAAAGACATCGGTTAATCCATTATTTTCAATAACTTGTTTAACTTTATTAATGTTGTTTGAAGACACCTGAATGACTGCACCCAACTCTTCAGCAAATAAAACTTCAAGCTTATTGCTGCCTAAAGCGGAGAGATCCAGATCCAGCCCACAACGTCCAGCAAATGCCATTTCTGAAACCGTAGCAATCAATCCACCATCCGAACGGTCGTGATACGCAAGCAGTAGATCTTCTGACAGCATTTGCTGAATTGCCAGATAGAACTGACCCAACTGACTGACATCGTTCAGGTCTGGCCCCTTGTCTCCAATCTGCGCATACACCTGCGCCAGCACCGAAGCGCCAAGTCTGTTATTCCCCTGCCCCAGATCGATTATAAACAGACGGGCATCAGTATCTTTTGCAAGCTCAGGAGTGACTGATTTACGAACATCCAGCACAGGAGCAAAAGCCGAGATGATGAGCGATAAAGGTCCGGTTACCGATTTATCCTCTTCGCCATCACGCCAGACTGTTTTCATGGATAAGGAATCCTTACCAACTGGAATAGTAATGCCCAGCTGTGGACAGATTTCCATACCAACAGTTTTCACTGTATCAAACAGACGCGCATCTTCTCCTTCATGCCCTGCTGCTGCCATCCAGTTAGCCGAAAGAACGGTACGATTTAAATCCCCTGTATAACTGGCTGCCAGATTGGTAATCGCCTCACCAATTGCCATACGACCAGAAGCTGGCGCATCCAGTAAAGCCAACGGGGTACGCTCACCCACACTCATCGCTTCACCGGTATAACCCTCAAAATCGGTTAAGGTAACAGCTACGTCAGCCACAGGTACCTGCCAGGGTCCAACCATCTGGTCTCGTGCTATTAAACCACCAACGGTACGATCACCAATCGAGATTAGAAAGGTTTTATCTGCAACCGTAGGGGCCTGTAGAACTCGATGTACCGCTTCCTTAATATCAATAGCCGAGGTATCCAGAGCATCCTGGTTTACTTCCACATGAGCAGCATCACGATGCATTTTAGGTGGTTTACCCAGCAGAATTTCCAGCGGCATATTGACTGGATCATTACCAAAGGTTTCATCCGATACCACCAGTTGCTGTTCTACAGTCGCCTTACCCAATACAGCATAAGGACAACGTTCACGTTCGCATAGTTCGATAAAATCATCCAGCCTTTCATCGGCAACGGCCAGTACATAACGTTCCTGACTTTCGTTACACCAGATCTCCTTGGGCGACATACCTGGCTCATCATTTGGAACCTTACGTAATTCTAATCGTGCACCCATGCCTGCATCATTCACCAGTTCGGGTAAGGCATTGGATAGGCCACCCGCACCTACGTCATGAATGGATAGAATCGGGTTATTCTCAGCCTGCACATAACAGCGATCAATCACTTCCTGCACGCGTCTTTCCATCTCAGGATTTCCACGTTGTACCGAAGCAAAGTCAAGGTTTTCACTACTGCTGCCGCTGGTCATGGAAGATGCTGCGCCACCCCCCAGACCAATCAACATCGCAGGACCACCCAGCACGATGATATTACTGCCTGCAGGAATGCCGAGCTTATCTATATGCTCAGGTCGAATAGTGCCAACACCACCTGCCAGCATAATGGGCTTATGGTAGCCTCGGACCTCTTCGCCGTTAGACGATTTAATGCGCTGTTCGTAACTACGGAAATAACCACAGATATTGGGGCGACCAAATTCATTATTAAATGCTGCCGCACCCAATGGACCATCGATCATGATATCCAGTGCAGAAACAATACGTTCCGGCTTGCCATAATTCTGTTCCCAGGGTTGTGGCAGGTCTGGAATATTCAGGTTAGAAACCGAAAATCCACACAACCCAGCCTTAGGCTTGGAACCACGACCAGTAGCACCTTCATCACGAATCTCACCGCCAGAGCCAGTAGCCGCACCAGGGAAAGGAGATATTGCAGTAGGATGATTGTGCGTTTCAACCTTCATCAGGATATCGAGTCGAGTTGAATCATTTTGATAAACACCGCTACCCAGATCAGGGGCAAATTTCTTTCCATCGAAGCCCTGAATAACCGCTGAGTTGTCATGATAAGCAGACAAAATGCCTTCGGAATGCATCTTGTAGGTATTCTTGATCATGCCGAAGAGAGAGATATCCTGATCGACGCCATCAATCGTCCAGTCCGCATTAAAGATCTTATGACGACAATGCTCAGAGTTAGCCTGCGCAAACATCATCAATTCAACATCGCTCGGATTACGTTGTAGCTTTGTATAGCTATCAACCAGATAATCGATTTCATCATCTGACAGCGCCAGACCCAGTTCAGTATTTGCCTGTTCCAGCTTTTGTTTACCGCCTTCCAGAATATCCACCGTCAGCATAGGTTTAGGACTGTGATGATCAAACAACGCCTCGCAATCTGAAAGCTCATCGATCACTTGTTCAACCATCTTGTCATGACACAGGGCTTTTACCTGGCTCAAACGTTCAGCACTGGCCTCGCCCTCAAACTGAACCTGAAACTCTATGCCCCGCTCTATCTTGATCACATCTTCCAGACCACAGATATGTGCAATATCGGTTGCTTTACTAGACCATGGAGAAATCGTACCTACACGGGGCACCACATAGAAGCTCACACCATCCAGCACGTGATCCTCCATTTGAGGACCATATTCAAGCAGGTTATCCACCACCTTCAACTGATCAGCGGATAACTCATTACGAGCCTCAATCAAATGAATGAAATGACTGGTAATCTGGCTAACAGCAAACGGTTTTACGGAATCGAGTAATTTCTGAATTCTGAATTCAGATAAGGCAGGACTGCCCTTAAGATTGATCATAGGTCGCGACTTTAGATTAGTTGTTAACAACGGGGTAAATTTGGAAGCGAATAATAACGGAATTAGTGCAGTACCACCATCAAAAGACTGAAACAAAAACACATTTGATTGGTCAAACTGACTGTAATCAATAGCTAATAGATGTTGAATTGACTATACTGCGCGAACTTGGGGACGACTTGGCTTCGACGTCGGTTACGAAACCTGAGGTGCATGCCGAGAATGTAGGAAATCTCGTTAAATCTTCTACAAATATATAGTTGCAAACGACGACAACTACGCAATCGCCGCTTAATAACCGGTAGGTTGCTGTCGGACTGGAGCCGTGTCTATGCGTCCAGGTTCATTCGTGAACATC
>JBNLGQ010000004.1:0-40383 GCA_050306135.1 Gammaproteobacteria bacterium
CCTTCAGCCGTTTCAATCGTCACCGCCCAGGACATTCATGATTTTGGCTACCGTAGCTTATCTGACATTCTCAAAAGTATGCGCGGGCTGTATGTCACCTCAGGACTGAATTACGAGTATCTTGGTGGACGTGGCTTCGGCTCACCGAAAGATTATGCTGGACGCATCATGCTGGTCATCGATGGCTATGTCAGCAATGAAAATGTCTACAATCAGATCTTCCTCGGTGAAGACGCACTCATCAATGTCGATATGATCGATCGTGTGGAATACATTCCCGGTCCAGGTTCCACTACCTACGGCAATAGTGCCTTTCTTGGCGTCATCAATATCAGGACTAAACGCGGTCGAGACCTTGATAGCGTTCAACTGGCTGCCGACGTGGGTGATAATAATAGTCGCAGGGCGCGCCTGAGCTATGGCAAGCAATTTGATAATGGTGCAGAAATTCTTCTCTCTGTATCAAAATATAAGGATGATGGCCTCAGCGTCACATTTCCAGAACTGGATGACTGGGAATCATTCTACGGTGACCCCTATACAAACCAGGCAATCTCTCCTATTAAAAAAACAACCACCGAACGCCTGTTTTTCAAGGGCAGTGTTGATAACTGGACTCTGGAACTGGCTAGTGGTCAGCGCGAGTTAGAAGAAACCGCATTCATGACATCCTTCGAACCGGCCGATTTTGCTTCAAGGAACTACATGTCAGATAAAAACAGCTTTCTCAAGCTCAATCATGATAGTGAGTTAAATGAAGATTTAAAACTCTCTACCCAGCTGTATTTTGGGCAGTATGATTACGGATCAAATGATCAATCATTTGATGGGTACCGTGAAACTCAGGAGTCACAGGGTAAATGGAGAGGGATCAGTCTCACATTTATCGGCAGCTGGTTTAAACAGCATAAATTTTTATTTGGCATAGAGTATCGTGACGATTATCAACAATCCTATAGTAGCGATTTATCAGATCCCGCATATTTTGACTTCTTTAATCAGCAAAATGATTACCATACAAAGACCACCAGTGTGTTTATTCAGGATGAATACCGAGTAACAGACAGGCTAACACTGGTCCCCGGATTACGTTACGACTACATCACTAATTTTGACAGTACTTTAAGCAGCAATATTTTCGCCGAACCTTTCAGCAGCGAAACTGATTTAGAGAACTCTCTTAGCCCACGGATGGCCGTTATTTACCAGCCCTGGCCTGCATCGACTTTCAAACTTTCCTACGGTAAAGCATTTCGCAATATCAATCCCTGGGAAGATACCCAATATATTTACAGTGCCCCTCCCAGCAACAAGGAAGCCATATCGACGCTGGAACTGGTCTGGCAGCAGCAAATAAGCTCAAAAACACGAGTAACCACCTCGCTCTATCGTAATAAAATCACTGACGCCATTTCGCCGATTTACTACGACCTGGACACTATCGGGCAGGAGATAGGAATAGAACATGTTAGCCGTGATGGCTTCAGGCTGAATGCCAGCCTGGCTCACCAGGTCACAGAAGATAATTTTGGCGAACAGTTATACAACTCGCCACACTGGTTGGCAAAATTGAATATGGCGCAACCCTTATTCCAGAACAAAGCCATGCTAGGGTTTGAACTACAAACAACAGGAGATCGACTTGATATTGTAAATAACGATGTCGGTTCAGATACTGTAACCAACCTTACGCTAAGCTCCAATCAGGTATTACCAGATACTGATATCAGATTCAGCATACGTAACCTGTTCGATACCCAACGCAAGGATGTGCTGAAACATGATGTATTGACCGCCCTACCTCTGGAAGGGCGTAATTTCTGGTTACAACTGGAGTACAACTTCAGATGAGCCTGAACCTACGCCAACTGTCACTCCTGTTATGCTGCCTGCTCGGTTTCGGCCATGCCGGCTACGTTCATGCGCGCGAGGCGCTACCGGAATATACACTCAAGGCTGCCTATCTATACAAATTCGCACTATTGACTGAATGGCCAGCCGATACCCTGGGCAACAATATAAACTTATGCTTTATGGCTGACGAGGATTTCGGCAAAGCACTTGACTCCATTGATGGAAAACAGATCAACAATAGACCTATCAATACTCGCTCTATAGTGAGTGCCGAGGAAACAGGAAGCTGCAATATTATCTTCATCGGACAAATGACTCATACCAACCTCACGGACCTGATAAGTAAAATAGCCACTCAACCCATATTAACCGTCACGGATGACGAACAGATGGCCAAAGCAGGAGCAAGCATATTCTTACGCCCAGAAGGCCAACGCCTGGTGTTTGAAATCAATACAGAAGCCGCCCAAAGTGCTAAACTCAATATCAGTTCCCGTTTATTACGACTTGCAAAGTAAACTTAGGGTCTGTTAACACGTGCTGATTGTCACTGTTTTGGCTAAAATACCGCCAATCCAGAGGCGCGAGGAGAGTAGTTTGGTGACTCCAGATAAACGACGAGCAACAACGAGTGGCGGTATTTTAGCCACAACCCATAGTACCCAAAGGGGCATAAAGGCTGGGACCATTGTTCCTCCAGCGGCGTTATCACGACAATTGCTTCTGCATTGTCGAAATACAGTCCTTTCCATGGACATAAGTCTCTTATATAGAATGACTACACAGTCCTCTTTCTGCCTTACTGGAAGAAAAAATAGTTTCCATCTGTGTCAATCAACACGGGTTAACAGGTCCTGGTAAATCATGAATCTGACAGCATGGTTTAGCAATCAGCTAATTCAAACAAAGCTAATACTAATCAATGTATTGGTTCTGATTATCGCTTTATCCCCAGTGTTGCTGGTAATGTCAGCTTACGAATTTTTTGCGCTTCGCGAAGCGACCCTGGAAGCTATCCACGTTAACGCTGACATCGTTAGTGATAATGCCGCCTCGGCAATGGCCTTCAACGACAGCACCACGGCGACAGAGGCTTTGGCGACCCTGCAGGCATCATCCGACATACTGTATGCCTCGATAGCACTACCCGATGGGACAATACTGGCAACATTCAAACGCAAAGATATCACTGTCACAACAACTAGCGATCCCCCTCCAGTGCCAAGGGCTGAAGAGCAGTTGACATGGGACCGCTTCAAATTATCCAAGCCGGTGTTTTTAAAATCTGAATTCGTAGGCACCTTATCACTGGAAGCCAGCCTCAACATAGTTTACCAACGCATATTCCTGTATATAGGCGTCATTTCTGCAGCGGCTATTATCAGCCTGTTTTTCTCACTAGGGCTGGCTATAAGATTAGAAAATTCGGTCATAAGACCATTAAAGCATTTAATGAATTCAGTTAAGCGTGTTACCCAGGATCAGGACTACAGTGTGCGTCCAATGGTAGAGCGCAGCGATGAGATAGGCGATCTTTCGCGTGCCTTTTACGACATGATGTGCAAGGTGCAGGAGCGAGATGACCATCTTAAGGACATGGCCTTTTATGATGGAGTCACCGGGCTGCCCAATCGTCATTTTTTTGAAGAACGTATAGAACAGGCCGTCAGTACCGCTTTACATTACCAGCAACGTTGTGGCCTGCTATTTATCGACCTGGATGATTTCAAAATCGTTAACGACACATTAGGCCATTATATCGGAGACGACTTATTACGCAATGTCGGGCAGAGACTTCAGGATGTTTTACGTCACAATGACATGGTCTTTCGCATCGGCGGTGATGAATTTGCAGTGATTTTAGAAAATATTAAAGAGATAGAAGTCGCAACAATTATCGCTGATAAAATCATTAAAAAAGTATCACAGCCCGTCTCACTGCAGGGACATCAGGTAAAGGTAGGAGCCAGCATAGGAGTTAGTGTTTGTCCCGATTATGCTGGTGATACCAACAATCTTTTAAAAACTGCTGATTCAGCCATGTATGTAGCCAAAGGGGGCAGCAAAAACACCTACCATCTATATACCCCTGAGGCCTAAGGGTGCAACAGCCACAACACATTTCTCATACACTCAGGAATAGCCAATCAATAGACTTGAATTCAACAGCTTCGATTGACAGTGAAGTCATCTACTACCATTATTCAAATGGATAAACATTAAGCAGGAAAACAGCCATGTCAGATAGAAAAAGGATTGCGTTGCTCATCGATTGCGATAACGTCAGCCATAATTCTGTAGAAGGTGTTTTAGAGGAGCTGGCAAAATACGGCACTGTAAATGTGCGCCATGCACACGGTGACTGGAACAACCCCTCACTCTCTGGCTGGAGAGAACGGCTGCATCCCAACGCGATTCGCCCCATGCAACAGTTTGCCTATACAAAAGGAAAAAACGCCACCGACTCCGCCATGATTATCGACGCAATGGATTTGCTCTATAGTGACAATGTGGATGCATTTGCTTTAATGACCAGCGATAGTGATTTCACTCCCCTGGTCCTCAGACTGCTGGAAAGTGGATTTCCTGTTTATGGGTTTGGTGAAAAGAAAACTCCGCAGCCCTTTGTTGACGCCTGCTCACCTTTCATCTTTACAGAAAATCTTGTACCAGAAGAAGAAGACAGAAAAACCGGTAAAACCATACAAGCAGGTCGAAAAACAAAAGCACAACTCAGAAGTGACACCTGGTTGGTCAAGCTTCTAAGAACAGCAGTCGAACAAACTTCTGAAGATGATGGCTTTGCCCATATGGGTCAGGTAGGGCATTACATCTCGAATAACAGCTCCTTTTCATCCATCAACTATGGCTTTAAAAAAATGAGTGACCTGATAAGAGCTACAGAGCTGTTCACTATTGAGATGAGAAATAACGGCTCATCTATGTATATAAAAGATTCGCGCAAATAGTTTGGCTGAAGTATATTCTCCAGGCGTTAATAAGATGTTTTTCCAATTTTTCAGTCAAACCTTTTAACCAAAAAATAACAGCAATAGCTTTATCATTGAGATTTACTGGTTCAACAACTTATCCTACGGAAGGAAACCAATGAAAAAACCAATACTACCCTTACTTTTATGCGGACTACTAGTCTCTACCACTTCTTATGCCGAGGGTAAAGCCCACTGGGGATACTCTGGCGCAGAAGGTCCTGATCACTGGGCCAGCCTGAGCGCTGAATTTGGAACCTGTGGCAGTGGAAAGAATCAGTCCCCGGTTAACCTGACCGGAATGGTGGAAGGTGATCTACCCAACATGAAAGTCAACTACAAAGTTGGCGGAAAAGAAGTCTTGAATAACGGCCATACCATTCAGGTTAATTACGAGCCCGGCAGTATCATATCTGTGGCAGGAAAAACCTTTGAACTGAAGCAGTTCCACTTCCATTCACCCAGCGAGAACACCATAGAAGGCCACTCCTATCCCATGGAAGCACACTTCGTACATGCTGATAAAGATGGCAACCTTGCAGTCATTGCCGTTATGTATAAGGTCGGTAAACAGAATGCAGAACTGGAAAAAGCCTGGGCACATATGCCACATGAAGCAGGCGCATCTCATGAACTGCACAGTAAGATCAATGCAAGCGTATTACTTCCTCACAAGCATGACTATTACCGATTTAATGGTTCGCTCACCACTCCCCCCTGCTCTGAAGGCGTTAACTGGTTTGTGATGAAGTTTTACGATACCGCCTCACAGGCTCAAATCGATAAGTTTGTTCATGCCATGCATCATGATAATAATCGCCCTGTACAACCCATAAATGCACGTGTCGTCATAAAATAAACTGCTAAATGAGATCACCCGGCCCCAGGCGCAAACCAGTCTGAGGCCGGGAATATTTTTACGCTGCTGTAAGCTATTCAAGCTAAACATACGGATTTAACTTTAAGGCTGCTCTGGTTTTTATGCTGGCTAGCCCCGGGTTCGTTTTGAAAATCGCAGCAACAGGGAGGTAATTATTAATCACTTCTAAACAAATTAAAAACTTTGTACCTCAGTCAAAAATTAACAAAAAATTAATTAACGGGTTCCAGAAAAATAATCGCCCATTTATATCTATCCTTTCAGACTCTCAGCACAATACTTATCCGCTTTACCGTATTTTTTTTCAATAAATTTTTTCTTAAATTATAGTGAACTTTAGAGCATAAACTTGTATCCATAATGAGTACCAATAACTGTTAAGAAGACAGTTTATTAGACAAGACTGTCTTCGGGAGATATATCATGTCTGAAGAAAACACAAGTCGTTCTAAAAATCGTTTACTTTATGTTCTGGTCATTTTCCTGATTGCCTTTGCCGGTGTCCAAACCTGGTACATGGTCAATATGAAACAAAAGCTGGACACCCTCAGCTCTGCCGATCAGACGGTAAACAATACTGCAGATATAGCCTTATCGACTACGGCTCCTTTACCAAAGGCACCTCCTGTTGATTTAAATAATCCTCCATCTTCTCAAACGCCAACTCCTTCGCAGAAACAGGCTATTCCATATGACCCTATGCAGGCATTTAACGATGACTTCTTTAACCATCCATTTGCCAGTCAAGGTTGGAACCCAGAAGAAATAATCGCAGCTATGCAACAGGATATGGAGCGGATATTCAATGGTAGCTTTGGACAGCTAAACCATACGTCAAATTCTGGCAATGCGTTTCATGATATGAACGCGATACCACAACTGAATATGCAGGAAGATAATTCAAAATTCACAATCACCATGGATTTGCCTGGAGCTAAGGACAATAGCGTCTCAGTAAATCTTGATGGTCAACAGTTAACAATTAACGGAAAGCAGAATTTCGACGAACAGAAGCAGGATGACCATGGCAACATTGTATTCCAGCAACATCGCTCAGGGCAGTTTCAGCGCAGTATCACTCTGCCAGAACCTGTCAAGCCTGGTAGCCTGGTTTCACATGTGGATAAAGGGGTGCTAACAATCACAGTAAGTAAAATGAGTTAAGGAACCTCTGATTAATTTAAAGGTTTCTGCGGCATAGGGATGTGCCGCCAAAATCGATGGTTACACGCCATTGATTTTGTGAGAAAAACGAAAATCACATTTTTCGTTTTTCGTGCTCTGATCATTCATGGATGAATTATTCAGAGCTTCCTTAATACGAATCATATGCTGCTAACTTTTTAAGCCACAGGAGTTAGCAGCGGAACTGATCATCAGCTATATCTTTAGAGATTGTCAACGGCCACTGACTAAAATCCGATCATTCAGGCTAACCTCTTGCTCCTGTGCTTATCATCAATAACGAATCTTCCTCTGTTCCTGTCATCACGAGCAACAGCGCGGTGATCTATAAAACTTGCCAAACCTAACTAGCGCAAAGATTTCATCCTCTGACCCTTATGCGGTAGGTCCATATGCCACTTCTGCCGCGCGATGTTTATGCCTTTCGGGTACTCGTGATGACAGTTTTCTGCTTAAGTAAGTACCATTCAGCTCTGCCATTACATCTATCACAGGAAATTTCAGGAATTACTCGCAAAAGCACAAACTTTCGTCAATTTCACAATATCTTCACATGGCGTTTACAATCGCTTCACACCCACGGATTTACTGTACTCAAAGCAACAACCCACTACCTGTTAAACTGGAGATAGATTATGACCGCCTTTGAGAAACAAATTTTTGATACAGAAACTCATTATGACCAGATGATGAAACAGATCGAGGATTTAGACCCTGATATTCTTTACTCAGTAGTGCCTGGTAGCCAGCTACACCAGCACATTCATAACCCTGTAACAGAAGGTATTGATGAAGGTTGAAATTTTACATTCACATCAATTTGATAGCGACAGGGTTTAAATAAACACATGAATTTTAATCAAGTTGAGAATGAGTAAATCATATGTCTGAAAATACTATCAGTAACACACGATTATTAAGCCTCATTGTAGCGTTGTCGGTTGTTGCCCTGTCTTTTGTACTAAGCGGCAGCAATAATTTAGATGCTAAACAGCTTGGCGTAAGCAATAAGCCTGTTGAGATGGTGGTTAATACCTCCAGTACAGTGTATGAAAAAAAGCCTGTTAAGCGGGCAACTATGAAATTTTCAGTAAACCCTGACGCTATGGTTTTATCGATCTAATTTATGTTTACAGCGAGCCCTTTTCTGCAGGTATCTCCCCTACCCTGATTTAGCCTGCAGTCTTTTATTCCAGTGATCTGCAAGATTACTTATCTTGCAGATCCATTTTAATTACCGAAAAGCAGGTGATGATAATGCAATTTTCCGCTAATATGAAAACGTCAACTCAACATAACATTGAAAGACATAAATCCATGCAAGCTGAGTCATCCATTCTTCTGATTGAAGATCATACCGATATAGCGGAAATGGTCATTGCTTATCTGGAAAACAGAGGCTTTACCGTAGACTATGCGGCGGATGGCGTTACCGGTCTACACCTGGCAGTGAGCAATGATTACGACGCCATCGTACTGGACCTGATGTTACCTGGTATGGATGGTCTAAAAGTATGTTCTAAACTTCGCTCTGAAGCACGTAAAGACACACCGGTTATTATGCTAACCGCCAGAGATACACTGGATGATAAAATAACAGGGCTGGAAACCGGTGCCGACGATTACCTGATCAAACCATTTGCCATCAAGGAGCTGGAAGCCAGACTGGCTTCATTAATTCGTCGTAGTCGTGGTGATGTTGCCAAGGAAGTTTTACGCATTGCTGATTTAACGGTAGATACCTCAACGCTTTGTGTAGAACGTAATGGCGTTAACCTTACTCTGACACCAATTTCATTTAAAATATTAAGCGTACTGATGCGAGCATCTCCATCGGTGGTAAGCCGAAGAGATCTGGAACGACAGGTCTGGGGCGATATACTGCCAGATAGCGATACCTTACGCAGCCATCTATATAATTTACGCAAGGTAATTGATAAACCGTTTAAACAACAGTTGCTGCATACCATTCAGGGCAGTGGATACAAAATAATTGCTCCTGAGAACAATGGCTGAAAACAGCGGTTTACTGCATAAGATAAATCGGGCCTTTCTTATGCAGGGACTGCTGATTGCAGTCGCTGCGGTTTTGGGTGTATTTTTTGCTAAAATAGTCATTGAAGAAATTCTTATTAAGAATGCAATCCTTGAAGAAGAAACATACTTCTGGGATCACTACGCCGCAAACCCACAATTCTCATTACCTGACACCAAAAACCTGACCGGTTTTTTCGACCCACAGGATTTACCTGAGCTGGTACGCCAGAATCTACCAGATAAGCCCGGCTTCCATGAGTTTGGTGAAGGCGATAAGCGCATGGTATTACATATTTCCAGACGTGATCAGGAGACGCTTTACCTGCTGTATTTCCGCGGTCAGGTCGATGCACTGGTCATTTATTACGGCATGTTCCCGCTGTTTACCGTGTTATTGATCTTATATCTCTCGCTATGGCTGACTTATCGCTTCAATCGACGAACCGTTTCCCCTGTCATTAAGCTGGCGGAACAAATAGATAAGCTTGATCTGACGAAAGCCGATTTTTCATTCGATATTGATCAGCAACTCAGCTTTGATGCCGATAATGAGATTCAGACCCTGTCTGAAGCTATCACCGGTCTCGGCCAGCGCCTGAACCAGTTCATTACCCGCGAACGCGAATTTACCCGCGATGCCAGCCATGAATTACGCAGCCCGATGACTGTGATGAATCTGGCTGCCGATATGCTGCTCAGCGAACAGGAACTTTCATCACCCGCCTACAAATCGGTTATGCGAATAAAACGTGCTATTACCGACATGGAACAGTTAACCGAGGTATTTTTGCTGCTGGCACGTGAGAACGATGCCGTATTAACACGCGACTTTGTAATGGTTAATGATGTGGTACAGGAGGAGATTGCACAGGCGAATATTCTCAAGCAAAACAAGCAAGTGGAGATTCAGTACGACCCGCAGAATGCCATCAGGCTATGGGCATCGGATAAGGTAGTATCGGTCGTGCTCGGCAACCTGATCCGTAATGCCATCAACTATACCGAATACGGCAAGATACATATCGAGGTAAATAATCAGAGCGTGGTCATCGATGACAGTGGTCAGGGTATGTCTCCACAACAGGTGGACAGTATGTTTAAACCCTTCCGGCGTGGTGAAAATATCAATGCTTCAGGTTATGGTATTGGTCTGACCATCGTAAAACGTCTGTGCGACCGCTTTCACTGGCAGATCGAAGTCTCCAGCGAGGCAGGTAAAGGTACTCAGTGCCGTCTAATATTTCCAGATTCTGAAGTCTACGAGCTATAATCCATCACATAAACCTCAAAGTGATAAAAACCAGACAAACCTGAACTCATTTTTATCAAAAATCTGCTATAAAACATCAATAAAAATAATCGCTCGAGATGTTAAAATTTGACCTTGATTTCAAACGCCCTGATTAATCTGAATTCACATGACTAAGTCTCTCTGGAAGAAAGACTGGTTTATCGGCTTATTGCTGATGTTACTCTTCCTGCTACTTGCACATACGCGAAGCATTCAATCTATTGAATGGCAGGCCTATGATCTTGGTTTACGCTTTTCATCGGTCAAACCAGCCAATAAGGACATAGTGGTTGTGTCTATTGATGACCGCTCATTACAGACCTATGGTGCCTGGCCCTGGCCCCGGACCCTGCTGGCAGAAGCTACTCGCAAGTTAGCCAGAGCTCGTCCCGATGTGATTGGTTTTACCGTCCCTTTTGATGTCCCGCAAAATAATCGTAGTCTGGATCAAATCGAAAAGCTCAAGCAGGCTTTGACCAATGCACGAGTTATGCATGGTAAGGTACGCGAAGCATTTCGAGCAACACAGTCCACATTGCTCGCCGATCAGGTTCTGGCTTCACGCTTTCGTACATCTGGTCGCATTGTACTTGCGATACCCTATGGGAAAGATTTCAGCCATGAGACTGAGCCCACTGGTCCATTGCCGGAATATCTGGACAAGTTCACTCTACAGTATGTGAATACCAAAACCCCTGACAATCAATTGTTACCCTGGTTGAAACAGGAGCCGGTTCCGAAGGCTGATATTGTTTACCCACCGATTGAAGCTCTTAGTAAAGAGGTTGGTGGCGCCGGTGTAATCTATCTGGGTGGTGACAATCCGGACGCAGCCAGACGTCAACCGCTGATAGTGCGCTATGCAGACCAGTACCTGCCCTCATTTGCTCTGATGCTGGCTGTACGTCACCAGCGAATGGCAACGAGCCGTATCAGTGCTTCATTGGGTGACAGCCTGAAGCTGGATGGGAAGAAACTACAAACTGACCGCCAGTTACATATCTACCCACGTTATTACAAGCAGAAGATGAACCAAACGGCATTCAATGTTTATTCAATGGCAGACATCCTCGAGGGTCAGGTAGATCGCTCATCGCTAAGTGGTAAAATTGTCATTGTTGGCGTCACCTCAAGACAGCATGCTCGCCCCGTCATGACCCCTATAGGAGAAGCTATGTCTCCCACACTGGTGATTGCACATACCGTATCAAGCATACTTAACGAAGAGCTATACAAGGCACCCGACTGGACCACTTTGGTACAGGCATTAGCAGTTATCATCGTCGGACTGTACCTGATGTTTATTCTTCCGCGTTTGCGCACCGGTACTGCTCTGGTCATCAGTCTGCTGATCATCATCGGATTGTTCAATGCGCATTTCTATTTCATGATATCTGAATCAACCTGGATACCGCTGATGACAGCCCTATTGACACTGATCAGTGGACATCTATTGATCGGTCTCAAACAGGTAATCGATAACCGGACAGATCTTATCTACAATGAATTGTCAGAGGCCAACCATCAGTTGGGACAATCCTTCCAGTCACAGGGTCGACTGGATCAGGCTTTTGAAAAATTCAGGAACTGCCGTATCGATCAGGCCTTACTCCACCAATTGTATAATCTGGGGCTGGATTACGAGCGCAAACGCCAGTTCAATAAGGCGGTTTCAGTTTTCGAGTTTATCGCCCAACATGATATGGAATTTAGAGATATTAGTGATCGCATCACGCGCAACAGTGAAGCTTCCACGGCTGTGGTGCTCAACAACAGAGGCACCTCAGGCAACAAAACCAATCTGTTTCTGGGTAAATCAGGCTTGCAGAAACCGATACTGGGTCGCTATCAGATCGATAGTGAGATAGGTCGCGGCGCAATGGGCACAGTTTATCTGGGACACGACCCCAGAATCAGTCGTACTGTAGCCATCAAGACACTATCGCTGAGTGAAGAATTTGAAAGTGAACAACTGGAAGAGATCAAGAGCCGCTTCTTCCGCGAGGCGGAAGCAGCAGGCCGACTCAATCATCCTAATATAGTCACCATTTACGACATAGGTGAAGATCAGGATCTGGCTTATATTGCGATGGATTACCTGAAGGGCAAAAACCTCAGCTCTTATTGCAAAAAGGACAACCGCCTACCCGATAACGAGGTATTAAATGCAATCGCACAGGTTGCCATGGCTCTGGATTATGCACATGCAAATCATGTGGTTCACCGAGATATCAAGCCCGCGAATATCATCTACGACGAAACCACAGGCAAACCCACAGTGACTGATTTTGGCGTAGCCTGTCTGACAGATTCGAGCAAAACCAAAACGGGTACCGTACTAGGCAGCCCCTACTATATGTCACCCGAACAACTGGCTGGCAACAAGGTCGATGGACGCTCAGATCTATTCTCACTGGGCGTTGCGCTGTATCAGCTACTATCGGGAGAACTTCCATTTCTCGGTGATTCAATGGCTAACCTGATGTACCGCATCACCAATGAAAAACATACCGATATTCGCATTTTAAGACCTGACCTACCTAACTGCATTACCAACCTGATCAATAAGTCTCTGAACAAGGATATGGAAAAACGATTCCAGTCCGGTAAACAGATGGTGGCTTCTATTAAGCGTTGTACTAAAGCCGAAACTATGAACTAAGTAGCTTAAGGAAATTTCTGGCCCAGAATAATTAAACCCAGGACAGCCCATGAATCCTATAGAAAGCATACTGAACTTCATAGTCGAAATTGAAAAGCTGAAAGACGTGCAGCGAAAAACACGCCCAGTTGGTCTCGATCGTTTTGAGAATTCAGCAGAGCATAGCTGGCATGTGTGCCTCTGTGCACTGATGCTGAAGGATTATGCGAATGAGCCTGTTGATATCGATAGAGTAATCAAGATGCTGTTGATCCATGACCTGGGCGAAATTGACGCTGGTGACACCATTGTGTATGACAGCGATTCCAGCGCGGTGAAAGCTAAAGAGTCTGCAGGTATCAGTCGGGTACTGAATTTACTCCCTGAAGAAGAATCAGCGCAATACCTGTCGCTGTGGTATGAATTCGAATCAGGGGATAGGCTGACTCGCGGTATGCAAAAGCAATAGACCGAGTTCCACCCCTTTTACACAACCTGCACGGCAATGGCCATAGCTGGAAAGCACATCAAATTTCAAAGCAACAGGTATTTGATATCAATAGCCGTATAGCCCTGGGCAGCTCAGCTTTATGGGCTATTTTAAACACCCGACTCGAACAGGCGGTGGATGACGGTTTACTCAAATCTTGAATTGCCCTACCAGATGCTGCAACTGACTGGATAACTGGTTCAGCGTCTGACTTGCAGAAGTCGTTTGCTGCGAACCCTCTGCAGTCTGCTCCCCGATTTGAGTAATATCAACCACTGTTTTATTGAGCATCTGGGCTGTCTTGCTTTGCTCTTCAGCAGCATGAGCTATTTCCACATTCATCTCACTTAACTGATTGATAGATTCTCTTATCGCGCTCAGAACCTCTCCAGTACTACTGGCATACTCTGCCCCCTTATGTGCCTGCTCATTGGTTTGATTCATAATATCGACTGCTTTATGTGAAGCACCTTGCAGGCGCTCTATCATTTGCTGAATCTCCTGAGTAGACTTCTGGGTACGCGACGCCAAAGTCCGAACTTCATCTGCTACTACAGCGAACCCCCTGCCCTGCTCTCCTGCACGCGCTGCTTCTATCGCTGCATTTAATGCCAGCAGATTAGTCTGCTCGGCAATATTGCGTATAACATCAAGGATACCGCCAATCTCCTGGCTATCATCTTCCAGTTGACGGATTACAGAGCTCGCTTCATCAACCGTACTGGTTAAAAGATGAATGGTGTTGATATTCTCTTCCACTGTGTGCCGACCTTCTTCGGACTTAGTACGTGCCTCCACTGCTGAGCTGGCTGCTTTACTTGCATGACTGGATACTTCTTCCACTGTGGCACTCATTTCTTCAGTCGCTGTAGCAGCCTGCTGAGTTTGCATTTGCTGCTCCAAAACATTGGTCTTAGTTTTTTCAGATACGCTGGAAAGTTGCTGAGATGCCTCATTCAGTCGCACAGTCACTTCATTCATTTCGCCCACCATGCTCTGAATTTTTTCAATGATACGATTAAACCAGCGAGCCAGCTCTCCCAACTCATCGTCATTTTTTATCTGGATTCGCTGGGTCAGATCACCTTCACCTTCCGCTATATCACGAATAGCATCTACTGTTTGTTGAATGGGAAGCATCATGATACTAGAAACCACTTTTCCAACTAAGGCACCAATCACCAGAACGACCAGAATTAACATGCTGGCATACCAGGTGATGCTAGATTGCAGATTTTGAATGGGGCCAAAAGCTTCTGTGGTAGTAATTTCAGCAGCAACAGCCCACTTAAGCCCCTTTATGGATAAAGGCATATAGGCTGATAATACTTCTACACCACGGAAATCAATATATTTTTTAACGCCAGTTTCACCTGCTATGGCAGCTTGTGATGCTGCTGAGTCAATCCGATGCAGGCCAATACTGCTATGCTTGGCACGTATAATATCGAGCTCAGACTGCGGAATTCCATTTGCAGCCTGAATCTGGAAATACTGATCGGGCTGCTGAAGAAACAGGCGGTTTTCACTACGCAGGGTTAGATCCTCACCTATCAGGTAGGTTTCACCAGTTTGCCCAAGACCTACCTCTTCCCATTGCTGCTCATGGGTCATCACCGAGGTAATATAAGTGATAGGTATCTGGAATATTAAAACTCCCTTTTTCTTGTCACCGTCAAAGATGGGAGAAGCAATAAAAGCAGCTTCATCGTTATAGGATGATTGGTAGGTTGAAAAATCAGAGATCGCTATAAAACCAGGATCCTCGGCTTCAGCTGCGGCTTTAAATACCTTTCCAATACTGGAAGAGGAAAAATTACCCGATTTAAGAGAGGTTGCAAAATCAAGCGCCTTAGATACCGAATAGACTATATCACCGCTTTCTGCATCAACCAGAAAAATATCAGAATACTCGAATTGTTTCCTGTAATCCCTAAAATGTGGGTGGAAGCGTTTATGCAAGGTATTGTACAAAGTATTGTCTTTGAGATCGATAAGCAGATCTTTCTGACCCATCGAATCTGGGTTAGCACTAATAAAACTATGCTGCAGGGCAATAGCAGTATCACCCAGATGGGAAATCCAGCTCTCGACATCAATACCATTACCGTTGTTATGTTTCTTATATTCATCGTTAAATGTCGAGGCATAGTAGCTTTTAAGATTCTGGCGCAACAAATCCAGCTTTTGCTTGCCCGAGTTTCCGCTCAGTTCGAGTTGTGAGTTATAGATCTTAAATGCACTGGGAAACAGCTTCATTGCATCAATCACCATACGGTCACTGGAAAATGTAGAAATCTGGCTGCGGATAATCTGAAAGGTTCTTTCAACCGAAGTACTGGTTGCATTACGCACACTAATGAGTTGATTTTGAGCCTGTTGTTCGAGCGCCGTGCGTCCATCACCTACCGCGATCCATCCCAAAACAGCGCTAATCAGCATGACTGGGATAACCATTATCAGGCTAGAACCTATAGTCATTTTCGTCTTTAGTTTCATACACTTATCCTCATGGCGCCCAACAAGTTCACAATTCTTTGAAAAGCGATTTTAATGTGGCACATTATTATTATCGGACTATTTAAAAAATAACTTTATCTTTAAATAGTAGGCGAACTCTTATGAAAGTCTACTTTTTAGTGGCGGAACAACAGGACTTCAACCGATGAAAACAGCAGAATGAATCGCCAACAGCGATTTTCGGCAAAGAAACTTACTTTTCTTCAGAGCATCTTAACAGAAGGACTAGCTTACAGATGATAGTTATGCAGACAATTACAATTGTTCTTTAGCTTACACCACTTTCGCTACTTTTCAGCTGTCAAACCAGACAAGAGCCAGTCAACAGAGATAATTCCAGCCATATTCCGCCAGTCGCTACTGCCATCGTGTTGCATCAGGCAATCCCTGTCTACCCAGGATTTAGCAGAAGTTTTATTCAATTTGCTCAAGTGTTGAAGTCGAACGAAGTGAATCAACGTTACCCCAGAGGTCAATCCTAACTGTATCAACCTGACTATGCTTTACAGGCACAGAATCCAGCCCGGCAGCTTTCTAATCACTCAGTCAAGACAACAATACACAACGTTGACAACTATGAGAGTGCTATCCAACATTCTAGGTACGATAGCCCCTCCGACCAGGACCTCTCTATCATCCATTTCATAAAAAAATTATTAACAGTTTTAGACTTGTTTACTGCGTGTTTCCTGGTACGAAGATGAATAGTTATCAACAAGAGACTGAGGGCTAGAAATAATCTTCTCCAATGTCAGTGCATCCACTGGCTTACTGAGCAGGTAGCCCTGGATTTCATCGCATCCGTATCGGTGAAGTAATTCCATTTGCTGATTATCTTCAACACCTTCGGCTACTACCTTCAAATCAAGAGAGTGCGCCATAGAAATTATGGTTTTAACTATTTGCTCATCATTATGATTATGGCAGATATCCATAATAAAGGAGCGATCAATCTTCAAGTTATTGATTGGCAGGTTCTTCAAATAACTGAGCGAAGAATAACCTGTACCAAAGTCGTCAATTGAGATATTTATTCCTCTGGCATTGAGTCTTTTCAACGATTCAGAAGCGACCTGAATATTTTCAATCAGAGTAGACTCTGTAACTTCGATTTCAAACTGTTTTGGTGGTATATCATATTGATCCAAAGCGTTGAATATCTTAGTCACGATATCAGCTTCCATTAATTGAACCGTGGAAAGATTGATCCCAATTTTACAGTCATCAAAGCCCTTATCGATAAGGTTTTTTATCTGCTTACAGGCTTCATTGATAACCCAGTCTCCAATCGGAATAATCAGTTTACGCTGTTCGGCAAACTCTATAAATTCAAAAGGTCCGACCAGACCACGCTCTGGGTGCTGCCAACGTAATAGCGCTTCGGCACCAATAATTGCTCCACTATGAATATTCATTTTGGGTTGAAAAAGCAACACCCACTGTTCCTGCTCTATAGCGATTCGAATTTCTTTTTCCAGGCGCAGGTAATTCACTGATAGCTGTTGTATCTGTGAGTCAAAGAATTGATAACTCGAGATGTTATTCTTACTTTTACAGTATTTTTTGGCTGTCAGTGAGTGATTGAGTAGCTCGTCTACGCTAGATGCATCCGTAGGATAAACGCTGACACCAATTTTTATGCTCAGATGTATGGTATGCCCGTCAATTTCGTAGGAGCTCTTAGCCGCATCAAGCAGTCTTTTTACCACCCAACTAACCTCTTCCTGTTGAGAAATATCCGTTAGCAGTACAGCAAATTCATCCGCGCCAAAACGTGATATATCAAGTCGGGAAATACTATCCTGTTTACGAAAAACCCCTTTTAATTGTTCAGCAAACAGCTGCAATAGTCGATCACCATTATAGCGACCTAATGTTGTATTAATTTCGCTGAACTTATCGATATCGATAACGATCACTGCAGCCAGTTGATCATGGCGATAACTTCGCTCTATCACTTGCTGTATTCGATCACAAAATAGAACCTGGTTTGGCAGGCCAGTCAGTACATCATGACTTTGAGCATATTCAAGCTCTGAGGAAAAGTTCGAGGCGACCTTTTCTAGCTCCAGAACGCGCGTTTTGAGGTGTTTAATCTCAATAACCTTTGCGCTTTCGACTTCTTCAACAGCTTGATTTCCCTGCTCTACAGTTTTCTCTGATACTGTATCAGAAGTCCATTTTACAACCTTATTACGACCGGACTCCTTAGCGAAATATAGCGCCTCATCCGCCAGTTGATTCAACTCGTCTGCAGTTTGTGGGCCGTCGTATATGCTTGCAAGTCCCAGACTGGCAGTTATATGTGGGCCATTTCTAAAACGATCAGCCGACTCATCCTTGATTTTTATGCGTAACCGTTCGGCCACTCCCATGGCGACCTCAACTGACATAGAGGGAAGCACCAGACAAAACTCCTCACCACCATAGCGTCCTACCAGATCATCTTTACGAGCATTTGATTTAAGGATATCAGCCAGCATTTTAATGACCTGGTCACCCATTGCGTGACCGTAATTATCATTGACCCGTTTAAAGTGATCGACATCAACCATGATGCAAATCAGTTCAAGACCTTGCTGTTTAGCCTGTTCAAATCTCGCCTCGAATTGCTCAGAGAACGATCGCCGATTCAGACAACCGGTAAGTGAATCTCGTGTAGCGAGAAAAGAAAGCTCCTTGTTCTGTTGCTGTACATGCAACTGGGTTTTTTGCAATCGTGATACCATGGTTTTGAGATCAGTATTACGTTTTTCCAGTTCGGATATATCATCCAGAGTAACCAGCACGCCCTGTAGTTTATCGTTATCAGCAAGAATAGGCGAAGCGTTGACGGCAAATTTTATCGTGCTATTTTTTGCCTTTTTAAATATCAATTGATCACCCATAGTACTCTTGCCAGATTCAATGACTTTAATCCACGGCAGTACAGAGCCATTAGTTTCTGAAGAGATGTGTTTCCATTTCAGTTCTGATGCCTTAACGCCAATCAGACTTGATGAGTTGTAACCTATTTTTTCGCTAAAGGATTTATTTGCGAGCAATATATATCCATTTTCATCCACGATGACAACACCTTCAGCGAGTGTATCAAAGGCAGCATTGACTCGCTCAGGAATAACTGATGACGGATCAAGCTGGCGAAGAGTGCGCAGCATAAAAACCAGGTATACAAAAAAACCACTCAGCGAAACAAATAGAATCAACTTGAAAAGTCCCTGATCAAAAATCCCAAGAATAGTTTCTGCCTTTATCTGTGCATAGCGTAATTCCACATGCCCCCATAATTCGCCACGCTGCAGGACCGGCACTAAAACATGGGTTGTTGTAGAGGTCTGCTGTTTGTAATCTCCCCAAAGCTTTTCATGTTCAGGGGATTGGAAGATTAACTGGCCCGAAGTCTTACGTATGCCTGCAGACAGAATGTCTGGATTACGTTTAACGATAAAGCGAATGAGTTTCTGGATCTTTTTGATGTCTTCATCAGGAACCAGCACAGACATCTGTAGCGCCAACGCCTCGCTGATTTTACTACGCGACTCAATCCGGATTTTACTTTCCTGTGGTGCGAAGCCTAAAATCTCAGCGCTAAGTAATATACAGGCCGTCAATAATACAAGCGCAATACTAATGCGCATTGCAGGAAAAATAGTGGTGAATTTCTTTGGCAACTTACTCATACTCAGCAGAAAGTCTGATTTACAGACATCCAGGGATAATAAAGGCTAACCCACATCAGAAATTTAAACATCTGAGTTTGTCCCCTTTAAAAACATTTTAGCAATCCTGCTTTCATCCTCTTCCTCAGTTTTATCATCATCCCTGGTATTGTCCTTACTTTGCTCTTTCGCGTTAATAATAGGTAATGGATCAAACCTGTTAACCAATGGCAGTGTAGTCATCATGCTGGCGAGTAATGAACCTCCGCGCAGAATCCAGCCTACAATACCAGCAGTTACCCCCGCCGTTGAACCTAATACAATCTGCACATCAACCTGACCCTGCTGCTCTGCCTCCATATCCTGATCGATACTATGCTTCATTTCATCGATCCTGCCCAATAACTTTTCTTCTTCAGCATCGATATCATCATTGCCATCATCCCACTGACTCAGGTTTAGTTGATTGCTAAGCTGGTCATTTAGTGCCTGCGTTTGCATTTGCTTTAATTCCAGGGCACTTTTCGCAGATTGGACCTGCTGCTGACTGGAATTTGTTACATGCCTGATATTGACGGAATCCTGAATTGCCGGGGTATTCTCTACGTTGGCAACCAAATTTTTTGCTCCAGTCACATTTATCAATGCTTCCAGCTTAGTTTCACCATTGGAAAGTCTGGAATCAGGGATATCTTCACTGGCACTGGATTTAGTGGATAAAACAGACTGCTCGTCATCCGTATTAGTCGCTGACTCAACAGCTATTTGAATTTCGGGCTGGGTTGAAGTTATATCCGATATAACATTAATTTGATCAACTAAAGGTTGCTGCAAAATATTCAAATCGAGTATTGAGACTGGTTGCTGAACCTCAACCGTTACTGTAGCAGCTTCGATCTCACCGGCCGCAGTTTGTACACTATAGCTGAAGGTATCGCTGCCAATAAACCCCTGACTCGGAGTATAGGTAACAAAGCCATTATCTGTGAAAACAACCTGGCCATGCATGGGTTGAGTAATACTATCGATCTTTCTTGTTGACCCAGAATTATCATTAACTAACACATTTAAGTTGGCAGATTTGCCCACTTGTGTTGTCAATGTATCATTCTTCACATCGCTAATCGGGTTAACAGTTACCGAAGCAATACCATGACCCTGGCCCCCATTGCCATCGTCAACGCTATAGCTGATCAGATCATCCCCATTATAGTCAGCATCAGGAATATAGTTAATCGCATTGTCTGGATTAATGCTGACATTCCCGTGCAAAGCTGAAGCCGTAGAGATCGACAGAGTATTGCTATCTATGTCACTGACATTGCTTAGAATATCGAGACTCTGTAATGGAACATCTTCATCAGTGGTAAAACTGCTGGCAACAGTCACCGGAGCATCATTAAGCGGCAGAATATCCAGCGTTGCACTGTTGCTGGTGATGCTCAGGCCATCCGTGATGTTGTAGACAAAACTGACCGAAGTATCATCGTTCACAGAGGGAGTATAAGTCCAACTACCATCTCCATTATCAGTCAGACTACCCGCCCCGCTACTAATAGTGAGACCCGTTGCGGTCAATACATCCAGATCCTCATCACTGGCATTAGCAAGCAATTGCGACTGGGTAATGAGCAGTGGGGCGCTGTCTTCATTGACAGGGGTAAGATTAACGGGTGATGCAACCGGCGCTTCGTTAACATTGGTCACGCTGACTGAGATCAGCTGGGCCGCCGTACCACCATGGCCATCGTCGACTGTGACCTTAACCTGATAAACGCCATCACTGTTGGCATCGGTCGGGTTCTCGAAGTCAGGGGCGCTATTAAAGCTCAACACGCCGCCGCTTGTGATGCTAAACAGTGCGCTGTCTGTACCGCCAGTGATGCTGTAACTGAGCGCATCGGCATCCGCATCAGTGGCAGTAACAGTACTCACCGCAATCTGGTTTTCGGCAGCATTGACACTCGCACTGCTGGTGATCTGTGGCGCGTCATTTACATTGTTCACTGCGACCGAGATCAGCTGGTCCGCCGTGCCACCTTGGCCATCGTCAACTGTAACCTGTACCTGATAAACGCCATCGTTGTTGGCATCGGTCGGGTTCTCGAAGTCAGGGGCGCTATTAAAGCTCAACACGCCGCCGCTTGTGATGCTAAACAGTGCGCTATCTGTACCGCCGGTAATGCTGTAACTGAGCGCATCGGCATCCGCATCAGTAGCCGTGACTGTCGTTACTGCTATCTGGTTTTCGGCGGCGTTGACCGCTGCACTGCTGGTAATCTGTGGGGCGTCATTAACATTCGCCACATTGATGGTGAAGCTCTGGCTGGTGGTGAGGGCTCCATCACTCACCTCGATCACCACATTATGGTTACCCACTTCGGCATTACCCGGGGTACCACTGAGGAGCGCTGTGCCATCTCCATTATCGGTGAGCGTGAGCCAGGCTGGCAGTGTGCTGGCGCTGATGCTCAGTGCATCACCATCGATATCGCTGCTGCTGAGGGTGTAGCTATAGACACTGTCTTGAGTGGCACTGGTGATCGCGCTGCTGGTGATCTGCGGGGCGTCATTAACATTCGTAACATTAATAGTGAAGTTTTGAGTGGTCGTGAGGGCTCCATCACTCACCTCAATCACGACATTATGGTTGCCGACTTCAGCATTGCCCGGGGTACCGCTGAGGAGCGCGCTGCCATCTCCATTATCGGTGAGCGTGAGCCAGGCTGGCAGTGTGGTAGCACTGATGCTCAGTGCATCGCCATCGACATCGTTACTGCTAAGGGTGTAGCTATAAGCACTGTCCTGAGTGGCGCTGGTGATCGCACTGCTGGTGATCTGTGGACCGTCATTGACATTAGTCACTGAGACCGAGATCAACTGGGCTACAGAGCCACCCTTACCATCGTCGGCAGTGACCTGCACCTGATAGATACCATCGCTATTGGCATCGGTCGGGGTCTCGAAGTCAGGGGCGCTAATAAAGCTCAACACGCCGCTACTGCTGATGCTAAACAGTGCGCTGTCTGTACCGCCGGTGATGCTGTAACTGAGCGGATCGGCATCCGCATCGATGGCCGTGACAGTCGTTACTGCAGTCTGATTTTCGGCAGCGTTAACGTTGGCGTTGCTAGTAATCTGAGGGACATCATTAACATTCGCTACATTGATGGTGAAGCTTTGAGTGGTCGCGATGGCTCCATCGCTCACCTCGATCACGACATTATGGTTGCCGACTTCAGCATTGCCCGGGGTGCCGCTGAGGAGAGCTGTGCCATCTCCATTATCGATGAGCGTAAGCCAGGCTGGCAGTGTAGTTGCGCTGATGCTCAGGGCATCACCATCGTCATCGCTGCTGCTGAGGGTGTAGCTATAGGCACTGTCCTGGGTGGCACTGGTGATCGCGCTGCTGCTGATCTGTGGGGCATCATTTACATTGGTCACAGAGACCAGGATCAGCTGGACTGCAGAGCCACCCCGGCCATCGTCGACTGTGACCTGCACCTGATATACACCATTGCTATTCGCATCGCTGGGGTTCTCGAAGTCAGGTGCGCTGTTAAAGCTTAATATGCCGCTACTGTTAATGCTGAACAGTGCGCTGTCTATACCGCCGGTGATACTGAAACTTAGCGGATCACCATCCACATCTATGGCCGTGACGGTTGTTACAGTGGTCTGGTTTTCAGCAGCATCAACACTGTCACTGCTGATGATCATGGGTGCGAAATTGGCTATATGCTCATAGGCACCGATATCGGCACTGAGTTCTCGCAGGTTGCCAAGCTGATCGGTGACAGGTGCCGAACCGCCTGCAGCATTGTAGGCGATACTGGAGCCTGTAATCGCATGGAAATACTGACCAGTACTATCATCCTGCACCAACTGGCTCAAACCAGGATCACCACTCTGGTCAGTCGCATCAAGCGTAAACCCGGTAGAGTCACCAAAGATATTGTGACCATTACTGGTAACAGCACCGTTGACATCAACCGCATACCACAGGGAGGTATTGTTCGCGAAGATTGAGTTACTGATGTTTGCAGTACCAGCAACAAGATAAATACCACCACCCATACCGCTAGTGGCCGAATTAAATGCCACCGTGCTGTAATTAATATTGATCGTACCGCCCTCTACACGAATACCACCACCGTCAAAATCCGAGGTATTCCCACTGACGGTGACATTGGTCATATTCACTACACCAGACTTCACAGCAATGGCCCCGCCACCTGTTGAAGTATTGTTGTACAGTGAAACGCGATCCAGCCACATACTCCCCTCATTGTACAAAGCACCTCCCGAATTTCCGATAATGGTGTTACCGAGAAATGCAACATCACTAGCGACCAATGTTCCAACATTAGAAACAGCCCCGCCAAACAGGTTAATGCTATTAGCATTGGCGACGGTCAGGTCTTTCAGAGTTAACGAAGCGCCGGATTTGACGTCGAAAACTCGATCACCGAGTAGGCTTGCGTCGATGGTGGTCAGCCCTGCACCCGCCCCCTGTATGGTGATATCACCAGTAATATCCAGATCACCGGTCAGGCTGAGGTCATCCCAGAGACCTGCCAGCGATAATGTATAATTACCCGCTGCCAGGAAGATCGTTTGATGACCTGCTGTATTGTTGCTGGCTATGATTGCTTCACGCAGAGAGATTAATCCGTCCAGCCCCTTGCCTGTGATCAGGTTGGACACCGAGGTTAAGCTACCATCCACGACATCGCTCAAGCTGTCGACAATCAGAGCCTGATCAGCACTCACATTAGCCGAAAATTCAGAAGTTGAGCCATAGCTCGCATCTGCATTAATCACCGTAGCGGTTGCACTAATCACCTGACCGCTTGTCACCGCCTGGTTAAAACTGGCAACAAAACTGGCATCGCCATTGCTATCGGTCAAAACGGTGGTATAGCCCAGGTAGTTTTGTCCTTCACCATATCCCGTAGCGTCAGCTGCTGCATTGGCGAAGAACTCGATGCGTAATGTAGTGCTAGCTGTACTGTTGATCGAGCCGGTGATAGCGACTCTGCTACCATCTGTTCCTGCTGCGGCAAGCACTGGGAAGTTCTGCAAATCATTGGCACCGCTATCGGCATCACCAGCATCGTTGGCATTAACCCCATTGGTTGCCAGATCGATCGCGAGGCCACTATTCCCATAAATGCTGTTAGCAAGAATCGTATTTGCATTACCAGCATCACTGTTAACAAATATTCCATCAGTAGCGGAGCCAGTGATGACATTGCCAGCACCCGCAGTATCACCACCGATCAGATTATTACTCGCGCCTGCACTAAGGTAGATGCCACCATTGTTACCCACGACATTGCCACTGGCATCCAGGCCAATGCTGTTACTCTGTAAGGTGACATTGCTGGCCCCATTGAGCCAGATACTGTTGGTATTGCTGGTATTGAAGTTGTACAAGCCCAGCCCCTTGATGATGGAGCCACTCGCGCCACTGTTGACGACCAGTCCATCGCTGGCTCCAGTTGCACTCCCATCGATAAACACCAGCGGTGTATCGGTATAGCCGGGCACGGTAGTCGCATCAATGGTGATTTGATCGCTTAGACCTGGCAATGCGCTTTGCAGTGAAATCGTACCAGCCACGCTGAATTCGATAATATCCACACCTCCACCGCTGTTAGCATCCAGAATGGCCTGGCGCAGTGTACCGACACCTGAGTCAGCCAGTGAGGTAACAGTATAGGTCGCCAGCGTCTCGCGATAGCTATCCTGG
The DNA here is from genome assembly GCA_050306135.1 of Gammaproteobacteria bacterium. Lineage (GTDB taxonomy): Bacteria > Pseudomonadota > Gammaproteobacteria > JACNJF01. The sequence goes on from JBNLGQ010000004.1 coordinate 25,303, forward strand.
AATGCAGTGCTCAGCGCAATCTCATTGCCAATCTGACCGCTGTGATATTCAAGAATCCAGTCCCCGCCCAGGCTGCTATGACCGGTTAAGTCATCGGAGGCGGCAACATCAGCCAGGGTCAAGTCACTCAGCTTATTAATCAGAGTTTTTCCAACCTCAGATTCGGCCAGGTTACAGCCGTAGATCAGTATATCGCCACTTTTGGAGAAGGAATTAGCCCACAGTGAAATACCCAGATGATTTTCCTGCAGGGTGTTGTTATCCAGCGTGCCACTACCTATCTGTATTGAGCCATCCGAACCGTGAGCAATGATATGTAGGGCATCCAGATTATCGTACTGCTGCAGAATAGAGGATATCTGTTCTATACCATCACGTTGGCTGTCGAGTACAACGACTTCGATATGACGATTGCTAGCGGATTGAGAATAGATATCATCGATGATCGCCTGGTATCCATCGACAGCGCTATCGATAACGACGACTTCATTGCTAAGCTGTTCACCGGCCTGCTCTGCAGTCACATCAACCTGTGAGGCATGTCTGGGCTGCTGACTGCTATCGACATCCAGATAGGTGACGCTGGCAACGGAAGTAAGCTGTGTATCGATGACGCCTTCCAGCCCCGCCGAAAACAGCTGACGCGGTTCCAGTTCCTCTAAAATGAATGTGGTATCCCTCCGGATTGACCGATGTTTCATAAATCCCATGAATACTCACTATGGACAGACAGATTGGTTAATAGATTGCAAATACAAAAAACGTAATTCGCTGTCAGCTATTTATTATGTTGTTACTGAACGCAATCATTATAGATTGCTATATTGAAGTTTCTGGGTAGATAAAGATGGACGGTAAGTAGAATAGATCAAAGTGTGAGCGTGATCTCACAAGCTGGTCGCAAAAGTGCTGAATATGGCCTGATTGACGACTTATTCAAGTCAGCTTACTGGTTGCGCGTGCCAGTCTGCGGTGCATTAAAGTCAAAGCGCGCCCGGCAGTTAACACCGGCTACTAGACCATCGTCGGCGTTAGGCAGCGCCATACGCACCGTGAAACTGCCACTTGCAGGATCAATTAGCTGGTCAACTACAGTAACCCTTGCCTTGAAGGATTTATTCACCGGCAACTCTGGAAAAATATCAACGCTCATACCGCTTCGAATCAGACCAAAATACTCAGCGGGAGCAATGACTTCCACACGTAAAGGGTCTATCTGGGCCAGTTTCATGATGGTACGGTCAACCACCGATTCGCCGACCTTGGCATAGCTATCCACCACAATGCCATCAATCGGGCTTTTGATGGTGCGCAAGTCCAGTTCAACCTGGGCCTTTTCCAGATTCAGCTGCGCCAGCTTTCTTTTTTCCTTTGCCTGGATTAGTTCAATTTTAGCCAGTTCAACCTCAGTATCCGCCTTGTCTTTATCAAATAGAGAGACGGAGTTTCTACTGTATAAGTCCTGCACTCGTTTCAGGTTTCGTTTTGCATACTGCAACTGTACCCGACGATTTTCCACTTCACTCCAGGATGCCGCCTGTTGTTTAGCCAGTTCGAGCTTGGCGATCTCAACCGAGTTCTCCAGTTGTACCAGCGGCTGCCCTCTACTGATTCTATCCCCGGTTTTGACTAACACCTGTTTCAAGGTGGTATCCACCGGACTTCTTAATTCGATATACATTTCGGGCCGCACCAGACATTCCAGTTCAGCCCTTTCAGCGGCAAACAGCGGAGCGCTTAGCATAAGGATAAGGGTCAACAGGGTTAAGTTTTTCAGTTTCATTCAGTAGTTTCGCAGGTTATTCAAAGCGACCGGAAAAGGCCAGCACATGCCGTAATCGTTTGTCTTCTTGCATCAGTTGCTTTCTGATACGGCGTTGTTCTTTTTCATGTTTTCTCTGTGGTAATCGCAGTACCAGTTGACTCAACCAGGAACTGACAGGAGCACTATCTCCTGCGAACCTTGCCACTAGACTGAGCATAGCAGAAGAATAAAATTGCTTCAGATATGGATCCTGCAGCGACAACATAGCTTCGCTACTACCGGGATCGCCCTGGCGGGCACAGCGCCCGTACAGCTGACGATCGACACGACGTGAGGCATTGCGACTGAGGGCGAGTACATGCAGGCCTCCTTTTTCTGCTACGCCAGGGGCTAGCGCAATGTCTGTACCACGTCCTGCCATATTGGTCGCAACGGTGATTGTAGCGGGCTGCCCGGCCTCACTTATAATCGCCGCTTCATGCTTATCCTGGCGCGCGTTGAGTACCTGATGGGGAATGTCATGCTGCTGTAGCCAGCCACTGACCTGTTCGGATTCGGCAACGCTGCAGGTACCGACCAGTACTGGTCGCCCCTGCTGGTAGAGTTGCTGAATACGCTCGATAAAGGCCTGTTTTTTTAAATTATCATCGCGATATATCTTTTCTGCCATCATGCTGCGCCTGGAGGGACGGAAGGTGGGGACCCTGACGACATCCAGGTCATATATCTGGCGCAATTCGCTGGCAACCTCGCTTAATGTTCCCGAGGTTCCCCCCAGGCGCAGGTAGCGACTGAAAAAGCGCTGGTAGCTGATACGCGCAAGAGGTTCACGCCGCTCACTGATGATGCAACCTTCCTTGGCTTCGATCATCTGGTGTAAGCCCTGCTCCCAGGAGCGGTCAGGCATCAGGCGTCCGGTAGATTCATCGATGATCACGACCTTGCCATGCTGCACTACGTAGTGCTTGTCCCTGAGGAATAAAATTGTGGCTCTCAGCGCCTGAATCACTAATTGCTCGCGTTTACGTTTGTGACGCCATTGTGCGGGCAGGTTATGGATCAACTCAGCAAGCCTGTGTGTACCTCGTTCGGTCAGTTCTATCTGGCGTGCCTTTTGATCGAGATGGTAATCCTGATCAGAGTACAGAATCGATGCCAGGTAGAGTGCATCGCTGTAGGTCTCATCGGATTCATCATTTGGAACCGTCTGGCTAATAATCAATGGGGTTTTCGCTTCATCGATCAACACGCTATCAGCCTCATCGATCAGGGCGAAGCACAGACCACGTAATAACAGCGGCTGATGAGCAGCGCGCTGTCGTTGCTGTTGCCTCCATCCAAAGCGCAAGGGACCTGTGTCCTGACCAATCTCGATACGATCTCGCAGATAGTCAAAAGCGACCTGTTTATTGGTGGTATGTACAATATCGCATTGATATCCCTGTTGGCGTGTTTCTATTTCCATGCCATCGACAATCGAGACGGCGCTGATCCCCAGGCGCTGATACAGGGGTTGCATGATCTCGCAATCACGCGCGGCAAGGTAATCATTCGCTGTAATGACGTGTACGGGTATACCCGCCAGTGCCGCAGTACAGGCAGGCAGGGTGGAGGTCAGGGTCTTACCCTCACCGGTTTCCATTTCTGCCAGCATGCCGTTCATCATCAACCACCCCCCGAACAGTTGCACATCATAGTGCCTCTGCCCCAGCGTGCGGGTGGCGACTTCGCGGATCAATGCGAAAGCCTGAAAGATCAATGCTTCGTCTGGCCCCTCTCGGTAGAGCTGTTCACGCAGCTGCTGGATGGTATCGCCAAGTTCCTGCTCAGACATTGCCTGTAGCGATATCTGGTGCACATTCACCTGCTGGATTACATAGCGCTGGCTATGCTTTTTAGCGCTAAAGCGTTTTTTTAGCTGCACAAAGAAGCGCGCTACATTTGGTTCCAGTTCGCTAAGGTCAGCGCCCTTTTTCTGCGGATAACTGCCAAGACGCAGGCCGGGACGAAGATGGAGTTCAGACATTAAACTGCCTCAGAAAGACTTGACGTACACGACGCATAATCTGGGTTGCCAATGCTTCACCACCATGATCGATACGCACGTAGGCGCGCGTACCAAAAGGGATATTCTGTTGCTGCGGATCAAAACGGAGATCAACCAGAAAAACCTTCTGCAGAGCAAGTAGCTGATTTTCACTATCTCCCGAGACAATAAATGACCCGCCTCCTACGGTACTCAGGGCCGCGTGGGGAAGGCGGGCCGTTGCTTCTGGAGACTGACTGATAATGCTGGCTGAATATTCCCTTTCACTATCATTGGCAAAACGGATGCGGATATCCTTAATGCGTTGACGTAGTTGACCAATATGGTCCTGACTGACTGCCATATGAACAGTATTGGGTGGTTTATCAATAATGTAGCCAAGGACTTCTCCCTGATGCACGAAACGGCCCGGCAGATCATCCGCCTGCGGAATGACCAGGGTCCCGCTGGTATCGGCCTTGATCGACATCGAACTGAATTGATCGAGCAGATAGTTATATTCAGATTCGGCAATAGTAACCTCTTCTTTACTCAGCCCCGCCTCAATCAGGTTTTCGATACGCTTTGCGCGATATTGATTTTTCAGTTCTTTCAAGCGGGCTTCGGCAATCTTCAATTTGCTTTGTAGAAATGGATCCTGTAGCTGCAGCACAGTGGTACCGGCCTGTACCTGTTGCTGGTTTGGCACTGTGATCTCTGCTACAAAACCATCGTGAGCGGCCTTTAGCAGTCCCTCTTCCGGCTGCCAGACAACGCCTTCACTTAAGGTATACGAAGGAACAGGGACAAAACCGATGAACGCAATCAGTACCATCACTAATACAGCTGCACCTGACAGCCCACGAGCCCGATGCTTCTTCAAACCGGGGTTGCGCATAATGAAGAGCAACCCACGGTATAGCGGTAACATGAATTGCTGACCGAGTAACCACAGCGTCAGAATCACACCCAGCAGAAAGAATTTTTCTGCTATCAGTACGAAGATAAACCACAAAACACATAGTCGGTAAAACAGTGATGCAATACTGTAAGCAATAAACCAGTACGTCTCCCCAACCGCCGAGGCTGGTGAACTGACCTGCTTCAGACCCCACAGGTAGCGCTTGAAAAAATATTGCCAGTACTGGGCGGAACGCTGATACAGATTAGGGATACCAATAGCATCCGAGAGTATGTAGTAACCGTCGTATTTTAACAGTGGATTTGCGTTAAAAATCAACGAGGAGATACCACCGATGATAAACATATCAAATCCAATGTCCTGTACCAGACCGGGTTCTGTGGCAAGAAATAACAGCAACCCAAGGGCAGAGAGAGTGGACTCAACCAGTATGCCAGCAGCACTGACCAACATACGTTTATATTTGTTACGGAAATGTGTTGCGGCCGATACATTGACATAAGGGATGGGCATGAACAGCATGAAATTAATCCCCATTTCATGCACTTCACCCGCTTCAAGTTTTGCACTAAAGGCATGCCCTAGTTCATGCAGGGCTTTGATCAGTGGGTATAACAGGAACATTAACAGCAGATTGTAGGGAGACAATGCATTGATAGTGAAATGCTGACTGATGCCTGACCAGGACTGCAGTGCCTGCAGAAGGCTGTAAATCATCAGCATTATCCACAGCAACCCTGTCCAGGGTGTAAACACCCAGCTAACTTTGTGAAAATGTCGATCCAGAAAATGATCGGGGTCCCAAAGCGGGACTTTTAGTGCAAGCGGGTTGATAAAACGTTGTCGCAGTTGCTGCTTCCGCTGCTTTGACCGACGTTCAAATAGTTCGTCAGTACTGACAGCTACATCGGTCTGGATCAGGTCGCCTGTATACAACTGGCCCAGCAGTTGAATTATATCCTGCTGCCCCGGAGCATGCTCATCAAGCTGTTCGCAGACCAGATGATAGATCTCCTCCACACTATGATTGCCATCGAGATGACCGATAAACAGATAAGCCGCTGGATTAAAACGGTGACTACGACCGCTTGTAGTATTTTCCAGCAGGAACCAGATCTGGCCACGATATTCATGCCGGTGGATCTCGACATGATGATGCAGCCGAGGTTTTAAATTGTTGACCCGGTACCAGTGGGCGCTATTCATTCCATCACTCATCACTACAATATCCCTATGGCCACCATGACCAGAACCAGAGTCTTAGCCAGTCGGTGAAATTATGCGTCCAGATCCAGAACAGATTGGCGCGTCCTACATCAATCTTGGCGACTCCCTGCATCCCGGGTCGCAATAAATCGGTAGCCTTGTTCAATGAGGCTTCCACACGGAAAATATTGGCACCATCCTCGGCACGCGATGCGATAGTGATTTTTTCCACCCGCAACGGGAAATCACTATCGGTCAGGCTGGGTAGAATAAGTTTGCCCAGCTGTCCCTGGTGAATATGTGAAATCTCCTTTTCATCCACCTTAAGGATAATTCGATATCCATCCAGCGGTGCTATCTTAAACAGACTTTCCCCGCGCTCTACAGGTGACCCCAGCGACTGGGCTAAATCACCCTCGATAACCACTCCGTCAAATGGAGCAGTCAGATTAATTCTATCAAGCTGCTGTTGGGCCAGCTCGATTTCTGCCGTAATCTGTTTGATTTGTTCATCGATAACGCGCACCTTGACCAGGTTTCGTTTCGACTGGGCCTCTCGATGTTCACGTCGCGCTTTCTGTAGCGATCCCCTGAGCTTGGCCATCTGTAAATTAATCTCGGCGTCGTTCAGGCTCGCCATGATTTCACCCTGCCGCACCGTGTCCCCGGCACGCACAGCTGCGGATAACAGATAGCCAGAAAACGGTGCACTTACGACTCGCTGAATCCTGCCTTCGAGCACGGCATCGGCGGTCACTCGGTAGTCCCCATCAAATAAGCTACCCAGTATGATTAGTAATCCCAGGATGATTGCAGCAAGCTTTAGCTTCAGCTGGCGCACGCCAATCAGGGATTGCAATAGATGCTTAAAAGACTGAGTATTTTTATACATCAGGCTTTTTTCCTGTTCCTGCTTCAATGCAAGATAAGGCGTCAATAGCGCAAAAGTCTGCTGACATAAGCTACTGGTTTCTTCTGTAAACGGGGTTTCTTCATTACGTAGCAGGGTGATTGCAGCGAATGCCTGCTCATCGTACATCAGAGGAACTGTCAAAATAGAACCAAAGCCATCGCTACGACCAAGCACCTTATGTGATCGTTGAATGTAACGAGCATCAGGCTGCGGGTACAGTATGACACTATCCTGTTCAATCGCTTCATCCATGGCATCCGCCACCTTTTGAATCAGGCTAGAGCGTGCATCGAAATCGGCAGTATTGGAAAGCACGATAACTTGACTGTAATGTCCTTTATATTCACCAAATGCCACTCGTTCACAATTGAACATCAGCGTCAGTTCAGAGACCATAGCGATCAGGCCCTGGCGGTAGGTCTTCTGCTCAAAACAGGCTGCGAGCAAAGCGACAACAGAGCTGTAGAACTTATCATCTTTATTCTGAGATGAAGGGGACACTAACTGCAGCCACTGGATGCTTTTTTGCAACCAGTGCTGTAGTGGATTTCGCAACTCCTCGGGCTGGCTACTAGTTCGTACTATCAGTATGCCTAGCAGGCTGCTGTGCGTAAAAAAAGGTATTGCAAACAGATCTGAGTTCAGTTTCTCTGTCTTGATAGCATCCGGAAAGCACATAGCCTCGCGTTTCTTTAACGCGTATTTTATAACCCCAGAGAAGTATTCAACTTCCTTTAAATCAGCAGGCCATTTTGCCAGAGGTCGCAACTGCTTAGTCTTGCTATCCGGCACCATAAACAGGGCTGACTCAACAACTGATAATTGGGAGCAAAGTACTTTCAACCATTTTTGTGTAATGGTTTTATTCATAAAAATTCATATCGTCCAACTGCTCGCTCGAATAAAAAATGGTAAAAAGTTTGAATTTAACAAGTATAGTTCAGGAACAAGATAAAAGACTAAGGTACTGAATATAGATGATGTTGACAAAAAGTGATCTGATTACCCAAAGCTTTCTGCCATTTCAATATTAAGGCAGCTCTGATCAGGGCGGATACCCTAATCTATGGTGAGTGTTTTCCAGGTGCTTTAATTTAGCGTTAACAGGCCCTGGCCACGTTTCAGCTGTAATCAGAAATTTAATTACCTCTCCAGCTGTTCCAGCAGAAACTTAGTGCAGGTACTTGAATCTAATACTTATCTCTCATACGGATGGTGCAATGATGCAAAAAATATCATTTTTATTCTGTCTATCTCTAGCCGCACTGCTGTCTGGTTGTCAAACCTATAACACATCAATCGATAGGGACAGCCCTTCATATACCCTGCCTGTGGGCAGTATCATTGAATTAAACCAGCCCATCAATGTTTACCCCGGATACAGCAGAAGTTTTATTCAATTTGGTAAATCGTTGAAATCAAATGAACTGAATCGGCGTTATCCCTGGTGTCAGTTCCGACTGTATGAGCCGCCTGAGGCACTGGAAACTGAGCGCAGCATTCAAGCCGATACATTCCTCGTCACGCAATCCAATAGAAGATTCGAAATGGTAGCTTCCAGAACCCAGTTGTTAGCTTCTTCAAAGCTATGGCTAAACATGCTGGACGATGATCCTTCCGACCAGAACCTTTCCAGCATCATGAAGATTAAATCTGAAAAGCAGCCACAGGTGGTTGAATTTAAGTGTTCAATTTTTACTGAACCACAACTCTATAACTATCTCAGCATTAATGAGATGCAACAGGCTTTGGGAGATGTGATAACCATACGATTACCTGCACAATAACAATATGCGGACTTTATCGATTGTTAGCGGATGACATAATCTCGCGTTTACTGCTCTGATATTCCGGATTATCCGGATCAAGTTGTACAGCCTGATTGATCGACACCATAGCAGCCTCATATTTACCCTGAAAAAGTTGCGCATAGGCCAGATTATTCCAGCCTTCTGCGCGTTGCTTATCCAGCTTTATTGCCTCTAAGTACAGAGTTTCAGCCTGTGCATAATCCTTTTGAGCAAAAGCAGCATTTGCCTGCCCCATCAGCAGGATATAGTTTTCAGGCCAGCGCCTGAAACCATTCAGGTACATCTTTTCATTTTTATCAGCTGAAAGCTTTGGCTCCAGAGCCACCGCTGCCTGAGTAAACCTGTCCTGAGTAGCGCTTTGCGGCATAACTTCCGGCGGAACCACCACCACAGACCAGTACTTCGACCTTTCCCAGGTGCGCTCAAATACTCGAAAAGGACGAACTAACCTTTTGATTTCACCAGACCTTAATATGAGCTGTTGATTCGGTAAGTCGTAGCCGACGATTACGGCATAGTGCCAGAAAGGATAAAATCCATAACCCAGATTCTGTAATACCAGTACCGGATGACCGGCTGCCACCTCTTTCAGAATCGAACTGAGCTGCCCATCCTGCTCAATCGGCAACAATTTATACTGCCTCACAGCAGCGAGCATTTCAGCCTGCAGAGAACCTTTCAATTGAGGTATGTACACCATCGGCAATAACTGTTCTGGTGAGGTCGATTGCTGATAATAATTAATCACTGTAGCCAGAGCCGCTGGGCCACACTGATATTTTTGTTGGGGATAAAAAGGAACCTCCTCTAGCTCTATCTGGGGTGGGATATCAGGAGGGTGATCTAGTAGTTGCCGGGTTTGTGGCGTGCTTGCACAGGCAGAGATAACCAGCAATAAAATCAACACAGCTACCAGTCGGTAGCTGTGTTGTAGTTCAATCTTCAAATGAAATTATCTGACCGGATGGATAAATGGGAAGATATCAGTTGCACCGATAACATCGGTAATAACAAATACGATGAAAATGGTTAACAGAATTCCACCAGCATCTGCACCGGCTGGGAGATCGCTTAACTGACTAGAGATCTCTGCAACTTGTTGATCCGACAGGCTATCAATTCTAGCTTTAGCCATTTCTGGCTCTACACCCAGATCAACCAGCTGGTTTTTCATTGATTGTCGAGCTTGTTGCTGGTCCAGTTGAGTCAGACCTTGTGGCAGTAAATTGTGAGTCCCAACCATACCAGCGTTGGCTGCCTGTGGCATACCGACGAAAAAAACCAGTGCCGTAATGATTGAAACCAAATTGACCTTATATTTATTCATAAACTACTCCTAATATTTGACTAATGGATACGTATATAACCTTAAACAGGCTAACAGGATTTTCAATTTTATCATATACAACAATTTCTATTTCTCAGAATTAATTCAGCATCCCTTTATCAACGATAAAACTAACAACCTCCTGCAAGCCAGTATCTTTCTTTAAGTTGGTAAACACATAGGGTTTGTCACCACGCATGCGCCTGGTATCTGCCTCCATGACTTCAAGCGATGCACCTACATAAGGAGCCAGGTCAATTTTATTGATGACCAGTAGATCTGACCGGGTAATGCCCGGCCCGCCTTTACGTGGAATTTTCTCGCCTTCTGCCACATCGATCACATAAATCATCAGGTCGGCCAGTTCAGGGCTAAAAGTGGCGGATAGATTATCACCACCACTTTCTATGAAAATCGCATCCAGATTACCAAAGCGTTCTGCCAGGTCTTCTACCGCCGCCAGGTTCATGGAGGCATCTTCACGAATTGCCGTATGTGGACAACCGCCAGTTTCTACGCCTACGATACGGTCAGCAGCCAGCGCTTCGCTGCGTACCAGATACTCGGCATCTTCGCGTGTATAGATATCATTGGTGACCACCGCGATTTGATAATCGTCGCGCATGGTTTTGCACAGCCGGTCAAGCAAAGCTGTCTTACCTGAGCCTACCGGCCCGCCGATGCCAATCCGTAAAGGTTGTTTATCTGTCATTGTGTTTCCTGTAATTCTCTAAGAACGGAATAATCTTGTATATTGAGTTTCATGCTGAGCACTGGCAATCGACATCGCCATGGAAGAACTGCCTATATCCATATCCTCGACCAACGCAGCCTGCTCGATAATATAGGGCAGGCGTTCAGAGAGCTTGAAGATCACCCTTTGTCCTGCACTCTGCCCCAGTGGAATAATCTTTACCGCTGAAAGCACGGTGTTTTCCAGCCAGCTCCATGATAGTCCATAAGCGGCATTTTGCTGATTGATCCCCCAGTGTACACAGGCGTAACTGAAACAGGCATGCTGTGATCCCATTAATACATCCCTATGAGATTTTGCTGCAGGATCGAGCGAGGTTAATACCTGATAGAAAGCACGCGCACGATTAAGCTCTTCCTGACGTAGTTCCAGAGTTTCTCGACTCGCCAGCAGGTATTCATTCCAGTGCAGGATTGCATCCATATCCTGGCTGGTCCAGGCATCCATCATGCGGAATAACACAGGTAATTCAAGATAGCACAGATTGCTTTCTATCAGACCGCTTAACCATGCATCCAGCTCATCTTCGCTTTTAATCCAGCCAGCTTCAACCGCCCACTCAACTCCCTGAGAATAGGTATAGCCCCCAATCGGTAACGAAGGGCTGATCAATTGAAATAATCGGGTCAGAGCCAGATCAGTGCGCATGGTGATGTGCGCCAGCACTCGTATGACTGTTATAGGCACCTGATTCCGGTTCGAATGGAGCCTGCTCAACCTTCACATGCAGCCCCATGCCATGTAGCATATCGTCCAGTACATGATCGTGCTGATAGCGAATGAACTCTGCTGTAATCTGTAATGGTACATGGCGGTTGCCCAGATGATAGCAGGCTTTGGCGATGAGTAATGGATCATCAATATAGAGACTACTTACGGTTTCACTGGCAGCAATAATATCAATCACTTCGCCAGTTTCTGCCTGCAATCTGTCGCCCTGTTTCATCACACTACCACGTGGTAGGAACAGGCCGGCTTCTTCGCCATTGTCCAGCGTTACTTTCTGGCGCGATTTAATGCGTAGCTCCAGCGGCAATGTTATCGCGCTATAGCTGCTTAGGTCCGCTTCGGTAAATTGTGTAAAACGTAGCATAGCTATATCTGACCTTAACTAAAAAAGAAAATATTTTTGTGCCATAGGTAATTCACTGGCCGGTTCGCAGATCAGCAATTCACCATCTGCATGCACCTGATAGGTTTGTGAATCTACTGTAATTTCGGGCATATAATCGTTGTGAATCATGGATGACTTACTGATATTACGACAGCCTTTGACATGACCAATTAGCGATTGCAGATTCAGTTGCTGATGCACCCCGCCCTGTATCGCCGCCTCGGATAGAAAGGTCATGGTTGTTTTACCTCGGGCCTTACCCAATGCACCGAACATATGACGATAATGTACCGGCTGAGGTGTAGGTATAGAGGCATTGGGGTCACCCATGGGTGCAGCGATAATCATGCCACCCTTGATAATCAACGCCGGCTTGGTGCCAAAGAAGGCGGGCTTCCACAATACCAGATCGGCCAGCTTGCCCACTTCCACCGAACCTACTTCATGCGAGACGCCGTGCGCTATCGCCGGGTTGATAGTGTACTTGGAGATATATCGACGTACACGCATATTATCCGCTTTATCGCTATCGCCATCCAGACTACCGCGCTGTACCTTCATCTTATGGGCGGTTTGCCAGGTTCGGGTAATCACTTCACCTACACGACCCATGGCCTGTGAATCGGAAGCAATCATCGAAAATGCACCCTTGTCATGCAGGATATCTTCGGCAGCTATAGTCTCGCGTCGAATGCGCGACTCGGCAAAGGACACATCTTCCGCAATATTGGGATCAAGGTGATGACAGACCATTAACATATCCAGATGCTCATCCACCGTATTCACGGTATAAGGACGAGTTGGGTTAGTCGATGATGGTAATACATGGGCAAAACCGGCAGCCTTGATGATATCAGGGGCATGACCACCACCGGCACCTTCGGTATGGTAGGTATGGATGGTGCGACCTTTCATTGCCGCCAATGTATCTTCCACAAAGCCAGATTCATTTAAGGTATCAGTGTGGATAGCTACCTGAACATCCATCGCTTCTGCTACGGACAGGCAGTTATCGATAGCGGCTGGCGTAGTGCCCCAGTCTTCGTGTAGCTTCAGGCCAATGGCACCGGCTTTCACCTGTTCTTCAAGTGCCGCTGGCAGACTTGCATTACCCTTGCCCAGAAAACCCAGGTTCATTGGCAGATCATCCGCAGCTTCCAGCATACGATGGATATTCCATGGACCTGGTGTGCAGGTGGTTGCATTAGTTCCTGTCGCAGGGCCTGTACCGCCTCCCAGCATGGTCGTGACACCCGACATCAGCGCATCATCGACCTGTTGTGGGCAGATAAAATGTATATGTGAATCGATACCACCAGCAGTGAGGATCTGACCTTCACCAGCAATCGCTTCGGTACCTGGACCAACGACGATATTGACTCCGGCCTGGGTATCGGGATTGCCTGCTTTTCCTATACCGGTAATGCGACCATTCTTGATACCTACATCGGCCTTAACTACACCCCAGTGATCTACGATCAATGCATTGGTGATGACGACATCGACTACCTCATCCGCTACGCGCTGGCATTGCCCCATGCCATCACGAATCACCTTGCCGCCGCCGAATTTTACCTCATCTCCGTAAACGGTTTTGTCGTCTTCAACCTTGATCCATAGTTCGGTATCACCCAGACGAACACGATCCCCGGTGGTGGGGCCATACATTTCGGCATAAGCCTGTCTTGATATCTTAGCCATTAGTCAACCTTCCCCATTACCTGTGCGTTGAATCCGTAGATCACCTGTTCACCAGCATATTTCACCAGCGCTACTGTGCGGCTTTGTCCCGGCTCAAATCGAACCGCCGTGCCTGCCGGAATATCCAACCGGTAGCCCTTGCAGATTTCTCGATCAAACTGTAATGCAGAGTTGGTTTCATAGAAGTGGTAATGCGAACCAACCTGAATAGGGCGATCACCCGTATTGGAAACCTCGATCTCGACCATTTCACGGAAGGCATTCAGCTCTATGTCACCCGGCTCAGTGATAACCTCACCCGCAATCAAGGCAGGGGCTTTATTACTGATGATCGGCTCATGTACGGTGACCAGCTTGGTGCCATCCGGGAAGGTGGCTTCTACCTGAACATCGTGGATCATTTCAGGTACGCCATCCATCACATCATCGCCTGTGAGCAAGGTGCGACCATAGTCCATTAATTCAGCGACGGTTTTACCTTCACGCGCACCTTCCATAATCTCGGCACTGATATAGGCAACGGCTTCTGGATAGTTCAACTTCAGGCCCTTGTTCTTACGCCTTTCGGCCAGCAGGCCTGCGCTGAAGATGAGTAATTTATCTTTTTCTCTGGGTGTTAATTCCATAGTCTTTCCTGTTGGTTTTCAGGTTTGAAATTTCGCATCGGTCAGGTACTCCAGATCCGAGGATGACAGCTATTACGATTTAAAACTTCACTTCTTGTTTTTTCCCACAGCTGAACAAAGTAACTGTTCAGGTCTGAGGTACTGGCGCCCATATAGCGCACCACCAGTAACTCGTCGTCTGTTCTGGTGATGCCACAAACGCCCTGCTGTGGTTGAATCTCACGCAATTCATCGATCAGGATAGCAGTCAAAGATTCTGCATAGATTAAAAAAGTACCACAAACCGGGTTACCTCTTAAACCACTTGGCCGATTTATTTCGACCTCATCCATTCGTTGTTTTTCATTGAAGATCAGCTTGCCATCACGCTTGACGGATAACTCGCTGGTGACCTTGCCATGACTGAATGTCTCATCATTGGCAGGACGACCAAAGCAGTGCTTTTCCCATAGCATGGCCACACTGCCCGGTACCACTTCCAGTTGCGTATGGGTATAAACCTGTGCTCCGGGAAAGTAGATATTTTCCTGCGGTAGAAATTCGAGGGAACTACCCTGCTGCAGGCTGAACTGTTGTTTAACAAGCGCAGTATCGCCGGCACTCAGATAAAACTTGGTGGCGCCGGGTGTGGTAAACAGTGCATGTGAATCCGCTTGAGCACTGACCCTTAAATCCAGCTGATCTCCACCGACAACACCACCCGGGGGATGCAGCAGGTAAACATGGCAATAACCCTGTTCCGGATAAAAAGGGCGCTGAACCGAGAGCGGCCCGAAGCGCTGTTTCGGTATCAGATTAGTTTTGATTTCGCCAGCAGTCAGGACAAGATCGAGATATGCTGACCAATTCTGGGTGCGTGCAACTGCAGGGATCATTGAGTTTTAACGTTTTAATTTTTCCTTGGCTAAGCTTAGCA
>JBNLGQ010000005.1:0-62346 GCA_050306135.1 Gammaproteobacteria bacterium
TTAAAAAGTTAGCCTATGTCCGAAAGCAATTCTTATCAACCACGTTTAGCAATTATCGGTGCAGGTCTTGCAGGATTAACCTGCGCTACTGCTCTTAAAGGTCTGGCAAGCGTCCAGATTTTTGAAGAGTCGGTTTTTGTAGGCGGTCGAATCAGTCGGTTCCAGCTTGGTGAAAACCGATATGATCGTGGTGGACAATATTTCACCATATCAAATCCATTATTTTTGAATATTGTCGAAGCCTGGAAACAAGCAGGTCTGGTACGTGATTATGAAGGATGGATAGTTGAGCTGGAAAATGGACAAATTACCAATATGACTGACCATACGCAGCGCTATTCCGGTTATCCCACTATGCAGGCGATAGCGGAGAACCTGGCTCACAATAGCGATGTTAAATTATCCACTTCGATAACTGAGGTAGAAAAGCAGGATAATGGCCAGTGGCGGTTATTTGATGGGCGTGGCAGCTATCAGGGTTTATTCGATATCGTCATTATTGCATCTGCAGCACAACAGGTTTCAGCACTGGCCAAATCGGTTCCACTAATAAGAAATTTATCAAATCAGATCGATATGACCGTGTGCTGGAGTGCTATGTTTGACTTCAACAGGTCTTTAGGTTTACCTTTTGATGCAGCTTTTGTAAGGGATTCTCCGCTTTCATGGATTTCACGCTATCAGGGAGAAGATGATAATCAAACACAGACCGAAAGTTGGGTTATGCATTGTTCACCCGAGTGGTCTTTGCAATATGCGGCGAGCTTTCGGGGGCGGGTCATGCATGCTCTGCTAGATGCCTTTTTTGAAGCCGTTGATGTTCCCGCGCAAAAACCTCAATCCTCAAATGTACACTGCTGGAAACATGCATTACCGATCAATCCCATCGATCAGGATTGTCTGTTTGATGAGTCTGCTGCAATGGGTGCCTGTGGAGACTGGTGTACTGCACCACGTATTGAAGGTGCTGTACTGAGCGGTTTTTCAATGGCTGATCGGGTTATGAAATATATTAATAAAATAAATTATGGTTGATCAACTTAAACATTTTGCGAGATGGAAAAAGCTCATCCCCTTAAACGAGCTGGACGAAAATGATCAGCGCTACCTTTACAGGGAATCGGAGCAGAAATCATTGGAACCAAGAACGCTCGTTACTCACGAAGATAACTTTATAACCTACCTGCTAGAGGGTGAGGTGTCTTTGTTATCTGGTGGGTTTTTGATCGAAACCTTCACACATCGGGAGCAAAGGGCGTTATCTCCTCTATTTAATGACTCACTGGATGAGGATTCCGCCGTATTGACCAGTTATGGTGTCATTATACAGGTCGATAGAGCGCTATTTGACGGCCTGTATTCACAGGCAAAGCCGGCTTCAGTACAGACTTCTGAAATTGATCTGACTGAGTCTGAAAATGAATTATTCCAGACCCTTTTACAGGCCTTTATGCATAAGAAGCTGGAATTGCCCGCCATACCTGAAGCAGCTTTAAAGATACGTCAGGCGATTAATACGCCTGGGGTTGGTAGCACTGAAATTATTCAGATTGTGCAGACTGATCCGGTGCTTAGTGCGCATCTGGTTAAGGTGGCAAATAGTCCTTTGTATGGCACCTGGCGTGAAATTAAAACCGTGCGTGATGCGGTTCGACGCCTGGGGCTGGAAACGACAAAGCATTTAAGTTTCAGCCTGTCAGTCAAAAAATTATTCAGTGCTAGAACCAGCATTATCAAGGACTATATCCATAATATTTATCTTGAAAGTACTGCAGTCGCTTCGATTGCCTTTGTGATTGCCCAGCAACTGGCCCCCCATCTGGACCCTGAACAGGCTCTTCTCAGTGGGCTGATCCAGAAACTTGGATTGATACCCATCTTGAAATATATCGACGGGCACCCATCTATGATGCAAACAACTGAACAGTTGGGTAAGAGTATTGAAAATCTATACATACCAGTCAGCACCCTGATTTTTAATGAGTGGAATTTTGATCCTGAGTTTTTAGAGATTGTAGAGCAGGTAAAAAACTGGACTCGTGATACAGGTGAAAAAGCGGACTACTGTGATGTAGTGATTGCAGCACGCTTGATTTATTTGCAAAAGCTTGGTGAATCTCCGGTAGAGAATTTAAGTGATCTGCCCATCATCAAGAAACTAAATCTGCTTGATTTCGATGAAGAGGGGAACTTCTTTATCGATAAGGTCGATAAGCAGGTTGAAGAGATGCGGAATCTTTTACATACGGTTTAATGCTCTTATTCCTGTTAATTTAGGAGAGCTTATTATGTCTGAAAAAAACCACTTAATCTGTGCCCATTGCGGTGCTATCAATAATGTGCCAGCCGAACGATTAGGCGATTATCCTGTTTGCGGAAAATGCAAAAAGCCGATTATGAGTGGTACGCCGCTGGAATTAAATGAAGCAGGTTTCAATCGTTATGTCACTAAAAGCAACCAACCTTTACTGGTCGATTTCTGGGCGCCATGGTGTGGCCCCTGCAAAATGATGGCACCCATTTTCATGCAGGCAGCGCAACAACTCGAACCTCAGTTCAGGTTGATAAAGGTGAATACCGAGCTAGAGCAAAATCTGGCTGGCCGTTTACGAATACAGTCTATCCCTACGCTTGCCATCTATAAAAATGGTAAGGAAATCATCCGCCAGGCTGGCGCTATGCCTTTAAACGATTTACTGGTCTGGGCCAGAAGTCATGCCTAGTGTCTTTATCTAATGGCAAAAAAGGACTCCAGCGATAACGAAAAGATCCGCGTCGATAAATGGTTGTGGGCTGCACGTTTTTTTAAAACACGCGCTCTGGCTAGCGATGCGGTTAATGGGGGCAAAGTTCATCTCGGTAGTCAACGCATTAAAGCATCACGTAGCGTGAAGCTAAATGATGTGTTTGAAATCCATCGTGGATTTGAAAAAATGACGGTTGTGGTGCTAGAGCTTTCTCAACGCAGGGGGCCTGCTTCTGTAGCACAAACCCTGTATCGTGAAACTGAAGAAAGCATTGCTCTACGAGAGAAAGAAAGTGAACAACGCAAGCTGGCCTGTTTGCAGGTACCGATCAGTGACCACAAACCCAATAAGCGCGAGCGACGAAAATTACGTAGTTTTAGTGGCAAGGAATAATTATTAAAAAACTGGAATTACGCATTACCTTCATCTGATTTTTGACCATCATGTGAGTGCCGGCTATTGAGTAATTGAAGAATCGTGCTTCTCACTTCAACGCTGAGTAGTATGCGGATGTCGATATTCACCTTGTCGAATGACTGATTAAAAACCAGATGGCCATTTTTGTCTTTCTCGACATATTCAAGGTCAAATAGCGTATCGATGAAATGTCCAAATAACTGTCGGTCAAAAAAGTCAGGCGAGTTTATCCCGTATAACATGGAAATCTTTTGTGCTACCAGATGACAACGCTGCTCAAGTTCTTTTTCACTCAGTGGGTTTCCTCCGCTTTCCCACAATAGTACAAACGTCATGTAATAGCGTTCTAGTACGGGTTGAGCGATATGGGCCAGTCGGCTTAGCATCAGAAAATGGGCATCGTTTCTATCCGGTCTTGTGAGTCTGTTTTCAACGCGAGCCAGAACCTGTTTGTCCACCAGGAAGTCGACTATTTGCGGTATGAATTCTTCCAGCTGTTCTGTACTCCAGGGCAGGTGCAACTCCGCAGACAAAAATGGGTACACATAAAGCACAATATTTAATAGCTTCTTCTGATCGATGGTGCGCGCATTTAGAAAACAGCAAGCAATAATCGAAGGAATGATTAAGGTGTGCAGACTGTTATTGCGATAGTAACTCATCAACACCGCATGTTCGGGTTTGAGGTAAATAATATTGCCTAGTTTATGCGGGTGAATATGGATCAGCTCCTGCTTTTCTATACGTTTTAATTCATCTTCGGTGACAGAGTCCTGAATAATGATTGAGTCGAGATGTGGCTGAGATTGAATCAGTTGTTGATAAAACTCACAAAGCTGAAGCAGGTCGAACTGGTCGATACTTTGTCTTGGTGTAGCCAGTAGGGTCATTGCAATAAGGTTCACCGGGTTGATCACGCAAGCCCGATTTATCTGTACCATGATCTGGTGAGACAGGCTCGCTACGGCAGCGCGAAACCAGTCCTGCTGCTTAACATCCTGCTTTGAATATTCCTGCCAGTCAGGGTTATAAGAAGTTAGCAGCTTATCCAGTTCTATCGGTTGCCCAAAGCGTGTGGTTACCTTGCCGAACTGTCCTTTTAAACTGAGGATAGATCGAATCGAAGTGAACAGGGATTCCTTCTTTTTTTTCTTTCCGAATAATTCACCGATATAAGATTTACCTTCAATCAGTTTCTCGTATCCAATGTAAACAGGAATAAATGCCAGCGGCCGATTCTGAGTTTTTATCCAGGCATCTACTGTCATGGACAACATACCCAGTTTAGGTTTTAAAAGTCGCCCAGTTCGGCTTCGGCCACCTTCAATAAAATATTCTATCGGAGCACCTATAGCGACCAGTTGGCGTATGTATTCATTGAGTATACCGCTGTACAGGGCATTATCCTTAAAGCTGCGACGGATAAAAAAAGCGCCACCACCTTTGAGGATTTTACCAATTACCGGCATGTTTAAATTATCGCCTGCCGCTATATAGGGAAGTGCCAGTCCCTGTCTGAATATGACGTAAGAGAGCAACAAATAATCAACGTGGCTGCGGTGACAGGGGACATAGATAAGCTGGTGAGTGAGTGCTGTTTTCTTCAGTCTTTCAATATCAAATATATTGGTGCCAGAGTAATAGCGATTCCAGAAAGCATGCAATAAACGCTTCATTAATTCCTGAGAGATCTGGGTGGAATTTGAGATGATTTCACGACAGTAGCTAGCTGCTTTTTTTTGTACGCGTTTGATAGAGCGGTTGTAGATTACGGCTTCATCTTTAATGAGTTCCTGTACGCAGTCTGATTCAACTATTTGATTGATGACTTTATAGCGTGGTGAGATTTCCGGTCCGAAGGTCGTTTCGCGTTGTCGGTGAAGGGATTCAGCCAGTTTTTCATTCAGGGCTGTAGCAGATCCATCTGTTGTTTGACACAGTCTACGCAGACTTTGAGGTTCGGAAAATATCAGTGTGGTATTCCTGCCATGTAGCAAAATGGTGAATAGTTTGCGAAATTTACTGGCTACCTCCCAGGTGTCAGAAAAAAGTATTGTTAGCCAGTGTCTTTGTTTGGCTATAGGTCGACCCCAGAATATGGATACGGGAACGATACAAATGTCCAGGTTTTCATCTGCCTGGGTAGCAGCGATTAACTCTTCCAGCATCAGGCTGTTTTTTTTCTGTCGCATTACCCAGTCCGTAACGGGGTTACGAGAGGCGATGCTATATATGGAGTGGTGTTTATATCCCTGTAAGTCAATGGCCTGAAGCGGGTCGGCCAGGCCTTCTGTGCGTGCCACACGTTCCAGCACCAGCATATCCGATAGTTCGCGTTTGTCGAGCACGTAGAGTACAGGTGATGTTGCAAAGGTTTCAGCGACTATGGGTTGTGGCAAGACTTCTACGCGTACCCAAAGGAATAGAATTTTTTGTAGCAGACGGTGTGATCTTTGGCGAAAATTCATGGTTTGATCTTTTTTTGCCAATACTCTCGAGTTAGACGTGTTATCACAATGCTATAAATCATCTAAATTTGAAAGCTAAAATGATATCGATGACATTCTTAAAGCGAAGGTTATATCAGGTGCATGGCCCGGCAGAATGTCTTCAGAGAAAAAGACATCCAGCTGATGATGATCAAAAAGTTTGGGTAATCGTAATCCAAATTGTCCCTGTAATGAATGATCGAGGGCTTCAATATTGGTGTCTTTAACCATACTGGAATGAAAATCTGTCTGTAGCAGAAAGTGATACTGCTCGCTATAGGCATAGCTTAGGCCGAATTGAGCGAACAGGATCTGATTGTTTAACTGGTGTTCGAAAAGACCCGAGTCAGCGAGAATGCTGAGTCCTAAAGTACCGTAGGTAGTGAATTTATCAGACATTATATGACTGCTGGAGTATGCCACAGCAGCATCGGTTTGCTGGTTGGAGATAAATTCTGAGCTTTCAGAAGAGGGTAGCTCTAATACCACCCAAAGCGACTGGCTGGGTGATAATGCATAGGAGGCGCTCAGCTGAATGTCAGCAATGCCAGAAGAAGGGTGATTGCTGTTGATGATATCGATACCATTTTTCTGGTATAGCAGGTTTATTTGATCATTGTCAGCCTGATCTCGCCCACCCTGTGGAAAGCCTAAGAAGTCGTGGAAGCCATAAATTACTTGATCCAGCTGGCCGCCTTGATTGCTGATGAGTGACAGGGTCAGGCCGAGGGTCCATTGATTGTATTGATAAGCAGTCTGAAAATCATAGCGCGTATTCTCTACATCGATAAGCAGATATTCATTATCAGTGTCGTCAATCTGATAGGTATTGGTAATGTACAGATTGTGTGCAAATGACCATCCGCCATGTGCATTTAAAGGAACGGTGGGAATTAGATAGCTTTGTAGTAATGGGTTTTGACTGCGTGTGGGTAAACCAGGGTAATCCTGCGCTTTCACAAGTAGCGGCGAGAAAGTTAGCGATATACCAAGCACACAGCTAACTACTCCGAATAATGATGTATATCGATCTGTTTTGGATTGGCTCGACATCTGAGGTCAGTCGTAAATGCCGTGTTCGCGGGTGGCAAGGAATTTAATTTCAGGCCAACGCTCCTGAGTCATTTGCAGGTTTACGCGAGAAGGGGCGATGTAGGCAAGATCGCCAGCATGATCAAGCGCAAGGTTAGTTTTCGCCTTACTTTTAAACTCATTCAGTTTCTTTTCATCACTGCATTCCACCCAGCGTGCGGTATTCACGTTGACCGCTTCAAACTGACATTCCACGTTGTACTCGTCTTTTAACCTCTGGGCGACGACTTCAAACTGCAATACACCCACGGCACCTAGAATCAGATCATTATTATTCAGAGGCTTGTAAAGCTGGGTAGCACCTTCTTCACAGAGTTGAGAAAGACCTTTTTGCAGTGCCTTCATTTTAAGCGGGTCTTTCAGGCGGGCGCGTCTGAATAGCTCGGGAGCGAAGTTAGGTATTCCAGTAAACGCCAGGTTTTCTCCCTGGGTGAAGGTATCCCCAATACGGATAGTGCCATGGTTATGAATGCCGATAATATCACCGGTATAAGCTTCGTCTACAAGGCCTCGATCCTCTGCCATGAAGGTCACGGCATCCGGGATTTTCATGTCGCGGTCAAGGCGAACATGCCGCACCTTCATACCTTTTTCATATTTTCCTGAGCACAGGCGCATGAAAGCGATACGGTCTCTGTGCTGCTTATCCATATTCGCCTGTATCTTGAAAACGAAACCGGTTAGCTTGTCTTCGTCAGGCTGTATCTCGCGGGTTTGAGTCGGTCTTGCCAGTGGGGCCGGTGCATATTCGACAAATGCATCGAGTAACTCGGCCATACCGAAGTTATTAATTGCTGAGCCAAAAAACACTGGGGTTAGTTCACCTTTTAGATAAGCTTGCATATCAAATTCATTTGATGCACCACGTACCAGTTCCAGTTCTTCACGAAAATCTTCTGCCATAGATCCTAATACTACATCCAGGCGTGGATTATCTATACCTTGAATAACCTCTCCAGAGCTGATTTTGTCCGCATCACTGGCTGAAAATAGATGTACCGAATCATTCTGCAGGTGGAATACCCCTTTTAAACTTTTACCCATACCTATCGGCCAGGTAATCGGTGCGCATTTAATCTTCAGGATATCTTCAACTTCATCTAACAGCTCGATGGGGTCGCGACCTTCACGATCGAGTTTATTGATAAAGGTGATGATAGGGGTATCGCGCAGACGGCAGACTTCCATCAGTTTAATGGTGCGTTCTTCAACACCCTTGGCACAATCGATAACCATCAATGCAGAATCGACCGCCGTCAGGGTGCGGTAGGTATCTTCTGAAAAGTCTTCATGTCCGGGTGTATCAAGCAAATTCACTATGCGTCCTTTATAAGGAAATTGCATTACGGAAGAGGAGATAGAAATGCCGCGTTCTTTTTCCATCTCCATCCAGTCAGAGGTTGCATGGCGTGCCGCTTTACGTCCTTTCACGGTACCGGCAAGCTGAATGGCTTTTCCGAACAATAGTAATTTTTCCGTCACCGTGGTCTTACCGGCATCCGGATGTGAGATGATCGCAAAGGTGCGACGACGTTGCATTTCCTGAGTATTGTTCATTGGTTTAGAGCTATCTGGCTTGCTTACAATTGTAGGGCAAAGATTAAAGCATCCTCTTTGCCACCTGGTGCGGGATAATAAGCTTTTCTGCATCCAATTTCATTAAATCCTGCCGATTCATATAAATGGATAGCAGCATGGTTACTTTGACGGGCTTCTAGCAATATGACCTGGGCAGCTTTAACCCGTGCAATATCGATCAGGTGGTAAAGAACCTGTTTACCAATGCCTTTTCCCTGCTGGCTCTTATCCACGGATAGATTCAGGATGTGACTTTCATCAGCGGCAACAGAGAGTACCGCATGCGCGATGATTTGTTCATTTTCTGTCGCTACTATGCAGTCATAGCCCACACGTAGACAGTCGGCAAAAATGCCTTTGGTCCAGGGGAACTCGTAGGCGCCTTTTTCTACCAGCATAACAGACTCAATATCCGTTGCCAGCATCGGGCGAAATTCAATCTGTCGCATAGAGTAACAATCGTTTCAGAGATTTAAGGTCTTGCCATACCTTGGCCTTTTCAGCCGGGTTACGTAACAGGTAGGCAGGATGGTAGGTGACCAGCATAGGGATATCAGTGCCGGGCAGAGTATATTGTTTGTTTCTCAGGCGACCAAGAGGGCTTTGATCCTGCAAAAGCGTCTGCGCTGAAATACGTCCCACTGCAAAAATAACCTTAGGCTGTAATTGTTGGATCTGTGCCTGTAAAAATTGATAACAGGATTTTGTTTCTTCAGCATTCGGGTCGCGGTTATTGGGTGGCCGGCATTTCAGGATATTGGTGATATATACCTGCTGGGGATCGATTTCGATCGCCTGTAACATGCGATCGAGTAGCTGCCCTGCGCGACCTACAAAAGGTTTTCCCTGTAAGTCCTCATCATGCCCCGGTGCTTCTCCAATAATCAGGATATCCGCCTGATGATTGCCCTTGCCGGGAACCTTTCTGGTACAGCTTTGAGCGAGCGCACAGTTTTGACAGGCTTGAATGGCATTTTCGATTGCACTCCAGTCGTCTAGACTAAATGCCTGTTTCGAAAGCTCCCTGACAGGAGAGGGGATAGAGTGAGCAGGCCTGTTCTCTTCAATTGTAGTCAGGGGGGGCGAAACTACGGGTGCTTCGTCAACAGGCAACTCGTCCGGAACAGGGTTAGCGGACGAGCGCTGAGTCCATCGGGTGATACCCAGGCCCTTTAAGCAGTGCTGCTGACGAGCGGTCAACATGGCTAAGCTACCTTAAACATCACCACGTTGTGGATGGGTTCGAGTTTCCCGCGCGATGACTTTATTAAGCGCATTCACATAAGCCTTGGCGGAAGCAATGACGATATCTGTATCAGCACCCTGGCCATTGACGATGCTGCCATTTCTTTGAACGCGTACGGTTACCTCACCCTGTGAATCCGTTCCGGTGGTAATGTTATTTACCGAATAGAGTTGCAGTTCGACGCCTGAATTAATGATTTTTTCTATGGCCTGAAAAGAAGCATCTACAGGACCACTGCCTATGCAGGTAGCCATTTTTTCCTCACCTTCGACATTCAGAGTAATGCGGGCATTAGGTGTTTCACCGGTTTCACTGCACACCGATAAGCTCACCAGTTTAATCGCTTCATTGGTGAGTTCGATATTCGTTTCAGTGACCAGTGCCTGTAAATCCTCGTCAAAGATTTCGTGCTTTTTATCGGCTAGTGTTTTGAAATTGGCGAATACCTCATTGAGCTCTTCTTCTGAGCTAAACTCGATATTCAATTCTGCCATGCGGGTTCTGAAAGCATTTCGACCGGAGTGTTTACCCAGCACGATTTTATTGGTTAACAGGCCGACATCCTGTGCTTTCATGATTTCGTAGGTTTCACGAGACTTTAGAACGCCATCCTGATGAATACCTGATTCATGGGCAAAAGCATTAGCGCCAACGATGGCTTTATTGGGTTGCACAGTAAACCCGGTAATACCTGAGACCAGGCGTGAACAATTCATGATCTGGGTGGTGTCGATATTGCTATCACAATCAAAAACATCCTGACGTGTACGAACCGCCATGACGACTTCTTCCAGCGAGGCGTTGCCTGCACGTTCACCCAGTCCATTGATAGTACATTCTATCTGCCTGGCACCGTTGAGCACTGAAGACAGTGAATTGGCAACAGCCAGCCCCAGATCGTTATGACAATGCACTGAAAAAATGGCTTTATCAGAGTTCGGAATGCGTTCGATGAGCTCCTTAATCAGAGCGCCAAACTGATGCGGAATATTGTAACCCACGGTATCGGGGATATTGATGGTAGTTGCACCCTCCTTGATCACCGCTTCAATAATTCGACACAGGAAATCTGGCTCTGAGCGACCCGCATCTTCCGGTGAAAACTCTACATTATCGGTGTATTGGCGTGCCATGCGTACGGCCGCAACGGCCTGTTCCACCACCTCGTCAGGAGAGAGCCGAAGTTTCTGCTGCATATGAATGGGAGAAGTGGCGATGAAGGTATGGATACGCCCTGAATTGGCAGGCTTGATCGCTTCACCGGCACGATCGATATCAATCTTTTTGGCGCGTGCAAGTCCACAGATAGTACTGTCCTTAACCGCCGTGGCTACGGCTTTAACCGCTTCAAAGTCGCCATTGCTGGCGATTGGAAACCCGGCTTCGATAATATCTACTCGCATCTTCTCCAGCGCTTTTGCAATTCGCACTTTTTCTTCAGCGGTCATGGAGGCGCCGGGACTTTGTTCACCATCGCGTAAGGTGGTGTCGAAAATAATTAATCTATCTTTGCTCATGATTTAATTCTGAGTTAGTTTTTTTATAAAGGCTTTCGTAGGTGCGTTTTAACCTCGCCAGGTTTTGATAATCTGCCCTAAGGCAGCAGGCGGAGGCTTGAAGACAGGAATAACGCAGCCAATGCACTCGTAAGATAAGAGCATCTGGTGAAATGAGCTTGTGCGTTATGGCTATTCATAGCCTCGAATATAAACAACAATATTTAAAATGCCAAGTAAAAAAAGTATCACTGCCCACGTTAGTTTATGATGACTGTTCAGCCTGACGTCGGCGTTTTCGCAACCAGCGAAAGAGTGATAAAACCGGCCCCGAGATCATGTAAAGAAAAAAGATGATAAACAGTACGGTAGGCGTTTCGATAGAAAGTAAAACGAATGCCAGCAGAATGATCAAAACGGTGACAAAAGGGACGCGTTTTTTCAGGTCGAAATCCTTAAAGCTGTAGTAGGTGAAACGTGACACCATTAATAAGCCTGCAACGGTAGTTAATATCAGAGCCGGGAACATGCTATCTTTGCCTTCAATCTCATAAGTTACACAGAACCAGACACCACCAACTACAACAGCAGCAGCAGCAGGACTGGGTAACCCCTGAAAAAAACGTTTATCCGCTATACCAACCTGAGTGTTGAAACGTGCCAGGCGTAAGGCGGCTGATGCGGTATAGATAAAAGCGGCCAGCCAGCCAATTTTGCCCCAGGTCGAGCCCATGTCAACCATATATTTCAGTGACCATTGATAGACTACGAGAGCGGGTGCCAGTCCAAAGGACCCCATGTCAGCCAGGCTGTCGTATTCGGCTCCAAATGCCGACTGGGTATTCGTCATGCGAGCGACTCGCCCATCCAGACTATCCAGTATCATTGCCAGAAAAATTGCGATACAGGCAATTTCAAAGTTATCTTTAGTGGCAGCGATGATGGCATAGAAGCCAGCAAACAGTGCAGCTGTGGTAAACAGGTTAGGTAATAGAAAAATCCCTTTACGCAGGTTTTTTCGCGGATTTTGTGGTTCTGTAGGTTGAGTATCTGGCATCTGCGGAAGTCTGGCACAGGCGGGGTGCCTGTGCCAGTAGAGATTGTAGTGAGATTAGTTTTTGTCTTTATTAACTAATGCGTTTTCTGTGATCCATGGCATCATGGAACGCAGCTTGGCACCAACCTGTTCAATCTGATGAGCCGCGTTGTTACGACGCATTGCAGTCATTTCAGGGTAGTTAGACGCACCTTCCAGGATGAATTGCTTGGCGTAGTTACCATTCTGGATGTTTTCTAACGCTTCACGCATGGCCCAACGGCTTTCATCATTGATGATCTGAGGACCGGTAACATACTCTCCGTATTCTGCATTGTTAGAAATCGAGTAGTTCATGTTTGCGATGCCGCCTTCGTACATCAGGTCTACAATCAACTTGAGTTCGTGCAGACATTCAAAATAAGCCATTTCAGGTGCATAACCCGCTTCAACCAGTGTTTCAAAACCAGCCTTAACCAGTTCAACGGTTCCGCCACATAGTACTGCCTGCTCACCAAATAGATCGGTTTCAGTTTCATCTTTAAAGGTCGTTTCGATGATGCCAGTACGACCGCCACCAATACCAGAAGCATAGGATAATGCCACGTCTTTGGCCGTACCGGTTGCATCCTGATATACAGCAATCAGGTCTGGAATACCGCCGCCACGAACAAATTCTGAACGCACAGTATGACCAGGTGCTTTAGGAGCAACCATGATGACATCAAGATCGGCACGAGGCACAACCTGGTTGTAATGGATACTGAAACCATGAGCAAATGCCAGGGTAGCGCCCTGCTTCAGGTTAGGTTCGATATCGCTTTTATATAACTGTGACTGGAATTCATCAGGAGTTAACACCATTACCAGATCTGCCTGTTTTACAGCATCCACGGTGTCCATTACTTTTAGACCGGCATCCTGTGCTTTTTTAGCCGAAGTCGAACCCGAACGTAAACCAACGGTGACATCGACGCCAGAATCTTTCAGGTTGTTGGCATGGGCATGGCCTTGCGAACCGTAACCGATGATAGTTACTTTTTTGCCCTGGATGATTGAAAGATCGCAGTCTTTATCGTAATAGATTTTCATGTAAGCCCTCTTGAGGAATTGATTTGGTTTAAATTGTTAGCGCTTTTTCGCCGCGCGTAATACCCATAGAACCCGAACGAACGACTTCTACGACATCTTTTTCATGTAGCGTTTTGATATAGGCATCCAGTTTGTCACCTGAGCCTGTCAATTCGATACAAAAAGTAGTATCAGTTACGTCGATAATGCGTGCACGAAAGATATCAGACAGGCGCTGTATTTCTGATCGTTTGGCTTCACCTTCTGCCCTGATTTTGACAAACATCATCTCGCGTTCGATGTAATTACCTTCCGTCATATCCTGTAATTTAACGACATCGATGAGTTTGTTTAACTGTTTGGTAATCTGTTCGATGATCTTATCCGAGCCCAAGGTGACTATGGTCATTCTGGACAGGGTAGGGTCTTCGGTGGTCGCTACAGTTAGCGATTCAATGTTATAGCCTCGTGCTGAGAATAAACCTGCAATGCGAGATAGCGCTCCGGATTCATTTTCTACCAGCAGTGAAATAATATGTCTCATGCCAGCTCTCCTTTGGGGTTGATTGAACCCAGTCGCTTCCGATGTTCAGGAGATATTTCCATCGTATTGTGAGCAGCTCCGGCCTGGATCATAGGGTAAACATTTTCCGTCTGATCGGTGATAACATCCAGAAATACGACCCTGTCCTTTAGCGAGAATGCTTCTTCCATCGCTGCTTGCAGATCAGCTGGGTCTTCGACTCGGATGCCAACGTGGCCATAGCTTTCAGCCAGTTTGACGAAATCAGGTAAGGCATCCATATAGGAATGGGAGTAGCGTTTTTCATAGAAAAATTCCTGCCACTGTCTCACCATGCCCAGATAACGATTGTTCAGGTTTATGATCTTTACGGGTAGGTCGTACTGCAGGCAGGTGGATAATTCCTGAATACACATTTGTATACTGCCTTCACCGGTGACACAGGCAACATCAGCATCTGGAAATGCCATTTTGACACCCATTGCTGCGGGTAGGCCAAAGCCCATGGTGCCCAAACCACCCGAATTTATCCAGCGGCGGGGTTCATCAAATGGATAAAACTGAGCAGCAAACATCTGGTGCTGTCCCACATCCGAGGTCACATAAGCATTGCCGCCAGTTACCTTGTATAGTGTTTCAATAACCGACTGCGGTTTAATATGCTTACTCGTACGGTCGTAAGCCAGGCAATCCTGATCCTGCCAGCTACGAATCAACTTCCACCATTTTTCAAGTGCTTTCTGGTCAGGTTTACTTTCATGTTCTTCCAGTAATTTTGCCATATCACCCAAAACTTTTTTTACCTCACCCACAATTGGAATATCTACATTTATATTCTTTGAAATGGAGGCAGGGTCAATGTCGATATGAATGATTTTTGCGTTTGGACAAAACTTGCTGGTATCGCCAGTAATACGGTCATCGAAACGCGCACCAACTGCGAATAATACGTCGCATTCGTGCATTGCCATATTAGCTTCATAAGTACCATGCATCCCCAGCATGCCAATATTTTGGGGGTCGGTTCCAGGGTAAGCGCCAAGTCCCATCAGAGTTTGTGTAATTGGGAAGCCTAAGTGACGAGTTACCTTGCGCAACTCATCCGAGGCATTGCCCAGAATCACACCACCACCGCTGTAAATCATTGGTTTTTTAGCAGATAGTAATACATCAACTGCTTTTTTAACCTGTTTCGGGTGGCCTTTAACTGTCGGGTTGTAAGAGCGCATTTTTACGTTTTTGGGATATTTGTATGGAACCTTAATTTGAGGTGCCGTTATATCCTTGGGAATATCCACAAGTACAGGACCTGGTCGGCCTGTCGTCGCAACATAGAATGCTTTTTTCAGGGTTTCAGCAAGCTTGTTGAGATCTTTAACTAAAAAGTTGTGTTTCACACAGGGACGAGTACATCCAATAGCATCGACTTCCTGGAAGGCGTCGGTGCCAATCATGGCACTCGGAACCTGACCAGAAATGACCACCATAGGAATTGAATCCATATAAGCGGTAGCAATACCAGTTATCGCATTAGTTGCACCAGGGCCAGAGGTCACCAGAACTACACCGGGTTTAC
This sequence comes from Gammaproteobacteria bacterium, assembly GCA_050306135.1. Taxonomy (GTDB): domain Bacteria; phylum Pseudomonadota; class Gammaproteobacteria; genus JACNJF01. The sequence continues at coordinate 15,272 of JBNLGQ010000005.1, forward strand.
CAGTAGCGCGTGCATAACCATCGGCTGCGTGGGTTGCCCCCTGTTCATGCCTGACCAGGATATGTTTTACCGCTTCCTGATTATGGATTGCATCAAATATGTGTAGTACAGCGCCACCAGGGTAGCCAAATATGTACTCAACTCCTTCGTCTTTCAGGAATTGGACAAGGATTTCAGAGCCGGATAATTCCACCGCTTAGCCTCAAATTAGAAATATTATTAAATGTGAATACGAAACCGGAAATTCTATTACGGTTGACTGTTGAATGCACCCCAAATTACGGAAAAGATTTTAATTATTCAATCAATTATGAAAAATAATCTGAAACTATGCAGATCCTTAGATGTGAATTGAATGTAAACCACAATCAACCTGATGAGATGGATAAAAAAAAGCCGCTTTGAGCGGCTTTTTTAAAACTTAAATAAGCTGAGAGCTTTAGATATACAGGCAGATATCCGACTCACCAGCAAATTCAAAGAAAGTTGCTGCGCCGCCGTACTCTACGCCATCAACAAATTCTTTCGTATCCATCTCAAACAGATCAACAGTCATCTGACAGGCGACCAGCTTTACTTCTGCTTCAACGCATAGCTCGCGAAGTTCTTCCAGACTGGCAACGCCTTTTGACTTCATTTTCTGTTTCATCATCATAGTCATCATGCTTTGCATACCAGGTAGTGCCTGTAGTAAAACAGGAACCGGCATAGGCATAGGCATGCCTGGGTTACCCAGAGAGCTGACCTGTAGGTTCAGGTTTTTCTTGAGTAACTGCAGTCCATAGAAAGTAAAAAAGATTTCGGTTTCATAGCCCAGAGCTGAAGCAGTAGAAGCCAGGATGAAAGGAGGGTACGCCCAGTCCAGGGTACCTTTGGTAGCTATAATAGCCAGTTTTTTTTCAGTCATGATTAAACCTCATTCAGGGTATAGATTTAACGTTGGATGACTTAGGATTTCTTCATCATAAAGGTGAATTTACCGCCTTCTTCACCTGAAGAAAGCAATTCATTGCCAGTTTGCTTGGCAAAGGCTTCAAAGTCTTTTACAGAACCGGGGTCTGTGGCAATTATATGTAGTACCTGACCAGGTTCCATGTCTGCTAGTGTTTTCTTGGCACGTAGAATAGGTAGTGGGCAATTCAGTCCAGATGCATCTAATTCACGGTCGAAATCTGCCATTTTATATCTCCTCAATACAAGTTTATAAGTGTTATGACAGGAAATTTTTCCCTGTCCGGTGTTAATTTGACGCGCAGTTATAAGCTAATAATTATAAAAACGCAAGAATAGTTAACGCTGTAATTGACCCATCACGCTATGTTTCCAACAGGTGTTTGATCTATGTTTAAACCTTCCTGTGCCCAGCTCATAATGCCACCACGCAGGTTGGTTACATTGTTGATTCCCTGCTGATTTAAGAACATGCAGGCCTGTGCAGAGCGACTCCCAGTACGGCAGTAAATAATAAATTCTTTATTGGAAGTTGAAAAATAATCCAGTTTTAAAGGGATTAAATGCATAGGAAGAACTTTTGCCTGTGGAATTACCCCACGTGCAACTTCTGCAGGTGTTCTGATGTCGATAAGCTCGATGTTATCTTTACTTTGTTCGAACTTGCTGGACAAGTCTGTAACATTAATTTCTTTAACTGGGAACATAAGTTAGGCTAGTCTTAAAAACAATCGTATTAGAATACTCTAATATAATAGTTTTTTCAAGTTCCGAATGATTTCAGTTATTCTGCTTTTTTGGGATAAACACCAGATTCGATTATTTCCTGTGGAGCGTATGCGAATATTCATCTTTATTATCTTTTGTCTGTTTTCGAGTGTGATGACTGCGGATCAGGAGCTCCCCATACTGGGTGAAAATGCCAGTCTTAATCTCAGTAATGAGGCGCAGTTGGGGCAGGGGCTTTATGATCGTCTGAAACAGGGTGGATATCTGATAGAAGACCCATTATTGTCAAGATACCTGTCAGATATTGGTGAGTCGCTACTGGCTCATCTGGATTTACGTGTACGTGATTATCATTTCTTTCTGGTTAAGGATAATTCGGTTAATGCATTTGCCGCTCCGGGTGGTTTCATAGGCGTTAATGCTGGGCTTATCGCCCTGACCCATAACGAAGATGAACTGGCATCTGTTATTGCACATGAGATAGCTCACGTAGAATTAAGACACACCATGCAGATGATCGAAAAGTCGCAAACCTTTAATGCGGTGAGCGCGCTTTCTATTCTGGCCGCTATTTTATTGAGTAGCCAGGATCCTGATGCTGCTTCCGCAATGATCTATGGAGGTGTTGCAGGCACTAATCAGGCAATGGTCAACTTTACTCGTAGCAATGAATATGAAGCGGATAGAGTGGGTGTGGAGTTGATTAATAAATCGCATTATAACTCGGAAGCCATGGCAGATTTTATGTTGATGCTGCAACAGAAAGAGCAGTCCGGTGCTATAGCTAATATCGAATATATCAGGACTCATCCAATCAGTAGCAACCGGGTGGCTGAAATTCGAGCAAGAGTTAAAAAGTCAAAAACAGGAAATATGAAAAAAACAAAGTATTTTTCTCGATATCCTGAATTTAAGGATTATTTATCATATGTATACCCAGGCCCAAGGAATCAGCAGCAAAGCTCAGCATTTTATCTGGCCCTGGAACTTATGAAAAAAGGGCTGTTTAAAGAGGCCAGTGAGCGCCTTAGTGAATTGAGATCTAAAGACCCGGATAGTATCTGGGTGAGCTATGCACAGGCCGAAAGCCTGGTTTTTCAGTCTAGATATCAGGAAGCCCTAAAAATATACCAGTCATTAATGTTGCTATATCCAGATGATCTGGCCATTACGATTAAGTTGGTAAATACGCTGATTGAGTTAAAAGAATATGATAGAGCGCTCGAATATGCCCAACGAGTTTTTATACAAAATGAACAAAGGCCTGAAGGTTATCAAATGCTGGTGCAACTGTATAAACTTTTAGACCGTCCAAATTTGCAGCAACTGGCAGAAGCCGATTACCATTGGTACAACGGGAATCGCGAACAGGCAATAAAACTATATAAGGAATTGATAAATAAGGGCTTGCTGGATGTTGTCAATGAACAGAGAGTGAATGATAAGCTGGCGGAAAATATTATAAAAAAAAGACGGAATAACTAAATACCTTTCATCGTCTGCTCCTAATAATAACAATAGCCCCGAAGTTTTTAAGGGGTTGATATTATGCTTTTTATCGGTATTCTTATTTTTAATTGGCCAAACAGGTCGATATAATTATATTTTATTAACCAATAACCTTACTGGTTATATTCTTGAGGAGGTAATTGCGGATGAAAATTCGCCTTATATCGACTGCAGCATGTGTTGCAGCGCTACTTGGGGTCTTTGCAGCTCCTACTATACAAGCTGCATCCCAGGCAGAAATGATTGCTAAAGGAAAGCAAATTGCATTTCATCGTCAGTTAGGAAACTGTTTAACCTGTCATGTTATTGCTGGAGGCGAGGCAGCAGGAAATATTGGGCCAGCTCTTGTACTAATGAAAGCAAGGTTTCCCAATAAAAAAGATTTAAGAGCCCAGATTTGGGATTCCACTGTTAAAAATCCACAGAGCATGATGCCTCCCTTCGGAAAACACAATATCCTGACTGAAGATCAGATCGATGCAGTTGTAGAATTTATATATTCTTTATAAGGAGCAAATTTAGATGAATCGTAGAACATTATTAAAAAGATCTCTGGCGGTTAGTGCAATCGGCGTGGCAGCATCAGCAGGACTGTTAGCTCCAGGTCAGGTACTTGCAGCCTATCCGAAAGGAGCTTTCGCAGCTAAAGATACGGCTGCAGCATTAAACGATGCGCTGGGTTCTAGCAGCCTTAATGACTCGGGTGATATTAAAATTAAGGCACCTGATATCGCAGAAAATGGTTCGGTAGTTCCTGTCACCGTCTCAACTGGAATGTCTGGAGTTGAGTCTATTACATTACTTGCTGATGCAAACGCTACTCCACTACTGGGTTCTTTTGATCTGAGTAATGCTGAGCCTTATGTATCAACCCGTATCAAAATGGGTAAAACAGGTAACGTAGTTGCTGTTGTAAAGTCTGGCGGCAAACTGTATTCAGCTAAAAAAGAAGTCAAGGTAACCATTGGCGGTTGCGGCGGTTAATGAGGAGATAGCACAATGGCAAAATCAATCAAATTAAGAGCAAAAGCAAAAAAAGGCATCGTAACCGTCAAGGCATTGATGAATCATCCGATGGAAACAGGTCTACGTAAAGACAAAAAAACTGGCAAATTAATCCCTGCGCATCATATACAGGAAGTGATGGCGAAATCTGGTGATAGTACGGTAATGAGTGCGGTATGGGGTGGAGCGATCTCTAAAAACCCTTACCTGTCTTTCCAGTATAAAGGCAGTAAAGGGGATTCCCTGACCCTTTCCTGGGTTGATAATAAGGGTGGATCGGATTCGGTCACAGCAAAAGTTAAGTAATATCGCTTAGCTGAATTATCTAAACCATATTAATAAAGAAGGTTAAAACTATGCGAAAAACAATACTCGCCGTATCAGCAGCACTAACTGCCTGTTTGTTGATACCGATGGCTGCCAGTGCATCAAATCCCCAGCAGGAATTGAAGGAATTTCGAGCCTATTTTTACGACAGATTCCCAGATGTTCCTAAGGAAGATTTCATTAATGGGGTTTATGCAATTGACGCAGACTCACGTGTTCAATGGGAGAATATGGAAGAGTTTCCGGTTTATGAAGATGATATCGATAAAGGTGAAGAGTTATTCAATACGCCTTTTGCCAATGGCAAAACCTATGCAGACTGTTTAAAAGGAGGAGGTGTTGGCACACGTCAAATGTATCCTTATTTTGACTCTGATACGGGGAAAATTGTAACCATGGAAGAGTCTATTAATAAATGTCGCACGGACAATGGCGAAAAGCCGTTGAAATGGAAAAAAGGCCCCCTCGCTCAAATATCAGCCTATATTGCTTACACGTCTCGTGGAAATAAGATTAATGTTGAGATACCTGATGATCCACGAGCCCTGGCTCAGTATGAGCGTGGTAAGAAGCATTATTATAGTAAACGTGGACAGTTGAATCTGTCTTGTGCTGATTGTCACTATTACAGCTCAGGCTTAAAAGCGAGATCAGAGGTACTGAGTCCTTCTCTAGGCCAGGTCACCGGCTTTCCAGTATTTCGCTGGGGGAAATGGGGTGAGCTTGGAACGCTACATCGACGCTTTGGCGGATGTAATAAAAATATTCGAGCTAAGCCATTCAAGGCTCAAAGTGATGAATATAAGGCTTTAGAGTATTTTCTGAGCTATATGTCGAATGATCTTGAATTGAATGGTCCTTCATCACGTAAGTAACAGATTACAATAATAAAAAAAGACTTTGGACCCGGCCTTTGGCCGGGTTTTTTTATGGGTTCATTATTAGTTCAAGCCAGGGTTAGTCAGGTTTGCCTGTTTCGCCTTGCAGCCGCTTTTGCTAACATACTGCGCCTTATCTACAGGTGGCATCAAGCGAGTGAAAATTAACTTCCAGGCATTGGGTTGCCGTCTAAATGAAGCTGAGTTAGAAAGCTGGTCGCAGGGATTTATCCAGCAGGGTCATCAGTTGACTATGGATAGTGCTGATGCAGATCTGGTCGTTTTTAACTCCTGTTCGGTGACCGCTGAAGCAGATCGAAAATCTCGCAAGCTCATCAATCAAATTCATCGTAAAAACCCTCACAGCAAGCTGGTGGTTACGGGATGTTATGCGAGCCTGCAGATTGAACAGGTTAAACAGCAACTGGGTGTCGACCTGGTCATTGATAATCAGCATAAAGAGCATCTGGTCAGTCATGTGCTGGAAACGTTTAAGATTGAATCACCTGGTTTTGCTGCTGATGAGGTTCACTCGATATTCTCTCGAGGCAGGCATAGAGCTTTTATCAAGGTTCAGGATGGTTGCAGATACAAATGTACTTTCTGTATTGTCACTGTAGCTCGTGGTGATGAGCGAAGCCGCAGCCAGCAGGATATTATCAATGAAATCAATCAGCACCATCAGCAGGGGGTTCAGGAGATTGCTATAGCCGGAGTCCATGTGGGTGGTTATGGCAGTGATACGGGCAGTAATCTGTTTCAACTGCTCAGTGAGATTCTGGATAAGACGGCAATACCCAGAATTCGCCTGGCCTCGGTTGAGCCCTGGGATCTACCAGAAAACTTTTTCGAGTTATTTAAAGATCCCCGTTTAATGCCGCATATCCATCTTCCACTACAAAGTGGCTCTGACAGTGTATTGAGACGCATGGCCAGAAGGTGTAAAACCGCAGAATTTGAAAGAATTGTAGATATAGCCCGTTCGACTATTCCTCTGTTTAATATCACGACAGATCTTATTGTCGGGTTTCCCGGTGAAACCGAAGCAGAATGGTCTGAATCGTTAACATTTGTGGAAAAGATTGGCTTTGGTGATATGCATATTTTCAGTTATTCACCTCGAGAAGGCACAAAAGCGGCCAGGTTAGAGGGGCAGGTATCTGTGCCGATAAAAAAACAGCGCAGTAGTGAGATGCATTTATTGGCTGAAACCCTTAAAATCAAGGCGCTTCAGTCTATGGTTGGTAATACAGTGGATGTGCTTTGGGAACAGAAAAATTCTCAGGGGGCAGGGTACTGGAATGGATATACTCCTCAATACCATAAGATTATGATGAAAAGTAATGCCGATCTGGAATCTACAATCGCTAAAACCCGAATTGACCATATTGACCTGCTTAGTAAAAGTCTGGTGGGTGTAGAATATTCTTAGGATAGCTGAAGCGGCTTTTATGATAAAGCTTTTAGGTGTCAGAGTACTGCTTAGTGACTTTGACAGACAAATAATCCAACTCAAAAAAATCCATGCCTGATAGCGTTTATAACAAATTACTCCCTCCGTTAAACTATTCTGGACAAAATATTCTGGTCGTTGGTGATCTGATGCTGGATAGTTACTGGCAGGGCTTAATCGAAAGAATTTCTCCAGAAGCACCCGTTCCCATTGTTCATGTTGAAGATAAAACCATGCGAATTGGTGGTGCAGGGAATGTAGCCGTTAATATTTCATCACTCGGTGCCAAAGTGAGTCTGATGTCTGTGGTGGGCAAGGATGAGGCTGCACAACATCTGGCTGATCTTTTTGAAAAAACAGATGTTAAAAATCACTGTATACAAAAACAGGATGTTTCAACCACTATCAAACTCAGAGTGTTGTCTCAACATCAACAATTGATACGGCTTGATTTCGAATCCACCCAACACACTGTTCAATACTCAGACGTGTCTGAAAGCTATGCCAGTTTATTAAATGACACGGATATTGTCGTACTATCAGACTATGGTAAAGGGATGCTGGCTGATGCCCCAGATTTTATTCAGTATGCTAGTGGTAAAAATATCAAGGTGCTGGTAGACCCCAAACATAAAGACTTCTCAAGGTATCAGGGGGCTTATCTCATCACGCCGAATAAAAAGGAATTTGAAGCAGCGATTGGTATTTTTCATTCTCAGCAAGATCTGGAACAAAAAGCCCGAGCGGCAATTGAACAGTATGATCTTGGTGGCATGCTGGTTACTCAGGGCGATAAAGGAATGACTCTGGTATTAAAAAATGAACAGGCGGTTCATTTTCCTGCGCGTGCCCAGGAAGTGTTTGATGTGACAGGTGCAGGGGATACGGTGATTGCGTCACTGGCTGCAGGATTATCTGCAGGCCTTAATGTACAGGATGCTGTTCATCTTGCCAGTATAGCGGCAGCCATCGTTGTGGGTAGGCTCGGTACTGCATCAGTCACCCTGGATGAGGTTCTTGCAGCAGAACATGGCTCAGGCAGTATAAATCTATCCAGTAAGATTCTAAGCCAGCAGGATGTTGAGAAGGTGGTTAAGCAGGCGCGGATACAACATAAAAAAATTGTGATGACCAATGGTTGTTTTGACTTAATGCACTCGGGCCATGTGCGTTATCTTGAGCAGGCCGCTATGCTTGGCGATATCCTTATTGTGGCGGTGAACAGCGATGCTTCAGTGAAAAAACTAAAAGGTGATGATAGACCAATCAATGATCTGGAAGATAGAATGACTGTGTTAGCAGGACTGGCATCAGTATCCATAGTGGTTTCATTTGAAGAAGAAACTCCAGAACAACTTATCTGTCTGATAAAGCCGGATATTCTGGTTAAGGGAAGTGATTATCAAAAGCATCAGATAGCCGGCGCTCAATGTGCGGGTGAAGTTCATCTTGTTACTCTGGTTGATGGTAAATCAACAAGCAGTATGGTTGAAAAAATTCAGCAAATTAAATGATTATTAAACAGTGGGTAATTACAGTCTGGCAAACAGATTGTTTTCAACTATCTCGCAGATAATATGACCAATCATAATATGGCTTTCCTGAATCCTCGGAGTGCAGGTTGAGGGAACTGACAGGCAGATATCTGCCAACTGTTGTATCTTTCCCCCTTCGCCTGCAAGGCCAACACAAAAGATATTCTTTGCTTTGGCCGCCTGCATAGCCCTTAGAATATTTTCTGAATTACCTGAGGTAGTAATACCGATAAAGATATCACCAGAGTGCCCATTGGCTTCTACTTCTCGGGCGAAGATATCATCAAAACTATAATCATTGCCCGCTGCCGTGATCATCGAATAATTAGTCGCTAATGCCATGGCAGGCAGGCCGGGACGTTCAAAGTTAAAGCGACAGACGAATTCAGCAGCTATGTGTTGCGCATCAGCAGCACTTCCTCCATTACCGGCAATCAGTAATCTATTACCTGCTTTGAACATATCAATACAGCGATTTGACACGGCATTAATATTTTCCAGTAGAGACTGCTGTTGCAGTATGCTGTTTTTCAGATCAATGGATTGCTGTATGGTTTGCTGAATGAAAGCACTGTGGTCGGTTTGAGACACGGGTAGTCTGCCTGTGGGTGGTATGAATAAATAAGCTGCTTACTTTACTAGACTGTCGAAACAAATGGAATGTTCTCTGATGCAGAGATGTTTCTCATGCCATGAGTCAGGGATAGCATTATCTGGTCTCAGTAGAATGCAGGTTCTCCAGCAGGGCGTGTTTTAAATCGCTTATGCATCCACATGTACTGATCAGGATGCTTCCTCACGAACTGTTCAATGGAAGCATTGATAGCGCTTGCATCGGCCAGATCATCGCCACTGGGAAAATTTTCTAATGGTGGTTCTATTCTTAAGATATAGCCACTACCATCGGCTTTACGTTCCGGGTAATAAGGTAAGACAGCGGCACCAGATGATTTTGCCAGCCGCGCACTGGCGGTAATAGTGGCGGTTTGAATGCCAAAAAAAGGTGCGAAAACATTACGTTCCGCACCAAAATCCTGATCAGGTGCATACCAGGTAGGGATGCCCTTTTTGATGCCCTTGATGAGTTTTAAGGTGTTCTTTCTTGAGATGGTTGCCTCATACAGCTCATTACGTTTGGTATATAACAGGCTGTCAAATAGCTTGTTGCGTTGAGTGCGATACATCACCTGGAAAGGGGTGTAATAGGATAGCAGTCTACCGGCTATTTCCAGGCTGGTGAAATGACCCGTAAGTAAAATAACACCCTGACCCTTGTTTAGGCAGTTTTCAATATTTTCCAGGCCAATGACTTCGCCCAGCGGTTTGAGTTTCTCGTCTTTCCACCACCAGCCCATGGCCATTTCAAATAATGAAGTGCCCATATTCTGAAAGCACTGATTTTTTATTTGCTCGCGTTCTGCATCCGACTTTTCGGGCAGGCATCTTTTCAGGTTAGTATCGACAACATGTTGCTGCTTACGCGACAGGCGTTTAATCAACCCGCCAAGGCCTTTGCCAAACTTAAGCTGAAAGCTGTAGGGGAATAAAGAGGCCAGCCTTAACAGGCCGATGAGTAACCACATCGGCCAGAATTTAGGGTGTAGATAATCTTGTGGGCGGAAAAGATCAGACTTATGTTTACTCATAAGTGAGACTAATCAATCAGTAGATTATCGAATTAACCATTGATTGATAGCTGTCAGATCGTCATCACTCAACAGGCCGGCAGCCTGTTTTAGCTTTAGAGTATTGATCAGATAACTGTAACGGGCCGAAGCATAATCACGTTTTGAACGATAGGTTTCACGCAAAGAGTTCAATACTTCTACTGAAGTTCTTGTACCCACGTCAAAACCTGCCTGGGTTGCTTCTAAAGCTGCAGTACTGGATGCAAGCGCCTGTTCCAGAGCATTTACCTGACTGATACCAGATACAATTGCAAGATAAGCAGTGCTGGTAAGCTGGGTAACGGTACGTTTCTGAAACATCAGGTTATTTTGTGCTGTTCTGAAATCAGCTTCTGCCTGATCGATGTTGGAACTGGTATAGCCACCGGTATATAGGGGCATGTTTAGTTGAACACTTACTGTCAGATCATCTGTATCAAAATCACCACTGTTATCGCTATCAATCTCGTTATCTGAATAACTTGCAACCAGATTAACCGTTGGTTTATTGCCAGATTGAGCAACCTTACGATTTTCTGAAGCAGCCTGTAATCCTGCTTCGGCTGACAGCAGTGTCAAATTATTCTTCTGTGCCTGAGTGATCCAGGCATTTCGATCCGCTGGTTGTGGAATTAACAATTGAACAGAGTCACCGATGGTGCTTAAGGGAGCATCCAGTGGTTGCCCAATGATCAGTTGTAGCGCTTCACGTGCATTATCGAGTGAGTTATTGGCTGATATTTCGCTGGCTACCGATGCGTCGTAAGAAGCCTGCGCTTCTTTTACATCCGTGATTGCAATCAATCCAACCTCAAAGCGTTTTTTTGCCTGTTCCAGTTGTCTGCCAATGGCATTTTTTTCTGCCCCGGCAAAAGCAACTGTGTCCTGGGCGGATAATATATTGAAGTACGCTTCAGTGACTCTGATGATCAAATCCTGCTCGGCGGCTTTGTATTCGGCCTCAGATTGTCGAACACTGGCTGCTACAGCATCCACCTTAGACAGTGTTTCACTGTTATACAGACTTTGTGTCAGGCTCAATGAGTAACCGTAACTGGTTTTAGTATCATCACCTGTGAGTGAATTACCCGTATCGTTATAAGTCGTATGCGCCGATAAGTTAACCTGAGGGCGGTTAGCTGACTGCACCTGTGGCAGTGAAAGTCTGGCCGATTCAAGCTGACTCTGAGCAATCATCAGTTGAACATCCTGAGATTTCGCAAGGTCATAGATTTCAGCTAAATCCAGTGCCCTGGTGACTGGGCTTATCATTAGCAAAAGGCTGATAGCAGACAGTTGGCCTACAAGGAATTTCATGTTTAAGTCTCAGAATCGATAAGGATTTTCTAATATAGAGGTTGGGGGGTAATATTTCAATACAAAAACTGTAACAGCTTGAAACAGTTTAATAAGTGGGCATATCCAGATCCACATAGCGCGCCCAGGCTTCGACACCACCCTCCAGGTTGATGGTGTTGTGTATCCCATGTTGCGCCAGAAAGTGTGCTATGCGCAGGCTGCGAATGCCATGGTGACAGATGATAACACTCTCCTGCGCCTGCTGAAATATCTGCAGATTGGATGGCACCTGCCCCATAGGGAGCAAAATGCTATTTTGCAGGTGACAGATATTAAATTCCCAGGGCTCTCGAACATCCACCAGTTGTGGATGCTGATGTTCGAGATATTCAAAAAGTTGCTGCGCAGAAAAGCGCTGCATAATGCAATAAGCCTCTAAATAGCCGGTATATCGGTTTCAAACAGGCTGTTGCATTGCCATTCGGTTTGACCGATACGCGTAACCAGCTGTGCGTGTTTGGCAGGTGATTGACCAGTGACTACAAACAGGCGACCTCCAATCACCAGAGCCTGTTTCAGATTTTCAGGTACTTCATCAACAGAACCTGCACACACGGCGATTACATCATAACGTTCCGTATGAGTAATATCCTGAAGTGAGTTGATAGTGCTCAGAGCAACATTAGTAATATCCAGTTGATCCAGGTTTTGCTGTGCAATCTGTTTAGCTTCAGCCTGCATGTCGACACTGTCGACATGAGTGGCCAGTTGCGCCAGACAGGCAGTGATATATCCACTACAGGTACCAATTTCGAGTACACAGTCTGATGACTTGATATTCAGTGCCTGTAACATACGACCTTCAACAGTTGGTGGAAGCATGCATTGTTTACCCACAACCGGTAGTTGACAGTCTGCATAAGCCAGGCCTTTGAGTGCTTCTGGTACAAATTGATCGCGGTTCAATTCATCGAAAACACCCAGTACCTGAGGGTCGATAACTTCCCAGGGTCTAATTTGTTGTTCGATCATATTATGCTTGGCTTTGGCGAAATCTGACATGTTATTTTGCTGGTAATTAACTAGAGCACAAAGCCTACGAATTCCTGCTGTGATGTCAATGTTAACGAATAGAAAATGGCTTTTAGCGGTAATACGTTTTACCGTTGCATGGCAGAGCAGGGAGACTGAGACGAGGTAGAGCTCGAATTTAACACGAGCTAACTCACAGGCCAGGAAGTTTAAATCCGCCAGTTAAGCTATCTTAACCAACCGCTTCAGGCCTGTAAGCAGATATTATTCAGGATGTTCTATTCCCAGTCATAGATGTCGTCATTCATTAGACGATTGAGAGCCTGGTTTTCCTGAAATCTTTCGAGTTTTCTACGCGCATCAATACGCTTTTTTGCGCTGTGACGTTTGTGGTAGATTTTCTCAAAATAATCATATGACTCGTCGCTTTCATCTGCGTCGAGATAATCTTCTACATCAATTTTTTTAGCCATTAGACTGGATCTCTGTAATTACCAAATACACTGAAAAACATTGGTGACGCATAATATTTATCAGGGCCTGCCTTGTGTAAAGAGAATAATATTTATCATTACGATCAAAAATTTTGATTAATAGTGCCGGAATTTACTGTGCAGCTAAGTCTGAAGTCGTCTAATTTCCTTGCTTCTTATAATTTTACGGTATTTAGTTAATACAAATTTTGACAAAATCGTTTTCTCTCCTCATCATACGCGTTGCTGATTTACGGGCAGACAATAAAAAATCCAAAAACTGGATGAATCAAGTAGAGAACGGATATATGTCAGAAGAATTTCCTATTGTTGCTATCACCGGGTCTTCAGGTTCGGGTAGCTCAGCCATTACTAAGGCTTTTGAGCACATCTTCTTTCGCGAGCGTGTAAAAGCTGCCTATATTCAGGGCAATGCCTTTCATCGCTATGGGCGTAAGGAAATGGAGGAAGAAACTCGAAAAGCTCAACAGGAGGGGCGGGTGTTGAGTCACTTTAGTCCTGATGCTAATCATCTGGATAAACTGGAATCGCTGTTTTTTGAATATTCAGCAACTGGCACTGGCAAGTTCCGATATTATCTACATTCAAAGGACAGTGCTGATAAATGGGGGCAGGAGCCCGGCACCCTGACAGAGTGGCAGGATCTGGAGAGTGATACTGATCTGCTGTTATACCGGGGACTACATGGCGCAGCCATTGATGGTGATATCGATATTTCCAGTTATCCTGATTTGATTATCGGTATGGTGCCTAATGTAAATCTGGAGTGGATTCGCAAGATAAACCGAGATTCGGCTTTGCGTGGTTATTCAAAAGAGGAAGTGAGAAAATCTATACTAAGCCGCCTGGATGATTATGTACATCACATTACACCACAGTTTTCACGTACCCATATTAATATTCAAATGATTGCCGCAGTTGATACCTCGGATCCTTTTTCAGCAAAAGAAGAACCTACTATTGAAGAATGTTTTCTGGTGATTCACTTTCAGAAGGGAATAAAGCCCGATTTTCCAAGTTTGATGAGTGCCCTGCCAGGTTCCTTTATGAGTCGTAGAGATACTCTGGTGGTGCCAGGTGGATTAATCATTACAGCTATTGAAGTCATTTTAATGCCATTAATTCATGAACTGGTTGTTGCCAGCCGGAAAAAAAGAAACATTACCGATGTTCCCAAGAATCGAGGTGCCGGGTTATTAGGCGTGCCCGTCTGGTAGATCTGGGCCTGATAACAAGCGTTAACAGGCCCTAAAAAATCAGAACAGGATTTTTAACATCACGGCTCTTGACATATTCGAGCGCTAATACCATTGTTCAGTTCTTATTTAAACGAACTTTGTAGAATTGAAAAAATTCGGCCTTATTCATCAGTTGATTTTTCCCCGGCACTATCGTTCGCTGCCACAGCGACGTCTACTGTTGAATATTTTCCGTTCCATACATATTCTTTGTTTCAGCATTCTGGTCGGTGGCTTGTATTTTAATCAGGCAATTTCTGAGCTGAATTTCTGGGCGCTGAGTGTGGTTTTTTCCGGAGTGGCTTTATTTCTAATCGATATCTATGGCAGTGGTGTCGTGTTGTTTGAGGTTCGTGGGTTTACGGTACTTATAAAAGTCATACTGTTGATTATCGCCTTCCTGTTGCCGCCAGCTGAGAAATTCAATCTGCTGGTTGTTGTTATTATCTTTTCATCCTTTGTAAGTCATAGCCCTCGTTGGTTAAGACATAAAAATCTGTTACCTGTAGCCTGGCAGAAGAATCTGTCTCCAGAGGATGGAAAATCTGTGAGAGAGAAATCAATATGAATTTTGCTCAGGAATATCTTCAGCTTGCACAAAGCATCATGGCTCAAATCGAAATACCAGCGGTGGCAGGTATTCATTTACCTCGTCCGGTAGAAGAAGAACAGAAAGCAGATGAGTTTGGCTTTGTATTCCTTGAAGATGGTACCGCAGCTCCGTTTTATACCAGTCTGGATGATGCCCTGGCGCAGTTATGGAAGAAATATCCGGATGGTCATAGTTGTCAGGTTGAAACACGTGAGCTGATAGAGTATCTGGATTCAGACGAGGCAGCCCTGAATGCGCTGGCATTAGGCGCTTTCAATGCCATGAGCCAGCATGTAATGGCGCGAGCAGGTTATTCTCCTGCTGAGTTTCGTACTAACCCGAATCCTCTGGAAGATACCAGCGCACGTCGTGGTCGTTCAACTAAGCGCATCGCTATGGTGGGTTATTTTCGGCCTATGATTGCTAGGTTGCTGGAGCAGGGGAATACGCTACTGGTACTGGAAAAAAATCCAGCTCGGGTGGAGTTGCAAGCTGGTGTTGAGCTAACGACTAATCCTGCTGATTTACTTAATTTTGATCGAATTTTATGTACCGCTTCGACCCTGATTAATGGCACATTGGGAGAGATATTGCAGTATAAAAAGGAGTCTGCACATTTTAGCCTGATTGGACCGAGCGGGAGTGGGTTGCCGGATATTCTATTTCAGCATGCTGTTGATGATGTGGGTGGGATTCTCATTCAGGATGTGCCTGCGTTGAAAGTTTCTCTGGAAAAACAGGAATCCTGGAGTCATGCGGGACAGAAATATCAACTCTCCCAACAGCAATACCCTGGTATTACTGACCTGCTGGAAACTATACTTCAGCAATCAACCTGATGGATTACTGTGGGAGAGAAGTCTATGGCTGGTATAGGTCCTATTTCAACGAACAGACGCGATATTCTTAAGCGTGCTGAGAATAATTCATCAACAACCATACCCAACAATGAGCTAGAGATTTTCTGTAAGCTTTGCGTAGGGAGAGTGTATTATCTGGCGCAAAACCAGAATCTGTACTTTGTCGACTCACCGGTGTTATCGGTGAGTGAGATTATCCGAAATGTGTTTAAGGGCATGGGCCAGACCGCGAGGATCAGGCAGCTTTATATGGATGAGCATAATCTGCTCAAAGCGGCTTATAGTATTTATCTAAACGCGCAACAAAAAAAGCGCGTTATGGTTGCTTTAAGCCTGAATGGTATACATATAAAACTGGCCTGACCGCTATGCCCTGATGGGTGGTTTGAGATTAAACCCTTTCGGCCAGGGCTGGTTTCAGACGTTCAGCCAGTGCACGTAATACCTGTTCGGTAGTTTCCCAGCTGATGCAGGCATCGGTAATAGATACGCCATACTGGATTTCATCACGCGGCAGTGTCGATGGCTGGTTGCCCTCGTTCAGATTACTTTCCAGCATAATGCCGATAATTGAGCGGTTACCTTCGACTATCTGGTTTGCCACATCGTTGGCAACCAATGGCTGTCTATTAAAGTCTTTATTGGAATTACTGTGGCTGCAATCAACCATAATGGCAGAGTTCACATTGTTTTTCTCAATGCTCTCTTCAGCCAGCGTAATATTTACAGAATCATAATTGGTCTTTTTTCCACCGCGAAGAATGATATGACCATCCGGGTTTCCCTCGGTCTTGATCACTGCAACCTGTCCCTGCGCATTAATTCCCATGAAACGGTGAGGTGATGATGCTGCTTTGAGTGCATCGATTGCGGTATCCAGGCTGCCATTAGTGCTGTTCTTAAAACCTACTGGCATAGAAAGACCGCTGGCCATTTCTCTATGAGTTTGAGATTCAGTGGTGCGTGCGCCTATGGCTGCCCAACTGAATAACGGCCCCAGATATTGCGGGCTGATAGGGTCAAGAGCTTCTGTGCCCATGGGCAGTTCCATCTCTGCAAAATCAATGAGTAATTTTCGTGCCTTGCGCAGGCCAGACTCAATATCAAAACTACCATCAAGGTGTGGGTCATTGATCAGGCCTTTCCAGCCGACGGTGGTACGGGGTTTCTCAAAGTACACCCGCATAACGATATACAGTGAATCGCTCAGTTCGTCGTGCAGCTTTTTTAGACGATTGGCATATTCATGGGCTGCGTCGATATCGTGTATCGAGCAGGGGCCGCATATCACCAGCAGGCGATTATCCCGGTGATGAATAATGTCTGAAATGATGTTACGAGAATTTCGAATACCTGCTAAGGCATGTTCAGAAATCGGTAGTTCCTTACTTAATTCTTCTGGAGTAACCAGAATCTTTTCAGAACTGACGTGGATATTGTTAAGGTTGTCTTTAAGCACGGTATCTATCTGTGGCCGAAAAATGGTCATGCTATCGTTTTAGCCAACATTAAGAAAGCCGGAAAGTGGATTAACTTATTAGAAAATTGCGATGTATGAATTAACTGCTGCTACAGACTAAGGTCCTGTAATAATTTGACATAGTTTTCGTAACGACCAGGATGAATATCACCCTGATTGAGTGCCTGTAGGATGGCACATTTGGGTTCGTTTAAATGTCTGCAGTTGTGAAACTGGCAGTTTGCTGCAAGGTCATGGATTTCACGAAACCCGGCCGAAATGGATTTTTGTTTATCGATGACTGGATTAAAACCACGCACTCCTGGAGTATCTATAAGGTCGCCGCCCAGAGGCAGGTGATACAGGCGGCTGGTTCGGGTGGTATGCTTGCCTTCCTTGTTGACTTCGGAAATCTCACCAATTTTAATATCTATCCTGGGCAGTATGGCCTTGGTGAGTGATGATTTACCCACGCCCGAGACACCGCTGATGACATTCACCTGATCTATACAGAGTTGCTGAAGTTGGGTAAGGGTTTCTTCATTATGGATACTACTGTGCAGTACCTCATATCCCATCGGTTGATAAATGGCTTTAAGGCCAAATGGGTCGGAGTCATCCTGATCAGCCAAATCCATTTTGTTTAACAGAATAATGGAATTGATTGACTGCTGTTCAGCAGATAAAAGGTATTGATCCAGTAGAAAGAAATTCGGTTCAGGCTCGATAGAAAGGCAGATAATCAACTGAGTGACATTAGCAGCTACCGATTTTTCATGCCCAAAGCCATCCTGTCGTCGTAGCAGGTTGTCTCTGGGGCGAATGGCAATAATCGTTGGATTGTCCTTATCCATTTGATATACCACCCGGTCACCACACACGATATCTCCCAGATTGCTGCGCAGCTTACACATGATGTTTTGCTGATCTGACTCTGCTTCGACCTCGATCTGGCCACCTCGATGTGAGATCACCAGTCCAATTAGATTATTTTCATCATCCAGGTCGATTGTTTGTTGGGCATTCTTTATGCGGCGCGACTGCTGGTGACTTAAACGACGTTTTGCCATTGCTTATTGTTCGACTAGCTGATCAATAGCTTTAGCACAGTTAAAGTCCAGCTCAGTCAGGCCGCCTGCCGAGTGGGTACTATATTCGATAAGGCATTTTTTATAGGACAGGTGCATATCAGGGTGATGGTCCTTTTGATGAGCGATCCAGGCTACGCTATTGGCAAATGCCATCGTCTGATAGTAGTCCTTAAAAGTGAAGGTACGGCTGATCTGTCTGTGAGAGTCACTCATCACCCAGTCTGGGTGAACAGTGCTTATCCATTTAGGGAGTTCGTTTGGGTCGATTAATTTAGCCATTAAAAATGGTAGTATTTCTGATTAAGGTAAAGTATCACATCATCTACTTCATCATCAAACCATGTGATGCCCAGATTATCCTTACAGGCTCGAACCTGAACCCCCAGTTGTTGCAGGTCATTCACCCGTCTTGGGTTGCGCGTGTAGGCGCTGGAGTCATGGCATTTGACGCAATTTTCTGCATGCAGGGTTTCTCCATTCTCAGTATCAGCACTCCATACAGAGCTGGAAAATAACAGGGCAAATATTATCAGGATTGTGTTTTTCATAGTTAACTCCGCTTAGTTTGATTCCAGGTGCGCAATACGAATAGAGGCAGGAGGGTGCGAATCATAAAACATTGAATGTATGGGGTCCGGGGTGAGTGTACTGGCATTTTCCCGGTACAGATTTACCAGTGCAGATATCAGCGCGCGGTAATCACTTTGTTGCTTGGCAAAATCATCGGCTTCAAATTCATGCTTACGGGATAAGGCTGAGAATATTGGGCTGATGAAATAGGTGAATACCGGCAGTGCAAACATGAAAAGTATCAAGGCATTATAGGTGCTTGCCTGCTGCACACCCAGGGCAGTGTAAAACCAGGGAGAGTTCATTAGCCAGGCAAGTAAAGCAAACCCAGCCAGTGTCATTGCTATGGACAGGCCGAGAGATTTTTTGATGTGGTTGCGTTTGAAATGTCCCAGTTCATGTGCGAGTACAGCTTCAACCTCATCTTCTGACAGGGATTCGAGCAAGGTATCGTAAAACACGATGCGTTTATTGTTTCCAAAACCGGTGAAGTAGGCATTGCCATGTGCAGAGCGCTTTGATCCATCCACAACGAATACTCCCTGACTTTTAAAACCACAACGAGATAGCAGCTTGTCTATCCGATTCTTCAGGGTTTCATCCTCCAGCGGGGTGAATTTGTTGAACAACGGGGCTATAAAGGCCGGGTAGGCCCAGATCATGAATAGACTGAATCCGGTCCATACTGCCCAGGCATATAGCCACCAGTATTGTCCTGCCTGATTCATCAGCCATAGAATGGCTGCCAGTAACGGGACACCCAGCACCAGCATTAATGCTCCAGATTTAATCAGGTCAGTGACCCAGATTTTGAATGTGGTTTTGTTAAAGCCAAATCGTTGTTCGATGACAAAGGTGCTATACAGCGAAAATGGGGTATCCAATAGACTCATGATAAGGCCCAGGCTGAGAATAACTGCGATACCGGTCCATAATGGAGATAACTGATACTCTGACCACCAGCCATCCAGCAGGCTCAAACCACCGCCCAGCGTCCAGAGTAATAGCCAGATAGTTTCCCAGGCCATGGTTATTCTTGCATAACGTAGTTTGGTGGTGGAGTAATCTGCAGCTTTCTGGTGTTCATCAAGTGTGATTTTTTCTGCAAAGGCTTGAGGAACCTGGTCCCGATGCTGGTCGATATGATTGATCTGTCTTTGTGATAACCACAGTCGCGCAAAAATGCTGGCAGCGAGAAAAAGCAGAAAAATCAGTGTAAATGTATGCATATCGTTTCTATCTGTAAATGGGATTGATATAGTCTACTTTAAATAGACCAGGGCCTGCTAATACTAATTCGATTCTCACTGCTGGAGGCCTTTTTCACCACCAGCAAGGCAGAAGGAGTGCCGTGTAGCCAGTCTACATAAGCGATTGATAACGCCGCAACTGTGAGGATCGAATTAGTGTTAACAGACCCTGGAACATAACTATAGGCGCTTAACGCCTATTACAATAATCTGCTGAAACAAGGAAACATATGAGCATAAGTGATACGAATCTAATCTGGATTGATCTGGAAATGACCGGCCTTGAACCGCAACAGGATCAAATTATCGAAATAGCCACCATAGTAACCGATAAGGACCTGAATACACTGGAAGAAGGACCTGTGATAGCTATCCATCAATCGCTGGAAACCATGCAGGGGATGGATGAGTGGAATACCAGGCATCATGGAGGTTCGGGTCTGACCCAGCGTGTTCTGGATAGTGAATATACTATCCAGCAGGCAGAACAGGAGACTATAGAGTTTTTGAAGAAGTACGTCCCGGCAGGTAAATCACCTATGTGTGGCAACAGTATCTGTCAGGATCGTCGCTTTATGGCGCGCCTGATGCCTGATCTGGAAGCTTTCTTTCATTATCGCAACCTGGATGTGAGTACTCTGAAAGAGCTGGCTCGCTTATGGAAGCCTGAGATTGCCAGGGGCTTTATCAAAAAAGGCGCACACCTTGCGCTGGATGATATCCGTGAATCGATTACGGAGCTTGAATACTATCGGGAAAACTTTATCAGTTTGTAACTATTTGATGTGTTCGATATATTTTTCGTGTTCTGACAGGTCGAAACTCATTCGCTCACCAATGAATTTAACCGGTTGAGGGAAGTTTTCGAACTTCAAGGTGATGCCTACATTGCCATGATATTTTATCGGGATGACCACCTCATCTCGGTAAGTCATCTGATTGTCTTTGATATCTGCATTTTCTACCACAGCAGGGAATTCAGGCAGCTCATCGTTGTCGATAGCCAGATCTTCAATCTGCATAAGGCCTTTGCCGTACCAGCGGGTTTTTTGATCAGCATCATCCATGTGCTTGATAATGATGGCATAGTCTATGTCTATACGTGCAGTATCACCGTCACTGTCAATGTTATTGATCTTCATACCATGGAATTGCATGTTGCGGAAACTCACAGAAGGACATCCTAAAACAAAAAAACAATATTACCATTTTCTAATGGATAGGGAAGCGTTATAATCACAAGTCACCTTAAAGCGTTTAAAGGGTTTATGTGTGAGTAAACAAGAAATAGATCAAGCCATTGATTCGATTTGCAATCAGGGTTGCCAATACGTCAATGCGGTGCTGAAAGATGTTTCAGTTCGACTAGACTGTAATGAATTAGCGCCTCTTTGTGAGGAAGATCAGGTTGTGGTGCTGACTGAATTAAAATCGGTGATGTCAGTATATGATCAGACAGGCAGTTGTGAAGTCTGATCTCCTCCCTTTATTATCTTCACGTACCTTTTCCAGTTTTTTTGCTACTCAGTTTCTGGGGGCATTCAATGATAACCTTTTTAAAACCGCATTATCTTTGCTGATTGCATTCCACGCCACGCAGCAGGTTGAATCAGAATCATCTATCCTGGTTAATCTGGCCGCTATCCTGTTTATCCTGCCTTTCTTCATTTTATCACCCAGGGCGGGGTCGTTGGCTGATCACTTTAATAAAGTCACCCTGATACGCCGAATTAAGTTGCTGGAAGTTATGATTATGTGCCTGGGTGGACTGGGATTTTATTTCGGCAATACCTGGTTTCTGTTAGCTGTTCTATTCTTAATGGGCGCCCAGTCGACATTTTTTGGGCCCCTGAAATACAGTTATTTGCCTTCCGTGCTGGATAGGGAGCAACTGGTGAGCGCCAATGCCTTGATTCAGGCGTCGACTTTTATCGCAATCATTCTGGGTATGATTGTGGCTGCTGTGCTTTTTTCTTCTGCTGATCAACATTTTTTGATGGTTTCTGGCAGTACCGTGGTGTTCGCCATGTTGGGGTATTACAGCAGCCGACTGATGAAACAGGGACAGTTTGTAGAAATCCCCACTTCTGAAAAAGAAGGCTTTATCTCCTTACTAAGAATCTCTCGCAGTAATACCCTGGTATGGCAGGCGATACTCGGCATATCATGGTTCTGGATGGTGGGGGCCACCTATATTACTCAACTGCCCAATTTTGTACGTTATTACCTGTATGGCAATGAGCAGGTTTTCCTGCTAAGTCTCGGGCTCTTTGCTGTGGGTATCGGGGTTGGTGCAATTATCTGTAGTCTGATTAAACCCACCCGGGCAGGGCGATATAGTGTAGTGATTGGGTTGGCTGGCCTGATCGTATCGGGATTGATAGTGTCACAATATTCCAGTCCGCCACTAGAGACATTACGTGGGTTAGCTGAGCTGGGGCAGGGCGCTGATGCTAGGTTAATCATAAGCCTGTTGCTGCTAGGGGTGAGTGGAGGCCTCTATATCGTGCCGCTTTATACCGTGTTGCAAATTCAATCACAGGATAGTCAACGCTCCAGAATGGTAGCTATGAATAATATTATGAATGCACTGTATATGGTGGTTTCAGCGGTTGTGGCATTAGGTCTGTTTGCTGCGGGCCTGTCTATTTCTGAGCTGTTTGTTCTGCTGGCCAGTTTAAACCTGTTGATGCTTGTGTATTTTGTTAAGGCTAATCCATTGTTTCTGAGTAACGTCAAGCAGTTATATCAAGGCTGACTGGCGGGCATACTTGAAAACAGTTAATTGACCGGCAAACGACTGCGGATATCATCGCGATTATACCACCACTGGTTATCCACTATGGTTTCCAGAATCAGGGCCATTTTGGATAACAGCTGATCGATTTCATCCAACTGGTACATTTTGATCCAGGTTTGCATGGTTTTTTCATCTTCGATATTGCGGTGACGCTTGGCAACCTGAGTGACAATCTGATTGGTCAGAAAGGTTAGATTTTTGTGGTCTTTTTCATTGCTACGAGTCTCTGCCAGATAATGTGCCAGCATCGCTGCAACAGCTGCGCCATCGGAATCGTCGGGCGTTTCATCCACAATGTGGTGAAGCATCTGGATGCTGATGTTGGGGTCGATAGGGAAGGTTACTGCGAGCCAGATTCCATTCCCTAAAGCGACTAAGGCATCATCCTTATTACAGTTGTAGATGATATCGCAGGCATCTACCACAAGAGGCCATTGTTCATTTTTGATCAGCGGAGAAATGCCCTGCTGAGCCCATTGATAGGCTTCGTCCTGTTGGTCAAGACCGAGATGACATTCAGCGATATCCAGCATTAATTTTGCTTTTTCAATCGGATCGCATTGCTCAGGCAAAGCATTGAAATGCTGCATATGCAGCTCCAGATCCTGTTGCAAAGTTTTTTCCTGTGCAGTGACTTCCAGTACCGGGTTTTCCTCAACCTCAAGCCCATGAAAGGGGGATTCAGTATGACTACTCATCTTGCATACCCTGATAGCCTTCGTTATGTGTATCGAGGATTAATTTAAGAACTGTCCAGAATGGGATTGCGCGTTGGTCGGTGTTCTTCAGGACGTGCAGAAAATCCATATAATCACCTTCCCCTGGTTGGTATTCGCCAGCTTTAACGCTGTCCAGTAGTCGGTTTAGCCCTTTTTCCAGAGGATCGACAACGAAAATTGCGTCACTCATAAACTCTTCATCGTACTCGATTGCTGCGCGTAGATCGAAAATCTCATCTAATGCCTGATTGATCAGGTAAATAAATTCTTCTTCGGTCCTTGCCCTGTTTCTAACTGCCATTAATATTTCCGCTGTTATTTTTGAAGTGTCTATTATCCCATTGATATCATGTTGAATAAAGACAGATACTGAAAAGTTATTTTGTCAGGATTTGATCAATAATTACATGGTGTTAACTTTTTCAGACTATATTAAAGTATGTGTAAAGAAAGCCGATAAGTCTTAGCATAAGAATATTAAGTTACTTGATGGCCTGTAACTGGCCGGGTTCCTGAATTAAACAATGAACAAACTAAACGAATTTCTCCTGGTGGGCATGAATATATGGACTTAGCCTCCTTAATTGGCATTATTTCGGGTATTGGTCTGATTGTTTCGGCCATTATTCTGGGTGGTGATGTACATAACTTTTTTAATGTACCCGGTATTATGATTGTAGTGGGGGGTACTGTGGCTGCTACATTACTGACATTTCAGTTCAAGGATGTGGTGAATGCTTTTAAAAGTGCCTATTTTGTATTTACTTCGCCAAAGCAGGACTCTCAGGAATTGATCAACACGATGATCAAGCTGGGTACTATCAGTCGACGCAAAGGGTTGCTGAGTTTGATGGATGT
Organism: Gammaproteobacteria bacterium; assembly: GCA_050306135.1. Lineage (GTDB taxonomy): Bacteria > Pseudomonadota > Gammaproteobacteria > JACNJF01. The sequence goes on from JBNLGQ010000005.1 coordinate 39,588, forward strand.
GAAAACCAATTCACCCTTTTTGAAACGAGTTTGTACACTAATTGCTGATGCGGCAGATGAGGAAACACTGCGCTCCGCTATGCGTACAGAGATCGAATCGATGCAAATGCGTCATTTCATCGTTCAGGATGTGTTTAGGAAAATGGCGTTGTATGCCCCTTCATTTGGCATGCTGGGAACGCTGATTGGTCTTATTCAAATGTTATCTTTACTGGCTAATCCTGAAACGCTTGGTCCTGCTATGGCGGTCGCGTTGCTGACAACTTTTTATGGTTCATTATTGGCGACTGTAATTTTTCTTCCCATAGCGGGAAAGCTACGTTCAAGAACCATGATCGAAGTAATGAATTTTGAGATTATTTTTCAGGGTGCGGTGAGTATTCTGCAGGATAATAACCCTCTGTCTGTGTATGAAAAGCTATCCTCATTTGTCCCTGCCAAACAGCGTAAACCCATGCAGTCATTGAAGGAGCGGATATGAATGAGCCAGGAAAATCGGTTGCTGAACAGTTTGAGCAGGATGAAAATGGCAATGCCTGGATAGTGACTTTTGCCGATATGATGACACTGATTCTGGTGTTTTTTATTCTGCTTTACACCCTGGCAGATTACGAAGATAAGGCTTATAGAGCGCAGATAGCGCAGGTAAATGTACTGGATGGCGATGGTAACATGGTGAGTGTGCTGGATTATGCGACGCAAAGGGGACGTGATCCGGAACCGTTACGTGTGGTTGAAGATATGCTGGGACTTAAGCCTACTTCGGATGTTATTCAGACATTGAGGCCAAAAATTTTCAATGAAATGGAAAGCATGATTGATAGTACCGACCTGTCTGACAGTGTCACACTGGAATCGGTGGGAGATCAAATTAATCTGCAGATAGATGGCCGTTATCTGTTTGATTCGGGAAAGGCTCAACTGAAGGATTCCGCAATTGTAATTTTTAATAACCTGGCGCAACTATTTCGCGAGAACCCGGAGTATCGCATTGCAATCAGAGGACATACTGACGATTTAACTATAGATACTGTTCAGTTTCCATCCAACTGGGAGCTTTCGGCAATTAGAGCGACTACCGTGTTAAGGTATTTTATACAGCAAGGCATAGATCCGGAGCGTATGACCGCAACTGGATATGCGGACTTTCTCCCGCTGGCACCTAATGATTCCCCCGAAAATCGAGCAAAAAATCGGAGAGTTGAATTTGTACTGGAAAAAGAAAAAGAAAATTGATATCGAGTTTCCGGCTGAAGAGCAGGACCTTCGCAATGCTTACAGGATCAGGCCAGACTCTGGGCGTCCAATAATTCTGAATATTGCCGGGGATTCCTACATGCTGATCAATGTTAGCGGCACTGGTTGTAGTTTTCGCAGCTATAACTATCCTGAAGGCTACCAGGCGCCAGGTACCTTAAAGATTCCTAGCGATGATATAATTTTTCCGGTTACCATCCGAATCGTATCTAAGCAAAAAGACCTTTGTCACTGTGAGTTTATTAAGATTGCGCAAAAATCTGAGGATGCAATCCATGCATATGTGCTGGATGCTCAGAAGGCAATCATACGAAATAGATGACTAATGTCATAAAATGCCCTGTTTTGGGGATTAGCGGTTTAATAAAAACCATTGCTTAATTGAAAAACTGGCATATATGCATCATACTTCCTTATTAATATACCCTGTTTATTATTGGGTCTTCTTTTTATTTTTTTCAGGATGTAATTTTGATCAGACAACGCACACTAAAAAATGTGATCCGCGCGATGGGTGTCGGCTTGCATACCGGAAAAAAGGTTTACCTAACCTTACGTCCGGCTCCGGTCAATTCCGGTATTCGTTTTCGTCGTGTCGATCTTGAAGAAGCTGTAGAAATACTAGCTCGACCAGAAAATGTTGGAGATACCAAGCTATCTACAACACTTTGTCAGGAGGGCGTTCGTATTTCAACAGTTGAGCATCTCCTATCCGCTATGGCTGGTTTAGGTATCGATAATGCTTTTATTGATCTTAGTGCTGATGAAGTGCCGATTATGGATGGAAGTTCAGGGCCGTTTGTTTTCCTTATTCAGTCGGCAGGTATTGTAGAACAGGCAGCGGCTAAAAGATTTATCCGTATAAAGAAAACCATTAAGGTGGAAGATGGTGATAAATGGGTTAAGTTCGAACCATTTGATGGGTTTAAGGTTGGTTTTGAAATCGATTTTGACCACCCATTATTTACTGCTGAAAAACAGGTTTGTGAAGTGAACTTCTCTACCACCTCTTTTGTTAAGGAAGTCAGTCGTGCAAGAACCTTCGGCTTTCAGAAAGATATAGAATACCTGCGCCAGAATAACCTGGCTCTTGGTGGAAGCCAGGAAAATGCTATCGTTCTGGATGATTACCGGGTTTTGAATGAAGATGGTTTGCGTTATGACAATGAGTTTGTAAAGCATAAAATTCTTGATTCAATCGGCGATTTATACCTGCTTGGACACAGTTTGATTGGCGCGTTTTCTGGATATAAATCTGGCCATGAGCTGAATAATCGCTTGCTACTCGCTTTACTTGAAGATCAGGATGCCTGGGAAGAAGTGACTTTTGAAGATGATAGCAAAGCGCCTATTTCCTACGCTCAACCAGTTGAAGCGGTTTAACGGGGGGCGGAAGAGTAGTCGATGAATATAATCTTCCTCTCTTCTAATAAGGGTACTCTGTTTAATATAGGCTTAAGCAAGCCTTCTCATTACCTGTTCCTGGTTTCTATCCTGTTAACTCTAACTGCAGGTGTAGGTTACCTGGGTTACTGGTTTGGTCAAGTTCCTGAGAATGCAGTGAACCTGACCGAATGGAAAACCTCAATCCATAAACAGAAAGTTGATCTTGAAGCCCTTAAGCAGGAGTCTGATGCCAGTATCGAAGTGCTTTCTTCCCGACTTGGCCTGATGCAGGCACATGTGAATCGGCTTGATGCACTTGGTCAAAAATTAATTCATATGGCAAAGATCGATAAAGGTGAGTTTGACTTTGACCAAACCCCAGCTATTGGTGGGCCTGAGTCATCATTTCAAACCGCTGTTGATAGCTCTGAATTACACCGCGCAATAGATCAACTTTCAGCAAGCCTGGATAATCGTGAAAACCAGCTTACTGTACTGGGAAATTTACTCATGAATCGAAATCTTATGAGTGAGGTTCAGCCAAGTGGAAGACCCATCACAAATGGATGGTTATCCTCTTACTTTGGTATGCGTACTCATCCAATTTCAGGGAAAAAGGAAAGACACAAGGGTATTGATTTTGCTGGACAGATGGGTGGGACGGTCATCGCTGTTGCCAAAGGTGTCGTCACGTTTGCTGGCACTCGCTACGGTTATGGGAATGTCATCGATATCAATCATGGCAATGGATATACCACTCGTTATGGGCATAACTCTAAACTGCTGGTCTCTGTAGGTGATACCGTAGAAAAGGGCTTTCAAATTGCAGAAATTGGGTCATCAGGTCGATCAACAGGCCCTCATGTACATTTTGAAGTATTAAAAAATGGGGTTCAGGTTAACCCTATGAAATTCATTAATGCTGGAAAATAACAGGAAGTTTGTTGAAATTCAGAACAAATGAGGTTTTTTTTAATTCCTTTATATTTTCTAATATCTACCTTACCCCCCTTGAATTATACTGCGTCGCTTATATTTATAATCCAGCGCTAATTTTTGCATCTAATTCATAAATCATTCAAACCGCGATCTAAATCTCATGTTGTCAAAAGTATTCAGAAAAATATTCGGTAGTCGAAATGACCGAATCATCAAGTCGTTCAGGCAAACCGTATCTGCGATTAATGCACTTGAACCAGAGATTCAGGCGCTTTCAGATGAGCAGTTAGCCCAGAAAACAGAAGAGTTCAAGCAACGATATCAGCAAGGAGAAACACTAGAGCAACTTCTGGTAGAAGCCTTTGCAGTCTGTCGAGAAGCTTCTTTACGTGTACTGGGTATGCGTCATTATGATGTACAGTTAATTGGCGGCATGATTCTGAACAATAATCAAATTACTGAGATGCGTACCGGTGAGGGTAAGACGCTGGTAGCAACACTTGCTGCATATTTAAATGCTTTGAGCGGAGATGGTGTGCATGTTGTAACTGTCAATGATTACCTGGCTGAACGCGATAGTAAATGGATGGGTCAGTTATATAACTTCCTGGGACTAAGCGTAGGTGTGGTTTTAAGTACCATGGATTATGATGGTAAACGCTCAGCATATGCAGCGGATATCACTTATGGAACCAATAATCAGTTTGGTTTTGACTATATGCATGACAACCTGAGCTTTTCACTGGAAGAGCGAGTTCAGCGTAAACTCAATTTCGCCATCGTGGATGAGGTCGATTCTATTCTTATTGATGAGGCTCGTACCCCTTTAATTATTTCTGGTCAGGCAAGTGATAGCTCTGAGTTGTACACCAAAATCAATGTACTGATTCCGAGCTTAACAAAAGTCATGGAAGAGGATGGGCCTGGTGACTATACCGTTGACGAAAAAAGTAAGCAGGTGTTTCTTACCGAAGATGGACATGAAACTGCTGAGAATCTGCTCGTTCAAGCGGGCCTACTTAATGAAGGTGAAAGCCTTTATGATGCCGCCAATATTTCTCTGGTTCACCATATGAATGCAGCGATGCGTGCACATGCTATTTATCAGAAAGATGTGGACTATATCATCCAGGACGATCAGGTTGTTATCGTTGATGAATTCACCGGTCGTACCATGCCAGGACGTCGCTGGTCTGAAGGCCTTCATCAGGCAGTAGAAGCCAAAGAAGGGGTCAGGATTCAACACGAAAACCAGACCATAGCATCAATAACCTTCCAGAATTATTTCAGACTGTATAAAAAGCTGGCGGGTATGACCGGCACCGCTGATACGGAAGCCTTCGAGTTTCAGCAGATTTATGGGCTCGAAGTCGTTGTAGTTCCAACCAATAAACCTATGGTGCGGGATGATCGCGGAGATTTGATCTATCTGACTGCAGAAGAAAAATATCAGGCAATTATTGCAGACATTAAGGATTGTGTTAAAAGGCAGCAGCCTGTACTGGTAGGTACCACTTCAGTTGAAATTTCAGAATACCTGTCAGGTCTGTTAAGCAAAGAAAAAATCAAACATCAGACACTTAATGCTAAACAGCACGAGAGAGAAGCTGGTGTCATTGCTGACGCTGGCTTACCAGGTGCTGTAACTATTGCAACCAATATGGCTGGTCGTGGTACAGATATTGTGTTGGGTGGTAATTATGAATTTCATTTGAATGACATCCCTGAGGATCAAACTGAAAAGCGAGAAGCTTTTCATGCTGAATGGGAAAACCGTCATCAACAGGTGCTGGATGCAGGCGGTTTACATATCATCGGTACCGAGAGACACGAGTCTCGTCGTATTGATAACCAGTTAAGAGGTCGAGCTGGCCGACAGGGTGATGCGGGATCGTCTCGCTTTTATCTGTCTATGGAAGATACTCTGATGCGCATCTTTGCTTCTGAAAAAGTTGCCGGGTTAATGCAGAAACTGGGCATGGAAAAAGGTGAAGCGATTGAGCACCCCTGGGTAACCAAAGCGATAGAAAATGCTCAACGTAAGGTAGAAGCCCATAACTTCGATATTCGTAAGCACCTGCTAGAATACGATGATGTGGCCAATGATCAGCGTAAGGTTATCTACCAACAACGTGATGATTTACTTAAAACTGACAGTATCGAACAGGCTATCCTCGAAATGCGTCAGGATGTACTGGGTAATCTATTTAGAAATTTTGTGCCGTTAAATAGCGTTGATGAGCAATGGGATATTGAAGGACTGACTGCATCACTGTCAAATGAGTTTGGTGAAGATTTACCGATTCAGCAATGGATTGATGAAGATGATCACCTGCATGATGAGTTGATTCTGGATAAAATTATTGAACATTTTGAGCAGGCATATCAGGCCAAGGTTGATATAGTAGGCGCGGATATCGCTCGCAGATATGAAAAGGAAATCATGTTGATGGTGCTTGATCGCCACTGGAAAGAGCATCTAGCTGCGATGGATTATCTGCGGCAGGGCATAGGCTTACGGGGTTACGCACAAAAGAATCCTATTCAGGAATTCAAGCGTGAATCTTTTGAAATGTTCTCCAATATGCTGGATGGTATAAAGGCTGAAGCTATTACTATTCTGACCCGAATTCAGGTGCAGAATGAAGAGCAGGTTGAGGCTCTTGAACAGAAAAGTCACAAAGAAGATGAATCTATACGTATGCAGCATGCGGAAGCAGAGAATGTTCTGTCCAGCTCTCCTGCACAGGAAGAACATCACCAGCCTTTTGTTCGTCAGGAGCCAAAGCTGGGCCGAAATGAACCTTGCTGGTGTGGTTCTGGAAAGAAATTTAAACAATGCCATGGCAAACTAAACTCGTAGCAGGTATTCAAAATGGCGGTAGGACTCTCTGCTCCTCAATCAATCTTGCCTGTTCAAGGTGTTCGTCTGGCAAGTTGTTATAGCGGTATTAAGGTCAAGTCTAATCTTGATGATCTGGTGCTGATTGAAATTGATCCTGAAGCTAACATCGCAGGCGTATTTACCACTAATAAATTCTGCGCGGCACCCGTCACAGTAGCCAGGCAGCATCTTCACTCCAGCTCAAAAATTCGCTATTTACTGATTAACTCTGGCAATGCAAATGCGGGCACCGGTGATCAGGGTATGGCGACTTCCATACAAAGCTGTGAAGCCATAGCACAATTGACAGGCACACAAACTGAGCAGGTTTTGCCTTTTTCAACAGGTGTGATAGGTCAGCAATTAGCAGTGAACAAAATCGAAGCTGCTATCCCTGGCTTACTGGCTAAGCTGGACCGCAATAACTGGATGCAGGCAGCTAAAGGAATAATGACTACGGATACCTTACCTAAAGCGGTGAGCCGACAGGTAACTATCGATGGTGAGTCAGTGACGATCAGTGGTATATGTAAAGGGTCGGGCATGATAAAGCCTGATATGGCTACCATGCTAGCCTATGTTGCTACCGATGCAGAGATTGATTCAGAAATATTAGCTGATTTACTCAAAAAGGCGGTTGATCAATCGTTCAATTCGATTACTGTGGATGGGGATACCTCAACTAATGATGCCTGTGTATTGATTGCCAGTGGTACTAGCGGTATTAAGATTGATGCTAGTCAGCAGGCTTTTGTGGAAGCACTAAACGATGTGTTTAAAAGACTGGCGCAATCCATTATTCGTGATGGTGAAGGTGCTACCAAATTTATCGAAATAGCCGTTAACTCTGCAGCATCAAGCAAAGATGCTCGTGAGCTTGCCTACACTATTGCGCATTCTCCACTGGTTAAAACTGCGCTGTTTGCTTCTGATGCTAATTGGGGTCGTATTCTGGCAGCCATAGGACGTGCTCCAGTTGAAGATTTAATCATTGATAAGATCGACCTGTATATTGGAAAGACCTGCCTGATTAAAGGCGGTTTACCAGATCCTGATTACACTGAAGCTAAAGGGCAAATGGAAATGTCGCAACAGGATATAGTCATTCGAGTGGATCTAAATGTTGGTGATGATTCTGCTCAGATCTGGACTACCGATTTAAGCTTTGAATACGTCAAGATCAATGCCGAATATCGATCCTGAGGTGGATCGAACGATACATGTGGTGGCTGCGATCCTCAGGCACCCTGTTGAATCGGATAAGATATTTATCACTCAACGTAAAAGCGGTCAGCATCTGGAGAACCTCTGGGAATTTCCCGGTGGAAAGGTTGAAAATGGTGAATCGCCTTTTCATGCGCTGAAGCGGGAGTTATTTGAAGAGGTAGGAATAGAGGTCTATTCCGCACAACCGTTTCAATCGGTCCAGCATCGTTACCCTGATAAATCAATTTTGCTGGATGTCTGGCAGATAAAAGCCTATTCTGGACAGCCGCATGGGCGAGAAAATCAAAACTGTCAGTGGGCCTCAATTTCTGATCTGCACAATTATGAGTTTCCAGAAGCAGATATCCCTGTTTTAAAAGCGCTGGATTTACCACCGGAGCTATTGATTACTCCCGATGTTTCTCTTGAGCATCTGGACTCTTTTTTACAGCAATTTGAGCGCGTGATGGAGAGCCACCCTTATGATCTGGTGCTATTTAGATCTCCTCAGCTAGAAGATAAAAAATATACCGAAATTGCCCAACAGATAGCGCAAATATCTGAACCTTATAACACAGATATCATTATTCATCGCAATAAGTTAAAGAGTCTGAAGCTCAAAGCCTTCGACGGCTTCAGCCATCGCCATTTGAACTCCTACCTGTTGAACTCATTAACAGACAGGCCGTTTGATGACAGCATAGTATTGTCTGCATCCTGTCATGATTTGACAGAATTGAGGCTCGCTGAACGTTATACCTGTAAATTTGGCATGCTTTCAATGGTGAGAGAAACCGCAACTCATCCTGGTCGTAGTGCAAAAGGCTGGTACGGGTTTAATCGATTAGCCAGCAAGTCGAGTTTACCAGTCTACGCTCTGGGTGGCGTTAAACGTAAGGATTACTGTGTTGCCTGTTTTCAGGGGGCGATTGGTGTGGCTGGCTTAAGCGATTTCTGGAGTGCTTAATACTTATAGCGTACAGCGGAACAGGGTGAACTCAATATCTTCCTTGAACTGAGTAGGTAACTGGTCAACGTTTTTTTGAGCCTGTAAAAATCTGACGCTATAACGATGTTTACCGGCACTGATTTCGGGGAAAATTTCACTGCCCATTGGCATTTCAATACGAAGCATTTGATTGGGTTGTGATGTATCTAATGGCTCCTGAAAAAAGCCTTTGATAGCACAGATAGGTTCTGCATGAGCACTATCTCGAATGATATTCAAGATTAATATCAGTACTTCGTGGATTTTATAATACGGTGATGCCCAGCGATCGATATCACTCAGACGCTTTTTATACTCAAGATTCAACCAGTAACGTAATTGTGGGAGGTCAAAATCACAGCTTCCACCTGGTATCGAAGCTCGTTGCTTGATGGTGAGTAGAAAGTCTATTTTTTTCAGGTGTTCTCCCAGTTTACCATCCATACTGTGGATGCCGTTCAAAGCATGCTTCAGTTTACTCAAAGTGAGTTCCAGTCGGGATTTATCTACACCATCGTGGCTAGCGAGGAGTTTGAGTGCTTTATGCTGTCGCTCCAGCTCCTTCAAAATTTCCTGTTTGATGTCGCCACGTTCAACCAGGGCGGTGATTTCAAGTATCGTAAGTAGTGCCTGGTGACTCGCTGCATCAGTGTTCTGATCCTTAAAAAAATCCAGCTTATGTACCAAAGCCTCTATACGAAGGAACATTCGTATTCTTTCGTTCAAAGGTTGTTCGAAAATATAGGTTTTCTGAGGCATTCGGATAAAAGTTAAAAATTTTACGGATTATAACTGATTACTGTCAAATCATCAGTTTCAGGTTATAAAATTATTACTTAACTGGGTTAGCTTCTGGTGGAGCTTTGTTACCCGTTCTGTAGGGTCGCGATCATCGTCATTTAAAATAATACTATCTGCTCGGCTTAGTCTTTGTTCATTGTCCATTTGTGCATCGAGTATTTTATTCGCAAGTGTGGTATTAATACCATCACGCTTGATTAGTCTGGAAATCTGTATCTCCCGAGGGCAGTCGATTGCAATAATGTGATCGAGCAGCGAGTCAAAACCAGTTTCGTACATCAGCGGTACTACCAGTAGTATATAAGGGCTTTTCATCTCCAATTGCATTAATCTGCTCGCTTCGTCTCTGATCAAGGGGTGAAGCATGTTTTCAAGCCAGAGTTTCTGTTTTGCATCGTTGAAAACTATTTCTCGTAATAGCTTTCGATTTATCGAAGCGTCAGTATACAATATTTGATAGCCATAATTATCCAGAGTTTTCTGGTAAGCGACCTGACCAGGTTGCATCAATTGGTGACTGATGATGTCTGTATCAATCACAGCAATACCTAGTGATTCAAAGATACGGCTAATAGTAGATTTGCCAGATGCTATCCCACCACATAGCCCTACCTTAAGCATGTTTAGAAGAAGGAGAAATAAAAGCGGTTCAGCTGTTCTCCATACAGCAGGCTTATCCATCCGGCAGCGGCTAAATAGGGCCCGAAAGGAATTTGGGTGGCACGTGATGATTTTTTAAGTACGATCATCGTAAGACCAACTATCGCACCAACGAAAGAAGAGGTTAGCACAATCACTAGCAGCATTTTCCATCCCATCCATGCGCCTAACATGGCAAGTAATTTGAAGTCTCCGTGGCCCATACCTTCTTTGCCAGTGATAACCTTAAAAACAATATACACTGACCACAGGCTCATATAACCCGCCATTGCACCGATGACACTGGTTTCAAGATCCACAAAAATATCGAAAAATCCTAACAGAATACCTAGCCACATAAGTGGTAAAGTCATTGTATCTGGTAAAAGTTTATGACCGATATCTATCCCACTAGCAGCAATTAAGGTCCAGCTAAACAGGAGTGCAAACGCTGTCTGAAGAGTCACTCCGAAATGCAGGGCAATCCATAACGATACGATTCCGGTAAAAAGCTCCACTAATGGGTATTGAATGGATATGTGAGCTTTACAGGAAGAGCATTTTCCACGTAGAAACAGATAACTGATGATAGGTATATTTTCCCAGGCAGTAATCTTATGACCACAGTTACCACAACGTGAGCGAGGTAAAACCAAATTAAAGGTTTCTGCTTTTTCTTCAGCAGATTGTTCCAGGAATTCAAGACAATCGCTACGCCATTCTCGTTGCATCATTTTGGGTAGTCGATAGATGACAACGTTTAAAAAACTGCCTACCAATAAACCTATAACGCAGATATAAATGTTGAACACTAGTGGTAATTGCTCAAAGAAAGCTAGAGTTTGGTTTAACACAATATTATCTAGCTAAACTACTTGTCCGAGCTGGAATATTGGCAGATACATCGCCACTATTAGGCCACCAACAAGCACACCTAATACAGCCATGATCATAGGTTCCATAAGAGTGGTTAAATTATCTACGAGGTCATCTACTTCAGCTTCGAAAAAATCAGCCACCTTACTTAGCATTAGATCAAGAGATCCTGCTTCCTCACCAATTGATACCATCTGGATAACCATGTTAGGGAATAAACCGGTTGTCCTCATAGAAGTCTGAAGCTGTGTGCCAGAGGAAACATCATCCTTAATTCGTAAACATGCTTCCTGATATAATATGTTTCCAGTTGCTCCTGCAACAGAATCCATAGCTTCAACAAGTGGTACTCCTGCTGCTGACATAGTCTCGAGTGTTCTAGCGTAGCGAGCAATGGCTGATTTAGTAGCTATTTCGCCAATAATAGGAATTTTAAGTGTAATTTTATCCACTCCTTTTCTGAATTCTGCAGACCGGGAATGCATTTGTTTGTATCCCCAGATAGAAGCACCGATTGTTATCAGAAAAACCCACCAATATGATTGCATAAATTCTGATAGCGCAATAACGAATAGAGTCAAGGCTGGTAATTCTGCCCCAAAGCTACTAAAGACAGACTCAAATTGAGGGACAACGAAAATTAATAGGATCGCAGTAACAATAAAGGCAACAACTAATACCGCAATCGGGTAAGTCATTGCTTTTTTAACTTTTGCTCTTAGAGCCTCAGTTTTTTCTTTATATATAGCTAGTTTTCCCAGCATTGTTTCAAGTGCGCCAGATTGTTCACCGGCATTTACTAAATTCACGAATAAGTTGTCAAAGTAAAGTGGGTATTTTTTTAATGCTTCTGCAAAGTTGGATCCGCCTTCAACTGTTGATTTAATATCTAGAATCATCTTTTGCATAGCCTGGTTATCATGTCCCTGGCCGATTATATCGAACGATTGTACCAATGGGACGCCAGAAGACATCATGGTAGCCATTTGTCTACTAAATACTGCGATATCGGAAGATGTGATATTTTGCTTACGTCCAAAAAGAGGTTGAGGTTTCTTTTTTAGCCGTAATGGGTTTACGCCCATCTTACGTAATTCACCTTTGGCGAGTGATTCGTTTAAGGAAAAAACTTCACCTTTAACTTTTTTTCCGTTTCTATCGGTACCTTCGTATAGAAATTCAATTTTTTCAGCTGGTTTTTTTGCCATGACAGATTAATCCTTGGTGACTCGGTTTGCTTCTTCGAGGCTGATGATACCCTGTTTGATCTTCTTTAATGCTGATCTTCTGAGATCGTCTACCCCTTCTTTTTTAGCCTGATCGGCAATATCTATAGAATTACCACCTGACATGATGATTCGTCCCATTTCCTCTGAAACAGGCATTACCTGATAAATACCGACTCGACCTTTATAGCCGCCGACGCATTGATCACAACCCACTGCTTTGTAGAGAGTAAAGTTTTCATTCAAGTCGTCTTCAGTAAAACCTTCTTCCAGTAACACTTCTCTTGGCAGGTCATCAGGTTTTTTACAGTTTATACATAGTTTTCTTCCTAGTCTTTGTGCAATTATCAATGAAACAGAAGTAGCTATATTAAATGGTGGGACTCCCATATTCATTAAACGTGTCAGAGTCTGTGGCGCATCATTGGTATGTAAAGTGGATAAAACCAGGTGTCCTGTTTGGGCAGCTTTTATAGCTATTTCAGCTGTTTCCAGGTCACGTATCTCACCTACCATTACTACATCCGGATCCTGTCGAAGAAAAGCTCTAAGTGCTTCTGCAAAAGTAAGGCCGACTTTTGTGTTTACATTAACCTGATTTACCCCTTCCATATTAATCTCAGCAGGGTCTTCTGCCGTTGAAATATTGGTTTCCGGTATATTTAATATGTTTAGCCCTGTATATAATGATACTGTTTTACCGCTACCGGTGGGTCCTGTTACCAGAATCATACCATAAGGGTTTGAGAGGGCTTGCATATAGAGCTCTTTCTGTTCGGGCTCGTATCCTAAAGCATCTATTCCTAATTTAGCACTTGAAGGATCTAGAATACGTAAAACTATTTTTTCCCCGAAAAGAGTAGGTAGGGTGTTAACACGAAAATCAATGGCTCGTTTTTTTGATAGCTTTAATTTAATTCGGCCATCCTGTGGAACACGACGCTCCGAAATGTCCATTCGTGACATGACTTTTACTCGAGCTGTTAGTTTTGCTGCAATATTAATGGGTGGTGAAGCCACTTCTGATAGTAAACCATCGATACGGTAACGAATTCGGTAGCGTTTTTCATAGGGTTCAAAATGGATATCTGAAGCGCCCTTGTTAATGGCATCAACCAGAATTTTATTCACATATTTAACGACAGGGGCATCGTCAGCATCACTTCTTGTGGGGGCTGCTTGCTCTTCTTCAGCATCTTCGATATCCAGATTACCTAGATCATCATCAATCAGCATCTCGTCCATACCACTGTCCATCGCAGAAATAGCATGCTCAAGAAACTTATCCAGTTGATCTTCAAGTACTAGAACAGCTTCTGTAGATAATCCGGTATTGAATTTGAACTCATCCAGGGCTTGCATATTTGTTGGGTCGGATATTGCTACAAACAATCTACTTCCACGTTTAAATAGTGGGACTGCATGATGTTTTGAGATAAGTTTTTCGTCAACAAGTGTTAAAGCCGCTTGTTCTGTATCCATTGAGGTCAGGTCAAAAACAGGCAAACCGAACTCAGAAGAAGAGGTCATTGCTATAACATTTGAAGAAACAATATTGTGGTTTATTAAATATCGATTTAGAGAGATTTTTTCCTCTTGAGCCTGCTTTATAGATTTTTGTGCAGTACCTTCGTCAAGAACCTGGTCTTGAACCAGTTTTCTTGCCAAACCAGTCAGTGGGGGTAAATTGGCTGCTGTCATAATTGATTTTTATATCACAATACGGATTCATATTAATTATCTTAGATAGTATATTATAGTTTCCTTAGTTTTTGGTAATTTGTAGTATTAATTACCAAATTGACTGTTTTTGGTTAGATAATTATGGCAAGCTTTTTTTACTAACCCTAAGTCACTGTAATTGATTATAAAATTGAGGGGGTAATCAAGATTGGTTACAGAACCATGCCCTATCGCACATTACTCTACCCATTAATCTAGGGATTGTTAGAGGTGTCCTAAAGAAAGAATGCTGTAGATAATAATAAAGAATAAAAGTAAAAGCCTCGCTATTAATTAGCGAGGCTATACTTGTTACTAGTTATGCTAAATTGTTAGCACAGATTGCGAATAGTCGATGAAGTACAGGTACCTGTTTTGGTATAGACATATGTAGATGGGGCTAATGCACCAAGTGCAGGTGCTGCAGGTGGAGTCCAGATAATTGTAAAACTACCAGCGGCTGGTTGGCCTGTTCCGGTAATTGCACCTGTGCCAGTTGTTATTGTAACACTCAGAACATTATCATCAGCAGCTGGTGCAACTAGACCTAATTCGGCATATGTATCACAGGCTGAAACTACGCCACCATTATCTTGGATGCATTGAGCCTGAGTTAATTTTATCGAGTCAGTTGCAGAAATGACACCCGAAAAGCGACTTTTAATTGTGTAGTCTTGATAAGCTGGTAGTGCAATAGAAGCCAGAATACCAATGATTGCTACCACAATCATTAATTCGATTAATGTAAAACCAGATTGTTGTTTTTTCATGATAATTTCCTCATTTTTAAATTTAAACGTTAAGCCTGAGCTTGACAGAAGCGGAATGGCCGTTTCATGTGTAATCTTTAGCAGGTGCTATGCCAGATTTGAAAATAATATAATATATTGTTTAAAATCAAATGTTTATGTGGTTTTCAGTGGCTGAAAAATTTATAGCAGTAGAGAAAACCTACTGAAACTTTTGACATATATGTCAAAAGTTGACAGAAGTGTTGTTATGGTTGGTCAGATGTTCTGTTCTGTATAAATGAAAAACACCTAACTTTATAAAGATTATTCAGGGTCGGTTTAGGGTCACGGAAAAATTAGTTTAGAGGAATTGATCAATTTTTTCGTCATTTGTTTATGCGATGTGTTTAAGTCAGAGTGCTCATCTGGATCTGAGGTTATTTCAAACAGATATGGATTTTCAAAGGTATCTGTAGAAGCCATCAGTTTATATATCTGGGTTCCCTTCTGATATAGCACACCGATAGTTTTCTTTTTATTATACAGGTAAGCTGTTTTCTTGCTTTGCTTAATCTGTAGTGGTAGTCCTAAGAAGTTTTCGGGTATAGGCAAGTTAAGTTGATTTAAAAGTGTTGAAGGTATATCCATTAATGTTGCGAATAAATTAGTTTGCACCTCCATATTTATATTTTCACTAGCCCAGAATATAATGGGCACATGTATTTCCTCCTGATAGATACTGTTGTAGTGCCCATAGTATCCTCGTTCCCCTATTGCATCTCCGTGGTCAGCAAAAATTACTACTATCGCATTATCAAGATAATTTTTCTCTCTTAGAATTGAAAAAATATTTTTTAAGTAAGCATCAAACTGGACTGCCCAATTGTCATGATCATTGAAATGAGCTTCCTGGGCTGATCCTCCCAGTAGCATTGAGAGCAAACTTTTGCTCACTGGCAGATAACGTTGGTATTTTTCTAAATGAGTACCCAGGCTGTGAGTTGACATCATCCTGAGATAAAATATATTTGGACGAGTTGATGCTGCTGGATATGTCGCTAGCGTATCGAGAACAAACCTATCGTCATGCTTGTAATATTCATCATTCAGATCAGCGCGTAGAAAATTGTCGGTAACAGGATCTAGATAGCGATCTAATCCTGCATAATATAGATCCCCTGTGCCAATAAAATTAATTATATATCCTTCGTTTCTAAGGATTTTAAAGATATTGGGTACATGATTAAAATATGAAAAGCTAGAGGCGGTTACTGAGGAGATCCCGCAGATGGATTCACTACAGTTTGACATGCTATAAGGTATTTTTACACCACCTTTTCCGGCTACAAGGCTGTCAATAAATGGTGTTGTTTTTCGTGGGTTGCCATAAGTTCCCAGGCGGTCCGCACGTAATGCATCTCCATGTATCAATATAATATTTGGACGATTATGAGTGGTTAGCTTCTCTGCCTGGGCTTCAGTTAATTGAGGTATGGTAATCTTTTGACTACGGGTTGATACTCTGTGCCTTGCAGTCACGAACTCAAATAGTGGCTCTGTCTGCCAAATTTCTGACATATCTTGCAATATTTCATAGGTTATAAGGTAAAAGGTCATAACAAGTAGGGGTATAACGGAGAATGTTCCCAGATGTTGCCTGAAGTTTGATAGTGAGGAGAGCCATTTGCTGTAAATTTTATAAATTAAAAATACGAGGCCTAAAAGGATTCCAAATATGTAAATAGGGAATTTCTTTAACTCGTTGATGATTACTGAGTAATTGTTAGATAAAAATGACCAGGAAATTAAATCATTCCAAAAGTGTGCTGCGATTATATTGCCGAGATAGAGGAGTAGTAAAAATATAGTTGAGAAAGTTACAGCAAAAACCAGAAACCTTCGAGGTGAAATATAAAGTAAGCCCACATATAAGGAACAGACTATAATCGGGTGCAAAACCAAGGCATTAATAGAAACTGCTGCCACTTGAGAATAAAACAATATTCCAAACAGTGGAATTAATGTGTGTACTAATATGAACAGATATATTTTTAACTTCATTTATGGGGGGCTCTTGCTAATACCAAGTCGTGGAAATATTCATAGCTTAATTATGCTATACAATCACCATAGTTTTTACAGTGTATAGGATAGTATCAATGCAGAGCAACTTACCTGAAGATTCCAATTTTCCTAATAAGACTAAAGCAGAACCTTCCCAGCAAAGCTGGTTTATGTTTTGTATATGTGTTATTTCTTTTTGTGTAGTATTTTCCCCTGGAATATTATCATTTAGTAGTGCTTATGTTATATACAGTTTTGAACTATTAATTCTGATTTTATATCTAGTAATTTTGAGAGAATTCCCTCCATTTATAGATTTGTTTAAACAAAACAGGTTAGTTGGAGTTGTTCTTTTGTTTTGGTTGTTCAGTATTTCTATTTCATTAATCTTCTCACCCTATAACTTAGTAAAAAGTTTCTATGCTATTGGCAGGTATGTGCAAACGGTTGCTCATATCATTTCATTTTTATTTCTATGGGATTTCCTGACTAGATATCAACCTTCTTTAAAGATTTTGTTCCGTGCGATTTCATTATCTACAATATGTGTGGTATTTGTATTTATTGCTAAATGGTTAATCGAATCTCCAATTTTTGGAGAAAGTATCTTGTCGCAACTTTGGGGTAGTAACCCTCCTCTCAATACACATATACGGCATACTGGTTATCAGGCTGTTGCTGCTTTGGCATTTTCGCTCGTTTTTTTTATTGATAATGTAATATCTCGCTATCAGAAAGTTATCGACTTTATTTTGTTTTCAGTGCTATGGGGATTTTTGTTCTGGTTAGGGGGGAGGGGAGCTGTATTATCGATTTTAGTTACTGTTGTTATGGTATACGCTGTTTTGAGGTTGAAAAAAATGGATACGAAAACCTTCATAATATCTACGCTGTTAGCGATTATTATCGGTCTAGTATCAAGTGAGTGGTTATCTATAGGTGGTTGGAGTGGTATGTTTAATGCCTTTAACAGATCCTTAGATGCAGAATCGCTTAACCAGCTGAGCACAAACAGGCTAAAATTATATTTGTCAGCATGGTATTCAGTAAAAGATCATTTACTTTTTGGCCTGGGACCTCAGGGGTATTCTTTTATGCCTAATCATATTTTTGGAACTCATCCCCATAATGTAATTATTCAATTTATTGTTGAGTGGGGTGTCTCTGGTGCAGTCTTATTCTTGATTTTATTAATTATGGGTTTCTGGGCAGGTTTTAAAAGGAATATATTAGGAACTCCCATGAGTGTTAACAAATATAAGTTAGCAGCAGGAGCAGTGATTACTGCATTATCGGTACATGCTCTATTTGATGGAACATATTATCATCCTCAACCTTCATTCTATTTGGTTATAGCCTTTGCTATTTGGATTGCTTCGTCAAATGCAGAAAGTGCTAAAAAAGATTAGATTGTTTTGCAGCAAGGTTTACGGAACTTCTGCAAAGCTTTCTTAAGTTAGAGTTAGCTACTGCCGGTTCCCGTCAAATTATTCGCTATTTTAATAGATGATATTTTTCGCAGCGGTATCTCAGTTGTCTCAAAGTGATACCTAGTTGTCGTGCTGCAGCCGATTGATTCCATTTGTTTTCTATTAGTGCTTTTTCAAGGGCATTGGCTTCGAGTTCTACAGTCTGGTCTATCAGGTTGGCCTGGCTTGACGAAAGTTCGAGAGTTTGAGGCAGATGTAGATCTTGCTCATTTATCTGGTTGGTCTCGGTTAACGCACAGGCGCGTTCAAGAATATTTTCCAGTTCACGTACATTGCCTGGAAAGCTGTAATGTTGAAATGCGATTAACGCACTATCTCCCAGTATGTAGTTCATACCGTTTTCATGGCTTAGGCGTTTCAGGATATGTTCCGCTAATAGTTGAATATCTTCATTACGTTCTTTTAGAGCTGGCACCTTAATGCCGATAACGTTGATTCTATAATAGAGATCCTGCCTAAATTCTCCTGCAGCTACCAGTTGTTGCAGGTTTTTATGTGAAGCACTGATGATTCGTATGTCGGTACTGACCTCTTTTTGTGCGCCAACTGGCCTTATGCTTTTCTCCTGTATTACCCGCAGAAGTTTTACCTGCATAGCTAAGGGAAGATCTGCTATTTCATCCAGAAACAGTGTGCCACCTTCCGCAGCACGAAAAAGCCCGGGATTATCCTGTATCGCTCCAGTAAAACTGCCTTTAAGGTGGCCAAATAGTTCGCTTTCCATCAATTCACTGGGTATGGCTCCACAATTGACTGCGATGAAGGGATATTGATTACGTGCACTATGAGCATGAATCTGTCTTGCCACCAGTTCTTTGCCAGTTCCGGAGTCACCTTCGATAAATACGGGTGCCTGGCTGCGAGCAAATTTCTTGATAGTATCTCGTAGTTTTTGTATTTGACTGGATTCACCAATGATCTGATATCGAGTTTGAGAGGTCTCTGTACTATCCGGCGTTGCAGAGGTTTGAATCCCTTTTTCAATCAGGTTGCGTAACTTGTCCAAAGATACTGGTTTGGAGACGAAGTCGTAAGCTCCAGCTTTCATTGCCTTAATAGCGAGCTCCATATTGCCATGTGCGGTAATTACGGCGACAGGCATATTGGGGTAGTGTAGTTGTATATATTCAACCAGCGATATGCCGTCACCATCCGGTAATTTCATATCGGTAAGACAGAAATCGAAACTCTGTTCACTCAGGATTCTGGTTGCTGAGGTGTAATCTTCAGCGCTTTTGACATCAAGATTCATGCGCATCAGAGTGATCTCGAGCAGTTCTCGAATATCGGGTTCATCATCTATGACTAGTACGGATTGTTTTTTCATTGTTCTAGCTTATTTCGAAATGATAAAGCTGGTTCCACCAAATTCATTACGGCAAACCTTAATTTGAGCATTATTTAACTCACATAACTGGCTGACGATATATAACCCGAGACCAGAGCCTTTACTGCTGGTTGTATAAAATGGTTCAAAGATCTTGTCCATTTGTTCGTTACTTATGCCCTTGCCTCGATCAGCAACCTCTATGTGAGTCACCAGACGATCATCCTGGCTAAGTCTAATAGTTATTGGTGAATCGCTGTTACTATGGCTTTTTGCATTACTACAAAGATTAGTCAGGATACGGTTCAGGTGTCCACTGTCAAATATCACTTCTACCTGATCGTTTTCAAGCTGTAAATCAAAACATGTCAGTTTAGCTTCGCCACTTAAACAAAAAGCGTCGATAAAGTGAAGAACCCAATCGTTTAACAGGATTTTATCCTGACTAGCAATCCTGCCCCTCGATATCTGCATGATATCTTCAATGATGGCATTGATCCTTTCTGAGTGCTGGCTGACAATTTGTGTGAGCCTTTTTTCCATATCGGGTAAGTCTTCATTCTCTGCCATTAACTGAGCAGCATGTGAAATAGCCGCCAGAGGGTTGCGAATTTCATGGGCAATATTGGCAGTAAGTTGGCCAAGTGAAGCGAGTTTGGATTGCTGCATCTGGTCTTTGATTTTTGAGACATCATCTAGAAATATCAGTGTGCCTTTGTGTGATGTGGAATGCATGTCCTGAAAGTAGACCTGGATATTATCATCTCCGATCTCAGAAGGAAGCAGGATCCTGGATTCTGAAACGTCATCACGCCAGTGTTTAAGTGCCTGATAAATCAGAGGTAGATGTTTTCGGGTTTTACAAGGTATCTCCAGATCATCTTTTATTTTTAGCATATTACGTGCAATATCATTGATATGTCTCACCTGATCAAGGCTGTCTAAAGCAATGACACCTGATTGCATGTTTTGCAGGATTTCTGAGTTTAATGCGGCAAGGTTTGCAACATCTAATTTTTGCTGCTTGATGACGGCTTCTGAAGAGCTAATGCGTTTGGTGAGGGATTGTGTCACTAATGCAGTCGCAAAAAGTGCAGCACCCAGTAATCCAACCTGGGTGGAAGACCCGTTGGATGATATATAAAACGAATTATAAACATACTCTGCTAACAGTAATACCGATGCAAGCGAGGCAAATATGGTTGCTAATGAGTTCTTTCCCAGTAAACCACTAATGGCAATTGTAATGATTAATAATGTACCTAATCCACTGCTTATACCCCCACAGGCATGCATCAATAACACGATAGCTATGATATCGATATAAGTTCCCAAGGTAACCTGAAGTTGGAAGTTGCGTCGTTCTATCCAGGCTGCCAGAGTCATTACGAGTGATAGCAAAAGGTAGGCAAAACTGGTCCAGGCATATAGAGATAAATCCTGGATATATATCAGTGGTGAACTGCTAAGGAAGCTTTGAGCGAAAAAAATCGCGGCTACTCCGACTCTGAAAATGTTTAGTAATCTGAGAGAGGTCCAGTTGGAAGAACGCTTTTTAAAGCCAAATTGAACGTGTGAATTATCGCTCATCTAGTTCCGCATGCTCTTTACAGCAGTAAAATTTCCCATTCTCTATAAGCCCCAGTGATCTGGGTACGTGTGTACCGCAATGCTCGCAAGCCAGCATGTCTTCAGCCTCTTTTGGAGCCGAAGATGAGTCGTTTGATGATCTCTGGGAGAATTGTTTTTTAAACATCCAGATCAGAAACCAGACAATAAGGAATAGTAGCAATAGTCTAAAAATCATATACACATAATAAAAAATTATTGGTTGTTGCGTTTCAGGTCATTAGTCTATGATTAATTCAAACTCATAACAATAATCCTTCTAACAATCCGAAAAGGGATCAATCGCTATATGAATTTACACGAACATCAATCTAAAGATCTATTTAGAACATTTAATATACCAGTACCAGACGGCAATGCCGCATTTAATGTGGAAGAAGCCCAGGCTATTGCAAAACAACTCGGCGGTGATAGCTGGATAGTTAAGGCTCAGGTGCATGCTGGAGGCCGAGGGAAAGCGGGTGGTGTAAAAATCGTCAAGAGTGAAAATGAACTCGCTGAAACCGTTAAGGGGTATCTGGGCTCAACTCTGGTAACCCATCAAACCGATAGTGATGGTCTGCCCATCAGCCGCGTTTTAATCGAATCTTTATCTGATATTGATCGTGAAATCTATCTGGGAGCGCTCATTGACCGCTCCAGTCGTCGTATCGTATTTATGGCTTCTGCCGAAGGTGGAATGGATATCGAGGAAGTGGCAGCAACTCAGCCGGAAAAAATTCTAAAAGTCAAAGTTGATCCGATTGCAGGTTTGCAACCTTACCAAACCCGCCAGATTGCTTTCGGTCTGGGACTGGAAGGTGCTCAGATCAAACAACTGGCAGCAATTATGAATGGCCTGTACAAGATTTTTACTCAGCATGATGTCAGTCTGATCGAAATCAACCCATTAATCGTGACCAAACAGGGTGACTTGATGGCTCTGGATGCCAAAGTAGGTATCGATGACAATGCGCTCTATCGTCAACCAGAACTCGTCAAATTACGTGATACTACTCAGGAGAATGCACGTGAGCTGGAAGCCGATGAGCATGGCCTTAATTATGTATCACTGGACGGTAATATTGGCTGTATGGTGAATGGTGCTGGTCTTGCTATGGCAACCATGGATGAAATCAAGCTACAGGGCGGTGATCCCGCCAACTTCCTTGACGTTGGGGGCGGTACCACAGCTGAGAAGGTGGCTGAAGCTTTCAAACTGATTCTTTCTGATACCAATGTTAAAGCGATTCTGGTGAATATCTTTGGCGGTATCGTACGTTGTGATCTGATTGCTGACGGTATCATCCGTGCAGTGAAAGAAGTCGGGGTTAGTATCCCGGTCATCGTAAGACTGGAAGGCACTAATGTAGAGCAGGGCAAGGCTTTACTGGCTGAAAGTGATGTTGAAATTATTGCTGCTGATAACCTGGAAGATGGCGCTAAAAAGGCAGTTGCTTCAATCGGAGGTGCAGCATGAGTATCTTAATCAATAAAGACACTAAAGTGATCTGTCAGGGCTTTACTGGTAAGCAGGGTACTTTCCACTCTGAGCAAGCAGTTGCTTATGGCACAAAGATGGTTGGTGGTGTGACTCCTGGCAAAGGTGGTCAGA
>JBNLGQ010000006.1:0-61325 GCA_050306135.1 Gammaproteobacteria bacterium
AACCTGCCCTACCATCCATTATGGGAAAGAGGGTATGTCTCGGTTGGTGATCATCACAGCAGCAGACCACTGGAACTAGGTATGAGCGAAGAAGAAACTCGATTTTCCGGTCTCAAAAGAGAATGCGGCCTGCACGAATAATACTTTGACCCTTTTTAAATTTTAACTGACCTTATCAGGAGACATCATGAGCAACAATATCATCTGGCACAGCCACCCGGTGGACAAACAAACCCGATCCGAACAAAAATACCAACAACCCCGCGTCATCTGGTTTACCGGCTTGAGTGCCTCAGGTAAATCAACAATCGCAGGGGCACTGGAACAGATCCTCACCCAACAGGGTTATCACACCTATCTACTGGATGGCGATAATGTACGTCATGGCCTGTGTAATGATCTGGGCTTTAGCGATGAAGATAGAAAAGAAAACATTCGTCGTGTAGGTGAAGTCGCAAAACTAAATGCTGATGCAGGTTTAATTTCACTGGCAGCGTTTATCTCACCCTTTCGTAGTGATCGTCGCATAGTGCGCAATATTCTGAATGAAGATGAATTCATAGAAGTCTTTGTTGATGCATCTCTCGAAGTATGTAAAGAGCGTGACCCCAAGGGGTTATATGAAAAGGCTATACGCGGAGAGATCAAGCAATTTACCGGTATTGATAGCCCTTATGAAGCGCCGGAAAATCCTGAGATTCATATAAAAGCGGGAGAGGTTTCGATCGCAGAAGCGGTGAATCAGATACTATCCTATCTGGATGAGAATGGGATTTTAAAGCAGGGTTACACTCCTGTTGCTATTGGTGATTGACTGCATCATGGGTAGCAATACTTCAACCGAGCAATTACTTGAGGAGCATCAGGAAAAGCCGTTACGCAGTATGGCGAAAGCGGTTTCCTGGCGCATTCTGGGGTCACTGGACACGGTTTTGTTGTCGTGGTTTTTCACCTCGGAATTGACCATCGCGATTGCGATTGGTGGGACTGAGGTTTTTACCAAGATTGTTTTGTATTATTCTCATGAGAGGTTGTGGAATCGGATTCCGTTGGGGTTGAGTTGATCTAGGCGATCATTGGGAATAGGTGAAATCTGTCATTACGAGCGTTAGCGCGGTAATCTCATCGGATGATAGTAACTATCCGGATTATGGTTTCACACGCCTTAGCTTTCCTTACTTCGTAGTGTCTTTCTAACAGGCGTGCGAGCCCCTTTTTTGATTGGCCAAAAAAGAGGCGCAAAAAAGGCCAGCCCGATACGAGTGGCCTACGGCTCCCCGAAAATTAAGCCATTTTGCAGGGCACAGACAGACTCGCATCCATGCTCGACTGTCCTCAGCGGACGTCCTGTCCGCTGACCCTACAAAATGACTCAATTTTCGGCACTCAATAAGGGCTCTTAAAATCAAAACTATTCACAACAAAAATCTACTACAGTTTGAAATAACTATTTTCTGAATATCTTAAATAAACATGAGAAAACCAAGTATGCAACCGTATAATCAAGTCTAGTTGATTCACTATTTCTCAATTGCTTTTATGAAGTTATACTACGTCTCTAATAGAAAGAAAAAGTGTACTACCCTTGAAAGCTGTTGTTATCCGCCAATCTCGCATGTAAGTAATAATGAGAAATAGAGTTCTATACAAATACTTCCCAAACGATGACTTTTTGTATAGTGGCCTAATGGTTCGCTTGAGTCCTAGATCTGCACTAAATGATCCATTTGAAATCCGACCTTCAATCGAAACAATTGCTAATTACGCAAAAACACATTCGAGCGATTCATTAACGAATATTGAAACAGAGGACATTCTCAACTCTGATTATGATAGCTTTTTCAAAAAGTACGGGGGCTCTCCAATATTCAACAATTACGGTGTTTTCTGTTTGTCAGAAACTCGAACTAATTTACTCATGTGGTCTCACTATGCTAACCATCATAAAGGTATAGTGATCGGTTTTGATGTTACCCATCCTTTTTTTAACCGTGATTATAGTGACAACATAAACCATCATGGAATTGAGGTTGGTAGAATTCATAGGGTTATATACGACAATTACAGAATCAATAATTCCATTGATACAACAGGTTGGTATCTGTTTAAAAGTGACGAATGGATTTATGAAAAGGAGCATCGATTAATTTTACCTCTGAACGATTGTGACAAACTAGTAAGAAATGATCCCGATGGAAATCTACTTTGTGAAATTGAAAATCGTGATGAAATTATCAATACTGGTAACTTAGGACATCCTCAGCATATTTGTCTTTTTCAAGTACCCGTTGAGGCTATAAGTTCGATTACATTAGGTGCAGAAGTTGAACAGTCTAAGTGGTTTGGAATAAAAAACTATTTTTCGATGGAGAACAATAGACACAAAGATTTTAAATTGGAAAAAGCTCGAATAAGTGCCAACCGTTTTGAACTTGAAATTAGTTGAAGATACAGCGTTAAAAATGACTGGCTCAGACTCCACGAAACATTTGGTTTTTAATCGCCCTTATTGAGTGCCGATTGTGAGTCATTTTGTAGGGTCAGAGGACATGGATGTCCGCTGAGGACAGTCGAGCATGGATGCGAGTCTGTCCGTGGCGTTATTGCCAAGGATGGCATGTATGCAGAAAATGCAGGAGCAATTTTCTGTGCAAAATGGCTTAATTTTCGGGAAGCCGCAGGCCACTCAAATCGGGCTGGCCTTTTTTGCGCCTCTTTTTTGGCCAAGCAAAAAAGGGGCTCGCACGCCTATTAGAAAGACACTACGAAGCAAGAAAAGCTAAGGCGTGTGAAACACTATTCGGTAAGTTGCTATCCCTTGCAAAGATTACATCCCTTGGTTCCGTAAACGCTATATCCCTGCAGCACTCCTGCTTCACTCCATTTGCAATGACAATTCCTTTCAACAGAAACCAAAGATCAAAAACTACTCCACGGTCTCCGTCAGCATCTTCTTCGGCGCCGGCCAAACATTAATAACCGCCTGCACCAGCGTCGCCAGAGGAATCGCAAAAAACACTCCCCAAACACCCCATAAACTACCAAAGAAAACCACTGCCACAATAATCGCAATCGGATGCAGGTTAACCACTTCAGAAAACAGTAACGGTACCAGCAAATTACCATCCAGAAACTGGATAACACCATAAATCAACATGGTGTAACCAAACATAGAACCCGAACCAAACTGGAAAAATGCAATCAGCATTACCGGAATGGTTACCACCGTTGCGCCAACATAAGGAATAATGACCGACAGCCCAACCAGCAGACTTAATAACATTGCATAATTTAAACCCATTATCGCAAAGCCTATGTAGGTGGCAATCCACACGATAGCAACTTCCATGAACTTACCACGCACATAACTGGCAATCTTCATATTCAACTCTACCCATACATCTTCCACCAGCTCATGATCGTCAGGTAAGAATCGGCTCAACCAGTAAAGAATTAAATACTTGTCCTTAAGAAAGAAAAATACCATTAAAGGTAGCAGAATGAGATATACGAAAAAGGTAATGACGCCGACTACAGAGGATAAGGACAGCGTCACCAGTTGTTGCCCCATGGTGGTCAGTTCTGTTCGAATTAAACCGAGCACCTCCTGGATCTGTTTATCAGAGATGTAATCTGGATAACGTTGGGGTAATTGTGATAACAGGGATTGCCCTTTGGCGAACATCGCTGGCAGCGCACGAAACAGGTCACTGATCTGGGCGGAGAGCAAAGGTAATAACACCAGAAAACACAACAGAATCATGGTTAGAAATATTGCGGTCATTATGCTCGCACATACCGTCCTGTTAACGCCCAGTACTCCCAGCTTTTGAACCGAACCATCAAACAGGTAAGCGATGACTATGCCCACCAGTATCGGCATCAGATGTTGATTCATCACTACGATGAGTATAGTTCCGACAACCAGTATCAGTGCCAGAATTACGGTCTGGGGATTAGCAAAATTACGCTGATACCAACGCTTAAAAACATCCATCATGAGTCTAGGTAGTTTTGGTAGTGTTCATTAAAAAGATGTTCCAGATCATCGATCACTTCATTGGCAGGACGACCCTGTAACATAAACTGTGTCACCAATGACGAGGTTTGATTGATCATGCCGTCGGTGTCGATCATGAAGTAGCTGGCACGTAATCGCTTAATGGCGGCCAGTACACTTTCTTCTTCAGGTCTTGGATGATCCAGAGGTTGATGCTTTATATTTTGCTCTTTTGCGGGCGTATTTTGCTGGAGCTTATTAAACAAAAAGTCCGCATAATCCAGTAGGCTGTCTCGTCCCTGTTGATCCAGCTCCTCAAACAGTTGAACCAGCTTCTGTTTTTCAGTTTTCACAGCTTAAGGCGCAGACTCGCAGTAGGCTTTGGCAAATTCAAGTAATTCTTCCATTACTCTAACGCGAAACTTCTGACGTTGACGTACGAAGGAGAACGGCCGACTTAGTGGTGGATCAAGTTGAACCTCTTCCAGAGTATGCAGCTTTAATTCTTTTGCAATCGTGGAACGAGAAAGAATGGATATACCCATCCCCGCTTCTACCGCACCCTTGAGTGCTTCAGGGCTGCCCAGCTCAAGACAGAAATTCATTTCAGCCTGGTCAATTCCAGCTTGCTGCAGATATTCCATGATGACTTCACGAGTACCCGACCCTTCTTCACGACAGATAAAAGGATAGGCTTTTAACTCTTCAGCTTTAACACTGTGATCCAGTTTGCCCAGTTCATGTCCTGGCGGACAGACAACAACCAGTTGGTCATCGTGACAAACCTCTACAATAAGGTTTTTGTTGGATACCGAGGCTTCAACCACACCAAGATCGATTACATTGTGCTCGACCATGGAGACTATGCCTTCGG
The DNA here is from genome assembly GCA_050306135.1 of Gammaproteobacteria bacterium. GTDB lineage: Bacteria > Pseudomonadota > Gammaproteobacteria > JACNJF01. The sequence continues at coordinate 4,875 of JBNLGQ010000006.1, forward strand.
TATTCGAAACCTTGAGGCGTATATTAATATCTGGATAGTTAGCCTTAAACTGACCCAGCAACGTGGGTAGCATGTATTCTGCAATGGTGGTACTGGCACCTATGGTAAGCGCCCCGGAGATTTCTCCCGTTAACTCACGTACCGAATTTTCCATCTCGTCGTAGAGATCAAAAATCCGATCCGCAAATTCATATACCTTACTGCCAGCCGGCGTTAGATTTACCTTATTATGCGTTCGATCGAATAGCCGGGTATTAAAATACTCTTCCAACTGACGCACCTGAAAGGTAACTGCCGGTTGGGTCATATGTAAAGCCTCAGCTGCTTTGGTAAAACTGAGCAACTTGGCCACTGCATGGAATACTTTTAATCGTCTATCACTCATCTAGATAAGCTTCATAAAAAACAGATGTAGCATTATATATTAATTTTATGAATCTCTATAGACTTTCTATTTTTCAACTAAAGCCCGACAAGTAACCCTATAATACAGCACGGGAATAATCAATAAGGTCAATAGCGTTGAAACAAATATACCAAAGATCAGTGATATCGCCAGACCTTTAAAGATAGGGTCGTCTACGATGAAAAAAGCGCCCATCATTGCAGCCAGACCTGTCAATACGATAGGCTTTGCACGCACTGCTGCTGAGGTAATCACTGCATCCGCAAAATCCATCCCTTCAGCCAGTAGCTCGTTGATAAAATCCACCAGCAGGATAGAGTTGCGTACGATAATTCCAGCCAGTGCAATCATACCTATCATGGAGGTGGCAGTGAACTTTGCACCCAGCAAAGCATGGCCAGGCATAACACCTATGATGGTCAAAGGAATTGGCGCCATAATGATAAGCGGCACAACATATGATCTAAACTGGGCGACTACCAGCAGGTATATCATCACCAGACCAATGGAATAGGCAATCCCCATATCACGGAATGTTTCATAGGTGACCTGCCATTCTCCATCCCACTTGAGACTGAACTGATAGGGGTTATCCGGTTGCTGTATAAAATACTGTTGCAGCTCGGCATTGTTTTCTCCCAGTTGTCCTGAGATATCAAACATACCATACAATGGACTATCCAGTTCGCCCCCCATATCACCCGTTACAAAGACCACCGGTAATAGATCTTTATGATAGATAACGTTTTCTATTCTGGTGTCCTGAATAGAAACCAGCTCGGATAACGGGATTAACTGACCATCCTGTGTACGCAGCTTGATCGACATCGCATCGTATAGGTCTTCTTTGTTGGCAGAAGGCAACTTGAGGCGTATTGGGGTAGCAAACTTGGTATGACTACCATGGATATAACCCACATCTTCACCCTCAAGAGCTGTTTTCAGAGTAGCGACCAACGAGTGCTGAGAAATACCATAAGTCGCAGCCTTCTGACGATCAATATTCAGAATATAGCGCTCGGCTGAATACTCAACACTGTCATCGACGTCGACTATCGCATCGGTACCTTCGAATATGGTACGTATAGACTTTGCCACATCAATCTGACCCTGGTAATCCAGCCCATAGATCTCTGCCACCAATGGTGCCATGACCGGTGGTCCAGGTGGCACCTCGGCCAGTTTGATATTTGCGTTATATTTCTTGCCAATACGCTGCAAATCATCGCGCATAGAGCGGGCAATTTCATGACTATTGCGATCACGTTTGGACTTATCGATCAGATTCACCTGAATATCACCAACATTACCGCCTTCACGTAAATAATACTGACGCACCAGACCATTAAAGTTAATCGGTGAGGCTGTACCCACATAGGCCTGATAATCGCTTACTTCAGCTACGGTTTCGATGTATTCACCGAGGTCATTGATCACCTGAGCGGTGTTTTCCAGCGCACTCCCTTCGGGCATATCGATAACAATCTGAAATTCAGACTTATTATCGAAGGGCAACATTTTTAGTACCACCAGATTGACAGCCACCAGTCCTACCGATATGACAATCAGTACCACTACCACCAGATTCAGCAGCACGAAGTTCGTCACCTGTTTTTTACCGTGCACGAAAGGCGACATCAGACGTTTAAATAAACGGTAGATTCCAGTTTCGCGAATATCCACATGATGATGCCCCTGCATTTCCTTCTCGCGCGAAGACAACACTTTATAGCTCAACCAGGGAGTCACAATAAATGCGATTAGCAAAGAGATAATCATCCCCATACTGGCATTGATGGGAATCGGGCTCATATATGGCCCCATCAACCCGCTCACAAAAGCCATAGGCAGTAATGCAGCGATAACAGTAAAGGTTGCCAGAATAGTTGGCCCACCCACTTCATCTACAGCTCTAGGTATTGATTCAAGCAGAGATTTATCGCCTAACGACATATGCCGATGAATATTCTCAACTACCACAATGGCATCATCGACCAATATGCCTATCGAAAATATCAGGGCGAATAGCGATACCCTGTTTAGCGTAAAACCCCAGGCCCAGGAAGCAAAAAGGATAATCAGCAGGGTAATGGCAATAGCAACACCGACAATAAACGCTTCACGTAAACCCAGTGATATGGCGACCAGAACAATAACCACCGCAGTAGCAAAAACCAGCTTTAAGATTAAGGTATTGGATTTACTATGTGCAGTTTCACCATAGTTTCGAGTGATGGTGTAGTGCACACCCTCTGGGATAAAGGTACCCTTGAGTTGCTCAAAGCGATCTATCACGTTATTAGCAATCTCTACCGCATTGGTAGAGGGCTTTTTAGCGACGGCAATAGTAACGGCGGGTTTGATATCCTCTATAGGCTGGATACCAGCCTCTGACGCGGCAGGCCCGGTACCATACCAGACATAATGGTCAGGTTCGGCTGGCCCATCAACTACCTCGGCAATATCGTTTAAATAAACCGGACGGCCATTATTCATACCCACCACCAGCGTACCGACTTCCGTACTATTGGTTAGAAACTCTCCGGCCTGAATCGGGATCTCCAGATTATCGCGAATCAGTGCGCCTGCAGTCTGTGAGCGGTTAGCGCCTTGCAGCGACTGACGAATTCCATCGAGATCCAGATTAAACCCCGAGATTTTCTGCGGATCCAGTAGCACATGAACTACACGCTGAGCCCCACCCAGGGTATAGATATCACGCGTACCTGGAACTCGCTTTATTTCAGCTTCGATGGCATGTGCAACCTTCAACAGATCATAGGCTCCACGGCTATCATCATCAGCCCACAGCGTGGCTGTCACTATAGGTACATCATCGATACCTTTGGGTTTTATGATGGGTTGCCCCACACCCAGGTTTGGTGGCAACCAGTCCTGATTAGAAAAAATCTTGCTATACAAACGTACAATGGCATCGGTACGATCTTCACCAACCACAAACTGTATGGTTAGAATCGACATACCCTGACGCGAGATGGAGTATACGTGCTTGATCCCCGAAATCTCCGATAGTACCTGCTCCGCTGGAGCGCTCACCAATTGCTCAACCTCTGAAACCGATGCGCCCGGAAAAGGGATGAACACATTGGCAAAGGTTACATTGATTTGAGGTTCTTCTTCCTTCGGGGTCACGATAACGGCAAAAATACCCAGTAAAATACCGACCAGTGCCAGTAATGGAGTAATCTCTGAAAGCAGGAACTTTTTCGCCAGAGTACCGGAAAATCCCAGACGCTCGGTTTTTGAGTTTAAATCTTCTGACATGGGTTTAATCTCTATTGCGCTTTTTCGGACTTAATCGCAATCGCAGCAGCAACCGGGTCAAGAACGATTGAATCACCCGCGCTTACTCCAGCGACGACAACGACTTCGTTATTTTCCAGGTGACGTCCCAGACGGACATGACGGAAGTGCAACTTATTATCCTGCAACACATAAACCCCGGTGACTTCACCACGAAAAGCAACCGCATTAAAAGGCATCACTGTTTTATTTTCTCGCCCGACTTCCAGCGCGATCTTGACATGCATCCCCGGAAATAGCTCATTGCCCGTCACCGGCAATCTCACGCGTAATGCAAAACTATGTGTTAAGGGGTCAGCAAAGGGGAAAAAGGTCATATCAGTAGATACAATTTCACTATCTTCAGTCACTACAATGGCATAGTGACGATCTCGTACTTCCTTGATGATGCTTTGTGGCACATGCGTCAGCACCCTCAATTTCTCAAGTGAAACCCCCGAGACCAGTTGCTGACCAACATTCACCGTTTCACCCGGTTCAACCATACGACTGGTTAAGATACCGCTGTAAGGGGCCCTCACCAGGGTATATTCCAGTTGCTCCTTAGCCTTTGAAGTAGCTGCCTGAGAAGATTCCAGGCGGGCTTTGGCCGTTTTTAATGCGGCGCTTGCGGTATCGAATACGGATTTGGAGACTACATTCTTCTTATACACTTCACTCACTCGGTTAAATTCCGATTGAGCTTCCTGTAGCTTGGCTGCGGCTTCTTTTTGTGCTGCCTGGGCCTGTTTCAGGCTCGCAAGTTGCTGCTTATTATCAATCTCGACAACGATTTTATCCTTCGCCACAAAGTCATTTACATCAAAATGGATCTTGTTAACGATCCCGGAAGTCTGCGCCGATATGGTAGTTTTCAGTTCGGCTTCAACAAGGCCTTCCAGCATATAAGTAGTTGATACTTCTTTTAACTGGGCAACCTCAGTCTCTAAACTCTGGGCCTGAGCAATATTTAAGGCCAAAAGCATAAAAGTCACAGATAAGACGCTGCGCTGAAAAAATAACATTGGATACATTCCTAAAGATTTATGAATAGGATGAGAATATAACCGTATTTAGGTATATCAGCAATTACTTATATTAACGTTTAAAATATTTCACTTTATTTTTTAACTTCTTGCTGACAGCATCTCTGTTGATTCGTAAACTATAATACATCTGTTTTCGACTATAATCGTACCCATATCATCATGAGGATAATTGCATGAAGCGTTTGTTAATCCCGCTACTTTTTCTGGCCTGCAATAGCCATGCGGCAGGTATTCAGAAATGGACTGATGAAAATGGGCAGGTTCATTATGGCGACAGTCCACCAACTAAAGTCAAACCTGAAGTGGTACGTATTTCACGCCCACCAAGTAATCCAGGTAAATCTTTACCGCGCTTTTCCACAGAAAACAAAGCACAACAGGATAAAAAACAGGCTGATGCTCCTGCTGATCAGACCAAAGCGCCCCCACCAGAGCCCTCCAAAGAACAGACTGCTGAGTTTTGTGCGCAGGCTAAAAAGGACCTGGCAACGTTTAATCGCAGCAAACGTATACGCATTAAATCTGCAGATGGAAGTAGTCGTATTATGACTCCTGAAGAAATTGCTGAGCGTAGAAAGCAGAGTCAGTCAGATATCGACCAATACTGTAAATAACTGACATGCCTATTCTTACTATCACCAGCAACCAGATTCTGGATACAGCCTCCAACCAGCTGAATATCCTGAGTCAGATTGTCGCCGAGGCACTCGGAAAACCAGAAGCCTACGTGATGGTTGCTTTACATCATAACCCTGAAATGCTGTTTGCTGGCACCACTGAACCTCTAGCATTTTGCGAACTAAAAAGCCTGGGTCTTAAGGAATCAGAAACCACAGAGCTCTCCAGGCGACTTTGTAAAAGCATCGAAGAGCTATTTTACATCTCACCCAAAAGAACCTATATCGAGTTTACCAGCCCTCCTCGCAGTATGTGGGGATGGGACAGTAAAACGTTTTAATAACAACCCTGAACTCTGAGAATTAAACTATGAAAACCACCCGTTTTCATCTTTCCACCTTGAAAGAAACGCCCGCAGATGCTGAAGTAATCAGCCACCAGTTAATGCTTCGTGCCGGACTCATTCGTCGACTCGCATCGGGGTTGTATACCTGGCTACCGCTAGGCTTACGTGTTATTAGAAAAGTAGAAAAAATTGTGCGTGAGGAAATGGACCGAGCCGGTGCACTGGAATTACTAATGCCAGCAGTGCAGCCTGCAGAACTGTGGCAGGAGTCTGGACGTTGGGAACAGTACGGCCCTGAATTATTGCGTTTGAATGACAGACATCAACGCGAATTCTGTGTTGGACCAACACATGAAGAGGTCATTACAGACCTGTTTCGCCGGGAAATTAAAAGTTATAAACAGCTGCCCATTAATTTCTACCAGATTCAAACCAAGTTTCGTGACGAGATTCGTCCCCGATTCGGTGTAATGCGTTCACGCGAATTTATCATGAAAGATGCTTACTCTTTCCACACCGATCAGGATTCACTACAACAGACTTACGACCTGATGTTTGCTACCTACAGCCGTATTTTTGATCGTTTTGGACTCAAATACCGCCCGGTAAATGCTGACTCTGGCTCTATAGGTGGTAGTCAGTCGAATGAATTTCATGTACTCGCCGACTCTGGTGAAGATGCTATCGCATTTTCTGACCAAAGCGATTATGCAGCCAATGTTGAAATGGCAGAAGCAATCTGTAGTGAAACTCGTGCTGAAGCAAGCCAGGAGATGCAAAAGGTTCACACACCTGATATCCACACCATTAATGAAATAGCTGATTTACTCTCTATTCCAGCCAGCCAGGCGATTAAAACACTGATAGCAACAGGCGTGGATAATCAGCTGGTAGCACTGGTATTACGTGGAGATCATGAATTAAATGCAATAAAAGCAGAAAAACTGCCAGAAATTGCCAGCCCCTTCCAGCTTGCTGATGCGGCTGCGATTAAACAGGTACTGGGTTGCGATATAGGCTCTATTGGACCAGTTGGAATGGAAATACCCGTGTATGTTGACCGCAGTGCGGCAGCGCTTAGTGATTTTGTATGTGGAGCCAATGAAAACGACTATCACATTACCGGCGTGAACTGGGGACGTGATTTACCCGAACCTGTGGTGGTCGATATCCGCAACGTAATAGAGGGAGACCCCAGCCCTGATGGTCAGGGACATCTGAAAATTATACGCGGCATAGAAGTCGGCCACATCTTTCAGCTGGGTGACAAGTATTCAACGGCTTTAAATGCCGCTGTGCTGGATGAAAATGGTAAATCAGTCATCACCACCATGGGTTGCTACGGCATCGGTATCACCCGTGTAGTAGCTGCTGCTATCGAACAGAATCACGATGACTCCGGCATTATCTGGCCCGACACACTGGCCCCATTCCAACTGGCTATATGCCCTATAAATTACAACAAATCAGAACTGGTGAAACAGGCAGCCGATGATTTTTATCAACAATGTCAGGATTTGGGTATCGAAGTCATGCTTGATGACCGTGGACTTCGTCCCGGCGCGATGTTCTCCGACATGGAATTGATCGGTATTCCACATCGAGTGGTATTCAGTGAACGAGGTTTAAAAGAACAGCAATGTGAGTACAAGGGACGCTGCGATGAAGAGTCTCAGGACCTGTCAACAGAGAGCCTGATCGACTTTATTACGCAGAAAATCAGTAGCTAAATGAATGTAATCCACAGGACACATTGCCTCAGTGTCATACTGGCTTTGTGCCTGTGGATAATCCCCCTTCCCCTGTATCCTGCCAACAATGAGGTTGATCCTCGCCTGAAACAGCTGCTTGAACAGGCCATCAATAGCCCGAATGCATTTGAAGATCGTTTCGAAGCCCAGGTCTGGTTGAACGATATGAGCCAGCGTTTAAGCAAGTTCATTGAAGACCCTAAAGAACGTATCAGTATATTAAAAACGCTACATTACGAAGCAAAACGGGCTAATCTGCAGCCCGAACTGGTGCTCGCTGTTGTCGAAGTGGAAAGCCGTTTCGATAGATTTGCGATTTCAGTTTCCGGCGCACGTGGGCTAATGCAGGTGATGCCCTTCTGGCTGGATGAGATCAATCTCTCCGACAAGAATCTGTTCAAAATAAGAACAAACCTGCGTATGGGATGTACTATTTTACGCTACTATCTGGATATGGAATCCGGCGACCTCGGCCCAGCTCTGGCCCGTTATAATGGCAGCTATGGTAAAACCCGCTACCCAGAAAAAGTCATACAGGCCTTGCACAAACACTGGTTTAAACAATAACTTCAGCTTTTATTATTAACCACGAAGCACACGAAGAACACGAAGGTGTTTGATTGGGATGCTTTGAGGGAGGCCGTGGCTTGCTGGCGCTGCGGTAATGTTCTGAACAACCTGACAGGAAATCAATAACCACAGAGGACACAGAGTTCACAGAGGTTTTAAGTAAATCCATTGACCTTAAAGGATTGCGAAGAAATAAAGTATTTTGTCGATTTTCTTCGTGTGCTTCGTGGTTTATTAACCGTCATACCTAGGTGGTGCCACCTTAAGTACTTCTGAAACGGTGGTGAATCCACGCGCTACCTTTTGAGCTCCCGCCAGATTGAGGGGACGCATCCCTTGTTTGATAGCCATTCTGCGAAATTTAGCCAGGTCAAAATCTGCAGTAATATGTTGTTTTAAATTCTCGCTTAAAGGCATCATCTCATAGATACCTTTTCTACCCAGATAACCGGTTTGACGACATTCCAGACAGCCCTCTGCCTGAAAGGTTTTAACCGGAGGTTCCGTTGTCCATGGCTTGATCAGTGAACGCCATTGATCGATATTCAGTTCAGCCGGTTGTTTACAATGCGGGCACAGGGTTCGTACCAGACGTTGGGCAACAACGCCCAGTAAGGTTGCGCTTATCAGATAGGGAGGCACACCGATTTCAGTCAATCTTGCCACCGCAGAAGGGGCATCGTTAGTATGCAGGGTAGACAAAACCAGGTGACCCGTAAGTGCCGCCTGTACGGCCATTTCAGCCGTTTCACGATCTCGAATCTCACCAATCATGATGATATCGGGATCCTGACGTAGCAGGGTTTTGACGCCACTGGCAAAGTCCAGACCAATATTATGCTGCACCTGCATTTGATTTAAGCGCGGCTCTACCTGTTCAATAGGATCTTCTATTGTACAGACATTGACTTCTGGAACCGCTAGCTGTTTAAGACTGGTATACAAAGTCGTCGTTTTACCAGAACCAGTCGGACCTGTTACCAGTATGATACCGTAGGGCTGACGAATCATTGAATTCCAGGCATCTGATTCATTTTTTTCAAAACCCAGATCCGAAAAATCTTTTACCAGTACTTCGGGATCAAAGATTCGCAATACCAGTTTCTCACCAAAAGCAGTAGGCATACTGGATAATCGCATTTCAACCTCCTGCCCTTCTGGTGTTAGTGTTTTTATGCGTCCATCCTGAGGTTTACGTTTTTCTGCCACATCCAGTCTTCCCATAATCTTGATGCGACTGGTTACGGCTGCAGTAATATTGGCGGGAATCTCATACACCTGATGCATCACACCATCGATACGAAAACGGACATTACCCTGATCCCGGCGCGGCTCGATATGGATATCACTGGCGCGTTGTGAAAATGCGTATTGCATGAGCCAGTCTACGATGCTGACAATATGTTGATCATCGGCTTCAAACGAGTCTGTTTTACCCAGTTTAATTAACTGCTCAATATTCTGGATATTGCCAACCTGTTCCGTGTGATTCGATCCGGCGTGATCCATTGCCCGGCTAATACTATAAAACTCAAGAGCATAGTTACGTAACTCCTGAGGGTTTGCCAATACCAGCTCAATAGGCTGTTTGACTATACGACGTATTTCATCCAGCCATTCCTGATCATAGGGGTCAGAAACGGCGATCATAACTTCACTGTCTGTCACTCTGACTGGTAAGATATGAAATCTTGCAGCATAGGCATAGGACATGATGCTGGTACAGGAAGCCACATCCATTTTTAAGGGGTCAAAATGAAATCGTGTAAACCCGGACTCCTCTGCTAACCAGTCGGTTAAGTAGTCCAGTGTGATGAGTTGTTCAGGTCTGGTTTGATTCACCCATTGACGGCTAGCGATTATCTCCAGTGCATGCAGATTATTACGGTCTTTTTGTGAAACCAGCGTAGAGACCATCTGGGCTTTTTCAGGGTCTACCACGCCCTGCCTGACTAAACGGTCTAATACATCTTCCAGTCTGCAGGTTTTTTTCTCGCTAAGCACTTTTACCATTAATCCTTGATTTCGATAGAGACAGGCATTTCAGCGGGTATCATATCTTGAGTTGAAAAAACGATACGAACTTCATAGGCAGGTAATCCACCTGGCTGTTGAACCCGTTGGTAACCCAGTTCACTGACCTTTCCCTGATAAACATTACCACGGTAACTCACAGTTGCTTTTTTATTCAGCAGATCAGGGCTCCATTGGTCAGAATTTAATACGGCTACTACGTTCATACTATTAGCTGAGACTAGCGTAATTAGCGCTGAAGAATCAACAGATGGATCGACATATTGACCTTTAATCGTATTCACATCTATGACTCTAGCATTGATTGGGGATTTTACATGTGCCAACTGCAATTGATAACGGGCAAAACTGATATCTGCCTGTGCAGCCTTATAAGCACCTTCGGCAGCTGCCACCTTATTCTTCGCATTTGATAACTCTACCTGCGACAGAGAATCCCGGTCGAATAATTCCTGAGCTCTATCCAGTTCGAGCTGAGCAGTATTCAGTGCCGGTTGTAGTGAATTCGCTACAGCTTTTGCGCGTTCATACTGAGCCAGGTAGGGAGTTGCATCCAGTTTAAACAGCATATCACCCCGCCTGACTTCTTGCCCATTTTTAACCTCTACAGTCTGAACCAGGCCAGCACTTCGAGCATTAATTTTCACCATAGATGAAAACTCGGTGAAACCATTCAAGGTCAGCGCCTGAACGCTTGATAAGTAAACCACATTAGAGCACAGGAATATTATTTTTAGAATTTGCTTAACCATTATTTACCTCAGCATCTTGCTTGACTGTAATTGTTTCCAGAAACTCTTTACCAAGCAGTTTTTCCAGCTTACGCCAGGCCATTTCCAGAGCGAATCGGGCCTGGTAGCCCTTCATTCTACTGGTGGAAAATTGCACCATGGCATCACCCAGATTGGTTTTAAATTCGAGTTCATACTCTGCACGACTTTTGTCCAGATACATGTCACGGTAATCCTGATTAACGAGTTCACCTGCGAGTCGAATACTATTCTGTTTAATCTCCTGCCATAGTTTCAACACTGTAATACGAATTTGAGATCTCGTCTTCTGTAACTCTGCCAGTGCCTGTCGATGCTGTACGTTCGAGATGTTGACTAACGACTGTTCACGATTTCCAGAATACAGGGGCACCTCAAAATAAATACTGGCTCGCCAGTCATCGCGCGTTGAACCTTCACGCGCATAGTCAGATACCTCAAGTTCAGCATCAAGGCGTGGCCCTATAGTATCAGTAGCACTATTCATTTGCTGTATCGCTATCGCTAATTCCTTATAGCGTATTTTCATCAATAAACTGTGTTTAAACGCCTGCTCAACCATAGCCTCAACATCATCAGTAATCGCTGATGATGATATAAGCTCAGGTACTGATAATTCGCTAGGCGGTTGATCTGGAAAACCCAGCTCCTCAGCCAGCATAACTCGCGTCAGACGCTGCATGTTTTCACTCTGATAAAGCGCCTGACGAATGGCTTCATAATCTGATTGCTGCTGAAGCACCTCCAGCTCGGATACTATTCCCAGTTCCTGTTGTTCACGTGCATGGTCAAAACGAATAAACCCAATTGCCATATTTTCATTATTACGCAAATAATCATTATCCGAATTTAAGACATCAAAATATTTTTGCGTAATTGATAGCTCCCGCTGCTCAATTAGATAATCTTTCTCAAGCTGGCTCAGCTCAACCTTTAATTGTGCCAGCTGTTCAGCCGCTGAACTTTTGCCAAAATCGTATAACGGCTTTCTGACATAAAGACTTACCTTGCTGTCGTTATCTTCGTCTGGATCTCCCAGCTCAGAAACACCTACTTTACGTAAATGCCCGGAAAGATTAACAGTGAGATCATTCACTGCTGCAGTCTGGTCAGCTTCGGCTCTTGCAGAGTTAAGGCTTTCCTCAACCAGTTGTAACTGATATTGATCAGCTTTATCCGCATATCTTAAAGCCGCCTGAAGCGTTAAAGGCTGCGGTAAAGAATCGCTTGCGAACACATAAACAGGTTGCAGCGCGAAGATCAATAGCGGCAACCATAGCCTGAAAGGCTGCAGTTTAAAGGTATTCATTAATTGATGTTTTTCTGTGATTTTTTAATTCTTTTATATTTGCTGAACTTTATCGGGCGACCATTCTTGTCAACAGTTTTGTAAATGCCATCCATATAATATTCAGCCAGCAACTTGAACTCATCGGCTCCGGAAGCTGCCCCGGTATATCGGACTACCTGCTGCCCCTCAAGATTATAAAAAGCCAATACGGGTGTTGCTCTGACCCTGTTTTTACTTGCAAACTCTTTTTGAGTCATTTTGTTGCCCTCAAAATCCACAATCTCGACATCCCCTTCGACATCAATAGATATGGAATGAAAATGCTCTTTATAGTAATCCTGAATATCGGGCTGATTGAGAACCGTTTTTTTCATACGATGACAGAATGGGCATTCATCCATTTCAAAAAAAACGAACACACCCTTTTTACCATCATCTCTGGCTATTTCCAGTTCTTCAGATAAATCTCCTAGATTTTGTTCAAAGAAGTATTCATTGGGATCACGTGGTGTGGCAGCCTGGGCAAATGTAAAACTGAAAACAAAAGCGACTAGACAGAAGTTTCTGATTAGATTCATTGTTTTCCTCCTCCTTATTATGTTGTTATACCTGTTGACTGTCTCCAGCTTAATTATATTCCGCCGAATAACAATTATTTCTGGTGTTTTAATTCCCATTTTTTAATGAAATTTTGAATCATTTCGCGAGTCACCATCCCGACCTGCCTGGCCTCGACCTTTCCCTCTGGAGATACCAGGAAAGAGGTGGGTAAAGCAGGCACTTCGCCGAGTACAGTGCGATTTACTGGACCCACAATATAGTTAGGGTAAGTGATGAAGTAATCATCAAGAAACTGAATAATTCTCTCAGCAGGAAGCACTTCTGTATTCAGACCTATTACTACAGTATCGGTCTCTTCATGGTTATCATGCAAAGCCTGTAATTCAGGCATTTCTTCAAGACAGGGGGGGCACCAGGTGGCCCAGAAATTAACCAGAACCCATTTACCCTGATAATCCGACAGCTTCACTACTTTACCATCAAGGCTTTTCAACTCCATATCTACTGCGAAAGTAACTGAACAGAAAAGTGTTAATACAACAACTAACAGGATGTGACGCATAGACTTACTATCAAACTTCAATTCGAACAACAGAATATAACCCATAGTTGATGGTAATAACATACAGCCATAAAAAAAGGCCCGCATATGCGGGCCTTTTTGATCGTGACGATTAGCCAGTAATCAGTTACTGAGCAAGGTAGTTCTGATCAGATTCTTCAACAGCACCGATAGACCATGCTCCGCGAGTCTTAGCATGCTCAACTGCCGCATCAATTTCGCTAGCAGAGGCTGAAGGAATACTGAATTCCTGGCCAGGGAAGATCAGGTCGGCATCTTTAATCTGGTCTGAGTTAGCTTTATAAATCAGAGGCCATTGATAAGGATTACCATAAACTGCTGATTGACCAGAGATGTTCCACAGATTATCACCAGCTACTACAGTATAAGAACCGGAAGTATCCACAGGCTGCTCATTCATTGCAGCTTGCTCTTTGGCATAACGCTCTGCTTCAGCCTGAGCCTGGGCAATTGCGTCTTCAGCCTGTTCTGCTGCCTTATTTGCCAGAGCAATAGCTTTTTCGCTATCACATTCAGCCGCTGCTTTTTCAGCGTCCTGAATCATTTTTCCAGTGTCGCGCCATGAGTAACCCAGCTTCTCTGCACGAGCCAGTTTAATTTTTGCCGAGTAGATTGCATTTTTAGCTGCCGCTGTTGGGCATTCTTGAGTTGGTTCAGGCGTTGGAGCAGGTTCTTCAGTGCTTGCGCAACCCACAACCAAACCCGAAGAGATAAGTGCTACAGCTGCAAGTTTAAGTAATTCAGTTTTTTTCATAAGTGCGTTCTCCGAGAACGGTTATAGTTTAGTTCAAGTACCTGAGATAAATCGTTAGATATACACCCAAAATTATGTAAATAACCTTACCCTGTTCAGCAAGCCAGAGCAAGGGTTTATCCGCTAATTATTTCGCAAATTTAATTGATTATTGTCAATAAAAAGTAATTTGTCTTTTATAGCAGATTTTGGGTTGAACGGAAACTAACCAATGAATCCTGAGCTGTCAAGACGGATAGCCGATTTTCAGGCCAAACATACGAAAAATTTTACTCATCAATGGCTCATAACAACTCACCTAAGAATACCTGCCATCATCAGGTAAAGTTAATATTACATTCTGCATACAAAAATTATTGCCTTCTACACTTCATTACGACACTATTTCTCAAATACCAATAATAACCATAGAGAGGTCAAGATGGATAAGTCATCAGTCACCATTTATCATAATCCTCGTTGCAGTAAATCTCGTGCAACGCTACAACTGCTGGAAGATAACGATATCCAGCCCAATATCATCGAATACATGAAAGAACCGCCTGACATTGAAACTCTGAAAAATATCGTCAATATGCTTGGTTTGCCTGTACGTGACCTGTTGCGCAGTCATGAACAGGTTTTTAAGGATGCTGGAATGGATGATGCAGATCTGACCGAAGAAGAAATCTATGAAGCTATCAGCCAGTGCCCAACGCTACTGGAACGCCCGATTGTAGTCGTTGATGACAGTAAAGCAGCTCTGGGGCGCCCACCCGAAAAAGTACTGGAGATAATTTAGGTGGTAAATATTCTGCTGCTGTATTACAGCCAGCATGGATCTATAGCTCAAATGGCGACTCATATTACACAGGCTGTAGAGTCGGTGCCTGATTGTAATGCCACTATCCGCTGCCTGCCAGACGTTTCCAGCAATCATCAGCAGACCGAACCGCCAGTGCCGCAATCAGGCCCGCCTTATGCGAGTATTGATGATATGAAACAATGTGATGGACTCATTCTGGGGAGTCCAGCCTACTTTGGGAATATGGCCGCCGAATTGAAGTATTTCCTCGACCAGACCACGCCATTATGGATTTCGGGAGCGATGATTGGTAAACCGGCTGGCGTTTTCACCGCTAGCTCAAGCATGCATGGCGGACAGGAGAGTGTATTATTAAGTATGATGCTGCCACTGTTACACCATGGCATGCTGGTCAGTGGCATCCCTTATTCTGAACCCGCATTACATAACACGACCTCAGGGGGTACACCCTATGGCGCGAGCCATGTCTCTGGCAGTAAGGGTCAGCCGTTAACCACTGATGAAATTTCAGCCTGCAAAAGCCTCGGCAAACGCATCGCTGAACTGGCACTAAAACTGCGCACATGACACAGCATCCACTCAAAATTATTAGTCTGACAGCACTAATCGGCCAAATAGTTAACCAGCTTTCACTGTTATTCTGGATTGAGGGCAATATCCGCTATATTCTGGCCCCGCTTTTTACACTGCCTCTACTGATACCACTATATGGTTTACTAAAGGATAAGCTATATACCTATCGATGGACTGGCTTCCTGACCATGCTCTACTTCATTATTGGAGTCAGTGAAACATTCAGTAATTCTGACTTAAGGATTTACGGCGTGTTAACGCTGTGTTTTACCCTCACACTGTTTCTAAGTAGTATGTACTACAGCCGTTATCTAAGCACCAGGATTAGTTAACACTCGGATTTAGGATTAGCTAAGACTCTGTTTTATAAGGGGAATAGTAATCTTACGTTGACTGGAGAGAGAAATATGGTCGAGACGATAAAGCAATTCCATCTGGTCAGATAGCTTGCGTGAGAAATGCGATAACAGGTAAGTCAGGGCATCATCGCTGATTTTCAGACCCAGCAAACGGGCGCGTCTTTGTAGAATACTTTCGAGATGATGATCATCCACTGTCTGAAGGGTAATCAACAGTCCCCACATGAGTCGTGATTTCAAATCAGGTAGTCGAAAACCTGTGTCACGTGGCATTCTCGACAGGGTAAAGACCAGACGTAGCTCTCCTGTTTTGACACGGTTAATCAATTGATAGAACTGTTCTTCCCAGGGACGATTACCTGCTAGCAGATCCAGATTATCAACACCAATAACACTGCCGTAGGAAAACTCTCCAAAATTCTTTGCATTTGCCTGTACCAGTTGTTGCGCATCAAACAGGTGAAACGGGATTTTGCAATCACGCGCATAGTGCGCACAGCCATTTAGTAAATGTGTTTTTCCACTATCACAGCCACCATAAAGGCCAATCAATGTTTCACCGGTTTCATCAAATAGCTCGGTCAGATGCTTGACGATGAAACTTGCGTTGTCGGCAATATAGTTAGAAAAGCTGAAACGCTTATCAAAACTCAACGGTAACGGAATCTGGGACACGGAGAATTAACCTGCTTTATAGCGAGCAATCATCTTAAAAATCGATAATTCATCAATACAGTCTGGTCTTGACTGGTGGCATCCACCTGAGGCAATTCGAGTTGTTCCAGCTGACTGCCCAGTGAAATCAATTGCTGTAGATCCTGCAGTGAATTGCGTAAGGCAACTCTATAAGTGACCAGATTACCCTGAATCAGTACTACACGAGCAGACTCCACTGCATCCAGTGACTGAAGATAACTAAGTATACGTTGATAATCAGTGATACCGCTTACGTCATCTACGCGCAGCAATACATCTTCTTCAAGATTCGAAAAGGTCTGTAATGCGTATTCAGACGCCAGGGTTTTAGCCAACTGGCTAATTGCCTGTTGCATAAGAGATTCCCGATCCTGGGACTGATAGCTCCAGTCCAGCATACGGTTACCAAAGCGAAGTTGCCAGCTTCCCTGCCATCCCTTACCAACACGCCCAGCAATCTGACCGACGAGTACGGCATCTGGTGCATAACGATCAGCCAGCGCCTGGATACTGGCTTCATTCAGCTGCACTATATCCTTAACACCAAGAATCACCCGATCTTCTAGATCAAGCAGTGGGAATAGTACTGGCATGCCCTTTCGTGAAGCAACCTTATCCAGCTCTTCAATCACATCAGGCGTGGTATCGCCTGACACCAGTGCAACATTTTTATTCATATCGTAACTAATCAGCATCAGGGTACTGGGACGCTCTTTACCCCATATTGGAATATTATTTTCACGCAATAACTTTTCCAGTAACTCCTGATTGAATACCATGCTCAGATAAAGCCGACTGCCTTCAAAGGCCTCGACCGTGTCATCTTTTTTACTAATGTATCTAAACTGACGCACATAACGAGAGCTGTTATTCAGGGGTCTTTCCAGGTCTGGCCGCTGCAGCACTTCCTCCGAACCACTGATCTTGACAATCACTTCGCGTAAGGCCTGATTAAATACCTCCAGACGTTGGGTGGTAGTTTGATCAGCTACTGGTAATTCGACAGTATACAGGTCTTCAACCAGCGCAGCCTGCAGGTTGCTCCACTGCATCAAACACAGGATTGCCATTGAAATAAGGATAGAATTTATTGTTACAGGTTTTTTTAGCATCAGGTTTACTTTTATCAGGCTCAAGATGGTTTTAGAAGTATCGAAACAAAGGAATTATTTTTCAGGCTGTGTAAAATAGCACACCCTCAATATTCCTGAACACAAGAAAAAATGAATTCCTCTGATTCAGCGCATAATAGCGCAACAACTTCGCTTAGTTATCGTGACTCTGGTGTCGACATCGATGCCGGTAATGAACTGGTAGAACGTATTAAACCTGCGATTAAACGTACGCATCGCGATGGCTGCGTGGGCAGTATCGGTGGATTTGGCGGATTATTCGAGTTACCACTGGATAGATACAACCACCCCATGCTGGTATCCGGTACCGATGGTGTCGGCACCAAGCTAAAGCTGGCTATCGAAATGCAGAAATACGATACCATCGGCATCGACCTGGTCGCCATGTGTGCCAATGATATTGCTGTACTGGGTGCTGAAGCGCTGTATTTCCTGGATTACTACGCTACCGGAAAGCTGAGTCTTGAAATTGCAACCTCGGTCATCTCCGGCATCGCCGAAGGCTGTGTTCAGGCTGGTTGCGCATTAATCGGTGGTGAAACTGCAGAAATGCCCGGCATGTATCAACAGGATGACTTTGACCTTGCAGGTTTCTGTGTTGGCATTGTAGAAAAAGATCGCATTGTCGATGGCAGCAAGGTTAAACCCGGTCATAGCCTGATTGCTATTGCTTCATCTGGCCCTCACTCGAATGGCTACTCACTGGTACGCAAGGTTATTGAAGTCAGCAAGGTTGATCTGCAGCAGGACTGTGATGGTACGCCACTGGCAGACGCATTACTAAAACCTACCCGCATCTATACCAAACAAATGATGCAACTCACTCAGCAACAGGACATTTACGCCATAGCCCATATTACTGGAGGCGGCCTGATCGATAATATTCCACGCGTATTACCTGAGAACTGTAGTGCCCAGATCAATCTCGACAGCTGGAAACTACCCGCAGTATTCGAATGGTTGCAACAGGCAGGCAATATCGAACAGCAGGAAATGTTCCGCACCTTTAACTGTGGTGTTGGTATGGTACTAGTGGTTGATGAAGCCAATGTTGATGACTGCATTAAGCAGCTGAAAGACCTGGGTGAACAGGCCTGGCATATCGGGCATATCAGTGAAAAAGGCAGCGCTGAATCGGTACAATTAATTCACTCAGAAAAATGAACCCATTATCACTGGTAGTCCTTATATCCGGCAGCGGCAGTAACCTTCAGGCCATTATCGACAGCATAGAAGATGGCCGATTGAATGCCGAGATCAGGGCCGTTATCTCAAACCGTCCCGATGCATACGGCCTGCAACGTGCCCGTAAGCATGGTATAGAGGCTATCAGCCTGGATCATAAAGCCTTCAGCGAGAGAGCATTATTTGACCAGCAGTTGCAGCTGCAGATCGATGAGTTTCAACCTGACCTGATTGTACTTGCTGGTTATATGCGTATCCTGACTGAACAGTTCATTAAGCATTACTGGCCGAATATGATTAATATTCACCCTTCGTTACTACCTAAATATCAGGGCTTAAATACCCACCAGCGCGCTCTGGAAAATAAA
The DNA here is from genome assembly GCA_050306135.1 of Gammaproteobacteria bacterium. Lineage (GTDB taxonomy): Bacteria > Pseudomonadota > Gammaproteobacteria > JACNJF01. Next base: position 24,030 of record JBNLGQ010000006.1, read on the forward strand.
GATAGCCTCCATGGTGCCAGCATTCATGTAGTCACCCCAGAACTGGATTCTGGGCCCGTAATACTACAGGGGCAGTTTAAGATTGAAGATGGCGATGATGCCAACAGCTTACAACAGAAAACCCATCGTCTGGAACATCTGATGTACCCACAAGTCTTACAATGGTTCGCCGAAAAACGGCTTCAGTTTAATCAGGGAATTCCGGAATTTGATCATGCACCTCTACAGCAACCGTTATTACACAACAATCTTTAGATTTACTGTCGCCTGCTTGCTACTCATCAGCAGTGCGCTAAGTGCCAGCGAACTTAAACCCTTTGATGCTCACTATCGAGTGTTTCGCGATGATCATCATGTAGCCTACGCTGATTTTTCCCTGCATCAAAACAATGGTATCTGGATCTGGTCCATGAAAACCGAACCACGCGGTATCTATAGCTGGTTGACCAGCAAAAGACCCTATATCGAAACCCATATGCGAAAGATGATCGATGGTAGCGAAAAGCTGTCGATAGAGGTAAGCGGTGATTATCCTGATAAAAGGCCCAATCGAGCCAGCTGGTTTGACCACAACAACCATCTCGTCTACTACGCAGATAAAAAGAAGCAGCGCAAGCTTGAGTTCGAGACACCGTTATACAATTACCACAGCATCAACCTTTTATACCTGGATATGAAACAGAAAGGACAAACTGAAAAGGTTATTCAGTTTTATAAAGGCTCTGATTTGAAGTTCTCAAAAGTCACTCTGCAAACCGACCTGGAAATCCCGGACGGCGAGTCCACCATCAAGGTAGACAAACTCAGTCAGGACTTTGCTGACAGCAAGGACACTATCCAGTACTACTATCAAAATAACGAGCTAGCACCACTCAAGATTGAGCAGATAAAAGAAGACTATATCAGCGTGATGTGGCGCGATGATAAAAAGTAACCGGATTACATCTGAAACTCAGCTCATTTATCGTACATAAAAAATACTCACCACAGAGGACACGGAGGCCACAGAGAGGAAGAATTCGCTAGATTATTGCCCTGTTATAATGGAGCAACCACTATTACATCGTCATTACCCAGCTTGACTGGGTAATCCAGTGCGATGGCAGGGTATTCGAGACCGGCTGGATTACCGGATCAAGTCAGGTAATGACGAGCATTTATATTTAAGTCGCCGTTTAAGGAAACGCTGAACAGCTAGTCACTATTGGCCGTTTCCAGGTCCAACTCAACCCTTCCGGACAGTAGTGCAGAGAACCATGGGAACGAGATAAAAGTAAGATAACCACGAAGGCCACGAAGAAGATATCAAATAATATAATCTCTGTGCCCTCTGTGTTCCCTGTGGTTTAAAAATAATCCTTACGGCCCGCACAACCAAACCGCAGCACCAGCAAGCCACCATAGGAAACATCAAGAACAACCAAAAAACCTTCGTGCCCTTCGTGTACTTCGTGGTTCATTCTTTTGCGGCATAAAATTAACCCCGAAAAACAGGAACGAGAACGAACCTTGTCTTCACCTGTGCACCTGCCAATTAAGTACGGCCTCATGTTTTGCGCGACAGCGCTGCGCTTGCGGAGCGGAATCTCTGTGGTAAAAAGGTTCTAAATATTAAAATGGTTGATACCAGAGGTAATCAGGAAAAGTAATGCCAGCGCCTATAAGCGCGTGTAACTCTTTTCTCGCACCAGTCGATCAATCTCTAGCGGGGCGTAAGGCACCTGTTCAATAAAGTCAGGTAAATCGGATTTTTTAATATGTAAAAAGTCCATAGCCGTTTGACAGGCCTTAATATCGATCAAATGATTTTTATCCAGTTCACGTGCCTTGTCTACAAGGCTCATAAACTTTTTATAGTTACTCTTCTGGAACAGACGTAATTCATCGCCATGCAATACCAGTGCGATACGGCCATATTGATCAGGGCTAAACTGGCCTTTTAGATCTTCTGCTCGTTTTAAAATGGCTTCCAGTTGTTGCTCATTTTCAACCGTGATATCAAAAACGTATCCCTGAGCATTAACCTCAGACTCAGCACCCAAACCTTCAGTATTATTCTCTGCCCAGGCAGAAAAAAATGGCAGCCACAGCAGCAAAAAAACTATAAGCCTGTTATTAACCATCGCCAGCAATAGTCATGTTTTCAATCAGAATAGAACCACATTGGACATTTCCACGTTTATCAACATCCGTGCCGATTTCTGCAATTCCCATAAACATCTGTTTTAGATTACTGGCTATAGTCACTTCTTCTACCGGATACTGAATCTGACCATTTTCAACCCAGAAACCTGCAGCTCCACGGGAATAATCACCGGTAACCGTACTCACACCCTGCCCCATCAGTTCCGTGACCAACAGACCCTTATCCATGGCTTTAAGACAAGCTGTAAAGTCTTTTCCTGTGTCAGAGAGCTTAAGGTTGTGTACACCACTGGCATGCCCCGTAGATTGAGCCCCCAGTTTACGGGCGGCATAACTATCCAGCAGATAGCTTTGCAGTTGACCATCGGCAATCAGTACATTCTCATGTGTGGCTACTCCTTCACCATCGTAATTGGCTGAGCCCAGAGCGCCACGCTCAAAAGGAAACTCCTTCAACTGAACAAACTCAGGAAAGATCTGCTCTCCACGTGCATCCAGTAAAAAACTGGCCTTACGATACTGAGCATTGCCACCAATCGCCGAGGTTAAATGAAAGATTAGCCCTCTGGCCATCTCAGGGGCAAACATTACCGGACTCTGAGCAGTCGGTAATTTACGCGCCCCCAGACGATCCACGGTTCGTTTGGCCGTTGCCACACCAACCTCTTTAGCCGACAGTAATAATTCTGGATTTCGATTGACCGTATACCAGTAATCGCGCTGCATCCCTTTTTCATTCTCCGCTACTACCGAGCAACTGATCGAATGGCGTGTTTTACGCTCCGTCTGCAAAAAGCCATGGCTGTTACCATAAGCTGAAACACTTTTACCCCAGTCAATAGAGGCACCTTCCGAATTACTGATACGCTCATCATAATCCAGCGCAGCAGCTTCACACTCCAGCGCCAACTCAATTGCCTGCTGGGTATCCAGGTCCCATTCATGAAACAGGTCAAGCTCGCGAATCTCGCTAGCCATCAACTCAGCATCCGCAAGACCGGCACAGGGGTCTTCGGAGGTATATTTAGCGATATCACAGGCAGCCTCTACGGTTTTGCGGATCGCTTCAGGGTTGAGACTGCTGGTACTTGCACTGCCTTTATGCTGTCCAAAATAAACACTGATGCCAAGCCCGGTATCATTTTGATACTCAACGGTCTCAACATCACGCATACGTGCCGAAACCGTCACCCCTTCAGAAACCGTCAGGCCAGCCTCGGCCTGAGTAGCCCCCCGCTGTTTAGCCAGTTGGAGGGTATCTTCGATAATGTTCTTGAGGGATGCGTCGGAAACGGTCAAACTATTCAGGTTAATTTCATTCATCCAAGTATTCTAGCGCACATGAGAACAGAAACAGAAGCACCGATTGACGATTCAGAAGAAGACATTGAGCTGATCAGCAAATCTCAGCTCAAGCGGGAGAGCCAGGCACTACAGGATCTGGGCAAAAAACTGTGTCACTTCAGCGCTGATCAACTCGCCAAGATCCCTCTTGATGACAAAATGAAAGACGCTATAGCACTTGCGCACAGGCTGGTCAATAAACGCAGCGCCCTCAAGCGCCACTATCAGTACATAGGAAAAATACTACGCAATGAAGATGTAGATCCCATTTTTGCAGCCGTAGAAGCGATAGAAAACAAAGACCAGCATAACAAACAGCATTTCAAGGAACTGGAATACTGGCGCGAACGCATCCTGAATGAGGGTGACCCAGCCATAAACGAATGCTGCACCCAACACCCCGAACTGGAACGCCAGCAGCTCAGGCAGCTATGGCGCAACCATAAATCAGCCAAAGATGAAAAAAAGGCATCGATAGCACGTCATCTATTTCGAGAGTTACAAGCCTCTATGCACGATCAATAAGGTTTCAGCAAAATTCAAACAAAAGGCCTCAATTACGAGGCCTTTTATAAGTTAGCTAATTTATACCCCAGCAAGCTGAAATTAATCGCCCCAGAGATAATAAAACCCAATCACAGCAATACCACACATAATAAAACCTGTTGCATACTCTGCCAGCGCTGGGTATGTCGGATTATGCGATCGGGGATCAGCTTTCCACAGTCCCACCAGAAAGCAGATGAGCAATATTAAAGAGGCAAAAAACTTCAGGGCTCCGATTAAATAATACACCAGGAATCATCTGAGCTTTCTTAAGGCATTGCGCGCATCTCTATTGGCTTTTTCTGTTATGCGCTGCAAAACATATCTCATCAGGTCACGAGTCAACTCCTTCTTTGTTTCCGCGACCTTCATATTTAGAGCCTGCATGAGTTTACGCATTAAAAGCTCAACCCACATACTGATATGATCCGCGAGCTCCAGCCCCTTGGCAAGAATATAAGCCAACTTGTCAGCTACAGTCATAACCCCTATAAAGGCGCCCTGTAGGCCTAGTATAACCCCCATTGCCACCTTCTTAATCACAAAAATCAATGCAGAATCCACCCAACGCCAGAAGGTTGCACTTGAGCTATCCACCGGAGATTTTGATCGCAACCAATTTTCAATGGCCTTTTCTATGTTATAAGGCTGATCAGGTTGTCCTGTTAATGACTCCCAGGACTTATCCTTCATAGATAGAACATATTTACCCATACGATGAGCTTCTCCACTAGTCAAAGGCTCAGCTGAATAGATAAAATGGGCAAAACTTGAATAAGGAGCCTGCATAAACGGATACAATGCAACCATAGGTACGGGATCTGTACGATGGTATACCCGGTGCATATTAGCTTCAATAATAGAGCTAGTGGTACTTTTAACAAACCTCTCAGTACCAACCCTGGGTGCTCCAAAAGTATAAAGTTTGGCCCTGTAGGCCGTGCTTTTAGAGACGTAATCAGCCGCCAGTGAAGCCACCGCTCCACCTAAACTATGTCCGATGCAATGGACATATCCTGTGATTTTAGATTCAGAAAGAAACTGACGAATATCCGTCAACATACTGTTAAAGGCATGGTTAAAACCGATATGAACCGGCAACCCTGTTTTAGATGTACAGATACCAATTCGAGCATCAGTGATGACATCAGCGTTGTTATTCTCAGTTGTAGTGCCGCGAAAAATTAAAAAAACATCGCCAGTATGATTGCCAGCGCCCAGAGCGCAAACCCCAAACCCATCTTTTGCAGCCCTAAGTATTCTGCCACCAACATCTGCTTTGAGCAGAGTTTGACTGCTACCCTGAACAAATATTTTATTTGATAAAAATGCCTTTAAGCGACGAGTATCGCCGCTGTTCACATCGTATACGCCTAGCGCTAATTCTGCGGCCTTAGTTGGGGATAGTTCACAAACCATAGTTTTTCTCCTTGTATATTTATTTCGTACTCAGTCAGGCATGTTCTTCCATCGGCATTTGGTAAGAATAGAAGTAGGCCCCATTGGTACGGCAATTTCTTCAGCCGCTATGTCACATACCAGATCTTCAACTTCACCATCTGTTTCTGCATAAATTTCGGGATAAAATTTACTGCTTGTCCATAGGTAATCACGTTGTGCATCTGTCTCGAATTCCAGGTCAGCTTTACCGACAAACTGGCTCAACATACCCAATGATAATTGCTCTTCATGAATAGGTAAGTTAAACCGCCCCTGCTCGTCAGTTACAAACTCTTCCACCAATTTTTTATCATTATCATTCCAGCTTAACGTACGAATAATTTTAGCATTAGCCAGTGGCTTGCCATCCTGTAAAAGCACACCTTTCATGGGTGAAAATATCACATAGGTTTGTGTTGAGTTTTTTCCAAACATCTTGGGCTCCTGATCAGGCTCTGTATTGGAGGAATTATCCGCGCTGCATCCACTGAGGAAAGCCACGAATATCATAACCAGACCGATTTTCATTTCCGATTTTTCATCCAGTATGAAAAAGTTGCACAAAGGTACTCATCTGGAAAAGGTTTGACAACCCCGAATGGAACATAAAGTGGATAAATGCTCATTATCGGATCACCATCTTATTAACATAAGAACCATTACTTACCCAAAGCGTTAGTTCATATTAATTGTCAGGCATGTTCGCCCAATGGCTTTTGGTAAGAATAAAAGTTGACCCCATAGGTAGGGAAATTTCTTCAGCCTGAATGTCACACACCAGTTGTTGAACTTCATCTGTCACAAACCTCATCTAGCAGACCTTCTTCATCATTTCCATACCAGGGTAAACGTCTAATAATTTTGGTATATGCTAGTGGCTTACCTGCATGAGCACACCTTGCACAGGTGAAAATAATACATCAGGTTTACGTGGTGTTTTTCTCAGTCATCTTTAACTCCTTATCAGACTCAGTATTAAAGGAAGTATCAGCGCTACACCCACTCACAAAACGACAAAAGTAAAAATCAGAGCAGTTTTCATATCCGCTTTTTCACCCAGTGCAAAAGAGTTACATCAGGGTTTTGATCATCAAATCAAAACAATCGCCTGCCATATCAATCGAACAGCAAGTAGTGTCAAAATCCAGTTGAAAATTGTTCCAAAATGATGATCTGGCATGCGTTTGAGCACCCTTAACCCCAGCCAGGTTCCGATAGCACCACCGGTAATCATCGCCAGTAATAAAGGTAACCACGGAGTCAGGTCAAACCCCGTACCTGTGAACACAACAATCTTACAGATATGTTGCAGGGTCATTGCTGCCGCAAAGGTCGCGACTACCCTGAAACGCTCGACAAAAACCTGTTTAAGAAAAGCACCAATCAGTGGTCCGGTAGCACCTACGAATAATGTCAGAAAAGTTGTCACCAGTCCCACCACAACCGGGCCCCACTTACCCATCACCAGGCGAGGTGGTGGAGGCCCCCAGCAAAGATAGAGAATAAACCCGGCAATACTCAGATACATCATCGCTGTCGGCAACGACACCAGTACAAAGCTACCAAGCAAAGCACCGACTATAGCTCCCGGCATGAACCCCATGATCAAGCGCATATCAATATGGCGAAAGCTCATCGCTGCACGCCCGGCATTCGATCCAAGCTGTACCACTCCATGCAAGGGAATCACCAGTTGAGGCGGTAGAATCTGCGCCATCACCCCCAGCAGCATAACGCCGCCACCAGCACCAAGGCTGGCCGTCATTAATGAGGTAATCGTCGCACTCAATATCAGTGTGATAACAGTCGTAAACGACAGGCCGTTAAGCAATATCTCTATCATATAATTTCTATCTCAGAAAAAAACCAATCACCGGAGGGGTGAGAATACGTTTAAGGAAATCATATAAAATGAAATCACCTGCTTATTCAAATCATTACTCTACAACCAGAGCCTGTTAACAGGTCCTAACAGCCTGGTTTACACCGGCTATATATGTTTAAACTCATAAACAACAGGTAAAATCTATTGCCACAGCTGCTTTCCAGGCTTCCTTTTTATTGAAAACGACCTAACTTAAACAGTATATAAACTAGCTTATAATTTTTTTTGCTCCTATACTGAAAAGATCAGATATCAGGAAGTATAGAAAAGCCTCAAATCAAAAAGATTAATCCAGGGCTGGGTGATGATCGAGAAAAGAAAAAATAAAATTTTTAGATTAATACCATACACCTCAAGTAGGCCGTTTGTTAATTTATCTATTTTTATCCATTCTACTATAGTCTCAGCAGGATTGTTGATACTGAGCCCCGCAGTGGCGATGAATCCCCCCCCGTCTGAAACCATATCTCCTGAAAAACAGACAAAAAATATTGCCGATATGGATATCGACGAGCTGGTCAATTTAAGAGTCTCTCCTTTTGATGTCGCTACGCGCCTGGATAGTGGGTACAGGGCTTCCAACTCTGTAAGCGGTTCCCGCTTCGATGCCCCTGTACAAGAGCTGCCATTCGCGATCCAGGCCTTTACCGATACTTTTATCAAAGATCAAAGCCCTGACAATATATTTGATATTGCACGATATTCACCCGGGGTCACCTATCGCAGCAACGATTTTAACGAAGGTAACGCCAATCTGGCTATTCGCGGTTTCCCAGTAAGCGCTACCAAAGGAAATACCCAGATTTTGCGTGATGGAGTCAATGGCCCCTCAATTTTCGATTTCACTAATGTGGCACGTGTTGAGGTAGTCAAGGGCCCAGCCTCGTTTCTCTACGGACAGGTAGCTCCCGGTGGAATAGTCAATATTATTACCAAGAACCCTCAATCCAGCTTTATGACATCCAGCGATCTGAGCTACGGTTCCTATGACCAGTATCGACTAGATGCCGATGCGACTGGCCCAATCTCGAATACACTCTTCTTCCGAGTCAGCGCATCGTATGATGAAGATATCCATTATTGGGAGCCCTACGACGCCCACTCATGGAATTTTTCACCATCACTATTGTGGCAACCCAGCGAACGGGTGAGTGTTTCGCTCAAGTATGAGCGCTTTAGTAAGGTAGAAACACCGCAGATTATGCCGAAACCAGGATTGGGTCCACAGACAGGTATAGTTCCGACTGCATCCGACCCTAACCTTTCAGGTACTGTGGTTGACGGATTACCGGATAACTGGAACGGCCTCTCTTATTCAGACTATCGCAATAGCGATACCAATAGCCTGACCACATGGGCAGACATTAATATTGACAGCAACTGGGATCTACGCGTCGGATACTCGTATCAATTTTATGAAATAGACGCTCTCGCCACCGGCAACTTTGGTATGGCAAACAACAGCACGCTACTGCAGGGTCGGCGAGTAAGGGGACAAACCTACACCAACGAAGGTAATACCTTCGACATATACGCTGTAGGAAAATACAACTTTGAAACCACCAGCTTGCGCTTACTTCTTGGTGGCCAATATGTCGACCGACAATTTGATGACTGGGCTGCTCAGGCACCAAACGATCCAGCACTTGGAAACAATCCCACAGCCTCACCGTTTCCATTGTGGGATTTAAGCGACCCATCTACCTGGGATCGTAATACCTCAATTCCACGCTCGATGCTAACAGAAAATGCAGTTGATGCGAGTACCTCTTACACTGACAAATCGCTGTATGCTGGCAGCACATTCGGTTTCCTGCATGACCGCCTGCTGGTGCTGGCTGGCCTGCGTTTGACCTCTACGGAAAATCACTACAACAACCACCTGACATCGCAAACCAGCCCCGTATTTAACGATTCAAAAACGACTCCTCAGCTCGGAATCCTTTATCAACTCAATCCCGAGGTTTCCGTGTTTGCCTCTTACGCCGAATCATTCCTGCCGGGTTCTCAACTACTGGAATCCCCTGATGGAAGCATGACAGCAGCCAAACCAACCGAAGGAGAAGGCTACGACATTGGTATCAAGGCAAATCTTTTCCACGGTATCCTCTCAGGAACACTTACCTTTTTTGATATCCGTAATAAAAATATTGTCAATGACCTGTCCCATACCGATGATATGGGCTCTGTAGTCATCTATAATGTGCAAAGCGGCGAACAACGCTCACAGGGTATCGAACTGGATGCCACCGCTACGCTCAATGACAATTGGCAGCTTTACTTCTCGTACAGTTATATGGATGCACGTATCACCGAGTTCAGTGGCAACGATGACGCCATTCTTGCCCAGGATATATCCACACTTGATGCCGCCGGTCTGGAAAACTATCGTAACGTAAAACGTTTTCACGATGCACCTCTGCAGATGAGTGCCCCACAGCTCGCTAATCTGTGGATGCGTTATGACTTCACCAACGCACCTCTGCGGGGGGTATATCTCGCGGGTGGTTTTAACTATGTGTACGATCAGACACTGCTATCAGACAGCCCCGAATCAAGTCATCAAACCTATACTCTCTTCAACGCCCGCCTAGGTTATCAATGGAAACAACAGGACTATCGCTTACATCTGGATCTGATGGGCAAGAACCTGAGCAACGAACATTACCGCCCCTCGCAAAGCACACGTAGTAGACCACGAGAGTATCTGCTAACGCTTTCAGCTACCTTCTAATCTGGTTACGTAGATGAGAAGTAAAAATAGCTATCTGCTAAGCGTAAAAAAGCACTGGAAGTTACTCAAATGCAGTACATTTTTCATAGCGAGAAGAATCCTTATAATTCTAATCTCCCTGTTCTGTTTACCCTCTTCAGGGTATACAGAGAAAGTCAAAAACCCAGATTTCAGGGCCGTCGAAGCCGCCTACCTGCGCAATTTCGCGCACTATGTAAACTGGCCTGAGAACACATTCAGCAATGATCTTGCTCCCTGGCATATCTGTGTACTGGGAGACGATCCCTTCGGCGAGCTACTGGAAAATACCTTACAGGGCCGCTCTGTGAAGGATCGTCCCTTCAGCATATTTCGAACTCACAAAATTTCCGAATTAGATCATTGCCAGATCGTCTATGTCGCCTACATGATCAGTATGAGCCGGCGAGCAGCTATAGCCGAATTAAAAAAACTGCCGATCCTGACCGTGAGCGATGCCCCTGAATTTTTACAGGAAGGCGGGATAATCAGATTCGACATTAGCGACTATGTAAAGATCAATATTAACCTTGATCAGGCACGATCCTCATCGTTAAACATACAGACAAAAATGCTGGAGGTGTCCAGTGAAGTAGTTGATCACGGCACTGTTCGACATTTAAGGTAACTTATGTATCGTCGGCTGAGCATTCAGAAAAGACTGGCACTTATACTTTGGGGCTCAGCCCTGTTTGCATTTATTCTGGCCAGCTTAGCCCTGATGTCATATCAAAATCTTACTCTGCAGAATCGAGCGCTACAGATCATGCAACCCTATGCGAACCTGGTATCTATAGGTTCGGAAGCAGCCATAGTATTTGAAGACCCACTGAGAGCTCAGGAAATACTCAACAGCCTGTATGCCAGCCCACAGATTCTTGAAGCCGAAATTATTCTGCAAAGTGGTCGAGTACTGGCGAGCATTAATAATTCATCCGACAACAGGCCACACACTCCAACGACAAAAAACGATGGCGTGTATATCGAAGAAAGCAACGTTGAACTTTTACAAAGCCTGACCTCAGGCGCACATCTACGTATTTGCATGGATCGTGCTCAACTTAACGAGCAAAGCCAACAGGCTGTATGGATATTTGGAGCAGGTGTACTCATTTTACTGATAGCCACATTTGGACAATATGCAGTCCTGCAGCGCATCATCGTAAAACCCATATCTACACTGACCGATGCAGCCGAGCATGTAAGAAAACAGGATGACTATAAACATCGTGTAGCCACTGCAGGTAATGACGAAGTAGCTCGTCTTGGAAAGAGCTTTAACGCCATGCTGCACGCCATTCAGGAAAAACAACAACTACTGCTAGAAGCACAGCATATAGCCCAGCTTGGTAACTGGTGGCACGATCGAGTGACCAATGAAATATTCTGGTCGGATGAGTTCTCTTGGATATTGGGACGCGAACCACAGAAATCGACCATTGAGCAAAGCTTTGAATGGGTCCATCCCGAAGATTTAGCAGACCTGAAAAAGGCGATTCAGGCACCTGCTATGGCCGGCAAAAACTATCAACATGAGTATCGTATTATCCGACCAGACGGTGAAATTCGCTGGGTAAGTAACCGTTGGGCAGGCGTATTTGACCAGGCAGGAAATGAAATAAAACGTGTTGGTACGCACCAGGATATCACCGAGCAGAAGCTGGCTGCTGAGGCGATGCAAAAATTAAACCGGGAACTGAGTGCCATCACCGAATGTAATCAGGTTCTGGTTAGGGCAGAAGATGAGCAATCGCTACTCGACGCCATCTGCCATATCGTTTGTGAACAAGCAGGCTATCAGATGGCCTGGGTTGGTTTTGCTGAGCACGATGCTGCAAAAACCCTGCGACCAGTTGCCTGGGCGGGTGCTGAAAACGGCTATCTGAAAGAGATATCATTGAGCTGGGCAGATTCGGAGCACGAGCATGGCCCAAGTGGAAGCGCAGTTCGCGAAGGCGTCATCAAAAGCCTCGATACTTTTGCTCAGGGTGTTGAAACAACATCCTGTCGCGATGCGGCCCTGCAACGCGGTTATCAATCCATGATTTCTCTACCTTTAAAGGATGATCACGCTACAGCATTCGGCGTCCTCAGTATCTATTCCAGTGTGCCCAATGCCTTCCCTCAGGAGGAACAGCGTCTGCTGGAAGAACTCGCCGATGACCTGGCCTTTGGCATCATCACACTAAGAGTCCGAGAAGAACAAAGCAAGGCAGAACAGCAAATCGAACATCTGGCATTTTATGATCACCTTACTGACCTGCCCAATCGACGCCTTCTACTGGACCGTTTACACCAGGCTATGCTAGGCAGTGCTCGAAGTCAGCATATGGGTGCCCTGCTTTTCATTGATCTGGATAACTTTAAAATGCTTAACGATACCTTTGGTCACGAAGCCGGCGATAAATTACTGATCGAGGTAGCACAACGATTAAAAACATGTGTGCGCGAAAACGATACCATCTCACGACTGGGCGGTGATGAGTTTGTCATCATGTTAGAGGATCTGCATAGAACGCTGCTCGAAGCTGAGCTTGAAGCCAGAAAGGTTGCTAATAAAGTCTTTACCGTACTCAATAAACCGTACCGCATGGACGGGCGCGTGGACGGACGAATTCACCACAGTACTCCGAGTATCGGTGCCACGGTATTTCTCGGCAGTGAAAATTCTGTAGATGAATTACTTAAGCAGGCAGATATCGCCATGTACCAGGCAAAGGCGGCTGGGCGCAACACCATACGTTTCTTCGACCCCGGTATGCAACATCGACTGGCCACCCGGGCTCATCTCGAGGCAGACCTGCGTAACGCTGTTCATGATAACCACCTGGTTCTTTACTATCAGGTTCAGGTTGATAATCAGTCAAATATTATCGCAGTAGAAGCGCTGTTACGCTGGCAACACCCTGAACGCGGACTGATACCACCGAACGAGTTCATTCCACTGGCCGAGGAAACCGGCCTGATTCTGCCCATCGGACAATGGGTACTGGAAAACAGCTGTCGTCAGCTGGCAAAGTGGTCAATTGATCCCGAACTTAAAAACCTGAAAATGAGTATCAATGTAAGCGCTTTGCAATTCCGTCAAAAGGATTTTGTTGAAAAAGTGCGCCAGGCTCTGATCGATTCCGCTGCACCAGCATCTCAGCTTAAGCTGGAAATCACAGAAAGCCTGCTTCTCGGCGATGTAAACGACTCCATTCATAAAATGCATGAATTAAAAAAGCTCGGCCTGGGATTTTCCATAGACGACTTTGGAACCGGCTACTCTTCGCTGTCCTATCTGACTAAACTACCTCTGGATCAGCTTAAAATTGACCTGTCCTTTATCCACAACCTGCCACACAGTCCAAACGATTGCATGGTAGTTCAGACCATATTATTGCTAGCTAAGAACCTTAATCTAACAGTAGTAGCCGAAGGTGTAGAAACTGAGGCACAACAGGCATTCCTTAAACAGCACGGCTGTCCAATTTATCAAGGCTATCTATTCAGCAAACCTGTTGATGTAGCAAGCTTTGAGGCTTTTTATAACACTAGCAAACATCAACAATATTAAGGAAGCTGCGCAAAACACACAGGCTTCGTGATGCGGGGATAATGCAGCTCCCATTTTAATCACTGTTAAGTTATTGAAAATGTGAGCAAAACGAATATTTCGTGCTCATTAAAGCCATGCACGGCTTTTACAGAGCTTGTATAAATAAATTATTCGCATCCTGTCAACCAATCCCCTTCCTGTGCGTTGTACCCGAAACAAACCAATAAAACAGGAAACCTCAACATGAAAACTGGAAAACTAAACAGCAGCCTCACCCTATGGCTGTCTCCATTTATTATTCTACTAGCATTGCTCAGCGGTTGTTCGAGCTCGAGCGATGAGGCTGCGGCCGGTGATACTCAAAGCCGTTTATATATTTCTCTCACCGATGCCGAGGGCGATTTCACTCAATACAAAGTAGATGTCACTGAACTAAAGCTTTACCGCGCCAATGGTTCGATCATTGAAACCATGCCTGCAACAACCACACTGGATTTTGCACAATATGTTGATGTCACAGAATTTTTAACCACCACTACCGTCCCATTAGGCAACTACAAACAGGTTGAAATCACACTGGATTTTACCAATGCTGAACTATCGGTAGAAAATGCAGACGGTATTTCAGTACCTGCTACAGCAGTTGATGAAAACGGTGATCCGCTTGGCGTCGTCACCGTAATCACCACGATCAATGGTAATAGTGGGTTCACCATATCCCGAGGCAAGCCCTCCAGCCTGTCGATCGATTTTAATCTGCAAGCCTCGAATGAAGTGACCATGGCTGGCGATGGCACTAGTGCAACCGTTAGCGTTAATCCCGTTCTGATTGCAGATACCGAAATGCTTGATGATAAAATCCGTCGTCTACGTGGCTTACTGGATTCAGTTGACGAAACTGCCGGATCTTTTATTGTTGATATCAGACCCTTTCGCATTCGCCATAACACACATGGTGAAATGACGGTATTAACTGATAGCAACACTGTTTACGAGATTGATGGATCCAGCTATGACGCAGTAGCAGGTCTAAGTGCTCTCGCCCTGCTGGATGCAAATACACCTGTTATCGTTCTTGGCAACTTCAACAAGGCGCTGCAAACCTATACTGCAATTGAAGTCTACGCCGGCACCAGCGTGCCCTGGGATTCAAAAGATGTACTCAAAGGTAGTGTCATCGCTCGATCTGGCAATACGCTTACTGTTTTAGGTGCAACCGTTGAATTCGCTGATGGCCATTTTGTGTTCAATGATGAAGTGACCGTAGAGATTGACGATACCACCACAGTGACGCGTCAGGGCAGCGACGACAGCTTTACTATCGCTGATCTGAGTGTGGGTCAAAGAGTTGAAATACTCGGTGATGTCAGCTCTGACAACACAACCATGGATGCCGCCACTGATGGCCTGGTACGTATGCGTTATAGCGATATTGCCGGTTCAGTTGTTGAAGTATCACCACTGGTTGTGGATCTTCAGGCGTATAATCAGCGTAACATAAGCCAGTTTGATTTTACCGGCACGGGTGTTGACCCTGCCAACGATGCCGATCCTGCACAATATCAGGTTAACAGCGGTACGCTAAGTCTGGATGGCATGGCCATTAATGACCCGATCAAGCTACGTGGTTTCCCAACACCATTCGGCACAGCACCAGAAGATTTTACCGCTACCACACTGGCACTACTGGCTGATGTAGAGAGTAAGATCGTGGTCGATTACCCGGCTCAGGGTGTAGACGATGCCATCACTACTCTGGATGAAAATGGCTTACTACTGAATATCGACAGCGCAAATGAAATCCAGTATCTGGTACAGGCAGGCATCTTTACTGAACTGTCATCACTGACCAGTATTCCGTTAATCGTCCCCAATGATGGTGCTGCATTATATGTACTACAGCAACACCGTATGACACAGGTATTTACCCAGTGGCAGAACTTTCAGGATGCTCTGAGTAACGCACTGAATGACGGAGACATGGTGAAATACATCCACTGTGATGGCGACTATGATGAAACTGCAGCCACATTACTGGCACATCGTCTGGTAGTTCGCACTAAACAATGATTGCAGGGGCTATCCACCTTGTTACAATCCCCACATCATTTGATGAGGGGATTGTATGCCCAAAACGTGGATATTTGCCTGCCTGTTATTTACTGTATTTAACCCGGCCCAGGCTCAACAGGATAACGAGGGCAATACGACGCCCCCGTTATCCCTTGATTTTCTGGAATTCCTTTCTGATTTTGGATCAGTGGATGAAGACAGCTATGAAATTATCAAATACCACGCAGAAAAGGATCTCGAAAAAAATGACCCTGCATTAAAGGTCAGGGAGAATACCGATGAAAATTAAACTCACACTACTTTTATTGCCACTCATTAGCTGTATTTCCACTCAGGTACAGGCCATTGAATGGCAGGAAATTGATACCGATGTGCAAAAGCTGCTGTCACCCTACCAGCAACAATGGGCAGATATAAACCCTAAAAGACAGCAAAAAATCATATCCGGAGCAGAGCTCTGGCTGAGTATGGATAACACCCAGAAACAGCAAATGTCACAGCGCTTCAAGCAGTGGAACGCGATGGATAGCGCTCAGAAAACTGCCATCATGCAGCGCTTTAATAAATTCAATCAACTAAGCGAAGACCAGCGCCAGAAGGTTCGCACAAAGTTTAAACAGTTTAAAAACCTGTCGCCTGTACAGCAACAGAAGCTGAAAGCGCGCTGGAAAAATATGTCTCAGAAACAACGTAGTAATGTGCTGAAAAAACTAAAAAACACGCGCAAACATCCAAACCCGCGTAAAAACATTCATAAATGAACACAGTCATCATGCGCCTGCTCTGCTCAAATATGTTACTAGCAACCATGTCTCCGCAACTGTTGCAGGCGGAAGACTGGATAGGCCTGGAAAACGAACCAGTAACGCAACTGGGCTACCGCTATGCTTTCGGTCAGGATGACAGCGATAGCCATCAATTCAGCCTGTATCATGAACTCGATGCATCAACCGATGTTAATCTTCAATACAGTCGCAACAACACGGCTAGCGATTCTGAAGACTTCGATTACACAGATCTGATGGGAGAATTGAGCTGGCAGACGTCTGAAAATTTCAGGTTGGGTGTCAATTATCAATACCAGGGCAAGAACCAGGAACTTGAGATTAGCAATCTGGGTTTTCTAGGTAGCTATACCAACTTCCCATTTACCTTCACTGCTGAATTTCGCCAGGGTAGCCTGGATCTTTACACGCAAAGCAATATTACCAGTCCTCTGGTTCCTGACCGCATTAACTCCGACATGTCTAGCCAGCACTTCAGCCTAAACTGGTTTTACAGGGATTACGGTTTTTATATCAATTACCAGCGCTATGATTATGAAAAGGACCTTACCCCTCTGGACACTCAACCTCTATTACAGGCACTGATTAAACCCGGTGCACTGGCAAATACCGGCCTGCTACTCGACTCATCGACTGCTGCTGGCGTCACGCTTTATGAACAGCAACGCGAGTTGAGCTGGCTACTGGCAACGACCAGATATGCCACCGACAACAGTCAAACCACCTCACTGCAATTTGACTGGCGCCAGATAATGCCCAAGCTCAACATTATTTACAGTGCAGGGATGACAGATGAAAGTCAGGACAAGTTATCATTCGGTATAGGGTTAGAATGGAATGTGTAAGCGGAAATCCAGACTATGGATGAAATCACTCGCCAGCAGCTTGATCAATTTCTGGCTCGGTTCGAAAGCGAGGCCTATAAATTGTCTTTCGTAATCACACAAAACCGGGAAGATGCGCTGGAAGTCGTGCAGGACAGCATGCTCAAGCTGGTGCATAAATACAGCCATAAATCGATGGATGAATGGCGCCTGCTGTTCTTTCGTATCCTGCAAAATCGCTTACGTGATTACCAACGTCGCAAACAGTTTCGCCAGCTATTCCATCTGAATCCGACGAAAGCAGAGCAACAGGAAGACGAAGCAGAACAGTATAAAGACCCTAACCCCGTATCCCCGGAAAGCAGCCTGCACAGCGAAAACGCCATGCACACCATTCAACAGGCCTTAGGTCAGCTACCGCTGCGTCAGCAGCAGGTATTTTTGCTGCGTGCCTGGCAGGAATTCTCAACCAAAGAAGCCGCCTTCGCCCTGTCCATATCCGAAGGCAGTGTTAAAACCCATTACAAACGTGCCATCGATCAACTTCGATCACAACTAGGAGAGCATTATGAAGCACTCTGACCCACTGGTTCAAAAGATCAAACACACCCTGGACCAGCAAACACTGGATGCCGACACCAGCCGCCAGCTGGCACAGGCACGCGAAAAGGCATTACAACAACCTCAGCCATTCTGGCGCATGTCATATGTCGTACCTGCGATGGTCATGGCCAGTGTAGTCGCCATTGCTATCCTGCTAACCCAACAACTACCCGGACAGTCAACCCAGTTCTCTCCCGACTCGATAGAAGCTATTGAAATACTCAGCAGCAGCGATGAGCTTGAAATGTTCGAGAATCTGGAGTTCTATGCATGGCTGGAAGAACAACCGATAGATCAGGGCTAGTCATCTTAAAAATTGCAGAAAAGTCTATCTATAGCAGAGCTTTGAATAAGTCGAGAATTATATTCATGGCAATGCTATTTGCCACATCTATCGCTGTCTACGCTGAAAAACAGATAGCATTAAACTGCGACTACTCATCAAGTGTCATAGCTCATTTATCAGCGCTGGACAATGCCTCTACTATCAGTGAAGTAACCGGCATAGATCCTGACAGCCATGAAAAAACAATTACACACAGCTTTAAATTTGATAACGGTGATATGGCTACAATCGAACAAAAATACTGTTCAATGTATAACTTTCAGCTTTCCTATAAAATTAAGAAATTGAACAAAGACAATTTCAATCAAAGCCTCATCAACATCGATAACCTGATTCATAGTGTTCAGCAGGATTATCATTTGAAAGCGCCCTTGAACGCCATTATCAACATGACCATGAATCAGAAAAAACTGACACTAAACTCAACTTTCAGCTACGACATTCCTCCTCAGGCTGTTAGTTCAACCGAGTTGGTAGAAAACAGCATAAGCTTTCACCCACTTAAAGAGAATGATACCTATAATGCAGAAATAGAGTTTTATTTCGGACTTGGTGGAGAGTAAGGAAATATTCATCTGCAAAATTGCCACTTTAGATCCTGGGAGGAATGACCCGCATTTCAACACCGCTACAAAAAGTACCCAAATCAGGTCAACAACCTTGTCTGATCGGTTCTGAGTTTTAAACCCCGTACCCCCCCTTCAATCATCTACCGCTGGTCGGAATTAACCTCATATTAACACTTGTTAATATTGAATTTTTTTATCGAATCAAGGGATCCATAACTTAAATAAATGGAGCATTATGGTGCCCCCCGGCGCAAACCCTTTACTGGCGCGGTTCGTCAATTACACACACTTTATCCACAGCTTATGCAGGGGTTAACCACAGGTCGATCCACAACATAATGTACTTGACCTTAATTCAAAACACATTATATTGTGCCTCGATGAAATGCGAGGAAAAAATCGCAGAGTTTTCGTTGGGTTATGCACATACACCTGAATCGCATACCCCTAAGGCATGGAGTTCATAAAAGCTGAAGGAACAAAGACATCAGGACATTGGATAAATCAACACTCAAAACTACAGTAGCTTGCTCTCTGAATTAGCCAGCTATCGAGCTATGAATGTGGTTTCCAGTTATTAATCACAATTACGAATATATATATAATCGGAACGGGCGCAAATGCAAAACATAGAATCACCACTTTCCAAACAAAATGAATCCACTACCTTTGACCTGTTAGACCAAACCACCGAAACCGAAACCAGCCAGACAGCCAACCAGTACAATGTCGTTCGACGCAACGGCAAACTGACCGTATTCGACAAAGAAAAGATCATTGTCGCAATGACCAAGGCCTTCCTGGCAGTTGAAGGTGGACAGGCAGCAGCGTCTTCACGTGTACATCAAACCGTTGAGAAGCTGACCAACCTGGTGGTAGAAAACCTCAAGCGTCGTCAGCCCAATGGTGGCACCTTCCTGATTGAAGATATTCAAGATCAGGTGGAACTCGCCATGATGCGTAACGGAGAGCAAAAGGTAGCCCGTGCCTATGTGCTTTACCGCGAAAAACAGAATGAGAAACGCGCCTCTGAGCAAACCAACGCTGAAGTGATAGAAGCTGATCAGGACGAAGTCACTATCCACGTCAAAACCAGCGATGGCCGCAAACAGCCTCTGGATATCCAGCGTCTGCAACAGGTTATCGCCGATGCCTGCGAGGGTCTCGACAGTACCGATCCGCTGCGTGTTTATAACGATACCCTGCGCAACCTGTTTGATGGCGTGGCAGAACGCGATGTGAGCCCAATGATGGTGATGAGTGCTCGCTCACTGATCGATATCGAGCCCGACTACTCACATGTTGCCGCACGTTTACTGCTCGACAGCTTGCGCACAGAAACCCTCAACTTCATCGGTGATGGCAGTCCGAATGCAACCTACAAGGAAATGGCCGAGCGCTATCCGCAGTATTTTGCGCATTACATTAAAAGAGCCGTTGAACTGGAACATCTGGACAGTGAGCTGCTGAAATTTGACCTGCCTCGCTTAGGCGCTGCCATCAAATCAGATCGTGATCACCAGTTTACCTATCTCGGCCTGCAAACCCTGTATGACCGTTACTTCATTCACCACGATGATACCCGCTTTGAACTACCACAGGCTTTCTTCATGCGTGTGGCAATGGGTCTGGCGATCAACGAAGTTGACCGTGAAACCCGTGCTATCGAATTCTACGACCTGCTGTCATCGTTCGACTTTATGAGCAGTACCCCAACCCTGTTTAACTCAGGCACCCTGCGTCCACAGCTATCCAGCTGTTATCTGACCACCGTGCCTGACGATCTGGACGGTATCTTCAGTGCAATAAAAGATGACGCACTGCTGTCCAAGTTTGCAGGTGGTCTGGGTAACGACTGGACCCGTGTACGCGGTCTAGGCTCACACATCAAGGGCACTAATGGCAAATCACAGGGCGTAGTTCCATTCCTCAAGGTCGCTAACGATACGGCGGTTGCAGTAAATCAGGGCGGCAAGCGTAAAGGCGCCATGTGTGCCTATCTGGAAACCTGGCACCTGGATATCGAAGACTTCCTCGAACTGCGTAAGAACACCGGTGACGAGCGTCGTCGTACCCACGACATGAATACCTCCAACTGGATTCCTGACCTGTTCATGAAGCGTGTTGCCGAAGATGCTGAATGGACCCTGTTCTCTCCAGACGATGCACCCGAGCTGCATGACCTGTATGGCACCCAGTTCGAACTGGCCTACATCAAGTACGAAGAAAAAGCCAAACGTGGCGAGGTTAAACTGTATAAAACCGTTAAGGCCACCGACCTGTGGCGCAAGATGCTCGGCATGCTGTTTGAAACTGGTCACCCATGGGTAACCTTCAAAGATCCCTGCAATCTGCGTTCACCACAGCAACACATCGGCGTGGTACACAGCTCTAACCTGTGCACCGAGATCACACTGAATACCTCTGATACCGAGATCGCCGTATGTAACCTGGGCTCCATCAATCTGCCGCAACACATAGATGAGAATGGACTGAACCTGGAAAAACTGGAAAAAACCATCAATACCGCCATGCGCATGCTGGATAACGTGATTGACTACAATTACTACAGCGTACCGCAGGCACGTATCTCTAACCTGCGTCACCGTCCGGTAGGCATGGGCATTATGGGATTCCAGGATGCACTGTATAAGCAACACATCGCCTACTCCTCTGAACAGGCAATCGAGTTTGCCGATCAGTCCATGGAAGCAGTCAGCTACTATGCGATCCAGGCATCCACCAATCTGGCGGAAGAACGCGGCACCTACTCCAGCTACCCAGGATCTTTATGGAGCCAGGGCGTACTGCCTATCGATTCCATCCAGAACCTGAAAGATGCGCGTGGCGATTATCTGCAACAGGATATGAGCAGCACCATGAACTGGGACAGCCTGCGCGAGCGTGTGATGAGGACAGGTATGCGTAACTCCAACACCATGGCGATTGCGCCTACCGCGACCATATCCAACATCTGTGGTGTCAGCCAGTCGATTGAACCGATGTATCAAAACCTGTTCGTTAAATCCAACCTGTCGGGTGAATTCACCGTGGTCAACCCCTACCTGATCAAGGACCTGAAAGCCTATGGTCTGTGGGATGACGTAATGATCAACGATCTGAAATACTTCGACGGCAGCGTACAGAATATCGAACGTGTACCCGAAAGCCTGAAAACCCTCTACGCCACTGCATTCGAAATGGATTCACGCTGGCTGGTAGAAGCTGGATCACGCCGTCAGAAATGGCTGGATCAGGCGCAGTCACTCAACCTGTATATGGCAGAACCATCCGGTAAGGCACTCGACAACCTGTACAAACTGGCCTGGGTACGCGGTTTGAAAACCACTTATTACTTACGTTCGATGGGTGCTACCAGCGTCGAGAAAACATCCACTCGCGAACGTGATGAAGCACCGGTCGAAAACGACATGCCTAAGGCCTGTTCGATATTGGATCCGGATTGTGAGGCATGTCAATAGTGGCCCCTTTAAGCGCACTGCTGTGCTCCCTACCTGCGTTGAAAGCCGGCTCAAAATGCTCATTTACTCATCTTGTAAACTGCGCTTTTTCGCCAGCTTTCGCCTTGCCAGAAAACACAGCAGCACACTTAAAGGCACCACTACTTATTAATGAAATGAAAATGCAAAGCCACTACTCATTACAATTAAGCGCAAGAGGTAAATAAACAATGTTAAACTGGGATGACCCTTTAGCAATACCAGCTAAATCAGCTCCTGAACAGTCTGTCGTCAATCAGTCTATTCAACAGAAATTGCAACCATCACTGAGAGAGCCAGAGCCAGCCACAAAGACTCCAGCCCCTGTAGTGAACGACACTGTGGCGCGTTCTCCTCAAGTGGAGCAAACGCCCGAGAAAACTATCAAGGTCAAGTCGCACACAACTTCTGCGCCTAAAATACCTGCTTTCAGCAAGTCGGCCAAGCCGATCAACCCTGATGACAAGCGTGTTGTTAATGGTATGGCAGATATCAATCAGCTGGCCCCATTCAAATACCCATGGGCGTGGAATTATTTCCTCAATGCCAACAAGAATCACTGGACGCCCCTGGACGTCAACATGACGCAGGACATCCATGACTACAACCACAAGCTGACACTGGAAGAAAAGCACGTTTACGATAACGTACTGGCTTATCTGACCACCTCAGACATTCTGGCAATGCGTAATATCGGCCTGGCTGTCATGGAAAAAATGTCTGCTCCCGAATTACAGATCTATCAGGCACGTCAGGTGTATGAAGAATCCATGCATACCTGGACCTACCAGCACTGCATCGAAACATTGGGACTAGATCAGGGCGAAGTGTATAACCGCTACCGCGTCGTGCCAGAGATCCATGCCAAGATCAATATGGCGAATGCGCGCCTTAGCTCTATCCTGCGCAGCGATATCGATCTGCACGATCGTGACGAACTGGAAAACTTCGTTATGGCTTACGCCTTCTTCGCCGGTATCTTCGAAGGCGCCTGGTTCTACAATGGCTTCACCCCTATCTTCGCACTACAACGTCGTGGCCTGATGAAAGGCACCGCCGAACAGTTCCAGTACATTATGCGCGATGAAGTCATGCATGCATCATTCGGTATCCGCGTATGCAAACAGATCATGCTGGAAGAAAAAATCTCGCTAGACCCTAAAGCATTACAGGACATGTGGGAAGAAGCCGAAGCCTGTGAATCTAACTATGCAAAATACCTGTTGCCTGATCCTATTCTGGGCTACAGCCATGCGGATCATATTGGCCAGTTCCGCTTTGTTGCCAACCGTCGAGCCAGAAGCCTGGGCCACAAAGAACCCTTCCCCGGTGCAGAAAACACCCTGCCCTGGCTGGATGAACAGGCTAATCTAAAGAAAGAAAAGAACTTTTTTGAGACAAGAGTAACCGAATACCAGACAGGTGGAGCTTTAAGTTGGGATTAAACGCTTTATTATAGGCGTAGGGACACAGACTAAACTGGATTATTATGGGTTAAAACTGGATTGAAAATCACTATTACTGGATTTGCCTGAAAAGTCTCACCTTATTTTTAGATTTGCCATGGATGGCGAAAAATTGGAGAAAAGCAAAAACTGGATTTGCCAAGTCGCAGTATCCGCAACATCCAGAAGACTCTCAAACGATTCCTAAATCTTTGGGCATTAAGAAAAGGATTTGGAGCCCCATTAACTAAACCAAAGATCTAGGAGAATGAACAAGATGTTTGATGAGCAGTCAGTCTATTTTTGGCCTGTAGGAACAGGCGACAGCACCACATTCGTAATACGCCCTGACGAGATCATTTTTCAGGTAGACCTCCGACACAGTCAGAAATCGGAAGACGATGAAACAGACTGCGCTCCGATCATCGACTACCTTGAGGAACATCTGCCTAAGGTCGATGGTCATCCCTACCTCTCAGCGTTCGCTATCACACATCCTGACAAGGACCACATTCAGGGGTTTGAGGAACTACTTAAGCGAGTTACCGTGGGCGAGCTATGGTTTTCGCCACGAATCTTCCGCGAACATGATGATGACCCTAAAAGCCTCAGCGACGATGCGAAAGCGTTCCGCGACGAAGCGCACAGGCGCGTGACAGCAACGGTCGAGGCCGGTGGCGACCCGGGTGCAGGAAACCGCGTGCGTATCGTCGGCTGGGACGATTTGCTTGATGAAGAGCACTATCTGGGATTCCCACTCGAATTCTTCAGCGTGCCTGGTGATTCCGTGGAATCTATCGATGGATATGACCTCACCGGTGAATTCCGCGCATTCATCCATGGCCCGTTCAAGCAAGGTTCAGACGAAGATGTCGGGGATCGAAACGACACCAGTCTGGCCATGCAAGTCACGTTCGGGGCCGACCCTTCAGCAGGCGGAGTGCTACTCTTTGGCGATCATAAGTACCCCGTCATCCGTAAGATATTTGATATCACGAAAATGAACGTGAACGAAGTAAACCTGCGATGGCAGGTGCTGCTCGCCCCACACCATTGCAGCAAGTCCGCAATGTACCAAGTTGAGGACGACAAGGAAGTCTGCAAGTGGGATATTCTCGCGGACCTAGAAGAATACCAGATCGGTACTGGCTATATTGTCGCGAGCTCGAATAGCATTCCCTCGTCGAATAAGGATGGAGACAACCCTCCTCATGCCAAAGCGAAGGCACGATATCAGGAACTCGCGACCGGTGGGTTTGTCTGCACGCACGATGATGGCGTACATGCAGAGCCACTTAAGTTCACTGTAAACGGTTCAAATATCGAATATGCGCTGCCGAATAATGTGGAGGAAGGTGCAAGCGCTTTGTCAGCAGCGGTCAGCGCTGCCCGTGGAAGTGATGCGACGCCTTCGACCAAAGTGGGCTTTGGATGCCCGAAATAAGCAAAGGCCAGCAACTAGCTCTTCTTCAAATCAGCGATATTGTCGCTAACTCGAAAGGCGCGCTTGAAGTTCTTGAGCCAAAAGTCGAATCTAAATCGGAGGGCTTCATCTGGATCCACCTATCGCTTGAAACTAAGGGCTATCGAACCGGGGAGGGTCTCGCATTTAGAGACCGTGAGCGGATAAGCCTACATCTTCACCCGGACTTCCCTTTCAAGAAGCCTGACATCTATTTTAGGCACAAGCGGTTCATTGGAGCTCCACATGTGCAGTGGGGAAGATATATCTGCCTCTATCAATCGAGCGAGACTGAATACCATCCATCAGACGGTATGTTCGGCTTCTTCGGTCGAGTAGAGCAATGGATGCGTGCGGCAGGAAAGGGACATCTGGATCCTGATGATGCCCCCCTGCATCCACCCGTCTCCTACACGACATCATCTACAAAATTTGTCGTCAGAGCAGATAGCCCTACTGGAATAGCAGATAACGGGATTTGGATTGGGCGCGCTGACTTACAGAAGATAAGAGATGATCGCTTCGACCTCGTCGGGTGGACCAGGCTAGAAGATTGGGGCGATACAGATCCAGGTCATCCAGTTGCAGCGGCCATCATATTCGACAAACCTCTCGCGAACGAATTTCCAACGAAAGTTTACGATCTCATCAAACTCGTTGAGAACGTTGGTCTATCGTTCGGGTTGCTGTACTCCCTCCTGAAGCTCTTCTCCCTTGTCGGCTCAGAGGAGGAAGCCGCTTATTTCGTTCTGGGCGCTTCGATGCGGCGCAAGGCAGCTGGTGAACCGCTCCGACCTCACGTGACCGTATGGAAAATTGGTCCGGATACGCTGAAGTCACTCCGTGTCTTGCTGCTGAGCAAGGATGAGAACGAAGCAGCGCGAAACGAGCTAATCAATTGGATGGCTGGAGCTGATATCAGTTGGTGCCGCGTCCTCGAAGACCGGCCTGAGATCGTCAACCGGCGAGACGGAGGTACGCTACTCGCAACCCTCTCTGAGAAACGGATTCTGCTCCTCGGTTGCGGAGCCCTCGGTTCGGCGGTGGCCGAAATGGTTCTGCGTTCTGGCGCCGCTAAACTACACCTCATCGACTATGGCATAGTGAAACCTGGAATCCTCGTCAGGCAGCGTTTCACAGACAGTGATATTGGCTTGGCAAAGGCTAACGCTCTGCAAGCGCATTTACAGGCCATTGGCCTTAAATGCACCGTGACCGCGGACACTTGCAACCTTGCCAATCAAGCTCTATCACTTTTTGATTTCAACAAATGGGACTTGATCATTGATACCACAACTTCAGCAAGCGTAAACCATCGCATCGAAGAGGATCTGAAGACACAAAACATCACGATCCCAATGTTGTCGATGTCAGTAAGTGCCGCAGCCGAAAACGGCTCGGTATTGGTGAAGATGCCCCAGTTCCGTGGAGGATCACACCACATCGCGCGGCAAGCCAAGCTAGATGCTTTTGCAAAGAATGCTGGCCACCCACTGGTAAAAGCATTCTGGCCAGAGCCTGAGAAAAGGAAAGTGTTTCAGCCGGAGCCGGGCTGCTCTGAGCCGACATTTATCGGATCAGCAGCTGACATTGATCACCATGCAGCCGGGCTGTTAAACATTGGCCTCTCTCGCATCCAAAGCCTTTCTTCTGACGCGGCAAGTCTGGACCTCATTGCCGCATCATGGTTGCGGCATTCCAATAGTAAACGAGATAAGCTGAGCTACACGCTCAAGGATTACACTCGTCATAACGAGCAGAGGCATGGATATACTGTACTGCGCTCAGATGTAGCCATACTCGATATGACAACAGAGCTTAGGCGCATCGGGCGCACGCGTTCCAACAAAATTGAAACTGGCGGATTGATCTTCGGTGAAATTGACGACGCTCATCAAGTGATCTGGGTCGATAGTGTCAGCGGACCGCCGCCGGATAGTACCGCGAGTGAAACGCAGTTCCTGTGTGGGATCGCAGGCACAAAGGAACTCAACGCGTTCAAATCGGCAGAGAGTGGGAAGTCGAGTCGATTCATCGGTATCTGGCATACTCACCCAATCAGTCGTGGGCGTCCTAGCCAAGATGACCTTCAAGCGATGTTAGAGCTGCTTCACTTCCAGGAGTTTCCGCCACGCCAAGTTGTCATGCTCATCTTGGGATACGCCGCAACGAGGCGCGAAGAGAACTACTATCTCTATCGACGTAACGAATTCACCCTCATTCCACATTATGAGGGTTATGATGGGGGGCAAGAATGAGCTCTCCGAAAATTGGTCTAGCTCTTTCGGGTGGCGGTTCTAGGGCAATCGCTTTTCACCTTGGGTGCCTGCGCGCACTACACGATCGTGGAGTTCTCGACAAAGTCTCGGTACTCTCGGGTGTATCGGGCGGCAGTGTAATCGCTGCGCTCTACGCCTACAGCGATGAACCATTCGAAGATTTCGCTCATCGTGTCGAGTCAGTACTCTCGCGTGGCATGATATGGGGAATGGCCCGTGAAGCATTCCTTTCATTCGAGCTGCCAAAGATCGTGGTCGCTACGATCCTCGCCAGTTCGGCAGCCATTTTGGCGCGATCCCTCCAGCTCTTGGAGGGGATACTTAGCTTGATAAAGCTAAGACCTAAGTGGCTAGGAACTATCGCCGAAAAGATCCTCGACACTGCCCCACGGTTTGCAAGCTTCACGACAGCTTTCGAGCGTCACCTCGTTCGTCGCTATTTCGGCAATCTACGCATGGATGCTGTTGGGCGGCACGATCTCTCCGTAGTCATCAACGCGGCCGAGCTCCGTACCGAGACAGCATTCCGCTATGGTTCCGTTGAGAGCGGATGTTGGCGGTTCGGCAGACTGACTGAAAACCCATACGTAGCTACTGCTGTCGCGGCGTCAGCGGCATTCCCTGCATTCCTCCCAGCGCTCGACCATTACCTGACTTTCACCAAAAGCGGTGTTGAAACGAAGCATCGAGTCATCATCACGGATGGAGGGGTTTACGACAATAATGGCATCTCTTGCATGTTGCCAGGGCGCTCCAGCGAATTCAGCACCAACGCTTTACCTGTAGATTTCATTATTGCGTGTGATGCCGGCCAGGGAATGCCTTCAGGAGCTAGGCGGCCAACATTCTGGATGTCACGGATGCTGGCAACAGTCATTACCATCCACAGACGGACACAGACGCTGACACAAAATATGCTCCACCGGATGGCAGCAAATGGAGAAATCCAAGGGTTTATAATGCCGTATCTAGGCCAACGGGATAGCGCGCTTCCAGTTCAGCCTGCTGATCTGGTCAGTCGTGACCAAGTTGTAGATTACCCAACAAATTTCAATCCAATGACGAAGAGGAACATCGATCTACTTAGCAAGCGCGGCGAGCAGTTGACCCGCTGTCTTTTAGATATCTATGCACCAGATCTCTAGTGAATCATGCAACCAGAAGGATTGATCAAGAAAGGTTAGAATTAAACGCTGAGAAACCCTGTCGAGCACTACCAATGACTCCTTCATTCGATAATTAAAACGGAGCGATTTAGGAAATGAATCCCTTTTTTTCACCTGAACCCGACTATAACTTTGACGTTCCTAGAGAGGTTTTTGCTCGCTTTGATCAATCAGAACCAATTGATCCCAACCCGGAAGTCTCAAACTTAATAACCTTTTCAGCTGTCAATTTGGATGGAGTTTCTGATGAATGGCCACTTCAATACCAATACCATCATGGATATGGGAGCCGTTTAGAATGGGGAAGATACTGGTCCGACTGTTTCAACCCAGATATTCCTAAAGAACAACTACCTTCAATTTTCGATCAGATCCCAATCTATCAGTATGAAATCCACCTTCCACCAAACCATTTATCTGACGAAGAATTTCGACAATTAACCAATCCTTCAGAATGGTTGTGTATCACCTTGGATAGTGGAGGTCCTTTTAGCGCGAAAGTTTACCCCAACATCTTTAGCAATGAACCTCGTGTCGTCAGCATATCGATCAAGCCTATCGACAATAGAAAACTCATTTATCTGCTATCAATTTCTTTCGATATGCCTACATGGCCAAGAGCCACTGAACAAGAAATTATTGAAGCACTTGATATTGACGATGAAGCAAAATTTCTAGCGGCATTCGATGTCGGTCAGGGTGCAGCAAGTGCTTTGTTGAATGAAGATCAAATCCCATTTCTCTATCACGACCTGGGAGCTGGCGTAACTCGCAATTCCGCTACTACACCACCAAACTTAAGTTTTTGCTTCAAGAAGGATCCTCCTATTGTTTTGTCCCATTGGGATATGGATCATTGGGCCGGTGCCCGGATCAACACTAGAGCCCTCACGAAGACATGGATAGTTCCCGAGCAAAACATTGATCCAATCCATTCGGCTTTTGCACACGACATACTGATCTCTGGTGGCAAAATACTTGTTTGGCCCAATGGCTTGGGGCCAATCACCATAAAGCATGGGAATATCGAATATAAATTTGGTAGAAATCCCAAGAACTTAAAAAATCGTAATGGGACAGGAATCGTAATCCAAGTTACAAATACTGCTCTCGATGACAATAGAGATTGGCTTTTAATGGGAGACGCTGGTTTCCATCAGACACCCTTCCATCCATTTAATGATGTCGTAGCGATTACCGTTCCACATCATGGCGCAAAAATTGCCGGTAAAAACAAAATACCTTCTGGGCCAAATGGAAATTATGGAAGGCTTTTATTTTCTTTTGGCCCCAGCAATAGTCATGGGCCCGGTGTGCAACATCCCGTCAAACTAACAATCGATGAGTACCATGCTGAGAACTGGGATATAGGTAGCTGGCACAGATATGCTTCACTAGGAAAAACCATTGCGGGCGGAGAAATATTGGCCACCGCTGAACATCCACACACACACTTAGGAGGATTGATCGCAGGTTGGGATTCCAAACCAAGCGTTCATCATCCTCCTTGTCATAATTGCACTTGCAATGCACCTATTACACAGGCTTAGCATTTGTTCGTCCCGCTGGTTTATCTCTGTAAGTGGAGAAACTTTGAGAGTCTCACACTTTTGAGGCTTGCTGTTGATGTTCTAGATTCCAACTTCTATTGGCATTTCTCTTATTTCCTTTTAACTGAGAACGTAACGTACGCGCTGTCAATCTGATCAATCAAAGTCACGCAGAATAACCCCTTGCCAGTAAATCCGGCCCGCATTCATATTTCAACCGAAATTTGATCCCTGTTCGGTATTTTGAGACCTTCTGGCTTGACCTTCTGGCTTGACCAGACCGCAAACAATCAGGCAACCCATTGCTAACAATAATGGTGTCTACGATTAAATCGACGGGATAGATAATGAGAGGTCGTCGTTGTACAGGTTCTGACATTTAATGGTGTTTTCACACAGCCTGGACCCGTTGGAGTCATTCCCGACAGCTTGTAGGCAATAGCAGGTATGTCAAAGGAGCGGTCAAAAAGATCAGCAGCCTCCAAACTCAGGAATCCACATAGCAGTCATTCCTGACAGGTTGTAGGGACCGGCATGTTCGTGGCGTAACCAGCCATTCGCTTACGACTTCGGGAGCTGTTGTAAATGAAAAAAGCAGACGTCCTCTTGCTTTAGCGGGGAATGGTGAAGTTTGCCAAATAGATCATTTTAAGGGATTCTTTCCCTACTTTGGTTATAGATGGAAGAAAAAGCTGACCTTAAAATATCCGCCTTTATTAATCGCAAAAATCCTTTCAGCGCTCATTGTTCCAAGTCTCTTCTCTTTTGTTCGAACTCCTGCGGATCGATCTCTCCACGAGCATATCGATTCTTCAATATATCGAGGGCAGACTTCTGTCTCTCTTGTTGCCGATTCACATGACCGATACCCTCTTTCAGAGCCCAAACAATAGCGACAATAATTAATACCCAGAATAACCACATAAAACCTCCACCTGACCAATGACCTTGATACATCAGTTTTTACCTCGTTAGATTTTTAAACGTTTCAGCCTCAATGCATTACTGATAACTGAGACTGAACTAAAGCTCATCGCTGCGGCGGCTATCATGGGAGAAAGCAACAGACCAAAAAATGGATACAACAACCCTGCGGCTACCGGCACACCCAGCGAGTTATAAATAAACGCGAAGAATAGATTCTGTCGAATGTTACGCATGGTCGCTCGACTTAAACGCCTGGCTCGCAGGATGCCCTGTAAATCGCCTTTAACAAGAGTAACACCCGCACTTTCCATCGCTACGTCAGTACCGGTGCCCATCGCAATGCCAACATGGGATTGAGCCAACGCAGGCGCATCATTAATACCATCACCTGCCATTGCCACGATATGCCCCTGATCCTGTAGTTTTTTAACGACTGCAGCCTTTTGATCAGGCATGACTTCGGCATGGATGCCATCTATTCCCAACTGTTTCGCCACAGCCTGTGCTGTTGCCAGGCTATCGCCTGTTAACATAATGACCTTGACACCTTCCGCGTGCAGATCTTTTATTGCCTGCGGGGTCGATACTTTTATCGGGTCAGCCACCGCGATCAATCCTGCTGCCTTATTATTAATGGCTATAAACATTACCGTCTGCCCCTGATTTCTTAATGAATCAGCCTGTTCTGGCAGATCGAGCGTATCCACCGACATCGCTTTCATTAACTTGATATTACCCAGCGCCACCTTAAATTCATCGACCTTGCCGGATACTCCCTGGCCGGTGATAGAGTTGAAGTCGGTTGTTTTTGAGAGAACAATTTCCCTGTGCAAAGCACCTGCCACGATTGCTTCTGCAAGGGGGTGCTCACTGGCCTTTTCAAGGCTGGCCGCAAGTCGTAACAGCTCGGCTTCGAGATGTCCTTGCGCGGTGATAATAGTGGTTAATTTTGGCTTTCCTTCGGTTAGCGTACCCGTTTTATCGACCACGATGACATCCACTTTTTCCATTATTTCAAGCGCCTCGGCATTTTTAATTAATACCCCCGCACTAGCTCCTTTACCGGTACCAACCATGATGGACATAGGTGTCGCCAGACCCAACGCGCAGGGACAGGCTATAATCAATACCGCCACCGCATTCACTATCGCATGCGCCAGCCTCGGTTCCGGCCCCCAGAAATTCCACACCACGAAAGCAAAAACGGCGACAAGAACCACGGCGGGTACGAAGTAAGCCGCCACTGTATCGGCCAGTTTCTGAATCGGCGCTCGCGAACGCTGAGCTTCGCTGACCATGCGTATAATCTGGGCTAACAGGGTTTCTGAACCGACTTTTTCAGCACGCATCAGCATGCTGCCAGTTCCATTCACGGTGGCGCCGATCAATGGATCACCCGCATGCCGGGCGACAGGAATCGACTCTCCGGTTATCATCGACTCATCGACATAGCTTTCACCCTCCGTCACAATACCGTCTACGGGAATATTTTCACCGGGACGCACACGCAAAATATACCCTGTCTGCACCTGCTCCAGAGGTATATCCTCTTCCTGCCCATCCTGTTTGACCTGCCTTGCTGTTTTGGGGGCCAGGCTGAGCAAGGCGCGAATTGCAGAATTGGTGTTACTTCGAGCACGCAGTTCCAGCACCTGCCCCAGTAACACAAGAGCCGTGATTACGGCAGAAGCTTCAAAATAAACCGCAACAGTGCCCGTATCATGCAACATACTGGGAGGAAACAGGCCCGGTGCCAGTAAAGCAAACAGGCTGTAGATCCAGGCCACCGATACCCCGAGCGCAATCAGGGTAAACATATTCAGGTTCCAGCTCACCACGGATAACCAGCCTCGTACATAGAAAGGCCAGCCGCCCCACAGCACCACCGGAGTTGCCAGCACAAATTCAATCCACTGCACGGCCTCCATAGACAGGCCTTCGGGTAAAACTGAGGGCATCAGGTCGGCGATCATCGCCAGTAAAAACACCGGCACTGCCAGTATCGAGCTAAACCAGAAGCGGCGGCTCATACTCTGTAACTCGGTATTTTCCTGTTCGACTGAAACGGTTTTAGCCTCCAGCGTCATGCCACACTTCGGGCAGTTACCGGGGTGATCCTGAATAACTTCAGGATGCATCGGGCAGGTGTACTCCGTTTTGGTTTGCGCTGACGGTATACCCTTAAGCTCCAGTGCCATTCCACATTTAGGGCAGCTTCCGGGAGCGGCATTTTCGACTTCAGGATGCATCGGGCAGGTATATATTGCGCCGCTTGTCGAGGAGTTACCTGTAGGCTGCGCCGGAACATCATGCTGCTCATGCCCGGTACAGCAAGCATGATCATCCGCTGAAGAACTGCTATAACGAGCGGGTTCGAGCACAAATTTGGACTGGCAGGATTCACTACAAAAATAATAGTCCGTTTCATCCATCTGTTGATGATATGCACTATCAGTACTGACTTGCATACCACATACCGGATCAACGCTCGTGCCAGTGTCTTTACCTGGTTTTAAGTTTTTCATGGTTTCCTCTTAATGCGTATTGCTCATTAACTTCTAGTTAACATCATCTCGTGCAGGACTGACTCATCGAAATGTGGGCTAGACCTGCAGATCCCTCTGTTTTTCCTCATATTCCTGCTTATCAATATCACCCCTGGCATAACGTTCCTGTAAAATGGCAAGCGGAGATTTGGCCTGTTCTTTTTTACTGTCTAACACCATCATCGCTGACCAGAAAATTAACCCGACAGGGATTAACCAGAATAACCACATATAACCACCCATTCCAAAACCCATGTAATCGTACATTTCAATTACCTCTAATTGTGAAAACTGCTTACTCCATCCACTTCTGTAAACAACCACTAATCCAGCTGTTTACAGTTGCGGGACTATTAACCAAAAACCTTATTTTGCTTTCTGCAATTCGACCAACTGCTGCAATGAACTTTCAATGTTGGCCAGATGCATTTCTACCTGTTCACGATG
The DNA here is from genome assembly GCA_050306135.1 of Gammaproteobacteria bacterium. GTDB lineage: Bacteria > Pseudomonadota > Gammaproteobacteria > JACNJF01. The sequence continues at coordinate 58,205 of JBNLGQ010000006.1, forward strand.
CTGTTTCATTTCAGCCATTTTTTCTGGCATCATTTTCATCATCGACATACCCATACCACCCTGCATCATAGCTTGCTGACTATCTGTCCCGCTGGCGTGTTGTCCCATTTTCATATTCATCGGCATTCCTTCGGGCATATTCCCGGCGCCGTCACCCGTTGTAAGCGCAGAACCCTGAGCCATCGGACTCATGGACATTGGCTTATTCTGATCCACAGTTGATTCTGCCAATGCAGAAAGAGATAAAGTGCTGATAAAAGCGCTGACTAAAATAAGTTTGTTGAATTTCATCTTTGTTGACTCCAGTAAATGATTTAAAAAATTTATGCTTTAAACTCAAGTTCACAATTTGACTAAATTGCTTTAGTCTCTTTGCTTAACTCCATTTAAGTGCAGCAATGTAAGCTGCATGTGTCGGTAAAGTCCTTTTTTGTAATTGAATGTAACAACGTACTTATCGCTTACACTGGGTTACAATTTGATCGCAAATAAATCCATAAATCGCTTATTCTGTGAGTTATGAAAACTTCTGAAAATCACCTGCTGATCGTTGATGATGACCCCGAGATCCGAAATTTGCTTAAAACTTATCTGCAAAAAAATGGATACCGAGTGAGTACCGCTGCAGAAGGGCAGGAAATGTGGTTAGTGTTGAAGCGTTATCACATCAATCTCATTGTGCTCGACCTGATGCTACCTGGTGCAGATGGCATGGAATTATGCCGCGATTTACGTGCAGGCAAATCTGCCATGGCGAAAATTCCGATCATTATGCTGACCGCACGCGGCGATGAGATGGATCGTATACTGGGACTGGAGATGGGTGCTGATGACTATATGGCAAAACCTTTCAGTGCGCGTGAACTGCTGGCCAGGATCAAGGTAGTTCTGCGTAGGGTGCAGGAGTTACCGCCGGATGTGCTGGCCGAATCTGCCGAAAAACTCAGCTTTGAGCATTGGCTACTGGATACTAAAACCCATTTACTCACTTCCCCTGCTAACATTGCAGTACCACTTAGCAGTGCCGAATACCGTCTGTTAAGGGTATTACTCTCTCACCCAAACCGGGTGCTAAGTCGCGACCAGTTGTTAGAACTCACTCAGGGCAGAGAAAGCAACCCTTTCGATCGCAGTATTGATGTACTGATTGGTCGCCTGCGCAAGCGTTTACAGGATGATGGCAAACCCCCTCAACTGATACAAACGGTTCGCGGCTTTGGTTATCAACTCAATTGCAGGGTGACCGATGCCAGCTCCGGCAACGCATTTCAAGCATGATCTGGCCAAAAATAAAACTACAGTTACTGCCAAAAACCCTGTTTGGACGCCTGGTTTTTGTGCTCCTGGTCGGCCTGATCATTGCCCAGTCGATGTCTACCTTTATCCTGTTGCTCGACCGTGGATCTGTCGTCTATCAAGCTATACAAACTAACCTGATTGAAAGGGCTTCAGGTATTGTGAAACTGCTCAATGCGCTACCGGCTGAAAGCAGAGTTGCCATACTACCGCTCTTTTCCAGTAACGATTTACATGTCTATTTGAGTGAGCGGGCTCTATCGAAGGTACACGCTAACGCTGCAGAAACACCTGCCACCGCACTGGTAAAAAGCCAGTTATTAAAACAATTACCGGAAGGTAGCGAAGTATCGGTATCACTCGATGGTTCACTGATGAATAGCCCGATGCTGGACAGCCACATGTCGCATATGATGTTTGCCAAACCATCGTCTATGCATCCCAATCCAATGCCTCAACAACACAGCATGGTGTCTTCCTTTCACATTCAGATTCGTCTGCAGGATGGTAGCTGGGTAATTTTTGAGCACGGTATCTCGGATGAGTTTTTTAACTGGCCACTACGCTTATTAAGCATACTCGGCATCCTGTTACTGAGTGTGATAGCGCTATCACTGGTCGCGGTAAGCCTGATCATCAAACCCCTGAGCCAGCTTAGACATGCGGCTGAAGGTCTGGGCAAAGATATTATGCAGTCCCCACTTGCTGAAAAAGGTCCGATTGAAATTAAACAAACTGCAATAGCCTTTAACACCATGCAGCGACGCTTGCGTAACTACATCGACGATAGAGCTCAAATTCTTGCTGCGGTTTCGCATGATTTGAAAACGCCCTTAACCCGCCTGCGCCTGCGTGCAGAATTACTCGACGATGAAGCCCAGCGCGACAAAACATTACAGGATCTGGATGAGATGGAATCGATGGTGAATGCCACCCTCGATTTTATGCGCGGTATTTCGAATAATGAAGTCCGCCAGGGTATTGACATCATGGCCTTACTCGAAAGCCTGCAAGCCGATGCTCAGGAAAGTGGCGGTGACGTCAAAATTGAAGGCTCTGTCAGCGAGCCTTTTTTCGGCAAACCACTGGCGCTAAAACGTTGCGTAGTCAACCTGCTGGAGAATGCGCTACGCTACGCCAGCAAGGTGAGTATAGCGGTCAGCATTCAGGGGCAGACTCTTTTAATTGCAGTCTGCGACCGGGGACCCGGTATACCGGAGAAAGATCTGGTGAACATATTTGAACCCTTCTTTCGCCTGGAAAGTTCACGCGCCCGGAAAACCGGTGGCAGCGGGCTTGGCCTGGGTATAGCACGCAATATTGCCCGCGCTCATGGTGGTGATCTTGTTATATTCAACCGTAGTGACGGCGGGCTGTGTGCTGAAATTCAGTTACCGCATCAAACCGGATAAAGATTTTTTTCTCTTTCCCTCTGTATTACCGGGTTCAGAAAATTCTCTGCCGATTCAATGAACAAGAGAGGGTTTACATTCCGGTGAGTGATGCGGGCTGACACTACCCCGTTTAAAGGGGTGCGAGCAAAGTAATTATAAGATTGTCAGCGGCTTAAACGACAATAAACTGGCCCATCATTCCCCGATCTTCATGTTCCAAAATGTGGCAGTGGAACATATAAGGTGCGGCGGCACTGGTGGTGTAATCCGTCATCTGGATAATGATTCGGACAGTATCAAACGAATTGATGAGCACCACATCCTTGTATCCTTTTTCAAAGGCCGCGACATTGGCAGAGCTTCCATTACGGTCAAGTATCTCAAAGTGTGAGCCGTGAATATGGAAGTTATGGACGAGATTCATATTATTG
>JBNLGQ010000007.1:0-35985 GCA_050306135.1 Gammaproteobacteria bacterium
CGATTGTAGTTGAATTCTCTCTAACTACAACCTTTTTTATGGTTAAGATTCTATTATAATCATAAACTTGGAGCTAAAACTTGTAAATGTTCTCGAAGTTTAAATTATGGCATTATTAAATATTTTACATTATCCAGATCCGCGTTTGCGTACTAAAGCTAAGGCGGTCACTGAATTTGACAGCAGCCTGAAAACACTGATTAGTGACATGTTTGAAACCATGTATGAGGCCCCTGGAATAGGTTTGGCTGCTACTCAGGTCAATGTCCATAAACGTCTTCTGGTTATGGATGTGTCTGAAGACAAAGATGACCCTAAGGTGTTGATTAATCCTGAAATCCTTATGTCTGAAGGAGATGAAGAGATGGATGAAGGCTGTCTTTCTGTACCCGGCTATTATGAAACCGTGAGACGCGCTGAGAAGGTTTCCGTTCGTGCTCAGAATGCAGAGGGTGAGTTTTTTGAATTAACTGCGGATGGACTGGAAGCAGTCTGTATACAGCACGAAATTGATCACCTGGAGGGTAAGCTTTTCGTCGATTACATCTCTGGACTTAAGCGTGACCGCATACGTAAGAAGCTGGAAAAACAAAAGAAACAGGAAGCCTCCTGAGATAACCCCAATTCAGGATAACCTGACTATGAAGATAATATATGCCGGTACGCCGGAATTTGCAGTTCCTGCTCTGGAAATGCTCGCCAGATCTGGCCATCAGGTGGTGGCTGTATACACACAACCGGACAGGCCCGCAGGGCGTGGACGAAATTTGCAGGCCAGTCCAGTCAAACTTTGTGCTGAAAGCTTCGGATTGCCTGTAGAGCAGCCTGTTTCTTTGCGTAACGAAGAAGCTACTCAAAAGCTGATCAACTATCAGGCTGACTTGTTGGTTGTTGCGGCGTATGGATTGATATTGCCACAACAGGTACTTGATGCTGCCAGGCTCGGCTGTGTGAATATCCATGCTTCTTTACTACCGCGTTGGCGTGGCGCTGCACCGATTCAGAGAGCCATACTGGCTGGTGATAGTGAAACAGGGATTACATTAATGCAAATGGATGTCGGTCTGGATACCGGGGCCATGCTGGCGAAGGCAAAAATAGATATTACTAGTCAAAGCACTGCGGCGGAGCTCCACGATCAACTAAAAATCATGGGTGCTGAGCTACTTGAAAAACATCTTGAAGGTATACAGAATCAATCTATTCATGCAGAAAAACAAGATGATGCCCTGGCAACCTATGCAGACAAATTAACCAAACAGGAAGCGGCTATAGACTGGAATTTATCGGCCACCACGGTGGCTAGACAGGTTCGAGCATTCAATCCCTGGCCAGTGAGCTTTACTACTTTCAACGACCAGCCGGTCAAGATATGGTCGGCCATAGCATGTGATGAAGACTCTGAAGAAATGCCTGGCAGGGTGATCCAGCATGACCGTCAGGGGATTAAGGTCAGCTGTGCTGAGGGAGTGTTGCAGATCAAAGAGCTACAGTTTGCGGGTAAAAAGCGCCAGACAGCAGATCAGATATTGAATGCACGCAACCTGATTGATCAAAGTTTTGCAGAATAAAACAATAAAAGCGCGTCAGCTAGCGCTCAAGATTTGCCTGTCGGTAGTGACCAGGGGGCAATCTCTCAGTTCTATGCTGGAAAAACAGTTAAGTAACCTCGATAACAGTCGTGATCAGGGTTTATGCAGTGAACTCTGTTATGGCTTTTGCCGGTATTACTTTCTATTGTCATCAGAGCTCAAACCTCTGTTGCAAAAGCCGTTAAAAGGTAAGGACATTGATATCCAGCTCATTCTGTTACTCGGCTTGTATCAAATCCGGTTTATGCGTATTGATGATCATGCTGCAGTCAATGAAACGGTCAATCTAGTTGTATATCAAAGGAAAAAGTGGGCCAGAGGATTGGTCAATGCAGTATTACGCAATTATCTGCGTGCGCATAGCTCTGAAGACCCGTTAAATAGAGCAAATCTCAGTGCTTATGAACATACAATTGCCTACCCACAGTGGATGCAGGACCAGTTTAAGGCTGACTGGGGTGCTGACTCTGCTGTTCTGATGCAGGCAGCTAACCAATCGCCTCCCATGGTGCTTAGAGTCGATATCAGGCAGGTTTCTCGTGATACATACCTTGAAAAGTTACATGCTCATCAAATACAGGCCGTTGCCCATGAATTGATCGAGACTGCGGTTATTCTTAAACAGGCTTTGTCGGTTGATAAAATTCCCGGTTTTGATGAGGGGCTGGTTAGTGTGCAGGATTCATCCGCCCAGATTGCCGCAGACTTACTGAATTGTCAGCCATCTACACGTGTACTGGATGCCTGCGCTGCGCCGGGTGGTAAGACGCTGCATATCCTGCAATCTACAGAAGGACTTGAGGTGTTTGCTTTGGATAAAGATGAACAACGTTTGCAACGCGTTGATCAGAATATCCAGAGAGCCAGTCTAACAGCAAAGTTAATCCATGCTGATGCCGCTCACACCGAAAGCTGGTTTGATGGTATTCAATTTGATCGTATTCTGCTGGATGCGCCCTGTTCTGCGAGCGGTATTATCAGGCGTCATCCGGATATTCGTATTCTGCGTAAACCTGACGATATCCCACAACTGGTCAAGCAACAGAAAACATTGCTGGATGCGCTGTGGCCCTTGTTGATTGAAGGAGGGCGTATGCTTTATAGCACCTGCTCGATATTTCAGGCTGAGAATGAATTACAGATAGCTAATTTCTGTGATCGGCAAGCTGACTGTGTTGAACAACCCATAAACTCTGTACAATGGGGTGTTCAACGTCCATATGGGCGCCAGATTTTACCCGGGTTTTCAGATATGGATGGATTTTATTATGCGCTACTTGAGAAAAGAGGCTGACATATAGATGTTGTTCAAAAGGCTAATACTGGCATGGGTAGTTAGCCTGCTGCTTCTTGTACAGCCTTGCTCGGCTGCAGCTCAGGCTGCTGATCCCTTCAGTGTAAAATCTGTCAATATACATTTAAAAGGTGATGTGTTTTTTTTAAATGCTGTTTTTGATATCCATTTACCGTTTTATATAACAAAAGCGATAGATCAGGGCTTTGATTTACCGCTAGTGATTGAAATAGAGTTTTATCGTCATAAAAGCTTCTGGTTTAATGAGCAGATTGTTTATATCAAACAGCAATATCAATTAAATTATCTTCCTCTTCTTGATGCTTTTTCAGTATTTGATGTGAATTCTGGTAGACGACAATATTTTGCTTCGTTAAATGAGGCAGTACAACATTTAACCGTAATGCTTGATTTTCCTGTGCTGGATAAAAATACCCTTATTGAGAAAGAGTCGTACATAGCTCAACTACGTATGGGCGTTGATCAGTCAGAGCTTCCTGTGCCATTAAAGTCTTCCTCACTATGGAAAAACAACTGGGATTTGTATAGTGACTGGTACGAGCTGGAGGTTACTCCATGAATCGTATGTTGAAGAGTTACATGCCCTTTATGGCATTGCTTATTTTACTGTTTGTATCGTTGTATTCGATCAGTGACGCCACTTCCAATTCGGCTTCTTTCGGCAAGTATTACAATCTACTGGTATTTTTTAATGCCCTGGGATTGATTACACTGATCGGGCTCATTGTATATAACGTCTATAAACTGATAGTGCAATACCGTCTTAAGGCGGTCGGTTCCAGGTTAACGACACGTATGATAGGTGCTTTCGTCATACTCACCATCATACCTGTCAGTATCGTTTACTATTTTTCACTTACTTTTCTGCATCGAAGTATCGACAGCTGGTTTGATGTTGGGGTCGAGCAGGCGTTAGAAGACTCGCTGCAGTTAGGACGTAGTGCTATCGACTTACGCAAGCGCGAAGCATTGAAGAAAACCCAGCAGATAGCGAATGAAATTCCAACGATTCCAGAAGAACTCAGAGTCATCTATCTCAACGATGCTCGAAATCAGCAAAATGCCAGTGAGTTAACCATGGTCGGGCAAAATGGACAAATTCTGGTATCCAGCAGTGAAAACTCTTCTGAGTTACCTCAAACCCTGGCCAAAACGACTTTTGGCAACCTGGGCCCGAATGAACATTACCTCAAACTAGAGGATAATGAGGGTAGCGGTATACAGATAAGAGTGGTAGTACCGGTGCGAGGCTTACTGGCGACCGAGCAGGATAAAACCTTGCAGGCCCTGTTTCCTGTTACCGATCAGGTGAATGAGTTAACACAGGGTGTGCAGCAGGCTTATGAACGTTATCGGGAGTTAGCCGTTTTGCGTGATCCATTGAAAACCAGTTTTACTCTCGCGCTGTCTCTGGTCTGGCTATTAAGTGTGTTATCGGCGATTTACGTCGCATTTCTATCTGCACGTCGGCTGGTCTCACCGATTAATAATCTGGTCGAAGGCACACAGGCGGTTGCTTCAGGGGACTATGAAAAACAATTGAAGGTTTCCGGCGATGATGAACTCAGTTTCCTAACGCGTTCTTTCAATACCATGACGCGTAAACTGTCTCGCGCACGTGCGATAGCCGATCAGAGTCAGTTGATGGAGGCGTTACAGAAAAATTATCTGCAATCGGTACTTGAGCATATCAACTCGGGCGTATTAACGATCAATGAAGCGGGGCTAATCAAGCGAGGTAATAGGGGGGTTGAAACTATTTTTGGCCTGGAGTCAGGCTGTTTTTCTGATCAAACTATAACCCAGATTTTGATCAAATACCCTCAGTTAAAATCTTTCTTTGAGGTTATCAAACGCAATATAAAATTACAGAAGGACTGGAAAGAAGAAGTCATCGTTTATGGTAAAAGCGGGAGAAAAATCCTGCGCCTACAGGGAACCCAACTTGAACAGCGGGTCAACGAAATGGGTGAACAGGTTGTGGTAATTGATGACTTAACCGAGTTGATACAGGCACAGAAAAACTCAGCCTGGAGTGAAATGGCCAGGCGTCTTGCGCATGAAATCAAGAATCCACTGACACCCATCCAGCTATCCGCAGAGCGTCTTCAGCGTAAGCTGGCGGGACAGGTGGATGAAGAGCGGCAACAGATGCTGGATCGATATACACATACAATCGTGCAGCAGGTTGAAGCTATGAAGTCTATGGTGAATACCTTTACAGATTATGCGAGTACAGCGGATAAAAACCCTGAGCAAATCGATTTAAATCAGATTCTGAAGGAAGTCCTTGAGTTATATCGTGAGACCAGCCGAAAGATTGATATTCAGTTAGATCTAGATGCTGATATCCCACAAATTTATGCAGATACCGTAAGGGTCAGACAACTGATTCATAACCTGGTGAAGAATGCACTGGAAGCCGTAGGTAAAAAAGGCTGGATCAAGCTGCAAACGCGCTGTATGCAGGAATATGGCTGCGAATATGTCGAGTTTTCGGTGCTCGATAGTGGTGATGGTGTTGATGAGGAGATACTGGATACGCTGTTCGAACCCTATGTTACAACGAAAACCAGCGGCAGCGGGCTGGGCCTGGCGATAGTCAAAAAAATTGTCGAAGAACACGGTGGTATGGTACTGGCGCAAAATAGTAAAAATGCAGGTGCAGAGATTATTCTGCGTTTACCGGCAGAGATCGTAAGTTAATTTAAATGGCTAACAATATGTCGATACAAAGTAAAATCCTGGTAGTAGACGATGAGCCTGATATTCGGGAACTGTTAAAAGATATCCTGGAAGATGAAGGTTATGAAGTTGAAGTGGCTGAACATGCACGGCGAGCGATTGAACGAAAGCCTGTATTCAATCCTGATCTGGTTTTGCTTGATATCTGGATGCCGGAAATGGATGGTGTCAGCTTACTCAAACAATGGAGTGAACAGAAAGAACTGTCTGGCCCTGTTGTTATGATGTCTGGTCACGGTACGGTAGAGACTGCGGTTGAAGCAACCCGCTATGGCGCATTTGATTTTGTCGAAAAACCGCTTTCGATGGCCAAGTTGTTGCGTACTGTGAAATCAGCTCTGCAAAGCCAGCAAAGTAGCACGACTACTAAGGCATACAGACGCGAAGAACCGATCGGTACTAGCCGTCAAATGCAGCAGTTACGCCTGACTATGCAGGAACTGGCTCAGCATAATGAAACAGTATTTATCACTGGCCTGATGGGGTCAGGAGTGAGTATCTGGGTGGATCACCTTTTCCATTTGCGTCAACCGGTTTATCCGGTTCAATCCTTCCAGGCCGATGATGATTTCTATAAGAATGGTTTAACCGGGAATGTGTTCATTCATGAGATGACAGATCTGAGCCGGCATGGACAGCAGGTACTGCTCGCTTTATTACAGCGCCTGGCTAACTCTCCGGTCAATGGGCGACTGGTTGTTTCCACTCAGTATAGCTATGAACAGTTACGTGGAATGTCCGAGGTTATTCCGGAGCTGGCTGAATACTGGCGCAATGCAATTTACATCCCTGAACTGAATGAACGTATTGAGGATATTCCTGAATTGCTTGAGTATTATGTCAACTGGTATGCAGAGCTAGAGGGTTTGCCCTATAGGCATCTTGGAGTGGCTGCGCAGAATATGATTCGCAACCACCATTGGGATGGTGGTCTGACCGAGTTAAAGTCATTTATTCAGCAGTTATTATCTAATAGCGATGCGGATGATGTAGAGCTGGATGAGATACAGTCATTGCTAAGCAATGTGCAACCTCATACATCCAGCGTAAGTGACAACCAATTGAATTTGCAGATAGATTTAAATCTGGATATGCGTGAAGCACGAGAATTCTTTGAGCGTGAATATCTCAGGCAGCAATTAGAGCTCTGCCACAATAATGTTTCAGATCTAGCTCGAAAGATTGGCCTGGAACGAACCAATCTATATCGAAAACTTAAGGCTCTGGGCCTGCATAATAGAAAATAATCAAAATGTGATGGATTGGATATATACTGCCTGAGTTATACAACCCTTTCTGTTTAAACCAATAACATAAAACTAAAGTAGTTAATTACGATGAATATTATTATTCTCGGTGCTGGTCAGGTTGGATCCTCTGTTGCCACTGAACTGGCAAAAGAAGAAAGCAATGAAATCACCGTCATTGATGTCGAACAGGGCATACTGTCTGAACTTCAGGATCGACTCGATTTACGTACCATATGTGGTAATGGCTCCTACCCGGGTGTTCTAAAGCGCGCGGGTGCGGATGACGCCGATATGCTGATAGCGTTAACCAATAGTGATGAAATAAATATGGTGGCCTGTCAGATAGCATCCACCTTATTTCGCACCCCTACCAAGATTGCACGTATCCGTTCTCAGGAATACATGCAGCATCAACAGCTTTTCAGCCCTGATGCTATTCCCGTGGATGTCAGTATTAGCCCGGAAAATCTGGTGACTGAATATATCCATCATCTCATCGAACACCCTAGTGCGCTGCAGGTACTGGACTTTGCTGGCGGTAAGGTACAGCTGGTAGCGGTAAAAGCCTATTACGGTGGTCCTCTGGTGGGTCACGAGTTAAAAACCATTCGCAAACATATTCCAGGTGTTGATGTTCGGGTGGCAGCCATTTTCAGAGATGGCAAGTCTATTCCTCCTACAGCTGACAGAATCATAGAAGCTGATGATGAAGTGTTTTTTCTGGCGGCCAGAAAGCATATTCCGATGGTCATTGCAGAAATGCGTAAACTGGATAAACCCGTCAAGCGTGTGATGCTGGCAGGTGGCGGCAATATCGGTAGCCAGTTAGCACAGAGTCTGGAGAAGCATTATCAGGTTAAGATTATTGAAAGAGATAAGCAAAAAGCCAGTCAACTGGCAGGCGATCTCGATTCAAGTATTGTGTTATTTGGCGATGCGGCAAATCCCGATCTTTTACTAGAAGAAAATATCGAGTCTATGGATGTGTTCTGTGCACTGACGAATGATGACGAAGCTAATATCTTATCTGCCATGCTGGCAAAGCGTCTGGGTGCCAGAAAAGTGATGTCGTTGATCAATCGGCCTGCTTATGTGGACCTGGTCGAAAGCGGTATGATCGATATTGCCCTTTCACCCCACCAGGTAACCATTGGCGCTATGCTGGCACATATACGCAGAGGTGATGTTGTTGCCGTGCATGCTTTACGCCGTGGTTCTGCTGAAGCAATAGAAGCCATCGCACATGGTGATGAAAAGTCTTCAAAAGTTGTCGGAAGGCGCATTGCTGATCTGAAATTACCCAAAGGAACATCAATTGGTGCCATAGTACGGGGAGAAGAAGTAATGATTGCTCACCACGATACGATTGTCGAATCAGAAGATCATGTCATCCTTTTCCTGACCGATAAACGAGACATTGTCGATGTGGAAAAACTGTTCCAGGTCGCCATTACCTATTTCTAAAGTATGCAAATTCTAGTCATTATTAGAATTTTAGGTCTGCTGCTGGTCGTTTTTAGTGCCACTATGCTACCACCGGTGCTAGTAGATTTAATCTATCAGGAAGATAGTAGCATCCCTTTTCTGGAATCGTTTCTGATGATACTGCTAGGTGGTTTGATCCTATTTTTACCATTGATCAAACATAAAAAAGAGCTGCGCCTGCGTGATGGATTTATGGTGGTGGTTATGTTCTGGTTTGTATTGGGAAGCGCGGGTGGCCTGCCCCTGTATTTATCGGGCATTCTTGATATCTCGATTACTGATGCAGTGTTTGAAGCGATCTCTGGTCTGACAACAACCGGTGCAACGGTTATTGTCGGAATTGATGAACTGCCGCACTCTATTCTTTTTTATCGTCAGCAACTGCAGTGGATGGGAGGAATGGGGATTATCGTACTTGCGGTTGCAGTACTGCCCATGCTGGGTATCGGTGGTATGCAGCTTTACCGTGCTGAAACTCCAGGGCCAGTGAAGGATACCAAGTTAACACCACGTATCACCGAAACGGCAAAGGCATTGTGGTATATCTATCTGACTCTCACTGTTACCTGTGGTATTGCCTACTGGTTTGCGGGTATGAATGCCTTCGATGCGATATCGCATGCGTTTTCTACCGTCGCTATTGGTGGATTTTCTACTCACGATGCCAGCATGGGGTATTTCAATAATCGAGGTATTGAGCTCATCGCGATTGTTTTCATGCTGCTTTCCGGGATTAATTTCGGGTTACATTTTGCATCCGTTCGTCAACGTCGCCTGACTCCGTATTTGAAAGATGCCGAATTTAGAACCTACATAATGGTTTTGCTGGTGGTAAGTCTGGTTACGATTTCATATTTATTGTTCACTAAAATTTTTGATTCTCCGTTGGACAGCATAATCGAAGGACTTTTTCAGGTGGTATCAATAGGTACAACCACAGGTTTTACTACACAGGAATACTACAGCTGGCCGGGATTCCTTCCTGTATTACTGCTGTATGTGAGCTTTATGGGCGGCTGTGCCGGTTCGACGGGTGGTGGTATAAAAGTGATTCGAATCCTGTTGCTGGTCAAACAGGGGGCGCGTGAACTTCAACGGTTGGTACATCCCTCAGCCCAGTTTGCGGTCAAAATAGGGCGAAAACCGGTGCCGGATAATGTTATAGAGGCTGTTTGGGGTTTTTTTGCTGCCTATTTTGCAATATCTGCATTGATGATTTTGCTGTTGATGGCATCGGGACTTAACCAGGATACGGCCTTCTCAGCTGTGGCTGCCTGTCTCAATAATCTGGGCCCGGGGTTGGATGAGGTTGGGCAGAACTTCTCGTCAATCAATGATTTTGCCAAATGGGTGCTGTGTCTGGCAATGTTGCTGGGTCGTCTGGAAATCTTTACGCTATTAGTGTTATTCACACCGGGCTTCTGGAAGAAATAATGATTTATTCGGGAAGCCCATCCCTCATTAATGGCTTGATTGTTGAAAGCAGAGTCTTAAACGTATGCGGAAACAAGGCTTCCTGAGCAGCCAGTAATTCTTTCATATGTTGACGTTGCGTAGGTTTGGCAAAGCATGCCGGGCAATTGTCTTCTATCACGGGAAGCGCTGCACTGGTAGCAAATGCTCTCAGCTGGCGCTCCCTGACATATACCATGGGGCGAATGATGCGCAGATCTGTATCGTCGTTGATATAGTGGGCTTTCATTGTTTTCAATCGACCACCATGTAACGCCGACATCAGAAAACTTTCTGATAAATCGTCAAGATGCTGCCCCAGCGCAATGACATTGTAGTTATTCGCGCGAGCTGTTTTATACATCAGTCCTCGACGCATCCTTGAGCAGAACGCGCAAAATGAATCTTTCTTCATGTGTTTTTCTGCCAGTTCTATGATTGGCTCACTCACAAAGTGATAATCCACATTCAGTGATTTCAGGTAGCCAATTAAAGGTGAAGGATCGAAGTCTTCGCTCAGCGGGTTGATAGTCACAGCGCCTATTTCGAAATCGATGGGGGCATGACGTTGAAAGTGCATCAGGACATGCAGCAGTGATAAGGAGTCCTTGCCTCCGCTAAGGCCGAGTAGAATACGATCTCCATTGCGAATCATAGTGAAATCAGCTATTGCTTTTCCTACGGGATGTAGCAGTTTTTTGGGGGGGCGTTCAGGCATGGGAATATCACTCAGTCAGTTGCCCGAGATGATAGGGGTTATTGCAGATAAAAAAAAGCCTCAATCAAATCCCTGATCGAGGCTTTATGGCCATCCTGGCCTGTGATTGACTTAATTAAACATCCTTGAGATAGTGCCTCCCTTATCAAGCTATCCTGCTACAGTGGTTAAATCCTTTTAGGCTCTATCCCTAGAACGTGGTGATATGATGTCATGCTTGATTCATTATACATAGTGCTAATAACCTTAGTTTTTGTCAGTAGTTCCTGATAGAAAATGTAGGGATAATCCTACAAGGAAAATAACCATGCTTTTCCCCGCCATTCAGCCCGATAATCATTTTTATCTCCAGGTTTCCAGTGTTCATGAGCTCTATGTTGAGCAAAGTGGCAATATGGCCGGTATCCCGGTTGTTTTTCTGCATGGTGGTCCTGGGGCTAGCTGTGAACCGGTGCATAGACGTTTCTTTGATCCCGAAAAGTATCGCATTATTCTGTTTGATCAGCGGGGCTGTGGAAAATCACGACCACATGCCAGCTTGCAGCACAATACCACCCAGTACTTAATTGAAGATATGGAAAAGCTGCGCCTGCAGTTAGGTATTGATCGATGGCTATTATTCGGTGGTTCCTGGGGATCAACGCTGGCCTTGGCGTATGCGCAGATGCATCCGGATAAAGTGCTTGGGCTGGTTTTAAGAGGCATATTTTTATGCAGACAACAGGATATAGACTGGTTTTATCAGCAAGGTGCCTCAAGGCTATTCCCGGAAGCATGGCAGGCCTTTTTACAGCCTGTACCCAAAAATGAAAGGCTGGATATGATTGCTGCTTACCACAGGCGTTTAACCAGTGAGAATGAGCTGGAGCGTATGGCTGCAGCCAAGGCATGGTCGATCTGGGAGGGTAGTACGGCAACCTTAAGACCGAGTCCCAGTGTACTGGATTATTTTTCCGACCCGCATACCGCGCTCAGTGTTGCACGTATAGAATGTCATTACTTTATAAATAAAGGGTTTCTGAAAGAAAACCAGTTGCTGGAAAACATGGATAAAATCAAACATCTTCCTGGCTATATCGTGCAGGGGCGCTACGATGCGATTTGTCCTATTGATCAGGCTTATGCCTTAAACAGCTATTGGCCCAAAAGTCAGTTAAAGATTATTCCGGATGCCGGGCATTCAGCATCCGAAACAGGGATTACTCAAGCTTTGATACAAAGCACCAATGCTATGGTTGAAATTGTTTCATGATCGTATTAATTCAAAGGGTGAAATCTGCTCGGGTAGAAGTTGATGAAAACGTTATTGGCAGTATCGGGCAGGGCCTGTTGGCTTTTGTAGGATTTGAGCCGGGCGACGATAATAAAAAACTTGCTCGAATGTTGGAGCGAATCATTAATTATCGCGTGTTTGCTGATGCAGAAGATAAGATGAACCTGTCTTTGAATGACATTCAGGGTGAGCTATTACTGGTTCCTCAGTTTACCCTGGCTGCTGATACTGAGCGCGGACGGCGGCCCAGTTTTACTTCTGCGGCAGATCCGCAGATGGGGAGCGAACTTTTTGATGAATTGAAACTATTATCTTCTGATCAGCAACTGAAGGTCGCCTATGGAGAGTTTGGAGCAGATATGCAGGTATTTCTACAAAACGATGGACCGGTGACATTTATATTAAAACAATAATAAAGATGTTGTATGAGGAGAAATAACCAATGAATAAAATAATAATGTTGTTGCTTGTTGGATTTATGACACAGTTGTTTGCTTCAGATTTAACACGTGAAAAACGCATGCGGGACCAGATAGTCGATGCCATTCTGGATGGGGACGTGGAAATGCTGGAAGCCGATGGTCACGAGTTTTTGTCCATTTATACCGAGGCTGAAGACCCCAAAGGGGCAGTATTAATATTACATGGGCGTGGCTTTCACCCCGA
Source organism: Gammaproteobacteria bacterium (assembly GCA_050306135.1). Classification (GTDB taxonomy): domain Bacteria; phylum Pseudomonadota; class Gammaproteobacteria; genus JACNJF01. Next base: position 12,497 of record JBNLGQ010000007.1, read on the forward strand.
TTGGGCAGATGTAGTCAATCCTCTAAGGGTTGGTTTAGCAGAGCAGGGCTGGAATACACTGTCGATACAGTTACCAGTGCTTGAGAAAAGTGCAAAATATTATGATTATGTGGCTGTATTTGATGAAGCTGTCCCGCGTATTCAAACTGCTATCGAATTTTTGCAGCAGCAGGGTAATAAAAAAATCATCGTGATAGCGCATAGCTGTGGAGCGCACATGGCAATGCAATATGTACGTAAACAGGGGGAACAAAACTACGATGCATTTATTGGAATAGGCATGGGTGCGACGGATTATAAACAACCGATGTTAGAGCCATTCCCGTTTGATAAGATGAAAAAACCATTGCTGGATATTTTTGGTGGTGATGATTACCCTGCAGTACACCGCCTGGCTGCACTTCGTGCGCAACAAATGCCGGATGATGGCAACCTGAAATCTCGTCAAATCAAGATACCTGAGGCTAATCACTACTTCACAGATATGGGCGAACCATTGCTTGAAGTAGTGGTAGAGTGGCTGGATGAATTATAAATACCTCTAAAGGCTGTATTTTTAGTTGCGCTCAGATTATTATCACCAACCAATTTTATTGATGTACTGATCTATGTCGCAACGCACAGCAACCATTACCCGAAATACTCTGGAAACCCAGATCACGGTAAGCGTGAATCTGGACGGAACAGGCCAGTCGAAACTGGATACCGGTATTCCTTTTCTGGAACATATGCTGGACCAGATAGCGCGTCATGGCCTGGTGGATATTGAAATTACTGCCAAAGGTGATTTGCATATCGATGATCACCACACCGCAGAGGATATAGGCATCACTCTTGGTCAGGCATTTGCCAGTGCGCTGGGAGATAAAAAAGGTTTGCAACGTTATGGGTCTGCTTACGTGCCACTTGATGAAGCTTTATCACGCGTGGTGATAGATTTCTCCGGCCGCCCAGGTATCGAGTATCGGGTTGAATATCCACGAGCCACCATAGGTTCATTTGATGTTGACCTGATTCACGAGTTTTTCCAGGGCTTTGTGAATCATGCACTTGCCACCCTGCATATTGATAATTTGCAGGGTAAAAACGCACATCACATTGCCGAGACAATCTTTAAGGCGTTTGGTCGCGCGATTCGTGTTGCAATGACAGCAGATGATCGAATGGCGGGTATTATTCCTTCCACCAAGGGCAGCTTATAAGTCTATGCAAACCATCGCAGTTATTGATTATGGAATGGGTAATCTTCGCTCGGTTACCAAGGCTCTGGAACATGTGGTCAGTAAAAATCAGAAGGTGATTTTAACCTCATCCGAAGATGAGCTGGCTAAGGCTGATAAGGTCGTTTTTCCCGGGCAGGGGGCTGCACGTGATTGCATGCACGCCATTGATGAGTATGCTTTACGTGAAACCATTATGCAGGCAGCGCGCAACAAGCCTTTTCTGGGGATCTGCATGGGTATGCAGGTACTGGTGCATGCCAGTGAAGAAAATCAGGGTACAAACCTGATGGGTCTTTACCCCGGTGAAGTGAAGTATTTTGGTGATCATTTGACTGAAGACAACGGTGACAGGCTCAAGGTGCCTCATATGGGATGGAACGAAGTCAATCAAACCCGTGCGCATCCTTTATGGAATAAAATACCCGATCATAGTCGTTTTTATTTTGTACACAGTTACTATCTAGAAACTGAAAGCCCCGACCTGGAAGTGGGGAATTGCCATTATGGCAGAACATTTACCTGTGCCCTGGCTAAAGACAATGTTTTTGCCCTGCAGTGCCATCCGGAGAAGAGTGCTGATTCAGGTTTACAGCTATTAACCAATTTTGTTGAATGGGATGGTCAGGCATGATTTTGATACCAGCAATAGATTTAAAGCAGGGGCAATGTGTTCGCCTGCGTCAGGGTAATATGGAAGACAGTACCGTATTTTCAGATGATCCGGTTTCCATGGCCGGTAAGTGGGTCACGCAAGGTGCCAAACGATTACATCTGGTCGACCTGGATGGCGCATTTGAAGGCCAGCCAGTAAATGCTGATGTGATAGAAAGTATCTCATCCGAGTATCCAGAGTTACCTATTCAAATCGGCGGTGGTATACGTACTGTCGATACGGTGGAAGCCTATCTGGCAGCGGGTGTTAACTATGTCATTATCGGTACACAGGCTGTTAAGAACCCCGAATTTGTGACCGAATTGTGCGCTGAATTTCCCGGTCATGTCATCGTTGGTATAGATGCCAAGAATGGTATGGTTGCTGTTCAGGGCTGGGCCGAGTCATCCGGGCATTCAGCACTCGACCTTGCGAAAAGATTTGAAGATCAGGGCGTGGCCAGTATCGTATACACCGATATTAGTCGTGACGGTATGATGCAGGGTGTTAATGTAGAAGCCACCAGGCAATTGGCTGAAGCTATTTCTATACCGGTTATTGCTTCCGGTGGTGTCACCAACCTGGATGACATCAAACGATTGAATGAAGTAAAAAGCTCAGGTATTGAAGGTGTGATTATTGGACGAGCACTGTATGAACGCACCATCAATCTAAGCGAAGCCCAAAGTTACATCGATGGACATTAAACATGTCGCTAGCTAAACGTATCATCCCCTGCCTTGATGTCGATAATGGGCGTGTCGTCAAAGGCGTAAAGTTTGTCGAGATTCGAGATGCCGGTGACCCGGTTGAGAATGCTCGGCGTTATAACCTGGAAGGTGCGGACGAAATTACTTTCCTCGATATCACAGCAAGTTCTGATGATCGTGAAACCATGGTTCATGTGGTTGAAGATGTCGCCAGTGAGGTTTTTATCCCATTGACTGTAGGCGGTGGAATCCGTGAAATCAGCGATGTTCGCAGAATGCTCAATGCCGGTGCCGACAAGGTAGGTATCAATACTGCAGCGGTTTTCAATCCTGATTTTGTCAAACAGGCAGCAGATCGGTTTGGATCACAATGTATTGTGGTTGCGGTAGATGCTAAAAAAGTCAGTCAGGCAGGCGAACCCAGTCGCTGGGAAATATTTACCCATGGCGGACGTAAACCAACAGGTATAGATGCGCTGGAATGGGTCGCTCGCATGGATGAGTATGGTGCAGGTGAAATCCTGCTCACCAGTATGGATCGAGATGGAACCAAACAGGGGTTCGACAATGAACTCAATCGACAGGTCTCAGAAACCGTAAAGATACCGGTAATCGCTTCAGGTGGCGTTGGGACATTACAGCATATGGCTGATGGCGTTCTCGAAGGCAAGGCGGATGCGGTATTGGCAGCCAGTATTTTTCATTTTGGCGAATATCGCATCAGTGAAGTGAAAGAGTATATGAAAAGCTGTGGCATAGAGGTCAGAGATTGATGTCTGAGCTACTGGATCAGATCAAATGGGACAGCGATGGCCTGGTGCCGGCGATAGCTCAGGATGCTGATTCCGCTGAAGTCTTGATGATGGCCTGGATGAACCGTGATGCTTTAGCACTGACGATAGAGAAACAGCAGGCAGTTTACTGGTCGCGCTCGCGTCAGAAACTGTGGTTTAAGGGTGAAGAATCCGGGCATGTGCAAAAACTACGCGAAATACGTATAGACTGTGATGCCGATGTGGTTTTATTGCAGGTGGAGCAAATTGGCGGTATTGCCTGTCATACTGGTCGTAAACGATGTTTTTATCGTGTGCTAAACAACGATAGCTGGGTTTCGGATGAAGATATCCTGAAAGATCCGGCAGAGATTTATAAATGAGTGATGATATACTCGCGCAATTGATGCATGTGCTTGAAGAGCGCAAGCAGGCAGATCCAGATTCGTCTTATGTGGCGAGCCTGTATCATAAAGGCCTGGACAGTATTCTAAAGAAGATCGGTGAAGAATCTGCTGAAACCATTATTGCCGCAAAAGGCGATGATGATGGACAGATTATCTATGAGATGGCCGATTTATGGTTTCATTGTCTGGTTTTGCTGTCTCATAGTGGATTGACAGCAGATCAGGTATTAAAAGAACTTGAGCGACGTTTTGGTCTTTCCGGACTGGAAGAAAAAGCGTCAAGATAACTTTCAAAGAGGTGATGTATGGGTTTTGGTGGAATAAGTATTTGGTCGTTATTATTAATTCTGGCAATTGTGGTTTTATTATTTGGAACCAAAAAGTTGCGTAATGTTGGTAACGATCTGGGCGGTGCTATTCGCAGCTTTAAAAAAGCAGTTAAGGAAGAGGAAAAGACTCCTGAAGGTGACAGCAATGTGATCGAAGGTAAAGTCAGCGAAGATAAAGACAAAGTTTAACCCCGTATGTTTGATTTCAGTTTTGCCGAGATGCTCATCGTTGGCATCGTGGCGCTGATAGTGATTGGGCCTGAACGCTTACCGTCTGTCGCGCGTAAAGTAGGCAGCTATGTCGCGCGTATGCGTCGTTTTGTTTCCAGTGTTAGAAGTGATGTGGAGCGTGAATTCCGCACTGACGAATTACAGCGCATGCTGAAACAGCAACAGGATGAACTGCAATCGCTTAAAGATGTGGTAAATGAAACCCGCCATGATGCTGATCTTGATTCGATCAAGCAGGATGTTGAGCAGGCCGTAGCAGAAGTGAAAGCCGAGGTTGATACCGGTTCAACCCAACCCACAGCAGAAACCGTAGATAAAATCAGCAAGTCGTAATGCAAGAATCTGATCAGGAAACCACTCAAGAATCGAATTCGATGAGCTTTATGTCTCATCTGGTCGAGTTGCGAGACCGTCTATTACGCATAGTTTTATCGGTATTATTTATTTTCCTGTGCCTTTTCTACTGGGCTAATGACATATACACCTATCTGGCTGAGCCGCTTACCAGGCATATGCCAGAAGGGTCCAAGATGATTGCTATTGATGTGGCATCACCTTTCCTGACTCCATTTAAACTGGTGTTGATGCTATCGGTTTTTCTGGCCATGCCTTTTATTCTCTACCAGATATGGGGCTTTATCGCTCCCGGGCTGTATAAACATGAAAAAAAGCTGGCCGGCCCGCTATTAGCCTCCAGTATCATTCTGTTCTACTGCGGCATGTTGTTTGCGTATTATGTGGTTTTCCCTCTGGTATTCGGCTTTTTCACTTCGGTAGGGCCTGAAATTGTCAGTATTTCAACCGATATTGGTCGCTATCTAGATTTCGTATTATCGCTATTTCTAGGTTTTGGAATCGCTTTTGAGGTGCCTATTGCAACTATTTTATTGGTTGCTGTTGGCATAACCACACCAAAAAAACTGGCTGAAAAGCGGCCATACGTAATAGTCGCGGCTTTTATTATTGGTATGTTATTAACGCCTCCAGACGTAATTTCTCAAGTATTGTTGGCATTTCCCATGTGGTTGTTATTTGAAGCTGGTGTCCTGACGTCCTCGTATATTTTTGCTGATCGTTTAAAACAGCAGGAAGAAGAGGAAGCAGCTATGGCAGCTGAAGAGGCTGAGAACGAAGCTGCATATGCGGGAGGGTCAAGCTTTGACGATGATTATGAAGTGGTTGATGATCCTGCCGAAGCTGGTCTGGATGGCGAACATGATGAATATGAGCCGTTAAGCGAAGAAGAAATGGATGCTGAGCTGGATCGTATGGATGCAGAAGATGACTCCGAAGATGAAGATGATGAGGATTATGAGGCCTCTAAAGATACGCAGGCATCAGAAACCGATACAGAGCAGGATTCAAGCGAGGATGAAGATGGTCATCCTAAAAAGGATAAACCTGTGCCTCCCTCACCTGAGGATTATGGGCCCTGATGAGCTGAAGGTGTTAATCACTGGTTCAAGATTCAGTTAAATTGCCGATAACCCGGTTATCCTGTTAACGGCAATGTTGCAATGTATCGTTTCATTATTTTTTTGCTTTTTGTTTGTTCCTGTCCAGTCTCTGCGGACATTATGCTGTTTGGTGTGGACTTTCATCAGGCAACCAGAGGCGAAATGCGCACTGCGGTAAGGAATAGTGGGGCTAAACTGATTAAGGAAGCCGGTAGCGATGGGTTTTATGACGAATACGGTAGCAATACACTACTGCCAGGGTCCTCTAAACTCTATCTTGGCTATGTGAAAAAGGATGATCGTCTCGCCTTTGTGGAGTATCAATTTGAGGGGTTGCATCATCCACAAATGGTCCAGAAACTCACCATAAAATATGGTAAACCTGAAACACATAAAGGAAAGTTTCAATCTGATAGCCGTTATCAATGGTTATCGGATGGCGTGAAAATCCTGATGTATCAGGACTGGGCGGCCTATAAAACCCGTTTGCTTTACTTTTTGCCACAAAACCTCTCCGAACTGCGTCTCGAATACCAGCAATTTAAGGCTTCCACGTCAAATACAAAGGTTACTGCATCGGATCTGGTGTATTAAAAATTTAAATGACCGAAACCTGAGTACAGGTCAATACCGGCAGAATATTAAAAACTTTATACCGTTTATCTGTTAAATAGCCATTTTAAGGCGCCTTTTCTAATGAGTTTTGCGGTTAGGCGCCCGATTTTGCTAGAATAAGAGTACGAATAATAGTTTTGAGTATGGTAATGGATATTTCGAGTTCATTAGCTACTGCATATCAGGGAGTCAGGGCATTACGCCAGAATGCTGAACCCAACGTTAGTGCTGTAGCAAACACTGAATCTACTCGTGCGCGGGACATCCAGACTCAGGATAGAGCTACTACTGAACAGGCTGAAATTGTAAATAGCCTGCAATCAAATGCGCGTTCTTTACAGGCAGCTGGAGAGCGGGTTGGCACTTTGTTAGATGTCCAGGCATGACAATGGCCACAGAGAAAGGAAATGCAGGTAAATGCTTCCAGTCATTTAACTTCTCTCAGACCTTATAGCCCAACTCGTTCAAATTCCGAACAGCCTTCAAGTAACTCTCTTGCCAAGCAACCTGATGCTTCCAGATCGCAGGATTTGGAGAACAGGTTAAACCAGCAGCGTCAGTTACAACAGTTAAAAAGCATAGACAGAGCGGTAAGAGCTCATGAACTTGCCCATCTCACCGTTGGTGGAAGATATGTGGTATCAGGGGCAAACTTTCAGTATGAAAGAGGTTCTGATGGGCGCAACTATGCGGTATCTGGAGAAGTGAGTATTGATACCAGCGAGGTTCCTGGAGACCCTCAAGCAACGTTAACAAAGGCCCAGGTTGTTTTAAGAGCCGCATTGGCGCCAGCAAACCCCTCTGCTCAAGATCGTACAGTTGCTGCTCAGGCGACTTCAATGATTCAACAGGCACGAGTAGATCTTATTCAGCAATCCAGCCAGTTAGAAGAATCGCGAGTTGGTCAACAGCTGGATGCATTTATTTAAGGGTCTAAATGCACCAAAGTTAACAATAAAAATATGATCAACATGGCTGCTCACAGTGTCAGATGATTGGTGTATAATGGAAAACTGTTTTAGCTGAATATATAAAAGAGTTTTATACATGCCAGAAGCGAGATCTGTCCCGCGCAAACCGTCTGTTTTGATAATTATGGATGGCTTTGGATTAAATCCAAGTAAGGTGAATAATGCGGTAATCGAAGCCGATACACCGAATTTAGATCGCTATTTTTCGTCTCACCCGCATACTGCGCTTGAAGCGTCAGGAAAGGGAGTAGGATTACCCATTGGTCAAATGGGTAATTCCGAGGTCGGGCATATGACCATTGGTTGCGGCACCATTGTTAAACAGGATCTGGTTCGAATTGATGATGCGATCGCGGATGAAAGCTTTTTTGCTAATCCTGCATTTCTTTCGGCAATAGAGCATGCAAAAAAATCGAATCGCCCACTGCACCTGATTGGACTTGTTTCTGATGGAGGCGTGCATAGCCACCTCAATCATTTACTGGCTTTGATTCAGCTCTGTTCCCGTCATGGTGTGTTGCCACAGGTGCATATGATCACTGATGGGCGTGATGCTCCACCTAAATCAGCGATGAATTACCTGCCTGAACTGGAGTTGGCACTTTCAGAATATGGTGGTGTGATCGGTACACTTCATGGCCGTTATTATGCAATGGACCGGGATCGTCGTTGGGCCAGGACTGAATTGACCTGGAGGACAATGGTTCATGGAGAAGGGCACAAGGCAAATAATATTACACTGGCTTTACACGATGCTTACGAAGCAGGTGAAACCGACGAATTTATAAAACCTACGGTGCTGCCGGATTTTATTCCGGTAGAGAAAGGTGATGAACTGATCTTTTTTAATTTCCGCAATGATCGCTCGCGTCAGCTCACGGCAGCACTTAGTCATGGAGAATTTACCTGTTTTGATCGTGGCGACTTTGAGCCAATCACTGTGACCTGTATGACTCAGTATGATCCTGAATTTCTTACGCCTATAGCCTATCCTCCAGAACGGCCTAAGGTCACATTGGGTAGTGTCATCAGTCAGTCTGGTTTCAAACAGCTTCATTGCGCCGAAACAGAGAAATATGCACATGTAACTTTTTTCTTTAATGGTGGTCGAGAACATAAATTCCCTGGAGAAGATCGTAAAATGATACCGTCCCCAGATGTGTCTACCTACGATTTAATGCCTGAGATGAGTGCTGAGCAAGTGGCTGATGAGATGATTACAGCGCTGAAATCTCATGATTATAGTTTTCTGGTAGTGAACTTTGCTAATGGGGATATGGTCGGACATACTGCTGTCAGAGACTCTGTCATTAAAGCTGTCGAAACTCTGGATAAAGAAGTGGGCAGAGTGCTTGATGTTGCTGTAGAGGAAGGTTATGCAGTTATTTTAACTGCTGATCATGGAAACTGTGATGAAATGGTCGACCCCGTTACTGGAGAGCCGCATACTCAGCATACGATTTACCCGGTACCATGCCTGGTGATCGATGAGGTGCCATGGCGCTTGACAACGGGTGAAAATTTATCAGCTATCGCGCCAACCTTATTGCAATTAATGGGCATCGCAAAGCCAGCAGAAATGAAAGGTACTTCTTTGTTGCTGGAAGAGTATCCGGTCTGATCTAGCGTTTAAAAACTAACAAATATAAAATGTGAACACAGGAAATTCGTTTCACAACAAAAGGTACCCTTTAAGATGAATGAAATAGTTGAAACATTTAGGAATAACTCATTATTTGAGGGATTGGGTCAAGATGATCTGGAGCATATTGCCTCTCAGGTTGTTACAAGAGAATATCCAAAGAATACGGTAGTCGTAACCCAAGGTGATGATACCGATTCGCTTTATGTCATCCTTAATGGAAAGGTTGATGTTTTTCTGCAAAACGAAAAAGGAAAGGAAATAATCATCAACTCGTTGGGTGAATGTGATTCATTCGGTGAACTGGCACCACTGGGAGGGATACCTCGTCAGGCAAGCATTATCACCACTGAAAAATCCCTCATGGCGGTGATATCACGCCAGGTTTTTATGGATACTCTGCTTACCAAGCCAACTATTAGCATGCGCATCATCGACCGTCTAATCAGCTTGATACAGGACCTGACCGAAGAGGTCAGCAGCCTGGCGCTGGAAGATGTTTACAATCGGGTGGTCAGAATTCTGCATAAGCATTCGGAAAAAATCGGCGATAAACTGGTCACTGAAAAACTAACCCAGCAGGATATTGCATTACGTGTAGGGGCAACGAGAGAGATGGTGCACCGTATCCTCAAAGAGTTGAAAACCGGTGGATACATATCCATCGAAGGCAAACAAATCACTATCGAGAAGAAACTTCCTCCAGGCTGGTAACATAGTCTTTAGTAGCTATGTTCTCCCTGCTGTTTTTTCACTTAATCGGTGAACAGCAGGGCTTTAAAAATGCTAACATATGCGCAATTTTTAAAGTGAGAAAATCTCAGATGTCAGGTTATATCTAATGAACCAGTATACAGCATTACAGGAAACTCATTGATGCATTACTTGATATCAATTTTTAAATCATGATTATACTCGGCATAGATCCAGGTTCGCGTATTACTGGCTATGGGATAATCCGCAACCTTTCCAATAAGATTGAGTACCTCGATAGTGGTCATATCAAGGTTAAAGGGGATAGTTTCCCACAAAAACTGGGAAATATTTTTCAGCAATTAAGCGCCATTATTGAACAGCATAAACCTGAGCAAATGGGTATAGAGAATGTATTCATGCATAAAAACGCCGATTCGGCACTAAAGCTGGGTCAGGCTCGTGGCGCCGCCATTTGTGCCGGCTACCATGCCGGTGTTGAGGTTTTTGAATATGCTCCGCGCGAAATAAAACTCACTATAGTCGGAAAGGGTAGTGCGTTAAAGCAGCAGGTACAACACATGGTTTGTCGATTACTCTCACTACGAGAGGAGCTACAGGTAGATGAAGCTGATGCTCTGGCTATTGCTATCTGTCATGCACAGCATCAGGCGATGCAGGACAAAACGGGCATCCCGGCAAAAGCCTTTTCACGTCAACGGAGAACTCGTCGATGATAGGTCGCTTAAATGGCACCCTCGCAGTTAAGCGGGCACCTCAGATTTTAATCGATTGTCACGGCGTGGGTTACGAAGTAGACGTATCGATGACCACCTTCTATCAATTGCCCAATCAGGGTGAGAATGTCTGTATCTGGACACATCTGATTATCAAAGATGACCAGCACTCACTGGTGGGTTTTTACAGTGAACAGGAACGCAAGTTATTCCGTCAGTTGATTAAGGTCAACGGAGTGGGGCCAAAAATGGCGCTCACTATTCTGTCAGGTATTTCAGATATGGATTTTGCATTATGCGTGCAATCTGGTGATGTCGCTACTCTGACCCGGTTACCGGGAGTAGGTAAAAAAACCGCCGAACGGTTGATTATTGAAATGCGCGATAAGGTTGAAAGTGTTGATAGCATCTCCGCCAGTGGGGCGGTGATACCTGCGACAGCCGGTGCGCAGGCTGCACCGATGAATGAAGCAGTAGAGGCGTTACAGGCGCTGGGATACAAGCCGGTGGATGCACTGAAGATGGTGAAAACCGCAGCGCTTAGCGCCGATGAAAATAGCGCCGGTGCACTTATTAAACAGGCGTTACAGAATGCGGTGACTTCCTGATGAATGATAAACGATTGATTGATGCTTCACTGGAACAGGATGAATCAATCCATGAGCGCGCACTCAGACCACGTATGTTGTCTGATTATGTTGGGCAACCTCAGGTCAGTGAGCAAATGGATATCTTCATTTCAGCCGCTCGCAAACGACAGGAAGCACTGGATCATGTATTGATCTTCGGTCCACCTGGGCTTGGCAAAACGACCCTGTCCCATATTATTGCCAATGAAATGCAGGTGAATCTGCGACAAACATCAGGCCCTGTGCTGGAAAAGGCGGGAGATCTGGCAGCTTTACTCACTAATCTCGAGCCCAATGATGTATTGTTCATCGATGAAATTCATCGCTTAAGCCCAGTGGTTGAAGAGATTCTGTATCCAGCTATGGAAGATTATCAGCTGGATATCATGATCGGTGAAGGACCGGCTGCTCGCTCAATTAAATTAGATCTACCTCCTTTTACACTGGTTGGAGCAACGACTCGTGCCGGATTATTAACCTCACCATTGCGAGACCGCTTTGGCATTGTGCAACGACTGGAATTTTATAACGCAGATGATCTGGCCAGTATTGTCACTCGCTCTTCCGGGTTGCTGGAGATTCAACTAGAGGTCGAAGGTGCCAGAGAAATCGCCAGCCGTTCACGCGGTACACCGAGAATTGCCAATCGATTATTGCGACGTGCTCGTGATTATGCTGAAGTCAGAGCTGATGGCATCATCGATAAAAAAGTCGCAGCCGAAGCATTGAATATGTTGAAAGTTGATCAATGCGGGCTGGACCATATGGATAGAAGATTAATCCTGGCGATGATAGAAAAATTTGAAGGAGGCCCGGTAGGGGTAGAAAGCCTTGCGGCTGCCATAGGTGAAGAACGTGGCACCATAGAAGATGTTATCGAGCCATTCCTGATCCAGCAGGGCTTCATGATGCGTACGCCCCGCGGACGACTGGTGACGTCCCATGCTTATCGTCATTTCGGATTTGATGTGAATAAAACCAGAATCAATGGAGAATTATTTTAATGTCAGCAGGTCAGACTCTGGAATGTCGTGTATATTTTGAAGACACGGATGCTGGCGGCGTGGTTTACCATTCGAATTACCTGAACTTTTATGAACGCGGACGCACCGAGTTTTTGCGTACACTAGGTTTTGAACAGGATGAGCTGTTGCAACAGAATATAGTTTTTGTGGTGCGAAATATTACCGTTGATTTTAAACAGGCGGCACGTTTCAATGAGCTGCTACTGGTAGAAAGTCATATCAAACGATTGAAAAAAGTTAGTCTGATATTTGATCAGGCTATTTACAGTCAAAGGGGCGAGGACAAGGTTCTGATCAATCAGGCCGAAGTGAAAGTCGGTTGTGTTTCTGCAGATCAATTTGTGCCAGTCGCCATTCCTGAACAGATAACGAGGAAGCTTAGTAACTATGAATGAAATATCATTCTTTCATTTGATAGCAAATGCCAGTTTGCCGGTGCAGTTTGTCATGTTCATCCTGCTCATGGCATCGGTATTTTCCTGGACAGTGATTTATATTAAATGGGGCATGCTTAAACAAAGCCGCGGTGAAGCTAAAACCTTTGAAGGTCGTTTCTGGTCGGGTATTAACCTGAGCGATCTGTTTGGTCAATTATCTACCCGCCAGGAAAAACGTTATGGCATGGAAGCAATATTCGAGAATGGTTTCCGTGAATTTGCCCGAGCCCGCAAAGCCGAGATGCAAACCGCGGAAGTAATTACCGCTGCACATCGCCTGATGAAGGTATCACTCTCGCGTGAGGTTGAGTCGATGGAAAACAATCTCTCCTATCTGGCAACAGTGGGTTCGGTTAGCCCATACATTGGTTTATTCGGTACAGTGTGGGGCATTATGGACTCCTTCCGTTCGCTGGCCGGGGTGCAGCAGGCAACGCTGGCGATGGTGGCCCCCGGTATATCTGAAGCATTAATTGCAACAGCCATGGGCCTGCTAGCAGCCATACCTGCGGTCATAGCCTATAACAATTTCGCAACACAGGTTGATCAAATGGTTGGTCGCTATGAAAACTTTGTTGAAGAATTCACAGGGATCCTGCAGCGTCAGGTTCAATCCAGCAATCATTAATCGATATGGCATCCAGTAGTCGTAAACGGCGTTTGATGGCCGATATTAACGTAGTACCTTACATCGATGTGATGCTGGTACTGCTGATTATATTTATGGTCACGGCCCCTCTGTTAAAACAGGGTGTGGATGTTGATTTACCACAGGCTCCGGCCAAAGCTCTGGATGTAAATAGCCCCGAGCCTGTGATTATCAGCGTTGATGAAAAAGGGCTGGTCTACCTGAATATATCGTCTAATCCCGATTTCCCGCTGGATAATGCTGAACTGGTTGCTCAGGTCAAAAAAGCGCTGAAGAAAGAAAGCAAGCGTCCTGTTATGGTTCGAGGTGACAAGAATGTCATTTATCAAAATGTCGTCAACGTCCTGGTTCAGTTACAGCAGGCAGGTATAGATTCGGTAGGGCTGGTCACCGAGCCGGGAGAGGATAAACGGTGATTGACTTAATACGGCAATACCCGAGAGCATTTCTCTTCTCGATGTTGCTGCATGGGTCGATCATTGCGTTAACACTGCTTGAGATTAGTGGTACACCAAAGCTGTCTGTAGTCAGTCCTCCTTCTTTAGTAGATAAAACCATCAAGGCTGAAGTTATCGATCAGAAAAAGATCGAACAACGGGCAGAAAAGATAAAACAGCAGGAGCAGGAGCGAAAGCGAAAACAACAGGCTATCGAAAAGCGTGCCAAAGAGCAGGCGATCAAGAAAGCACAGGAAAAAGAACGCGCACTTGAACAAAAGAAAAAAGCTGAAGCTGAAAAAAAGAAAAAGGCGGAAGCCGAAAAAAAACTTAAAGCCGAACAGGCACGTCGCGCTAAAGCAGAAGCAGAAAAGAAACTGAAAGCTGAACAGCAGAAAAAAGCTGAGGAAGAAAAGAAGCGCAAAGCCGAAGAGGCGAGAAAAAAAGCTGAAGCCGAAAAGAAACGTAAGGCTGAAGAGCTAAAAAGAAAGCAGGAGCAGGAACGTCTGGAAGCTGAAAGACAGGCCCGTTTAAAGGCAGAAGCAGAACAACGTCAGAAAGAAGCGGAACTTAAAGCGCGTTTGGCTGCCGAAGAAAGGCAGAGAACGCTGGATACGCTGCGCAATAAATATTATGCGATGATTAAAAATAAAATTCAGCGTAACTGGCGCCAACCCGTTAATGCCGGTTCAAAACCTGAATGCGAGGTAAAGGTTAAACAGGGGCCAGGAGGCATTATCCTGGATGTGACGTTTGGCAATTGTCCGGGTACTCGAGACTATAGACTGTCGGTTGAAGCCGCGGTTTTAAAGTCAGACCCACTGCCCAGCCCAGAAGACCCAGAGCTGTTCCAGACAGATATTACATTACGATTTAAACCGGAAAATTAATTAGAGCATGAAACGATTATTTAAGTTGATCATTGCAGGTTTAATACTAACCTGTTATCAGAATCTGTATGCCGAGATAACCATTGAAATTACCGAGGGCGTTGAAGGTGCAATTCCCATGGCGGTAGTTGATTTTGATACTGCGGGCCTGCCTGTAAAACTAAAAACAGACATTGCTCAAATTGTTTCTGAAGATTTAAATCGTAGTGGTGTTTTTAAGGTATTAAACAGCAGTCAGTATACGGCCAGACCGCATTATAGTAAGGATGTGAATTACGCGAACTGGCGACAGCTAAATCAGGAGTACCTGGTTGTCGGGCGCATACTTAGTAAACAGCCTGGTAAACTGGATGTGCAGTTTCAGCTGCTTGATGTTCTGAAACAGAAGCAAATGGTTGGTTATACCTTTCCGGTTAAGTTACGTAACCTGCGCACAACGGCACATGAAATCAGTGATTTAATCTATGAAAAAATCACCGGTATTCCTGGCGCATTCAATACTCGTATCGCTTATATCAGTGCTCAGCAGGGAAAGGCGCGTAAATATGTTTTACAGGTTGCCGATACCGATGGTTTCAACCCACAGACAGTTCTGGAGTCTGATGAGCCCCTGATGTCTCCAGCCTGGTCACCCGATGGACAATCACTGGCCTATGTCTCTTTTGAAAACAAGCGTCCGGAAATATTTATCCAGCATCTGGCAACTGCCAAACGCAGCAAGATTACCGGGTTTAAAGGTATTAATGGGGCGCCTTCATGGTCACCCGATGGTAAGCAGCTTGCTATAGTACTTTCCAAGGATAAAAGTCCTGATATCTATACCATAGATGTGACTACTAAAAAGCTGAAACGCCTGACTACGCATCGTGCAATCGATACCGAGCCTGTCTGGAGCCCCGATGGGCGCAGTATTATTTTTACCTCGGATCGAAGTGGTTCACCACAGCTATATGAAGTTTCTGTCAATGGTGGCCGTCCTAAGAGGATTACATTTGAAGGGCGCTACAACTCTGCTGCAGATATCTCGCAGGACGGAAAAAATCTCGTGATGGTGTACGGTGAGGGCAATAGATATCAAATTGCACAATTGGACAGGGAAAAAGGTTATCTGAATTTACTGACAGATAATAATCTGGATGAGTCGCCTTCATTTTCACCAAACGGGCGTATGGTGCTTTATGCATCAACACAGGGTAATACAGGTGTGTTGTATATGGTGTCACTGGACGGACAAAGTAAACATAAGCTTTCAGATCAGGCTGGCGATATTCGCGAACCGGTCTGGGGGCCTTTCAAGAATCGAAGTCGTTCGATTCGTTAAGCTATTAATCTAAAAAGAGGATTCAGAAATGAAAAAAATATTGATGACGTGTTTACTGAGCAGTCTGCTGATGGTGGGTTGTGCCACTCAAGATGAATCGATTGAAAATCAGACTGATCCTGGAGTGATAAGCGGTGGTCAGCAAGGCATGGGTGATGATGGCTCAACTAACGGCACTGCAATGGATGGTTCCGATACCCAGACAGGCATCATTGCTGATGAATCACTGACTGTGCAACAAATGCTTGATGAACCAGATTCGCCCCTTTCCTCACGAGTTATCTATTTTGAATATGATAGCGCCAAGGTAAACGATGAATCTCTGGCTATACTGGAGGCTCATGGGAATTTTATCGCCAGTAATGGTAATGTCTCAGTACGCCTGGAAGGCCATGCTGATGAGCGTGGATCACGCGAGTACAATATTGCGCTGGGAGATCGACGCGCTCAATCAGTACGCCGTATTCTATTATTTCAGGGAGCTTCCAGCGACCAGTTAGAAACCATTAGCTATGGCGAAGAGCAGCCAGCAGTATTGGGGCATGATGATTCAGCCTGGTCGAAAAATCGTCGTGTTGAACTGGTGTATGAAGTTAAGTAAGGTCATTCGCTACGGGCTTAGAGTAAAAAAGGCAACTCCATGAAAATGTTAAAACTAATTCCAAACCTGTCGTTATGTGTACTGTTGATGAGTGCTTCATCTACTTTCGCAGCGTCAAAAAATAATCAGCAATTAACCGATGAGCTGACCAAGCTGCAGCAGGGTGTAAACCAGATGCAGAAGGATATGCAGGGGTATCGTAAGTTGCTGGATAATCGTGCCATGCTGGAGCTGTTTCAACGTATGGATGAATTGTCTGAAGAAGCCAGTCAGCTCAGAGGAATGCTTGAACAGCAGGATCATGATCTAGCTGGTATCAAGAAGCGCCAGCGAGAACTGTATCTGGATATAGACCGTCGCTTACGTGAGCTGGAAATGACTTCCAGCCGGGCGCCAGCAGCGGTAGCTCCCGTAACCACGACTGGATCTGATACGAATACGGCTGTGGTCCCACCAGCGGTACCAGTGGTTACTGCTCCTGCAATACAGACACCGACTGCCACCACATCAAATACACCTTCAGTTGCCAAGCCTGCCACTATCCAGGGTGGGTCCAACAGAAATACAGCTCCGGTTAGTGACGAACGAGCAGCTTATCAAAAAGCATTTGATATGTTAAAAGAAGGGCGCTACAAAATGGCCAATGCTGCATTTAAGGACTTTATCGATAAATACCCTGAGAGTAACTATGCAGGAAATTCACAATACTGGTTAGGTGAGTCGAATTATGTGACCCGCCAGTTTGATCAGGCCATGATTGAATTTACTGCAGTACTTAAAAAATACCCTTCCAGCAACAAGGTGCCCGATGCCATGCTTAAACTGGGTTATACCTATTATGAGCTGGGCCGCTTTGCAGAGGCTCGCCAGGTGCTGAATCAATTGAGAAAGCGCGATCCCAATAGCACAGCATCAAGGTTGGCGGGGAAAAGACTGGAACGTATGTCGCGCGAAAATCGCTAGACTCGTTTTACCTTTCGGATAACTGGTCATTGGATGACCCTTTATAGCGCATGAAAAAATACGTAATTTTAATGTTGCTCACTACAATAGCCGCCTGTAAACAAGATGCGCCAGAACCCCCATCTCCCTCATTACTGGACGCGGCTGAAAAAGGAGATTTATCCTTGATGGATGACTTTCTTAAAGGAAGTCAGCTAGTCAATATGCGCAACCATTGCCAATGGACGCCATTGATGAAAGCGGCGCTTAACGGACAAATGGAAGCGGTAATCAAGCTGCTGGATAAAGGGGCTGATGTAAACCTGGTGGATATGGGAGGCTATTCTGCCATGATGTTGGCCGCTTCAAATAACTTCCATGAAGTCGTCGAGTTATTAATCCAGCACGGGGCGGATATTAATCAGGTTGAACATACACATGGCTGGACAGCATTGCTGTGGGCAGCCAAGCTGGGTCATATGGAAACGGTAAAGGTGCTCTTGCAGCATCAGGCTGATACTTTGATTAGTGATGATCAGAATAAAACAGCGCTGGATTACGCTCGTGAAAATGGTTTTGATCAGCTGGCCCTGTTGTTACAAAAATGAGGAATATTTAAACGACCTACCACGTCACAAACTAATAATCCGATCGATGTTTCAACTGGATTTTCCAGGTTCAACATCGACAATATAATTAGAGGGCTGGATATGTCATTTGAATCTTTCGACCAGGCACAGTGGTTCCTGCTGTGGTCAGCATTTGTACTCGCATTTATCATGGGTGCTGTGGTCAATAAAACCAATTTTTGCACCATGGGGGCTGTATCCGATATGGTGAATATGGGTGATTACAGCCGCTTTCGCTCCTGGCTGCTTGCAATCGCTGTCGCATTAGCAGGTGTTGTGGTACTGGAATACTCCGGTTTAATGTCAGTGGATGGTAGCTTCCCTCCGTATCGTGATACTCAAATAATCTGGCTGGAAAATATTATCGGTGG
This sequence comes from Gammaproteobacteria bacterium, assembly GCA_050306135.1. GTDB lineage: Bacteria > Pseudomonadota > Gammaproteobacteria > JACNJF01. The sequence continues at coordinate 30,868 of JBNLGQ010000007.1, forward strand.
TCTTCTGTTTGGCGTAGGAATGACGCTGGGCAGTGGCTGCGGCAACAAAACGTTAATTAGAATCGGTGGCGGTAATCTGAAGTCAATACTGGTTTTTCTGGTCATTGGGGTGGTTGCTTTTTATATGAACAACCCTTTTCCTGGCTCTGATAAAACCTTGTATAGTGAACTGTTCTACAGTTGGGTAAGCCCGACAGCCATTGCATTGGAAAATACTTCAGACCTGGGCTCATTAATTAATGCCGATAATGCTGTTCAGATCAGACTGATTGCTGGCCTGCTTATTTGTGTAATTCTGCTGGTGTATATTTTTCGTAGCCCTGAGTTCCGTCAAACCTCCGATAACATCTTAAGTGGACTGGTTGTAGGTCTGGCTGTGCTGGGAGCCTGGTATATCAGTGCCAATATAAATATTGATGCCGATGGTGAGACGTATAATCTTTCAGGATATTACGAAGAGTGGGATATGCTGGCAGAGTCTAATGAAGGAAAACCTTCAGTCGGTCGTCCGCTTTCCACTCAATCGTTTACCTTTATTAATCCTATTGCTCAATCCTACGGCTATATCGTGTCGGGTTTTAAGTCCATGCATCTTACCTTTGGGTTTTTCGCAGTTGCCGGTGTTATCTTGGGGTCACTGTTCTGGTCACTCATATCGCGTAGTTTTCGTATTGAGTGGTTTGCGAGTAAGGGAGATTTTTTTACCCATCTGATTGGGGCAACTCTGATGGGGCTGGGCGGTACTTTGGCGCTGGGGTGCACCATTGGGCAGGCGATTACCGGTATTTCAACGCTGGCGGTGGGGTCAATACTCACCATGCTGGCAATCCTGTTTGCAAGTGCCCTGACTATGAAAATGCAGTACTACAAAATGCTCTACGAGGATGCCAGTGTGTTTGCTGCGCTGATAACCGGGTTGGTTGAGTTGCGCCTCTTGCCTGCATCCATGCGGAAGCTAGATGCCCTATAAGAATTCCGGGCTGAAAGCTCCATAAATAGGACGGTTTACCGCCTCATTTAAGCGGTTGGAAAATAAATCAGGGTTTGCGGGAAATTCTTTTTTAAATGACTTGAAATATAAACGGGAATCAGTATGATTCCCCCCTTCGCGATGGGCCGTTAGCTCAGCCGGTAGAGCAGTTGACTTTTAATCAATTGGTCGGGCGTTCGAATCGCCCACGGCCCACCATACATAAAAGAACCCGCCCTTGTGGCGGGTTTTTTTATGTATGGTAGATCGTGGTCTGATGAGAACGCCCTCGCGTTCGACAAAATCGTCAGGAACGATTTTGAATGCCGAGTGAGCGAGGCAGCCCCATAGGGGTGAGGGCAGGGATGCCCGAATAATCGCCCACGGCCCACCATTTTTCTCTTTTTGTTTCAATCATTTAGCGGTCTAGTAAAAAATTAGACCGGTTCCATTAGTTATCTTCTGACCGTTTAAGTTTTATGTTAAGGGGCCAAAGTATGGCGTCCTTTTTATTCGTTCAGTCTCTTATTGCATCATTCAGACAGCTCTAATTCTGATTCCGACTGGGGTGTTCAGTTGTGAACAGGATAGTCTAAACTGGTTTTGTTGCCCGGTGTATACAGGCGATGCCAAAGGAAAGATTGCTGTAGCTAACATTCTGTAGTCCGCTGTTTGCAATGATTTGAGCCATTTCCTGTTGATCTGGAAATTCACGTATAGATTCTATCAGGTAATGGTAGGCATCAGGATGACCAGCCACCAGTTGTCCCAATCTAGGGATTACCAGAGCCGACCAGGCATCATAAAACGGTTTTAACCAGGCTGCTGGTGTGCTGAATTCCAGGCAGTAGAAATGTCCACCTGGTTTTAATACACGGTAGATCTCGCTCAGAGATTGGTGGATATCGGTTGTGTTCCTGATGCCAAAAGAAATAGTCAGTAGATCGGCATAATTCTCGGGTAAGGGGAGGTGCTCTGCACTGGCAGAAAGGTAGCAACACTGCTTGCCAAGGCGTTGCTGAGCGACCTGCATCATAGCCAGGGAGGGGTCGACTATCAGACTCAATTGGTGATGAGGGTGTAGGGCTTTGGCTATATCTCCGGTACCTCCTGCCAGGTCGATAAACACCTTTCCCGAAAGGTTTTTGATTTCACGCGTAAACCTCCATTTCCATAAACGGTGTATGCCCATGCTCATCAAATCATTCATCAGGTCGTAGCGAGGAGCAACGCGTTGGAACACGCTGCGGATGAGTTTATCTCTCTGATTGCTGTCGACGACTTTGTGACCAAAGGTTTGCGATAAGCGATGCTTCATGTATTTAGAGCAGGGCGCTGTGTTTGAGAGATATAAACGAAAATCGATACCGGAATCAGCATCAGTATGCCATACATAACAGGTGCAATGGTCATGGATGGGTTGTGTAAGATGCTACCGGTAATCAGAATGGCAGTACCTCCATTTTGTATAGAGGTCTCTATAGCGATAGTGCGAGCATCGCTATCAATGCGTTGCAGGCTACGTGCAAACAGATAGGAAATCATAAGCGCCACACTCGCCAGTATCAGGGAAGGGAGCCCCGTTAGTTGTAAGAATCCTGGCATGTTATTCCAGTTTTGGTAAATGATGCCGCTGATGACCAGCAGTAACATAATCATTGGGATTCGAGTTAACAGGTTTTTATAGCTTGAGCAAAAATCTGATTTGATGCGGCGTAATCCCATCCCAAGAGCAAGTGGAATCAAGGTGACTACAATTAATTTGACCATGGTCAACATAAAAGGGAGTTCTATATTCGCTGCCTGTAGCTGATCGGCCAGAAGCCAGCTTGCAATCAAAGGGATAGAGAAAGGCGTGATGATGCTGATCGTAGCAGTCAATGTGATCGATAAGGCCAGGTTTCCGTCGGCGAGGTAGCTGAACATATTCGAGGTTGTACCCCCTGGGCTTAAAGCCAGAATAATAAAACCGACAAAGATTTCATCTGGCAGATGCATAGGGGATAATATTATATATGCCAGTACGGGCAGTAGCAGCATCTGAGACAGTATTCCTGTTATGACAGTAGCTGGATCTTTTAGTAATAAAGCAAAGTCTCTGGGGGCCAGATTCACACCCATGCTAAACATGATGCAGAAAAGCGTGACCGGTAAAGCCAGGTTGAGCACCAGATCCTGGTTCATTTAACAGGTAACCAGATGGATGCCAGATAGGCGATGCTGAAGAAAAAATAGAATCGCCCCGTCAAAGGTGTTAGCGATAATCTCTGTGGCCTGGGGGCGTGCAGTAACTTTAGTGGCTGCCATAAAACGATCAGAGTAACGGGGATGAGAATGATGTTGCCCAGGTAGTCAGCCTGGAAAAGCAGGGCGCTAATAAAGTAAATCAGGGCAACAATCCAGTAATACAGTTTTACTCCAACCTCATAACCAAGACGAACACTGAGTGTTTTGATGCCAGCCTTGAGGTCCTCTTCATAGTCACGTAGTTCATTGCTTAATAGTAATAATGAAGAGAGCAGGCTAAAAGGGAGCGATAGCCAGAGGATATTGATATGGTATCTTCCACTCACTGTATAATAAGAACCACCGATGAGTAATACACCCATGAGGAAGAAAACCAGTAAAACACCCAGGCCTCGTGATTTATAATTGATTTCTCCCCCGGTATAACCCCATGCACCGAAAACCCCGACAAAACCTAGTAACAATAGTGGCCATCCTCTTATAGAGGTCATATATAAGCCAAGTACAATCGCTATACTCATAACAGCCCAGCCGACAGAAGTATTGCGCCGGACAGCAGCTTTCTGCTGGTCAGTGAATTTCTGGCTATCGATATCCCGGTAATCATTAATTAGGTTGACAGCAATCTGTAGTAGAACACCGGCAATCATTACCAGAGTAACGAGAGAATAATCAGCATTACCCTCAATAACAGCAAGGCTAACACCTAATCCACAGGTTGCTATGGCGACAATTAATGAAAAGGGGCGTAGGGCCCGAGTAAATGAGGTTTTATCGTTCATAGATACAGTTATATTCTAAGAGTTGTTGAGCATAATGTCTTTAGAATAGTGACCTGGCTGAAACGCCATTTATGAGATCTTTAAAATTAATATGGCAAGACAGGATTGTTGCATATGTGGCTACCATGGCAAGTAATCCGGTTTGTCGGTGGCAAAATTGAAGGTTATTGCCTGGGGCTGGCTGACAAACTGTCGTCGGTATAATTGCTTTTACTTAAAATATGGCGAAAATTACGGCGCCTACATACTTGCATCAGTACATTTGGTGGTTTGCTTATCAGGTATTTTATGCGGGATGTCACACTAGAATGAGCCAATAGTGATGAAGAAATCTCCCTGCAACAAGATAGTTGAAGAAAAGCTTGAAAAATACGCTCTTATTTACCGACTTGCTATTGACAGGCATTACCGCTGTGTAGAGAATACGCACCTTACTTTTGGAGGGGTTCCCGAGCGGCCAAAGGGGGCAGACTGTAAATCTGCTGGCTCAGCCTTCGGTGGTTCGAATCCACCCCCCTCCACCATATTTAGGATAGTATGATTTTTGGTGATGCTGAAAATCATCAGGTACCGTCTCTCTTTTTTAGGGGTGGGTTCGAATCTAGCGGTTCGACAAAATCATGGTTATTGATTTTGATCGCGTAAGCGACCCGGAGGGCGGAAGGCATTAGCCTGGAGTAATCCACCCCTCTCCACCGAATTTTGAAGCCATTTAGTATAAGATGTTCGGGCATTTTGTATTAAATGGCTTCTTAAGTAATAGCAGTGCGGGTGTCGTATAATGGCTATTACCTCAGCCTTCCAAGCTGATGATGCGGGTTCGATTCCCGCCACCCGCTCCAAAACTTGAGAGTTCACGCTGGAAGGCTATTGGACAAATTGCTCATATAGCTCAGTCGGTAGAGCACTTCCTTGGTAAGGAAGAGGTCTCCGGTTCAAATCCGGATATGAGCTCCAAACATGTAGTTTTTGTGTAACATTATCGGCTGTGATTCGGCCATAACAACTAGTCGGAGATTTAATCCTATGTCAAAGGAAAAATTCGAGAGAAGCAAACCCCATGTAAACGTGGGAACGATTGGTCACGTGGATCATGGTAAGACGACGTTAACAGCGGCG
>JBNLGQ010000008.1:0-48367 GCA_050306135.1 Gammaproteobacteria bacterium
GCATGATAAGGATTTGGCTGATGGGTTCGGTAAGGTGTATTTACCACATGCGTTAGCTCGGAAGTATCCGAATGCTGATAGGGAGTGGGGATGGCAGTATGTTTTCCCGGCATCCAAACGTAGTGTTGATCCTCGTAGCGGAATTACACGTCGACACCATCTGGATGCTTCTGCTCTTCAAAAAGCGGTTAAGTCTGCAGTACTCAAAGCGGGTATTCAAAAACCTGCTACCTGTCATACTTTGCGCCACTCGTATATGAAATACATCCCTGTATTTCCCCCTTCGGGCCAGCCTGCGGCTGTTCAAATTTGATCCTGTCAAATTTGTTGCAACTCATCTGCTAGAAAGGGGTACTGGGCGATTTTATGCTCCTGCAAAATCGACATTTACTACTTCCATGTAGCTTATATACGTACCGTACAAGACAAATCTGACTGGATCAGATTTGGGCGCACTCTGCGCTCGAAGAGTGAAATCCAAGGATGGATTTCATCACCAATTAGGGCATAGTGATGTGAGAACAACTGAAATCTATACCCACGTCATTGGTCGTGGTGGAAAGGGTGTCATCAGTCCGCTGGAAGGGCTCGTAAAATCTAAAAAGCTAAAAACTGATGAGTAAACGTTATGGACTACGTTAAATTGCTTTCCTCTGTGCCCTCTGTGTGCTCCGTGGTGAATAGGCTCTTTATTTAAGATGTCTCAATCTTACCGCAGCGCCAGCAAGCCCCAGTTATCCACAAAGCACAGCAAAGAAAACCCTTCGTGATCTTCGTGTGCTTCGTGGTTTATCTATTTACCGCTTATCAATAGAAACATACTCCCGATTTTCCGGCCCAGTGTAGTTGGCGGAGGGTCGAATAATTTTCCCATCTTCACGTTGTTCAATTACATGCGCACCCCAGCCAGTGACGCGGGAGATAACGAATAACGGAGTGAACATGTCGGTAGGTACGCCCATCTGGTTGTAGGAGACTGCGGAGAACCAGTCGAGGTTGGGGAACATCTTTTTGATATCCCACATCACTGATTCCAGTCGGTCGGCTACGTCGTACATCTTGGTGTTGCCTGCTTCATCAGACAGTTGTTTTGCAACGCCTTTGATGACCTGGTTGCGCGGGTCGGCTACAGTGTAAACAGGATGCCCGAAACCGATAACGATTTCTTTATTCGCTACACGCTCACGTATGTCTGCCTCAGCTTCATCGGCACTGTTATAGCGACTCTGGATGCGGAAGGCTTCTTCGTTAGCACCGCCATGTTTTGGTCCACGCAATGCTCCAATAGCACCAGTGATGGCAGAATACATATCTGAGTTAGTGCCAGCGATCACGCGTGCGGTAAAGGTGGATGCATTGAACTCATGTTCTGCATAAAGATTCAGCGAGGTATGCATGGCGCGCACCCAGGATTGTTTAGGCTTTTCACCATGTAATAAATGCAGGAAGTGACCACCCAGTGAATCATCATCGGTTTCTACTTCGATACGTTTGCCATTGACGGCAAAGTGATACCAGTAAAGTAACGCTGAGCCAAAGCTTGCCATCAGGCGGTCGATAATATCGCGCGCTTCGCTGGCTGGATGACTTTCTTTTTCAGGCAGGCAGGTGCCAAGTACTGAGCAGGCGGTACGCATGACATCCATTGGATGTGCGGTTGATGGCAGCGCTTCAAGCGCATTTTTTACCGACATGGGTAAGCTGCGTAATGACTTTAGTTTTGCCTTATAGCTTGCAAGTTCAGCCGCGTTAGGCAGATTGCCATGAATCAGCAGATAGGCGATTTCTTCGAACTCTGCTTTATCTGCGAAATCCAGGATGTCATAGCCTCGATAATGTAGATCATTGCCGGTGCGACCGACAGTACAGATGGCAGTATTGCCTGCTGCTGTACCAGATAGCGCTACCGACTTTTTGGCTTTCGGTAAAACCTGATTTGGGTTTTCAGTCATCGTTATTTATCCTCCGAAAACAGGGCGTCTAGTTTTTGTTCATAGCTGTAGTAGTCCAGATATTCGTATAGTTCGACGCGGGTTTGCATAGTATCCACCACATTTTTCTGTGTGCCTTCTGCTATCAGTGTTTTATACACATTCAGTGCGGCAGCATTGGCAGCACGAAAAGCCGATAAAGGGTACAGAGCGATATCGACATTAGCAGATGCCAGTTCTTCAGTTGTAAATAAGGGGGTCGAGCCAAATTCAGTGATATTCGCCAGTATGGGTATCTTTACGGCTTCTTTAAACTGACGATACATTTCAAGTTCGGTAATTGCTTCAGGGAAGATCATATCTGCCCCAGCTTCAGCGCAGGCACAGGCACGGTCAATAGCTGCCTGTAGTCCTTCTACAGCGAGTGCATCGGTACGTGCCATGATGACAAAATCAGGATCGGTTTTAGCATCCACAGCGGCCTTGATGCGATCTACCATTTCTTCTAAAGGTACAATCGCTTTATTGGGACGATGGCCACAACGTTTCTGCATGACCTGATCTTCAATGTGTACTGCAGCTGCACCCATCTTGGTCATAGAGCGAATGGCGCGCGCGATATTGAAAGCGCCGCCCCAGCCCACATCGATATCGACCAGCAGGGGTAGATCGGTTACATCGGTAATGCGGCGTACATCAATCAGCACATCTTCCAGTGTGGTTATACCCAGATCAGGGATACCACAGGAACCGGCAGCAACGCCACCACCAGAGATATAGATAGATTTAAAACCAGAGGCCTGAGCCATACGTGCGTGATAGGCATTGATTGCGCCAACGCATTGTAATGGCTTTTCGCTTTCGACTAATTTGCGGAATCTTTTTCCGGGAGAGTTTGTAAACATAAGTAATTCTCGTAAAGGTTATTTGGCGTAGCCCATGTCTTGCAGGGCTTCTGTAATTTCTTCCAGGATGAGCGGATCATCGATAGTCGCAGGCATTTTCCATTCCTTGTTATCGGCAATGCTCACCATGGTGCCGCGCAGGATCTTGCCGGAACGTGTTTTTGGTAATCTTTTGACAACATGCGCCATCTTAAATGCAGCAACAGGACCAATCTGGTCACGTACACGCTGTACCAGTTCCTTGACGATTTCGGCTTCGTCACGTTCTACACCGGCTTTCAGTACTACCAGACCAAGAGGCATCTGTCCCTTTAGTTGATCGCTAACACCGATAACGGCGCATTCGGCTACATCGGCATGGCCTGCCAGTACTTCTTCCATTGCGCCAGTCGATAGACGATGTCCGGCTACATTGATGACGTCATCCGTTCTGCTCATGATCCATAAATAGCCATCGGCATCTTTATATCCGGCATCTCCGGTCAGGTAATAGCCTTTGTACTTGGTGAGATATGAGTCGATAAAGCGTTGGTCATTGCCCCACAGGCTGGGCAGGCAGGATGGTGGTAATGGTAGTTTTATGACGATATCGCCCATTTCACCATCGTCCATCTGCTCGCCATCTTCTGACAGAATTTGTACATCATATCCGGGCATAGCCACTGTCGGAGAGCCGGGTTTAACTTCCATCGGCTCAATGCCCATTGGATTAGCAGCGATACCCCAGCCGGTTTCGGTTTGCCACCAGTGATCGACAACCGGTTTCTGTAGCTTGTCACGTGCCCAGAACAGTGTATCCGGGTCACAGCGTTCTCCTGCCAGGAATAGTGTATCCATGCAGGAAATATCATATTTCTTGAGGTACTCACCATCAGGGTCTTCTTTCTTGATGGCACGGAAAGCGGTAGGGGCAGTGAACAGTACCCTTACGTTATGCTCGCTGATCACTCGCCAGAAAGCACCGGGATCGGGCGTGCCGACAGGCTTGCCTTCGTAGAAAATGGTGGTGCAGCCTTTCAGTAATGGTGCGTAGACTATATAGCTATGGCCTACAACCCAGCCCACATCGGAGGCTGCCCAGTACACATCACCAGCGTCAACGTTATAAAGGTTTTTCATGCTCCAGTACATGGCAACTGCATGACCACCATTGTCACGAATAACACCTTTGGGCTGCCCGGTAGTACCTGAGGTATAAAGAATATATAGAGGATCCGTAGCCAGTACCGGAACGCATTCAGCAGGTTCAGCAGCTTGGGCAGCGCTATCCCAGTCGATATCACGGCCACTGATCAGGCTGGCCTCAGCCTGTGGGCGCGCTTTGATGATGCAACTGGTTACCTTGTGTTTGGCAATCTCAATGGCTTCGTCGAGCAATGGCTTGTATTTGATCACTCGGCCAGGCTCGATACCGCAGCTGGCACTTACAATCACATTAGGTTTGGCATCATCGATACGGGTGGCCAGCTCGTTTGCCGCAAAGCCACCGAAAACTACCGAGTGGATAGCACCAATTCGAGCACAGGCAAGCATGGCAACGGCAGCTTCGGGAATCATCGGCATATAGATAATGACTCTATCGCCCTTGTTTACGCCCTGGCTGATGAGTACGCCAGCGAATGTTGATACCTGTTCCAGCAGTTCAGCATAGCTGATTTTACGTTGCTGACTGGTGATTGGAGAGTCGTAAATAATGGCAGTTTGATCGCCTCGACCAGATTCTACATGCCTGTCTACAGCGTTGTAGCAGGTGTTGAATTCGCCACCCGTGAACCAGCGCGGAACGGGTGTGGCATCTCTATCCAGTACCTGATCCCATTTTTTATACCAATGTAGCTCTTCTGCAGCTGCAGCCCAGAAGGTATCCGGGTCATTGATTGATTGCTGATATATTTCACTATATTTAGACATGCTCTATTCCTCTTTTAACTTTTTTGTTTTATTCGTGTTGCTAAACTTTCCCTGCACAATGTCGAAGGGTATTACTCATTCAGTGCTAATGCGTTACTGGATACGATGATGCCGTCGTGATCTGCGTAGAGGTATTCACCGGGCTGAAAGGTGACGCCAGCAAAGTGCAAAGCGACATCAATATCGCCAATATCTTTCTTTTCGCTTTTCATAGGGTGTGTGCCCAGAGCCTTGACACCGATAGGCATCTGACTAATGTCATGGCTGTCACGAATCAGGCCATACATGACGACGCCAGCCCAGCCATTCTGTACACCCTTATCGGCAAGAATGTCACCTAGCATAGCGCAACGCCTGGATCCACCGGCATCTACTACCAGTACACGGCCATTGCCGGGGGTTGATAATTGTTGCCTGACCTTTGAATTGTCTTCATAGCATTTGATGGTAGAGATTGGGCCACTAAACACTGTGTTACCACCAAAATCGGAAAAGCCCGGTTCAACCACACGAATCTGGTCGGCGAAGTCATCGCATAAATCTGCAGTTTTAAAAGTCATGATGTTGTCCTGAAACCTATGATTTTCGATTTCTCCAAATTAGGGGCATAGATATTAACGAGAGTTGTGAGGAATTTCCTGTAGTGAATTCCAATAGTAACCATTAAAAACATCATTGCGTTTATCAATGCTTTTTCAATAAGCATTGCTTATCCCCTAAACAGAAAATTAAATGATGATAAATCAGATGCTTAAAGCACATGGTTTTAGCTGATGCTCACCTGTTTAATCGCAATATTCGGGGGTTTCAGATGTTCTGAGTCAAAAACACGCTCGAATCTAATACTGCTGGAGTAGGGAAATATATCGCGATATCGATGATTTTTTATGTCCTGTTGTACCGACTTCCAGTAATTGGGTTGAAATAATTCCGCATAATTTTGCAGAATGAGGCGCTTTAGCTGTGGGTTACCGGTGATAAAAGCAATGAATTCTTCAGGAAATACATCATAGTCGCCAATCGAATACCAGGGTTCAGAGGCCATTTCCTGTTCGGGAGACATGGGCTCTGGAATGTGGCGAAAGTTCATCGTGGTCATAAATTCAATTTCATCGTAATCGTAAAAAATGACACGTCCATGACGGGTGACACCAAAATTTTTCAGTAGTAGATCGCCGGGGAAGATATTCGCCACCGCCATATCCTTGATGGCCTGGGCATAGTCGAGCATGGCAGATTCTGCATCATTGGCCGGGTTGCTCACATAAAGATTGAGCGGGTCCAGGCGGCGCTCGATATACAGATGACGGATAATCAACATATCGTTTTCAATCTCCATACTGGATGGAATCTTTGCATTTAACTCCTGCATCAATGCAGGCGAGATACGATCCAGCGGGAAGGCGGCGTAAGAGTATTCCAGCGTATCTGCCATACGGCCGACCCGGTCATGCATCTTGATGATCTGGTATTTTTCCTGTACCCGTTCACGCGTAGTTTTTTTGGGCGGGGCAAACACATCATTGATAACCTTGAATACATAGGGGTAGGACGGCAGGTTGAATACCGTCATCACCATACCCTTGATACCGGGTGCAATCTCCAGCTGATCAGATGAATGTCTTAGATGATGTAAAAAATCACGATAAAACTCTGACTTACCCTGTTTCTGCAAGCCGATAGAGGTATAGATATCTGCCTTGGATTTAGTAGGCAGAATACGCAGCAGAAAATTTACCACGGCGGAAGGTGTTTGCGTATCTACCATAAAATAGGTACGCGCAAAGCTGAACAGATTGGCAATATCGTTGGGTTCATGGATCAACGTATCTACAAATACCGCGCCTTTCTCGTTATTCAGCAGCGGGATGGCAAATGGAATGATTTCATCACCGTTCACCCCCATGCCGATGATATAGCCAGCTTTGTTACGGAAAAAAAGGCTGGTTAACACGCGTATCTGAAAATGCCTTCGAAATACCAGGCGGGGCAATATCTGCAGTTTTATTACCGTGACAATCCTGCGTACATCCCGGTTAAAGTCTTCATAAGGCAGGCTCAGATTATTCAGTTTCAATATCTGCCTGACCGTGTTGGTGATGCCGTGGCGCGTAGGATAATAGCCGATATAGGTCAGTTCATCGTCATCAAGATATTCGGTGGAAAGTCCCGGTCGCACGAAGATATTGTCATTATTGTAATAGCGTCGATGAAACAGTGAGGTGAATACCGAATTGTAAAAGGTCTCGGCGAGTTCAGGCTGTTTGTGCTGATACAGCAATTGCAGGTATTTGATTTTGACCTGCTTCCACAGGGTTTCGTCGAATTCATCCTGAGCATACTCCTTGCGCAGGATGGCATTGGTTTCATGTACGCGTTTGTTATATAGCGTAATGCGTTTTTTAGCCGCCTTACGATCATCGTTCCATTCACAGTTTTCGAAACGCTGCTGGGCTCCTTTGGTAATTTCCAGAAAGATACGATAGTGCTTGTTAAAGCCCTTGATGATGGTTTTGGCTATATGTTTGGCATCTACTTGCATGCAATATCTTGACCGCTAAAAGAGATCTCTTGATAGGTTATTGAATCATTTACTATACATTACTTCTATATGATCTGACGCTTATAAGCCAATTTGCAGTTGAGTCCCTATATAACAGGCAGTTTTAGGGCTTTATAATGCAGTAAAATGAGTGCTGCGTCCCACCTGCAGAGTGGATGAAAACGGGAGAACATGCTTTAATGCATCTGGACCTGTTAACAACACACACACCATGAGTTATCGTTCAATGATCAGAACCATTTCCATTCTACTGATTTTACAAGCCTTTCTCATACCTACCTCAGCTTATGCATTGGCCGATCAGGGTTTAAGCTCGGTCATGTCAATCATAGATATTGCGATTGAAAAAATTAACAAACAGGCTGAGCCAGATGAAAATGCTGATCCTGAACAGGTGAAGAAAGATCAGCAGGCAGCAACAGCAACAGTCGTCAATCTATCGCGTACACTGGGCAAATTGAGTTTTTCCCGATTACAGTGTGGTCAGGCCGATGTGCTGGCCGAATTTACCAAACGCGTGCAACAACTACCGCAGGATTATCGTGATCCTATGCGTGATGCATTTCAGGAAGGATTTGAGCAGGGTAAGAAAGAAACACCGCTGTTATCCGAAGATGAATGCGCGCGCCTGACGGAATCACGTACCCGTGGTGATAAAGAGGTCCAGGCCAAGGTGGATGGTGTTGAAGAAGCAAAACCAGAACCCGAGCCAGAGCCAGAACCGGTTGTTGCAGAAGACCCCAAACTAAAACAAATGAGAATTGCCGAGCTCACCGGTCAGCTAGCCTATAAGCGAAAATTCTGTGGTGACAAAAAAGTGACCACCCGCGATTTTAATGAAGTGATTTCGCAGATGCCTGAAGAGTATCAGGAAGAAGCCAAGGCCGCATACTGGAAAGGCTATAAGCATGGCAAGCGATTGAACAAAGGTCTGACTAAAGCTAAATGCCTGTAGGCAGGTAAAGTAAAAATATTCAGATTTAATAAAATGACAGATAAAAAAAAGCCCGGTTGAGAAGCCGGGCTTTTTTTATTACCAGGATTTGTAAGGCAGGAATTTACCATTTAAGGTAACCACTACTCTGTCACCTTTAGGATCTTCCTGTTTATCGATATTCATGGTGAAATCGATAGCTGACATAATGCCATCACCAAATTTCTCATGGATCAGCTCTTTGATGGTTTCGCCATACACGCCAACTATTTCATACCAGCGATAGATGACCGGGTCAGTAGGTACCATCTGATCCCATTTCTTGTTTGGATAGTCCTGTAGCGCAGATGAAAGCTCAGCACCAAGGCCTAATACTTCGGCTACTGGATCAGCGTTCTCTTTTTCCAGATGATTCATACCCAGACAGGCAGAGGTGACATACTCGGGTGCCAGTTTGGCTGCTTCAGCAATCGCTGCCCAGCTCAGACCCTTTTCCTTTTTAGCAGCCAGTATGGCTTCTTTCATTTCATGTTTATTCATAGATTTTTACCTCGGTTAATGTGTATCAAGACAGTTATAGGTAACAGATGTAATGCAAATGCAATGCCAGAGTGCTGATTTGAAGTACACATTAATTGAATACATAAAAACTCGTATATGAACGGTAGAAAGACGCTGAGTTTGTCCGACAAAGTCGACAATGTGGACATGTCTGAATGGACAAAGGTAGAAAAAACTGTAATTCAACGACTGTATATAACAAATTTACGTATGGCATGATCTCTGCATTAGGAGACACATATCAAAGTTTTGAGGTGTTGCCATGGGTGCAAACATAAGTATCGATTTTATCACTCACACGTTTAAGGGTCAGAAGCAACCGACCCTGAAAAATATTGAGTTACAGATTAAGCCGGGTGAAAAAATTGCCCTGATAGGACGTAGTGGTTGTGGTAAATCCACGTTGCTACATATGCTGGCGGGATTATTGATTCCTTCTGAAGGCTGCGTACGTATACATGGGCATACCGTAAGTAAGCCCAGTGCCAAATGGAACATGATGTTTCAGAAGCCCTCTTTATACCCCTGGATGAATGTGCGTCAAAACGCTGAGCTTGGGCTGATATTTACCGGTCAACGAGACGCTAAAAAGATTGATCGTCTATTAGAGATGGTTGGGTTGTCAGACAAAGCCGACGCCAATGTTCAAAGCCTGTCGGGCGGTCAGCAACAGCGCGTAGCTGTAGCACGCTCGATGGCTACTTCCCCGGAATTACTGTTACTGGATGAGCCTTTTTCAGCACTGGATGCCTTTACCCGCGCCAGCCTGCAGGATGATGTTGCAAGCATTGTTTCGCAGGAAGGCCTGACACTGGTCATTGTGACCCATGATATCGATGAAGCGGTTGCGATGGCTGATCGTGTACTCATCATGTCTGCCAACCCCGGGAAGATTGTCGGCGAGATGAAGGTAGATCTACCTTTTCCTCGTAATAGAGCTTCTGCTGAATTTAGTCGTCAACGCGAACAGTTGATGAGTCAGTTTGAAAGCCTGGTGGGTGACATTCACCAACATGAAACAGAATCTGAAGCAGCTCAAATAGCGACCGACGAACAAGATTCGGATCAAAAAGCTGCCTGAAACAAACAAATCTATTAACCCTGGAGATTGACCATGACTAAGCAAAAAGATGATGAATTAGAATATATATACAAACATGAAATGAGCCGTAGAGACTTTATGCTCGACATGATGGCGATGGGCGGTTTAGCCGCTGGTCTGACGATGCCAGGCCTGAGTCTGGCAGGTATGACGCCACCTGATGATGAAGTCGTTAGAATCGGTTATCTCCCTATAACAGATGCCACCGCTTTACTGGTTGCGCATGGTATGGGCTTTTTTGAAGATGAAGGCCTAAAGGCTGAAAAGCCAACCCTAATTCGAGGCTGGTCTCCACTGGTCGAAGGTTTTGCTGCAGGCAAATTCAATCTGGTGCATTTTCTTAAGCCGATTCCGGTATGGATGCGTTACAACAATGATTTTCCAGTAAAAGTTATGTCATGGGCACATATCAATGGTTCTGCTCTGGTCGTTGGAAAACATACAGGTGCGGAAGATTTCAAAGATCTGGGTGGTATGCAGATTGCCGTTCCCTACTGGTACTCTATGCACAATATTGTTCTGCAGATGGGCCTACGTAATGCGGGTCTGAAACCGGTTATCAAGGATCAAACAGCCAAACTCGCCAAAGACGAAGTAAACCTGATGATCATGCCTCCGCCAGATATGCCACCTGCACTGGCAGCTAAAAAGATAGATGCCTTTATAGTGGCAGAGCCATTTAATGCCTTCGGTGAAATGAAAGCTGGCGGTAAGATACTGCGCTTCACAGGTGATATGTGGAAGAATCATCCTTGCTGTGTTATTTGCATGAATGAAAATACCGTCAATGCAAAACCTGAATGGACCCAGAAAGTGATGAATGCCATCGTGCGTGCCGAGGTTTATGCCCAGCAGAACAAGGAAGAAGTGGCGATGATGATGTCCAAAGATGGAAAAAAATATCTCCCTATGCCTGGCAAGGCAGTGGTTAGAGCTATGACCAATTACGACGAAGATAAATATGCCAAGCCTGATGCAATCCGCAACAAGGCCGAGTTTGGAAATGGTCGAATTGACTTCTCACCTTATCCTTATCCCTCAGCTACCAAAATGATTGTGGAAGCTATGGGGGATACCCTGGTCAGTGGCGATACCACATTTATCAAGAAGCTGGATCCTCAGTTTGTGGCAGATGACCTGGTGGATTACAAGCATGTAAAAGCTGCAATGGAAAAATACAAGGGCTGGGAAAATTCACCAGGTGTAGATGCTGCTAACCCCTATGAAAGAAAAGAAGTGGTGAAGATATGAGTACACCACAAACCGTGATGTCTTTAGAAATGGACAAACCAGAAAATAGTATAGACTGGTCACGCATAGGACAGTTTTTATTGACCCGATTAGGTTATCCGGCAGCTGGCATTTTATTGATGCTGGGCCTCTGGTGGTTGGGTGGCTGGATAATAGCCAACAATCCAGATACAGAATCTTTTGCTGATTTTGCGCCAGGGCCAGCCTTTAAACGGCTGTTTGACATCATTGCTAGCGGATATGTCATCGAAGCTGCTGTACCCAGTTTGCAAAGAATAGGTAATGGGCTTTTATGGGCCGTGCTGATTGGCGTGCCGGTTGGAGTTGCTATCGGATTGTTTGCCCGTATGCGAGAACTGACGCATGTACCTTTTCAGTTTCTGAGAATGATATCTCCACTGGCATGGATGCCTATTGCGGTAATGGCTTTTGCCACCTGGGATAGTGCTATTGTTTTTCTGATCACTGTGGCAGCAATATGGCCCATTGTATTTTCAACTGCACAGGGTGTTCGTCGCATAGACCCGTTATGGTTTAAGGTAGCCAAAAATCTGGGCGCAGGTGGTACACAGATGCTAGGGCGTATTATTTTGCCAGCCATAGGCCAGGATGTTTTTGCGGGTATAAGACTTGCAGTTGGTGTGGCCTGGATTGTGCTCGTACCAGCTGAATATCTGGGTGTTACCAGTGGACTGGGTTATGCAATTAATGACGCCAGAGATACTCTAGAATACGATACTCTGGCCGCAATGGTTGTGATCATCGGCATCATTGGATTTTTTCTTGATGCAATTTGTGTCAGTTTTATTCAACGTTTTAGCTGGCACAATCAAGACTAGTTAACCTATGTAAATCGACCTTTGCACTGCTATAGTGCATGGGTCGATTATTACGCACCTTATAAGAGAATCCTCAAAAAACTCACGCGAAAATTAGACTGTCGGTAATGCTTAAGCATACTCATCTCTTTGTCGACATTGTCAGGAGTTGATTATGGATCAGAGTAGTGAGTCATCTATTCTTGAATCAGAATTATTAGTAGTACACGAAGCCTCCAAGCTAATCACAAAATATGTAGAACCGGGTCCTGCCATCCAGGGCATATTACGATTGTTATCCCAATTGCTGGGTTTGAACCGTGGCAGGGTGTTATTGCCAGATATCCAGAACGGCACATTAGAAATAAAATACTCCTATGGTTTGACCGAAAATGAACGTGATCGAGGACGCTATATGATCGGAGAGGGGATCACCGGTAAGGTGTATCAAACAGGTCAGATTGCCTTGATTCAGGATATAGATGAAGAACCTACCTATCTAGCCAGAGCGGTTGATCGTACTACCTTACCAGATGAAGTCGTTTCCTATATGGCGGTACCCATTATCGCTGATGAGTCACCCATTGGTGTACTTGCTTTTCATCGCTTACGAATCAGAGAAAGACCCTTTTCCAGAGATCTGGCATTGCTGCAGGTTATGGCTACCTTTATTGCCCAGGTACTGGTTATTAATGAACTGGTGTCAGAGCGTACAGCTCAGCTCATGTCTGAAAACCTGTTATTAAAAAACAAACTGGAGAGTAAGGGTGCGAGATTTGGAATAATGGGCCAAAGTCCAGCGTTACATCAGGCTATTCAGCAGGCACTACAGGTCGCAGATACTAATACCACGGTACTGTTGCTGGGTGAGTCCGGTACGGGTAAGGAGAGATTCGCACGTATGCAGCATCTGGCGAGTAAAAGAGCCCAGGGACCGTTTGTGAGTATCAACTGTGCTGCCATACCATCAGCATTGATAGAATCAGAATTGTTTGGACATGAAAAAGGCGCTTTCACCGGGGCGGTTGGAACCAAACAGGGTAAGATCGAACTTGCATCGGGAGGTACTTTGTTTCTGGATGAGATAGGCGATATGGACCTTGATCTACAGGCCAAGTTACTCAAGGTTCTGGAGTATAAGGTGATACAGCGTGTTGGTGGTAGCAAGGATATTAATGTAGATGTCAGAATACTCGCGGCTACACATAAGAATCTTCAGGAAGCAGTGAATGAAAATCGATTCAGACTGGATCTTTTCTATCGTCTAAATGTTTTTCCTATTCGTTTGCCGGCATTACGTGCTCGTAGAGGGGATGTGCCTATTCTGTGCAGATTTTTTCTGAATATGGCCAATGAAGAATATGGACGCAAACAAAACTTCACAACAGGCGCATTAAGAATTCTGGAGCAATACCCCTGGCCAGGCAATATAAGACAGCTTGAAAATCTGGTTAAACGGTCAGTTTTGTTGTGTGTAGAAAATCAGATATCAGAAGAATTGATTCAGCAAATACTGGATGAAGAAGTGGGCGTGAATTCTCCAGACATGCCTGAGGTTAAAGATCAGGCAGTAGAAATAAATTCTGATATAGCAATGTCAGGAGACGTTTTCAATAAAGGTTCTATGGCGACAGATGGACTGCGGCCCTATTTAAGGGTAAGAGAAGATGAGTCGTCACAAATTCTGCAGGCGCTGGCTAAACAGCAAGGAAATAAGACTAGAGCCGCAATGAGTTTGGGAATGACACCGCGACAATTTCGTTATCGGATTAAGAAGTTGAATCTGGAGGTTTGACATTGTCCAGTGACATTGATGGACAAAGTTCCCATTGCAACTGGACAATGTCGACAAACAAGATTGGGTGATAATTTATAAAAACACTAAAGTTCATCTAAGTTACTGATTTTAAAGTAATAAAGTGCTTCTGGCTCAACCGTTGCAATATCTTCAGTATGTTTAACTATTAACCATATTGGAGAATGAACATGAGTGTAAATCAACAAACAATCGCAAGAAATATGAGCTGCCTGCGTCCACTGGATAGCGAAGGTTTAAAAGAACTAGGTGAAAAAGGTAAGGCGAATCCAGATTCAGTAGTGACTCTGAAGGCAAAGACCGTATGTGAAGGTCAGTTCCGTATGCAAACCTATGTACGTGATCTTGAGCCTATGCTGATCGATGAGCCTCCTCATCTATTAGGCGAAAACAAGGCGCCGAATCCATCTGAAGCTGTACTGGCTACGCTGGGTGCCTGCCTTGCAGTGGGCGTACATGCCAACGCAACTGCTCGTGGTATCAAACTAAGCAAACTTGAATTAGAACTGGAAGGCGATATCAATGTAACAGCTGTCTGGGGAACTGGAGATCTGGATGAAGCCAAGACTCTGGGCTTTTCAGCAGTACGTGTAAAGATTGATGCAGAAGGTGATGCCAGTAAAGAACAGATCGATGAAATTATCGGACATTCTAATGTATGGTCACCAGTTGCCAATACTCTGCGTAACAATGTAGCACTGGAAGTGACACCCGCTTAATTGCTGGTTAAAAGGAGCCATAGTCATGAGCGAAGCAGCAATGAAAACGACTGATGATCTGTTATCGGTGGATGAACTGATAGTCGCAACTCAGCAGATTGTCGATACTAATCTAAAGCCTTTAACTAACAAGATTGATATTGAAGGGTATTATCCTGAAGAGATATTACGTCGACTTGGACCTATAGGTGCCTTTAAACAGCACCTGCCTTTTGTACGCCCGGATGGTGCACATGATATGGGTGCAGCTATTCAGGCTATGGCTACCGTCTCGCATGAATGTCTGTCGACCGGATTTACCATGTGGTGTCAGGATACCTGTGGCTGGTATCTGCAGAATGCAGAAAATGCTGAGGTACGTGATATCTGGTTACCAAAAGTAGCCTCAGGTGAAGTGCTTGCGGGCACAGGTATGTCAAATACCATGAAAGCGTTCGCGGGAATTGAACCTTTACGTCTAAAGGGTAAGAAAGTGGATGGTGGTTATATTATCAATGGTTCCCTGCCATGGGTATCTAATCTGGGAGAAAACCACGTCTTTGGTACCTTATTCGAACTGGAAGGTTCAAATGGCCGCTCAGTGATGACCTTGGTAGATTGTTCAACAGAAGGTTTTACACTCAAGCTTTCTGCGCATTTTACTGCACTCGAAGGTACTCGTACTTTTGCCTGCATCTTCGACAATGTGTTCATACCAGATTCGATGATTATCGATCATGATGGTGCAGCATTCCTGAAGCGCATTCGTGCCGGTATGGTATTACTGCAATTTGGTATGGGTGTTGGCAATATTCAATCCTGTATCGATATCAGCCGTGAAGTAGAGCCGTTGTTAGGTCATGTTAACTGCTATCTTGAAGATAGACCTGATGAACTACAGGAAGAACTGGATGATGCTGTTGAGGCCACTTTGGCTCTGGCTGAAGAACCTTTCGAAACCTCGGATGAGTTTTTCCGCGAGATTTTGCAGCTTCGTCTGGCTGCCGGTGAGCTTGCAATTCGGGCTTCTCAATCCGCTATGATGCATACCGGTGCTAAGGGTTATCTAAAAGAAGCGCCTGCACAGAGGAAGTTACGTGAGTCCTATTTTATTGCCATCGTAACACCGGCAATCAAACATTTGCGTAAAGAACTCGATACCGTGGCTGTCGCAGCCTGAGTCTTATCACGAGGGGCGCAAGCCCCTCATTCCATAAAGAGAATGCGATGAAAACAATCAAATCAAATCAGACAGCGGAACAAACCGTAGAAACCTTGCTGAGTGCCATTGAGCAACAGAATATGCGTGTTGTCGCACATATTAATGGTCAGGCGAATGCAGCCAAAATGGGTAAAACGGTACCCGCTGATCAAATTCTGGAAGTGTTCAGACCTGACTTTGCGATTCGCGTATGGGAAGCCTGTAAGGCCGCCGGTCATGATATCCCATTACGTATCCATGTGTATGAGCAGGGCGAGGAGGTTATCGTTGCCTGCCGTATGCCGGGAACAGTTTTCTCTGCATTTAATTCGCCAGAGCTGGATGCCATAGGTCTGGAGCTGGATGAAATTTTTAGCAATATCCTGAATTCAGTCAATGAGGGCTAACAAATGACTATGTCAGACTACCAACGTTATGTGTGCGATGCCTGTGGTTATATTTATTATGAAGCCGAAGGAGATCCCGATTCCGGTCTGGCTCCTGGCACACGATTCCAGGATATCCCGGATGACTGGGAGTGCCCATTATGTGGTCTGACGAAAGCTGATTTACGTCTGTTGCCGGATGCACCGGTGGCTCCGGCAGTGAGCAAGCTCGTCAAATCAACAAACAACAAGATGAGTCGTGGTAGTGAAGATGCTATTGTGATTATAGGATCTGGCATAGGTGGATGGTCAGTCGCTGAAGCTGTGCGAAAACTTGATCAGCAAACCCCCGTCTTACTGGTATCAGCATGTGAAGGAATCATTTACCCGAAACCAGCACTTTCCACAGCTCTGGCAAAAGGTAAAACGGCTGAAGATCTAACTGATATGGATGCGGCTAGAAAAGCAGCATCATTAAATATCGATGTAAGAACCGAAACCCGTGTTATTAAGATCGATACCAATAAAAAACGTATCACCACCTCCAAAGGTGGTATTCAATATGGACATTTAATTCTCGCTCTGGGTGCGCATCAGCGTCAAATACCGATTGCAGGTGATGCGGCAGAAAGCATTGTTAGCGTTAATGATCTAATGGCCTATAAAAAATTACGTGCGCGTCTGGATGCCGGAGTCAGGCATGTCACTATCCTGGGTGCTGGCCTTATTGGCTGTGAATTTGCTGAAGATTTATCCTCTGCGGGTTACAAGGTGAGCCTGATTGAACCGAGTGATCATGCCCTGTCTAGCCTGTTACCGAATGATGTGGCTCAGCAGCTAAAAGTTCAGTTAGAGCAAAAGGGGGTGGATTGGCACCTGAGTTCGACGCTGGATCAGGTGGAGCAAAGTTCAGATCGATTACGGGCTATTCTTTCTGATGGCAGTGCGCTGGAAACCGATCTGGTATTATCAGCCGCAGGATTACAGGCCAACACACAGCTGGCCGAAAAAGCTGGGCTGTCAGTGAATAAGGGAATTATTACTGATCATCTGATGCGTACTTCAGTCGACGATGTGTATGCGATTGGTGATTGTGCCGAGGTGGATGGTCAGATCTATGCGTACATAGAGCCGATACGCCGACAGGCTGAAACTATTGCAGCTCAGCTGGGGGGCAATGTTGTACCATTCCAGTCAGTCTCACCGCTGGTACGAGTGAAAACCCCAAGCTTTCCGCTTACGGTATGTCTACCCAATACCAAAGATCAAACTGGCATTGAACGTAGAGATGTTAACGAACAGCATATAGAGTATCTTTCTGATGGCAAGTTGGTAGGTTTCATTCTAACCGGTAATGAATCCTCCAGTGCCATGCAGATGTATCAGCAAATATGTGCCTAAGCTCTATGCCTGCTGATTGACCAGGCGAGGAGCAGCGATTAATCTAGCCGGCATCTGCTTAACGTAAGAGGTCCGGAATGAAAAAACTCAAGAATGAAAAAGAGCTGATCAAAAAAGCAATAGAAGAAGGAGTTAAGTACGGAGAAAGCAGGGGTGTAGTGGAATTCGAAGCTACCGATTCTGCGAATGAAAAAATTGAGTATATCTACCGTTTGCTGGTTCATGACAAGGTGATCCAGCCCATTCCAGAGATTGATGTATCTCAGGTCACCATGCGGCATAAGCTGGCTATCTGGGCTTCCAAGCTTAAGTGAGTTCAATAACTGGTGGTATACATTATTCAGTTTAAGCGAAGAGATTTGTTGCAAAGAAAAACTCTGTGCTCTCTGTGTATTCCGTGGTTATAGAATTGCTTTTGGTCTTTTTCGATGTATAGATTTAATCAACCACGAAGAAAAATATAGCCGAAAAGAGTTTTTCTGTATGAGAACTAACCAGCAGCTATTTTCAAAGTCTTACAATCTTCTGAAACAGTCTGGTTGCGGCCTGATGATTTAGCCCGGTAAAGTGCCTGATCGGCACAATGCAACAGACGATCTATATTATATCCACCACAGGCAACGCCAATACTAACTGTGTTAGTGACTAACTGACCACCGCTGATAGTCGGCGTTGCTGCATATGACTGACAAAATTTATCTGCCAGTGCAATAGCTTCACTGAGTGGAGTATCCGGCAACAGTATGGCAAATTCTTCACCGCCCATACGACCACATACATCCGATTTACGCAGGCTGTTTTTTAATAGTGTTGCCAGATGCTGTAATACCGCATCCCCTAGAGCATGACCATAACGGTCATTGATTTGTTTGAAGTGATCAGCATCGATCATGGCGACACTGAGCGGAAGCTGCTTACGTTCGCAATAATTGCTCAGCACCTGTCCGTGGTCAAAGAATGCTCGACGGTTAATTAGTCCGGTCATGAAATCAGTATTTGCAAGGTGCTCGGCACTCTGCTTAGCTATTGCGAGTCGGTGTGCTAATTTAAAATTGGTAGTTAAAGCGGAAGATAATACCTTACTACTGCGTATCAACACGCCCATGAATAGTATCGCCGCCAGGGCGAGGTTGACTTCAGCCAGATGCCATTGAAACATCAGCCAGAGAGTGGCAGGAAGTAATACGATGAGCATTGCGCCTATAGCCATACCTCGGAGGGCTGAATAAAGAGAGATAGCTCCACCCCCCATGCCAAGCAAAAAGAGGTAACAGAAAACCTGATACAACAGCTCGCTCTCGGTCATGATCCATAACACGCCCAGCCCCCAGACTAAAGAAGAAGTAAAGAGAGTGATGCCATAGGGTAGTTCCCAGTCCAGAATTTGCAAACTACCAGGGTTGCGGCGGCGAAATACAAAAAACAGCGTGAAGCGCAGTGCAACAGTGATAAAGATACAAACCATCCAGCCAATAAGCAGGTCGTCCTGAACTTGTCCCCATAATATGAGAAATAGTAATAACGCAACTATAAGGCTGGTGAAGACTGCTGGAAATGACTGGTGATACAGCAGTTGCAAGCGGTCAGCCCGAATACGTACATCAAGACTTAGGCCTGGTTCTGGATCTAATGAGGAATCATTTTCATTCATGATGAGGAACTATGAAGTGGCAATTTTTTGAAGTCAAGTGATGGAGATAAGCTCAGAGATAGTTGCTTTAGCAGTCAATATGGAAAGTGATTTTAAGTATAATGTAGCCTTTATAGCGCACATTGCTCGGATCGTATAGCCATATGCTCAAAAATCACTCATCAGAGAATAAATAATGATGAAGTCTCAGGTAGATAAACTACTAAAGAAGAACCCTCAACTTGTCCACTCGGATATGGTGAAAGTCACTTCTCATGTGCAGCGTGAAAGTGAAGGGTGGATTATTAATACGATCATGATTGAAAAATGTGAAGTTCCTTTTAAATACAAGCGTAAAAAACGTTACAAAAATTTAACGGGAGCAACGGTGAATTTAACCTATTATCCGCAACCCGAGATGGTTGCCGGTATTGAGTTTGAAACAATGAAGGTGGTCAGGATTCGTATTTCCTGAAAGATATAAGTGGTAGCTTTCAGATTGCTGAAATTTGACCAGTTCTTATGTCGTCACAGCAACATCTGGCAGGCAATTACTAGTGAAACTGATTACACACTGGATTTATATTCACTGATCTCGATAATGTCAGCAAAAACAGCAACAATATCAGGGTCAAATTTATTGCCGGTTTCCTGATGAATGATGTCCATGATTTGATCATGCGGTTTGGCCTGATGATAGGAGCGAGTCATTGCCATTGCATCGTAAGCATCAGCCACACTGATTATTCTGGCCAGAATAGAAATATCCTGTTTTGACTTCCCCTCTGGATAACCGGAACCATCAAAATGTTCATGATGGCTGTGGATAACATCTGCAGCCATTTTTGCGCTTTCGAAATCTATAGCTCGTAAAATGTCAGCACCGATCTTTGGGTGTTCTCTCATCACAGTCCAGTCTTTTTCGTCATAGCTACCGTCTTTCAATAATACCGGGTCTGGTATGCCAATCTTACCGATGTCATGAAACGAGGCGGCTATCCTTAAAATATCGAGGTCATCCTCATTCAATCCATATTTGATAGCCAGCTCAAGAGATAAACCAAGTACACGTTCCGAATGAAGCTGTGTAGATGTATCACGATAGCCCAAAGCAACCGATAAAGCCTGTGTATAGCGGAACAATGTTTGAAATATACTGGAATCTGAATGCATATCGACATTTTTCATTTTGTAACTCCAATAAAGTGATTATTGTCATGATCCAGTTTGACGGTTGCAGAGAGTTTAAAGAATTATCATGCATGGACCGTGAAATATCCGCATAATTTTTGCTGGTTATTTAAGTTAATATTTAACAATTAGTCTGTGGAGTGAAGAGAATTTTTGCTGATGAGTTAGCCAAACTGACAATTGACGATAGCTTGATCATGCTTAATTAAGCAGATGAACTTAATATCTATCTATCGATTCTGGTAATGGATGATACTAATAACCCTTGCATCAACATCATTAAGATTACGATAACCATGCGGTTTATCCCCCGCAAAGCGGATGGTTTGGCCCGCTTTTACCGGGAGCCATTTTTTATTGCTGAGTACATCCAGCTGTCCTTCAATGACTGTTATAAACTCAATCATACCGGGGGCATGCGCCTTTGACCTGCGTTCATAACCTGCCTCAAAGATCAGCTCCAGATATTCAAATCCAAGGGTTTCCTCAAATGGAAAAAGAGGGGCAATATGTAAGCCGCCATTGGCAGGATGCTGGCGGATGACTTCAGCGGTTCTAATCACAGTTGCCTGAGGGTAGCTGCCTGGTGACGGCTCGATAAAGGTGGTTAATGAAACATCAAGACCGGTTGCTATCTTCCATAGTGTGGAAACGGTAGGGCTGGATTCGCCACGTTCAATCTGACCTAACATTGCTTTGCTGACGCCGGTTAATTTTGCAGTGGCATCCAGGCTTAGGCCTTTATCTTTACGTATATCTTGAAGAGCCCTGCTTAAATAGTCTTTTGGATCGGCCATAAGTTGTTGTTTCAAAGAAAACTATCTGGATGTTATAACGCACAAGTGGTAAGGTTGCCAGCATGTACGTTATAACGCACAAAATATTATGGTAAAGAATTTCCTCTCATTCAAATATATGATCTCAGGCTTTGTTGCGATCCTGATCGGGTATACCAGTTCAGCTGCCATCGTATTTCAGGCAGCTATTGCTGGCGGGGCAGGTATTGATCAGGTGAGTTCATGGTTGTTGGCTTTGGGACTTGGTATGGGAGTGAGCAGTATTGGCTTATCCCTGTATTACAAACACCCGATACTCATTGCCTGGTCTACACCTGGTGCGGCATTACTGGTAACGAGCTTACCAGGAGTAGCGATGTCTGATGCCATCGGCGCTTTTATCTTGAGTTCTGTACTGATTACCATCTGTGGTGTCACCGGCTGGTTTAATAAAATCATGAAACTGGTTCCGCATAGCCTGGCGACAGCAATGCTTGCCGGGGTTTTATTGCGCTTTGGGCTGGCAGTGTTTCCGGCTTTTACCGAAGAGTTAATACTGGTTGGGGGCATGATCACGATTTACATTCTAGGTAAGTGGAGAAGATCTTCCTATACGGTTCCGATCACATTTGGAGGGGGTGTATTGATTGCCTTAGTTCAGGGAAAGATACAGGCTGTGGACTCAGTGCTTTCCCTTACGTCACCCGTACTGGTTATGCCGAGCTGGAATGTTTCAGTATTGATTGGTGTCGGTCTACCGCTTTTTATTGTGACCATGGCTTCGCAAAATGTGCCGGGAATTGCCGTATTACGAGCACATAAATACCAGACACCGGCATCACCTCTAATCGGTTGGACAGGGTTACTAGGTGTTGTGTTAGCACCCTTCGGCGGTTATGCCTACAACATGGCTGCCATTACCGCTGCCCTGTGTATGGGGGAAGATGTCGATAAGGATCCGAGTAAGCGCTATTTCGCAACTATCTGGACAGGTGTTTTCTACATTCTGGCCGGATTATTTGGGGCCACAGTTGCGAGTCTGTTTGCAGCTTTTCCTGTGCAGCTGGTTTCAGCCATTGCAGGGTTGGCACTACTGGGTACCATCGCAAATAGTTTAGGCTCAGCCTTACAGGATGTGGAGCATCGAGAAGCGGCAATCCTGACTTTTATTATTACTGCTTCTGGTGGGTCTTTCTTATCCGTAGGAACACCGTTTTGGGGTTTGGTGATAGGTCTGCTGGTTCATTATTTAATGCAGCATAGCAAGAGCCGAGTTTGATCAGAAAGACTTTGTTGAGGTATTCAGCATGCCAACTCCCAATGCCCTGAGCTCATCGGTTTTATTAAAGTGAAAAGTTTTGTACGCCTGGGTATCCGGTTCCAGAAGCAGGATATTTTTCTGGCTATGACTGAGGTTTGTGCGGGTCTGGTTATAGATTAACAGACGCATCGATTTCTCAAACATCTCCAGCACCTTGGTGGTTTTGAAAAAACCGTCAGGCATTTTCTTTTCAAAAGAATGTTGTCCAAGTACATCAACGGCGAGAATGTTTTCATAACTCGCTTCGTTCAAACCAAGATTCTCACAAAGAAAACCATCGCCATAAATCTCACCGTCGATTTCCTGTTCAGCAAAAATACCGGGAATAGCCATGGTAGCAAGCACGGCATCTTTGATATACAGATCATCGGTGCAATCGAAGACTTTCTTATTTCCATTTAGTAGGTTGGTTGCAATGAGTTTTAGAGGGATCTGGGTATCACTCATCTGCCTGTCTTCAAAGATGTCTGCAAAAATTGCAGCGATTTTTCCACTATCGATTACCGCGTTTCCGCTCCAGGAGAATTTTACCCAGTTGAAGATTCCAGCAAGCGTTTTAAGCTTTTCAAATATTTCCTGTTCCTTCATGCCTATGGACTTACAGGCTCCGATAATGCCACCCATGCTGGTACCGACAATCTCACAGGGTACCAAACCCTGAATCTCCATATCGTGCAATATGCCAAGGTGGGCAATGCCTAAAGCGCCACCGCCAGAAAGAACGAGGGTAAAAGGTTCTGCTTTAAAATTAATGGTCATTTGGTGAATTACTTTTCCCTGTTAAGTTGATGCGGATATTACACTATGATTAAAACTGTATGAATAAAAAAGGGCAAAGAGTATCTGTCCTATGCAGATTGAAGCTCATTATCCGGGTACAAATCCATTTGTACCCGGAATCAACAGTTTAAATTACTGTAACAATTGATCTGAGATGAGATTACCAATATTTTCAACCACAGTGACTGGGTCTAGCGGGTTAAAATCAACTTCTATTTTGTCCTGTCCCAATAAAATATAAATAGATTGATCCAGGTTACGTGTTACTGAGTAACCCGCTCCTCTGAATTCGGGTATTGGACGTATGCCATTGTTCACCTCATTGCGAACCTCTTCAATAGCAGTTTCTGTAGGTAAAGCATCATAGTAGGCCTGAGTGTCGACTCTAACGGTATAAGCCGGGTCGATATCATCTACATTTGCGGCTGCTATTAGTAAGTCATTCTTCGTGGCGTCATCAATGATGGTATAGGTTAAAGTATTGTTGTAAAAAGTAATGCTTTTTTCACCTACTGGGAAACCGAAATCAACAGTTCTTCTAACCAAAACCGATATGCTCAATTTTGCCTGGCTGGCAACCTTTAGCAGCGCGGATTTTAAAGCGGCACGAAAGGTCGGGGTATCTTCAGAGCGTAGTGCTTCTGTGCGTAATTTCTCCAGCTCAACAATACGTGCATTCACAGTGGTCTGGGTCTGATTGCGTATAGTAGTCGCTGAGGCAGCCGCTTCACTACTTGAATTCAGATATTTGTTAAGGTCAAAGGTATAGGAAAGCTTGCCCACTGAATAGGTCTTCTCAGCATTATCAATCCCTGTTTTCGCAGCGCTGTAGACATCGTTGTAGACTCTTTGTGGAAGTGCGTTTAAAACTCCAATAGCGTTATCAACGATATCTGGAATCCTGGAACGAAAACCATCCAGGCTGACAGCACCCTCATAGTCGATAATGGCATTATCCAGATCTACCAGGGCCTGATTGAATTTGTTAACTGCTCTGTCCAGGCTATCGTTGGTGATCTGGTTTATATTGCCCTGAATGTCGATGGCGAAGTCTATGCTGGCTTGCAGACCATCTCCGTCAACGATGGCGTCTACTGTAATCGGATTATCAGGGTCATTAATAACTCCCTCCATCTGCATTCCCTGGGGATTGATATTAATCGAACCATTCATCCGCGCTAGCGGAAAATCTGAATCGATTGCTCCGTATAGTGACATTTCAAAATCACCATTTCCTGTATCAGTTTCTACGTCTGCAAATACATTAGCAATCATGATGGCATTGGGGTCAGGCACAGGCTTGAAGGGCAGCCATGAGGGTTGACTAGAAGTGCCTGTTTCAATGACACCCTGTAAAGCGAGGTGTTCACGGTCTGTTCCTATATCAATCATGGATGCGATATCAAGCAGGTGATACTCGAAAAGGTCTATGCCAAGTATGGCAAATTTGATTCCTGCTCCGCCGTTAATACCCAGTTTAATCTGTTGACTGGGATCTACACCACCATCAAGAATAAGAGCCTGAGCAAGATTGCTTACAATTCCAACTGGTGTAGGTTTTTCACAGCTGACCAGTTGGGCAGGACTGCATACGGCAGTACCTGTCATTTCAAACACATCAAAAACTTTGAATGCAGAGATAGGGAAGGCCCCTTTTAAAACAGCCTGACCTAAAAAAGGTTCCAGTGGCGCAAAGGGTGTAGAGCTGTTGTTATCGAAGATAGGTTGATAGGGTATGTTTTGATTAAATGAATATCCAAAACCGATATCAACACCGGCTACAGAACCAAAATAATAAAAGAATGGATCGGTAGGGTCGCTGATAATCAAGGTACGTGTACCCGCTAATCCCATGCTGATACCTTCATCGCCTTTTTTACCATGGAAGCTTAAATCTACACCTGTCTCGAGAAAATACACCAGGTAGCGAAATTCATCGCGTAATAAAATACCGGGTTCAGAATCAGCTCCGATATCCATGCTGGCATTAATTTCAGCACCGGTATACATTCCAACAATGGCGTGTACACCGCTATCGAGTGATAGCCTGTCACTGATGACTGGCGGCACGTCGGAGTCGCCTTCCAGATTCAGTAAATTTCCATCGGCATCATATTCGAACTGCAGGTCAGCATTATTCAGTTCATTTTCCAGGCCACCCACTGTAATTGATGCTTTTCCCTGTACGGTATATCCATTGCTGGTATTGTTTACCTGCGACGCAGGGTCAATCACAACGTTAGCCTCACCGACTTCAGCATACATGACCTTTAAAGAAAAAGGTAGCAGAGAGGTGGTATTAACACCGTCACTCACTTTGATGATGATATTCTCATATTGTTGAACATCCTGGTCATCAGGGATACCGCTTAGCTCACCGTTACTATTATTAAACTGTAGCCAGTCGGGTTTGTTCTCAATGCTGAATAACAACGAATCATTTTCTGGATCCATTGCCGTTGGTAAAAAGTTATAGGTTTTGCCGGCGCGTGTATAGTCAGCACTTATACCTTCGATTGAAGGTGGTTGGTTATTTCCAGTTGGGCTGCTTGCGCCTCCACCACATCCGCTTAAGTTGAGTATCGATAAGCTGAGAGTAAGAGTGGCCAGCTTGATAATATTTTTATCCATCAGAGTTCTCCAATTGTTTACTACGGTTAATAGTTTTTTATTACTTAACCCAGCTTGATCGTTTTATTATTTACGTTGGGCTATTGCATTACTTAATGATAGATAAGTGTCTTTATTATGGTAATTCACAATTTGTATAGAAGACCCTAGACTAAGGTCTGTGTTACAGGAAAAAATAGTGTTAACTAGTGCCGTTTTTCTGTCGTGCACGATGTGAGCGTAGAAAGGCACGTAGCTTGGCCGGCGCTACAGGTTTATAGAGTAACGGTAAACCTGATGCTTTTACCTGTGCTAATTGTTCTGCCTGGATATTACCGGTTATTATTAGCACGGGTATTTTAATCGATAAGATCTGGCTAATTTTTTTGCTTTCATCGATACCGTTTTTTCCTTTGCTCAGTTGTAGGTCGCTTATGATAATATCGGGATTCAGTTTCGCTGCGCTTAGCTGTGTTAACAGATCCCCACTATCAACAGCTGTAAAAGTACGACAACCCCAGCTTTCTAATAATAACTGCATGGCTTCACTTACCTCTTTATCATCTTCTAACAGGGCTACACAGCTATTGAGCTCACCTGTTATGCCGGGAGTAAGAGCATCAGAATTATTAATGGTTACAGAGTTGGCATCCCCTCTTTCCAGCTCAAATGAGAAACAGGAGCCAGATTGAGGTGTTGAAACCAGTTCGATCTGGCAGCCCAGTAATTTCATTATCCGATCGACAATAGCAAGCCCCAATCCCAGTCCATGGTTGCGGTCAGACGGTAGATTTGCAAGCTGGTAAAACTCGTTGAAGATGTTTTCCTGTTGCGCTGTTTCGATTCCTATCCCAGTATCCTCTATTTCTATTCTGACTTTATCCTGATGTACCTGACAGCGCACATCAATGCGACCCTGATGGGTGTAACGGATCGCATTACTGACCAGATTTCTGATTACCTGCTCGAGTAAAACAGCATCGGTATGGATATAGATGGATTGATGCGGCCAATGAAGTTCAAGCCCTTTGTCTTTGGCCAGTAATTGAAATTCGTCATTAAGTCGGTTGGTAATATCTAAAATGTCGATATGTACCAGATTGACCTGCACATTGCCCGCATCCAGTCGGCTGATGTCCAGTAATGCGTTGAGCAGGTGAGTTAGAGAATCAAGCGTTCCGCGCATCTGCTCAGTAACTCTGCTTACGGATTGAGTATCATGTGGTTGTTCGAGTACATTCAGTAACAGACTCATGGCATGAATGGGCTGCCGGAGGTCATGGCTGGCTGCGGCCAGGAAATCAGTCTTGGCCTGGTTAGCTTTTTCAGCCTGTTTTTTGCGCTGTTCGGTTTCCTGAAGCAGACGTTGATTTTCATAACGAATACTTAAAGATTCAAGAAGTGTACGATTGAGGTTTCGCCCGAATAGCAACACGATGACTGTAAAAAATAGACTGATCAATCCAAGTATTACTGAAGTTATTTCCCCCTGCTTTAGAAACATGAGAGATATTGGTAGCATCGAGGCTGGAAAGTAAGCGTAAAAAGCGGGCAGGCTATTGATAATCGAGGATACAGAACCTGTACCTTTAACGATTAATACCATCAGGATAATAAGTTGATATTCAAGCTGGTCAGGAACAAAGAAAAGTACACCAGCCCAACCCCATAACAGCCCTGACAGGGCGGAATTGGAAACCAGAATCCATTGATGTTGATGTGTCGGTAGTCTGGCGCTTATTCTGTCGGCGAAGAAGATAAATAGCACCAGTCGAAAAATCATTACCATCAACATGGTTAATGACCATGCCCCAAGTGTCCAGTGATCAACAAGAGGCCAGTAAATCCAGCTTAATACGATGACCAATGGCAAATTCAACAACAGGATGAGCAGCAGTTGTTTGCGTACAGCCATTATTTGATCATTCAATTCGGGCTGATCTGTGTTTGAAGGGAAAGAAATTCGCATAATATCTGATGACAGGCTGGGAATATTTTCGTATTTACTTTTGCCTGATCCCTCTCCACTGAAAACACCATTATTACCTTAAAACACGATATATCAATACAGCTTTCGTCTTTATGACTACCAACTTTAGTCTGTACAGATATAGGTGATGATGATATAAGTTCAGAGCCTGCATTAAAAAGGAGCAGAGTATGAAGATATTGTTAGCAGATGACCACGCCATGTTCCGTGAAGGCTTAACGCATATTCTTAAGGCTCTGGATGAAGAAGTCGTTACAGTCGAAACAGGTAATGTGGAACAGGCTTTAAGTGCTGCCGCTGAACATGATGACCTTGATCTGGCCTTGATTGATCTGTACATGCCAGGTCAGAATGGGTTTGATGCATTGGAGGCTCTTTCACGTCTGCAGCCAACTTTGCCGATCGTCGTACTCTCTGCAAGTAATAATCAACAGGATATGCACAAAGCGATCAAGCTGGGTGCTATGGGGTATATACGCAAGGATTCCAGTGGTAGCGTAATGCTCAATGCTCTGCGCCTGGTGATGGCGGGTGAAGTGTATTTACCCTCACAAATGATGCATAGCCATGATCAGCAACAAACTCATCTGACCCGGCGTCAGCTTGAAGTATTACAATTAATGGAGCAGGGTCAGGCCAATAAGTTGATAGCTGATGGCCTGAATATTTCAGAAGCCACTGTTAAAATGCATATTAGTGCTATCTTTCGTGAACTGGGTGTCACCAATCGAACTCAGGCTGTCCTGAAGTCAAGGGAGTTGCAGATACTGAATGAATAGTAAACTGATCAAGGGGCAGGTTTACTCTGCCCCTTGAAAAATGCGTTAACTATTATTATGCGATCGTTATAGATTCATCCAGATACACATCCTGAATTGCATTTAATAACTGGATACCTTCATCCATTGGTTTCTGGAAAGCCTTTCGACCGGAAATCAAACCCATACCACCAGCACGTTTATTGATTACCGCAGTGCGTACAGCCTGATGCAAATCATCAGAACCAGATCCGCCACCGGAATTAATCAGTCCTGCTCTCCCCATATAACAATTAGCCACCTGATAACGAGTCAGATCGATGGGGTGATCAGTCGTCAGGTCGCTATAAACCTTTGCGTGGGTTTTACCGAACTTGATGGCATTGTAACCTCCGTTATTCTCGGCCTGTTTCTGTTTGATAATATCCGCATCGATGGTTGCTGCCAGATGATTCGCCTGTCCTGTCAGATCGGCAGAAACATGGTAATCCACGCCATCCTTTTTAAAATCGCTGTTGCGTAGGTAAGCCCATAATATGGTTACCATTCCCAGCTCATGCGCATGCTCGAAGGCTTCTGAAATTTCCATAATCTGACGCCGACATTCGGCTGAACCATAGTAGATGGTGGCTCCGACTGCAGCAGCACCCATATCAAAAGCCTGATCGACACTGGCAAACAGGGTTTGATCGTAAAAGTTGGGATAGCTGAGAATTTCGTTGTGATTAATCTTGACGATGAACGGGATTTTATGAGCATAAGTTCGTGCAACAGAACTCAGTACGCCCAGAGTCGATGCTACGGCATTACAACCACCATTGATGGCCAGTTCAACGATATGTGCAGGATCAAAATAGGCCGGGTTGGGTGCAAACGACGCACCAGCGGAATGTTCGACGCCCTGATCAACCGGTAACAACGAGAGATAACCCGTTCCAGCCAGTCGACCGGTGTTGTACATAGCGTTAAGGTTACGTAGAACTGATGGTTTTCGATTTTTACTGGCGACGATGCGATCAATATAGTCAGGGCCAGGGGCGTGGATAGTGTTTTTAGGGATGCCTGTGCAGACATGGCTCAATAATGACTCGGCTTCTTCACCCAACAGGGTTTGACTGTGATTCATAATGCCCTCCATTGATTGTATGAGAGGTTAATTTATAACACGGAACAGCCTGTAATGGTGAGGATACTTGATAGTAAGCTGGTGTAATAACAATAGAGTTTGTGTTTTGTCTGTGATAATTTTTGGAAACCATATGAAAAGGAGAGTCAGTTATGCCAGTAAAACCAACAAAACCTAGAGTTGCATTAATCATACATGGAGTACAGACGGGGGCCGACAAGGATCAAAATCAACATTTAGTCATCAAGGAACTGATCAAAAACAGGCTCGGCAATATCCCGTTAAATTACAAAACAGATATCTATCGTTATGAAGACATCAACGATAAGACCATTTCCCTTGCTAAAAAGCTGGTTAAATTAATCGCAAATACCCCTATTACAGGTAAGGTAGC
Organism: Gammaproteobacteria bacterium; assembly: GCA_050306135.1. Lineage (GTDB taxonomy): Bacteria > Pseudomonadota > Gammaproteobacteria > JACNJF01. Next base: position 30,055 of record JBNLGQ010000008.1, read on the forward strand.
TGAAACAACCATGGACCTTGTAGGAGATGTTGTGCTGAATCTTGCGGATAGCTCAACAGCCGCCAAAGTCAGGGCCGGGTTAAAAAAGAAGATACTAGACTACTATAAAAGCGGTAACCCATGCTATCTGGTGGCTCACAGCCTGGGCTCCATCTATGCACTGGATGTGGTGAATGAATTGATGCAGGAAGAAGGCTTATTTGATCGTAAGCATCGTACAACCTGGCCAGTACAGGGACTACTCACAATTGGTTCACCTATAGGGCTGAGGATGTTTCGTAAGGATAGAAGCAAGCTATCTAAAATGGGACCAGGAACAAGTCTGCTGCGCTGGAAAAACTGCTGGGATCGCAACGACCCGATTGTCTCTGGCAGTATATTTGGAAAAACTATCAGCGGCTTCGAGATTGCAGAAAAGTTCCAGACGACAGATAAAGAACTTGGCTGGTTTATCAAGGATGTGCCGGTTAATACCGGTAAGTTATGGATACCAGCTCATATTGCCTATTGGGAGTTACCCGAAGTCGGCGATATTCTGGTTGATATGATGGCGAACTAAGGAGAGCAAAATGAATAGTCAAAAATATCTGATAATACTTTTACTGCTACTGATTCAGGGCTGTACGCATACCCTGTACCAGGGGGATCTGGTTAGTGCCAATAATGAGGATCAGCAACAAAGTTTCCGACTATGGTGGATCCGAACTAGTCTATTTTCACAGGACAAGGGTGATGGCAGTATCCGGTTGGATACGGGATGCAGTCGATATGGATTTACTGAATCTGAAAAGGGACTCAGTGTAGTATTACCCGCAGATCAATATAAAAGTGAAAATGGACAACAGGGTGATTTATTAACCTGTGCAAAAATAACCAACTTGAAACGTATAAGGGACTTTCAGCAAGGTGAGCTGACAGTAGAGGCTTATTGTACTCCACTGACTGATGATTTTACTGTGGTGAAGAAAACCCTGCCAAAAGTAAATATGGTGCATCAGTTTGTGATTAACAGTAAGGAAATAGATAATGTTGATTTTTCTCCTGAACCATTGCCCTGTAATTAAGGCAGTATGAACCACGAAGGACACAGAGAGCACGAAGGTAAAAAAGTATGGAAGTAAAGATAGAGATAAATGGCCAGGTTGAGCAGGCAGAAGTTGTAGCCTTATACAAAGCCAATCACTGGTCTTCTGCAGAAAAACCGGAAAAATTAATTCCCGCATTACGTAACTCGCATACGCTGGTTACGGCAAGAATCGATAATGAGTTGGTGGGTATTGGTAATGCGATCTCTGATGGTCATCTTGTCGTATATTACCCTCATATGTTGGTACACCCCGCATATCAGGGAAAAGGAATAGGGCGAAAAATGATGCAGGCTATGCAATCAATCTATGGTGATTATCATCAACAAATGCTGACGGCCGATGGAGAAGCTATTGAGTTTTATAAAGCTCTGGGTTTTGAGCGGGCTGGTAAAACAGAATCGATGTGGGTATATGCCGGAACAGAGCATTAAGCGGGTTAGTAAGTGAAGTGCCTGATGGTTATCGCTCACCCGCTGAGCAACAGTCTCTGTAAACAGTTGGGTGCTGAGGTTGAAAAAGAGTAAAGTTGATGGGTCATGACGTCATATTGGCAGATCTGTATACAGAGCAATACGGTTCTTCAAATATCACTGAGCAGGCAATTAGACTACAACTAGCAGAAGCGATAGTTCTGGTATTCCCTACCTGGTGATTATGGTCCGATCAAAGCTCGGCTAGATAAAAGCGATTAAGTCATGGAGTGAGAAAAAAATATGATCGAGAGAATGAGAGGTGCTTTTGAGGGAAGGAATAAATCATCAGCTTATAAAGATCTGGTTTGGACAGTTGCAACTTCTTCTGACACCACTTGTTCAATTGAGCAGCAAACAGAAAATACGCTAGAAAAGATTCAACAAAATTTAAAAGAACTAAACTCAGATAAAACATCAATTGTGTCAGCTCAGGTGTTTATAGCTAATATGCAAGATAAACCAAAAATGGATGCTATATGGAAAAACTGGATTGGTTCTAATCCGGAATGCTGGCCACAGAGATCCTGTCTTGGTGTTGATCTTGAGGGGAATGTTTTAATCGAAGTGACAGTTGTTGCTGTTAGGTTTTAGTAAATATAGGGATTAATTATGAAGACTGCGGTATTAGTTATCGACCTACAGCAAGGGTTGCTGGAAGATAGTGGTAGGCCATTCGATTTAGAGAATGTAATAGATAGAATCAATGCTATTACGACTCATGCTAGAAAGCTTCAATGGCCAGTAATCTTTATTCAGCATGAAGAATCAGATAAAAACTGGAAGTACGGCAGTACAGGCTGGGCCTTGCTGCCGGAGTTACAAGTGGAACCCATTGATTTCAGGATCAGAAAAACCACACCTAACTCATTCATTAATACAGAACTAAATGAAATATTAAAAAAGCATCAGATAGAAAATATAATCGTCAGCGGCTACGCAACAGAATACTGTGTTGATTCTACTGTGCGAGGTGGTGCAGCTCTGGGCTATGATATTCAAATTGTTTCAGACGCGCATACGACACACGATAAAAATCATGCTTCAGCAGAATTCATAAGGAATCATCATAATGAATCGCTCTCAGGCATGAAGAGTTTCGGTGTTTCTATTAAAGCTATTTCTGCAGAAGAAATACTACGGATGATTTAACTTTGAGTAACTGAGTAGGCTCCATTTTACTGACTTAAATTTGATCTGGTATGTTATGGAAACAGACTAAACTACTTCTTACATATTGCATTTGATTTAGTGGTAATGTTTTTAACATGCTGCGCAAAGGCTAGATTATAACCTATGGGGTCATTGGAAAGGTTAGCTGGTAGCTAAGTTTTAACAACATGAATAAACTGTGTACCTGGGGAATAACACAGAGTAGCAGGTTAAAATATCTGCATACGAATATTGAAACAGGTACGCCAAGCCATGGTGGATTCACTTTTTACGAAGTTATGGAAGTGCTGCAGGGTGTTGCCAATAAAGGCGAGGTAGTGGGCATAGACCTGTGTGAAGTCGCGCCAGATTATGATCTGAGCAGCACCACCAGTATCCTGGCTACTCAGTTCTTATCCAGTTTATATAAACTAGTCTGGACCCTCATAATGAAAGGTTTGTTTCTTATAGAGTTTATAGCGATACTCCGGGCGCGCTAATGATCATCAAGAAGCGTGAGCAGCATCAAGATGCCGGGTATGCCGAGAATTACACTCATCAGTGGTATATAGAAAAGTCCAGCTCCAATCATGCTTGGTGCCAGGCCATCCAGACTGGCGATTAACGTTGAACTAATGATCAGGCTGCCACCAACTATAGCCCTGATGGTACGTCGATTGCCTTTTTTGACTTCATTTTTGATTTCTTCCAGATGTCTGGATTTATACTCAATCTGTAATTTGTCGTTGGCTAGTTTGTCCAGAGTTTTGAAAATCAGTTGTGGCAGATCAGGCAAATGCTCGGCCATGAATGGGATGTTATTTTTGATGCCTTTAGCCAAAGCGCGTACACCCATTTGCTCACTCAGCCATTTTTCCAGGAAAGGCTTTGCGGTATCCCATAAATCGAGTTGCGGGTAAAGCTGGCGGCCCAGGCCTTCGATATGCAAGAAGGTTTTCTGCAATAGTAATAACTGCGGCTGTATCTCCATATTAAAATCACGTGCGGTTTCAAACAGGCGCAGCAATAGCTGACCAAATGAAATCTCGTGTAATGGGCGTTGGAAGATCGGCTCACACACAGCACGAATGGCAGATTCAAAATCATCGATACGGGTATCACTATCTACCCAGCCTGAATCTACATGTAACTCGGCCACGCGACGATAATCGCGATTAAAAAAAGCGACAAAGTTTTCCGCCAGGTAGCGTTGGTCGGTGGTAGAAAGCGAACCCATGATGCCAAAGTCAACTGCGATGTATTTCGGGTTGTCAGGATTTTCGCGCGAGACGAAAATATTGCCAGGGTGCATATCGGCATGGAAGAAGTTATGGTTGTAAACCTGATTAAAGAATACTTCGACCCCTTTTCTGGATAGAATCTCCAGGTTGATGTTATGACGTTTTAGCTGTTTGATGTCAGTAACCGGGATGCCTTCGATACGTTCGATGACCAGCATATTTGATTTACAGAAATCCCAGTATACTTCAGGTACATACAGGTCATCAGAATCAATAAAGTTGCGTCGTAACTCACTGGCATTGGCAGCTTCACGCACCAGGTCCAGCTCATTCAGCAGTGTCTTTTCAAACTCTTCAACGACCTTAATCGGTTTAACGCGTTTGGCTTCCTTCCAGTAACGGTTAGCCAGTCGAGCGAGTATCATCATCAGGGCAATATCCTTGCGGATGATCTTTTCGATATTCGGACGAACAATTTTAACGACAACTTTGCTGCCATCGTGTAGAACAGCATTGTGTACCTGGGCAATAGAGGCAGAAGCAAGTACATTCTGATCAAACGACAGGAAAGCTTCATGTAAAGGTTTGCCGAGCTGTTTTTCAATAATGGCTTTAGCCTGACTGACGGGGAAAGGCGGCACTCTATCCAGTAGTTTTTCCAGCTCATCGATAAGCTCTTCATCCAGCAGGTCCCGACGAGTTGCCAGCAATTGACCAAACTTTATGAATATCGGCCCCAGTGATTCTATGCAAAGGCGAATGCGCACCGCCTGCGATACACTGTTATCCCTGAACAAGTTATAGGGGTTGAGATAAATCAGAAAACGTAAGGGTGCAAACAGGTGTAGTTTGAGAATGATTTCATCAAGTCCAAAACGGGCCAGTGTGAAGTTGATGAAGATCAGGCGATAAAGGGAAGAGAGCATATTATTTTTTCAGTTTGTGGTTAAGCAGGGCTTCCATACGCTCGACACTGTGCCTGAGGTCGGTTACTTCTGATTTGAATTGATCAAATTCGGGTTTGGTCGGCATATGGCCACTTTCCTGCTGCAGGTAATCTCGCCCGGAGATGGCCACTGATTTAAAACTGTCATTAACCCATTGACGCGTTTTATTTAGACCCTGAAAGATGCGAAAGGCCACCGCGTCGCCGACCAGACGGGAGAGCTGCTGTTCCCAGTCTATATCCAGCTCAGTGAGTATTTTCTGAAACTTTTGTGCGGCAGCTGTGTTACCACTGATTTCAATTCTCTCCTGAATCGATGTGCTGAGCTTGTCTTTATTTAAAGAGAGATTTACCAGAGCCATGACACGGCCACGAATAACAGCGCTGGGTTCTTTAGCAGGTTGTTGCAGGCTGATACGCATGCCCCATGAGCCAGGATGGCAGTAAAGGGTTTTTTCCACATCGGTAAAATTGATGGCAATAATATGACCCTGTAACTCGCTACAATGCTGTAAGGTGTTCTGGTCCATACCCAGCAGATGGTTACCGCCGATTTCAGCTGCGCCGAGCAGATTGTTCAACATTTGCTCTATCATCGATAGGCCTCCAAAGTTTGCAGAGATTCATCCTGCATGATGACCAGAGTTTTAGACAGCTTGTCGTGCCAGCTCTGATTGTGTTTGTCGAATAGAACCCAGAAAAAGCCCAGCCCGAGTGGAATGCCAGATATGAAATAGCCCAGGTATCGAATGATAAACTGGCTGGTACGAGGTTTGTCCTTAGTGCTGGCATCGACTATCTTGCAGTCGAGTAATTGTTTGCCCGGTGTAGCCATCCACACTAGCCAGAAGCTGATGACCAGTACGGCAGGTATGCCATGATCAAAAACCAGTATGCGCCAGTCCAACAAGCTGCTTAAGGTTGATTTTTGTGAGAGCAGTAAATACTCCATGCCCAAAATGGAAAGGGCAAGAGCTGTGCTGATCAGGCTAAACAGTATGCCATCGATGATAAACGCCAAAAAACGCCTGAGAAAGCCCGCGTATTCAAACTGGCGGTGACTGAAGTTCATCGTCTGGCAATCAGTATTTGAATGCTCGGTGCAGGGCGACGATACCACCGGTCATGTTGAAAACCTCGGCCTCGTCGAATCCGGCCTCTTCCAGCATCATGTTCTTGAGGGTTTCCTGATCAGGGTGCATACGAATCGATTCCGCCAGATACTGGTAACTTTCGCGGTCATTGGCAATCAGTTCACCCATGCGAGGCAGGATATTAAAAGAATAAAAATCGTAGATCTTTTCCAGCGGCTGATACAGTGGCTTAGAGAACTCCAGCACACATAGACGACCGCCAGGTTTTAACACACGGCGCATAGAGCTTAATGCTTTAGCTTTATCAGTTACATTGCGCAGTCCAAAGGCGATGGTGATGCAATCGAAGCTATTATCATCGAAAGGGAGGATCTCTGCATTGCACTGGCTGGTCGAGATACGATTCACCAGGCCCTTGTTAAGTACCCGGTCGCGCCCTTCCTGTAGCATAGAGGCATTGATATCGGCCAGTACCACATGCCCGCTGTCACCGACCAGTTTCGCCTGTTTAATCGCCAGGTCACCTGTACCACCGGCCAGATCCAGTACAATATGACCCTCGCGCAGACCACACAGCTCGATGGTGAATTTCTTCCACAGATGGTGGATGCCCATAGACATCACATCGTTCATCAGATCGTACTTATTCGCAACCGAATGGAAAACTTCGGCAACTTTGGCTTGTTTTTCCTCGGTTTTAACCTGAGAAAAGCCGAAATGGGTAGTGGAATTATCGTTCATGATAGATGCTCGTTTATAACCAGACGAACCTTACCAGAAGATGAGGTTTTGGTCAGCAATTGGTTAGGGCCTGGCGCGACTAAAAATGATATGGTTTAGGTGGTATGTTCTCGGCAATTGCTTGTTTCCAGGCCGTTGTAGAGGAGGGGCACTGTGATTTGCCTGTCAGATCAGTACAGTCTATTTACGCGTAGGCTGATAGTTTTAGTTAAGGCTATCTGTACAGAACGGTAGTACGTAAGATCACATGACCAGAAAAATGGCGTAATCGCAACTGTGATAAGCATAATAGACTCGATATTAGATCTTGAAAGTATCAAACAGATACAGGGTTCATCCAGTATCTGTCATCAATTACACAAATCAGTAATAGCTTGAAAAGGAGAAATAGTCAGACATGGCAGAGATAGAATTTTCAAAAGCAGAAAAAGACACCATCGTTCAAAAAATCCAGGACTACCTGAATGATGAACTCGATGTTGAAATCGGTCAGTTCGATGCCGAGTTTCTACTGGACTTTTTTTCGAAGGAAGTAGGGGCTTATTATTATAATCAGGGATTGCAGGATGCTCGGGCTGTGATTAGTGCAAAGTTGATTGATGTTGATGAGGCTATTTATGAGATAGAGAAGCCGGTGAGGTTTTAGTAAATCAATTGTCATGTGATGGTGATATTATTGAAATCGTGCTCGGTTTGTACATTGAATAAAGTTGAAAGGTTGCATCATCGGGGATTTCTCAAGAACAATTCCTTTAACTCGTTAAATGAGTTTGTGATGAGAACAAAATGTGGCATATCACTATATTAGCGCGTGTAGCATAATCATTTGTTGACCTATGAATATTAGAAACCTGGTCACCCCAGCCTTATGCTTTGCTTTTGTCGTGTTTCCAACGGCGCTAAGTGGTCTAATTGGAATGTTAGTAGGCGGTGCAGGCATATACTTTCAACGTGAAATCGGAATTTCAGTATTAGGAATCTCTGTTTCAATCTTCTCAATTTGCATTATTAGTCTTTGGGTAAAGTCATTTATTTCCGTGCCTAGTAAGCATATATCTCAAGTTACGCAGTTTGTTCTGATATTTGGCTCAATCATAATACTGACTTTTTCAATTGTTCAGGGTTTAGAAGGAAATGTATTGGCATCTATGATTGGACTTTGTTATGTTCTAGCAATAACTGGAATGTCACTTAATTATTTCTATCATCGAGCGCAGTCTTAACAAGTTGCATCAACAGAAAAATATAAGCTCCGGCTGCACCTCCACTTATATTTGCCGCTTTGCATGGCATTATGTGTGAACTGTGAGGGCTATATTTATAATGTCAATTCTTCTAGTAGGTTGTTCTGAATCAAAAATTGATTCCTGTTTAGAACATGATGGTAGTTTTAATTACGACAAATGCGAATATGACTTTAAAGGAAGCCATGAGTACAAAGGGTCACATAGCTGCAAATAAGGTTCGACTTTTTGTAAGCCTAATATTTGCGCTTGTTGCAGCTACGTTAGTAATGTATGTATCTTGGCAGCACAACCCACAATGTGAAATCCACTGTAAAGGTGTTGTGCATTGGGGTTATTGGTTTACTCTGGGCGCATCTGTTTCTATACCAACGTTTCTAGCTGCATATGGTTTGATCAGAGCGTTGAACTATGTCAAAAACACATAACACGATGTTCAACCACCGCTCCGCTTGTGGCTCGGACCTCACTACGCTCGGCCGCTGTTGGCGGTGTTAGGATTTATGGAGAAATTGTGAATATTCGGGAAGCGTCAATAGACGACGCAATTAAAATTAAAGATTTAGTGTCATCTCTATCTCATTTTTATCTTGAAGACGATAACTTGTTCCTTCCGAGTTGGTTTACTGACACGCTGTCAATATCAGAATTCAAGAATCGGTTAGAGAGTGAAAATTTTACTAATCTGGTATGCCTCTTAAATGAAGAGATAGTTGGCTATATCTCAATTAAAGGCTCAAGCCATATCTATCATCTGTTTGTTGCAGAAGACCATCAAGGCAAAGGAATATCAAAAGCGCTATGGAATTATGCTACATCCACATCAGATGTAGATATCTATACTGTTCGCTCATCGATTTTTGCTGTTCCGGTGTATAAGAGTTTTGGTTTTAAAGTGTCCGGAGCATTAGCTAGCAAAGATGGTATTAAATTCCAGCATATGGAGCTGGTGCGTTAAATGCTATCAAACCGCTCAAATAAGTTCCTCCCATAAGAAAACGTGGCCTCCACCAGACTCGCTAATACTAGACGTTTAGCAGAGCGTTAGCTCTATAAAGAGGTGGACTATCAAACTTAAATACGAAATTTTTTCGTCATCATCATATTGGGGCTTTTGGCTTTCACAGCAAAAAAGTCTATCCCAATTCCTACGGGCGATGCAGAAGACTATTGGGAGTTTGCCTGCGGGGTTGAGCTTGAGAAGTTCGATGGCTATTTTCCATATGCTCATTGGACTGGTATTTTTCCGAGCAAGGATGGCTGGTACTTTTACTACTATCAAGAACATCATGGGAGGCATGTATTTAAAGTAACCAAGCAAGCCTTAATAGCGAAAACTAATGAGGTTTTTACCCTGCTTGATAAAGAAATACTTAGCACAGTTCAAGAGAATACGAGATACGACACCTTAATCGCTAAAAACAAAAGAAGGGAGAACTGCTTAGAAATTAAGAATGATGTGAACTCAGGTAGGGGAAGTTTCATTAATGAAGTTAGCTCCACAAGTTCAGGCAGTATGGATAGAGCCAATAAAATTGAAAGCTTTCACTATCAATGGGAACGAGCGAAGGTGTATTGGGTGACTATTCTATTTGAGGCAATTTTTATGCCTTTGTGGTGGCTATTTAGTTTTCATTCAGGGGTATTTGGTCGGTTCAATCAAAGTCGATCTGCTAGACTAGCCTTCTCACCAATACTGCTATTCGCTCCGCACTATCTAGGCTATGCACCATATCTATTTTCATTCGGCCCTAGCGGTGGAATACTTTATCCTCAATTTGCTTTGTTAATAAGTATTCCCTTCGGTTGGATACCGTATAATCCGATTGAAATAGAGTTACTTAAGGTTTTGCCACAACCATTGGCATATATTTCACAAGTACCATTTTCACCAATGGCAATTAGTTTTAGAGGTGGTGTGAGTCCAACTGTACTATGTGCCTTTGCGGGGTTTGTCATCATTTTAAGCAAAGTATTTGTAAAATATCGCGCAAGAAATCTAAGCTAACAAGTACGCTGCCGAGATCTTAGCTGAGGTTTCCATACAGTAAGAAAGTATTTTTTAAAACTATATTCCAGCTGAATCATTTTCAAGGGAAATAGGTGCTCACCTATTACAAGGAGGGGCTGCAGGATACTAGAGCTATTATCATCAATTATCTGGAAATTATTGATGAAGCAATCTACTAAATAGAGAAACCAATATAGATAAGATGGCATCTTTTAGTGTAGTTTATGTTTAAATAGTCGGTAATGGGGACAGAATTTTATCTACTTAAATTGACGTCGTTCTTTGTTTTTAAAAATACAATTAACAAGGGGAGATGCCATGCCTGATGAACCAGTGAATCAAAAAATAGATATTCTGACCAAGTTTGCAGCGCTGTTAATGACGGTTGTCGGCATTATTTCAGGTGTTAATACCTATCAAATCAGTCAGCTCGACTCAAAAATCTCAGCTACTGAATCAAAGAATAAATGGGATTTTAAAGTCTATGACTCAGTTATTGGCGTTGTAAACTCTAAGGATGAAGGGAAGATATTAGCAGTAAAAGTGATGGTTGAGCATGTCGCCTCAGATGAGCTAAAAAATGATTTAATCAAAATCGTTAATAATGAACTGGAAAAGATTTTTGAAACTCAGGATTCAAGAATTAAATTGGCTGCAGGCCAGGTGACAGCTACTAAAGCTTTTAAACCAGAAGAGGAAGCAGTCGCATCGTCAGTTGAACCATCAGTGGCTTTACCTGCAAAAGTTAACTGGGGGTCATGGGATATTGATATTTTCTGGTGTGAAGCCAGTGGTGCTGCTGCCAAAGAACAGGCTGATCAATTGAAATACGTTATTGAAAATGATGGTGCGAAAGGGCGTATCCGTTCTAGAATTTTACCTGAGGTTACTAATAAACGTCCTGGTTATGGTGTGAAGGGATATCAAATAAGACCTAATGCAAATGAGCTAGCGTTTGCAAACGAGGTGAACCAGTTTGTGGATACCCTAACGAATGGAGATGTGAGTTTTGAAATTAAGCAATCTTCTCAAAATACATCCTGGTACCTGAGTTTGTTTATTTGTCCCGTGATAAACAGTTACCAGTAATATAAAGGCTTGCAGTTCTATCTAGAAACTATATGCGTTATAAATAATTAAGAGTCTGATTTGAAAACAAAAGAAATAGAAACAGAATGGTCGCTACTTCAAAATCAGTTTGATAGTTATGAGAAGTATTCACTGATTATTAAGCTGGCAAATACTGGAGTACTATCTACAGCATATTTTTTAGATAAGATGGGTGTTTTCACACTATTCCTGTTGCTGATTTTATGGATGCAGGATGCTATCTGGAAAACCTTTCAGTCTCGAATTGAAATTCGATTGTTGCAGCTTGAGAATTGTATATTTGAAGCGTCTGATGTGAAGGTATTTCAGTTTAATAGTCAGTACCTGAAAAATCGTCCAGGAGTTGCTGGCCTGATAAGCGAGTATTTGAAACAGGCGTTAAGACCTACGGTTGCATTTCCACATGTAGCACTCGTGTTAATGCAGCTAGTGTTATTTGTGCAATAAAAATTAAAGAACCCTCTGTAAAACACAGAGGATTCCAAGGCTTGATTTTAAACTAATTAAAGCTGTTGAGTTTTGAATTCTCCCCTGAAAGTGCCATCAGTTTTAATGGCACTGAACACTCCAGGCTCGGTTTCGTATAAATAGTAGCAGCGTTGTTTCCAGTTATTCCATTGAGAACACAACTGATCTCCTGAGATATTCCATTTACCCTTGTGATCCGAACCACTCCAGTTTCCTGTAGCACTACCGTTCGCGTGATAGTTTACTGACCCTACAACTTGTTTAATATTGAACTTGGCATTCCAGCCGTTCTTTAATAAATTCTTCAACTCCAGGTTACCCATACGGTTAATTCCCTGTTCGGCAAATTTCTCATGTTGTGATTTACAGCCTGAGGTCGAAGTTAAAAAAATAACTAACAAAAGTGTCAGTGTGAAATTCGAGGGAATTGTATTAATCATAATATTTTACCTCCTATTATTTGTGAATTAAGGACAACCAGATATATCGCCAAGTGTAGTATTGGCTCCTACAGCAAGTTGATTGGTTCTTGATTGGCAATTGACGCCTACACTGCCAAAGTTGACGCTATCGTGAATATAAACGGTACTATTTAGATATAGCCCCAGCGGATTGCCAGTAACGGTAGTTGTATCTCTGAATCCAAAGCTTGAAGAGTGTTGTGCGCCAAAAGCGAAGCCAGTCGTATCGATGGAGCTGCTGCCAGTTATTCTGATCGTACTGCTTCGATTGGCATAGACAACACCACCGGCCTGAGAGCTATTATCAATTCTAATATAGCTTGAGTCCGAGGCGTCGATTCCGCCAGTTATAGATCCATTTTGAAACCAGATCTGTCCTCCATTATTTGCATCGACACCGTTCGATGTAACCGTTGTGTTGCCCGACACACGTACCAGGCCACCACTATAAGCAATGATTCGTTCATTGAGAGTAGCCTCGGTTGAACTGTTTCTTACTCGTATGGTGCCATTTTCATATGCGACTAGTGAGGTTGGAAAATTTGGAGAACTCGAAACACCAGGAGTAAAGGTGCCGCCACCTTTTATGTCGACATGACTATTTCGACCTGCAGATACTGCGAAGGAATCGGATGAAGTCGATGTACTGGTGCCGACAACCGATATCGTATCGCTAAGTTCGGCATGGCTGTTTATGGAGGCGGTAACTCCACCCAGATTGAATCCGGTGATACCGACATTGCTGTAAGTTTTAGCGTAAGATCCTCTGTATACATTTAATCCGTAGTCACCACCTAAGATATCAACATCATATAGTTTAAGTACTGATGCCTGGCCCACTGATACGGTCCCATCCAGTGCTCCCGCATTTGGCCATCCGTAACCTGTTCCATTGCTAACGTAATTTGAAGCATTAATGGTCAGGTTTCTAAGTTCACCAGATGATTCATAGTAACCAACTGCTGCATATGGATTTACAGTAAGGTTCGCTGGAAGAATAATGCCATCGTCCTTGCTGCCTGTTGCATCACCATGAATAAACACGTTACGTTTTCGAAAAATTTCAATGGGGCCATTACAAATGCCGGTGATGACATAAGTGGTGTTATCTTGAATTGTTGTATTTTTAAAAGTTGTAGCATCAGTATCACAGTCGATATTGACCGTTTGATTTGTGTTGCCTTCTAAAGCGGATAAGCGCCCATCGAGTGCACTAAAATTAGCATTCATTTCCGAAGCAATTATTGCGTCGCCACTTGTAAATGTATTAGGTACATCGGCTTGTACATTGGGTGCCATGACTCCGATACTTAGCAGTGAAGTTACAGCGATTATATTTGTTTTCTGGGCTATATTTTTCATGTCTATCCTCGTGATTAATAGTCGATATCTTTTCTAGAATTATATGGTTAATGCTATTGGTACCGAGCGTTGTCCCATGTGGAAGTATCCCAGGTACCTGCAGTGAGTATGAATGCCTCTAATTGATTTCCTACTTCAGCTCCAGCTGACGAAGCGATGAGAGCCAATGCTGATGAGAGGTCTGCCTGGCTATCTAGATCTATGGCCTGAGAATCAATGTAATCAACCACACCCTGAATATTTGATAATGGAAGGCTGGACAGGACGACATCTGGATCATTTATAATTTGCTCAAATACGTACTGTGAAGATGGGGTAATATCAACCTGAGTACCCGTAACGATTGCGTTAATAGTTTCACTACCATTGATCACAGCTCTAACGACCAGATTTGCTGATAGTTGAAGGTCATTTGCAATCATTATTGAGAATTCGCCATTCGCATTCGTCGTTGAACTACCAAGTGCAGCCCCAATGGGGTTACCACTATTGTTAATCTCGTATAACTCAACAGTGACATTTGAAACCATACGGGCCGCAAGTCTGGGAGCAGTTCCACCTGGCGCATTAACAACACCTGTGATGGTACGAGGTTCGGGCGGTGGGGCAGGGTCACTATTGCTACCTCCTCCGCAGGAGACCAGGCCAAAGATTAATACATTCAGAAAAATAGCAATGATCTTGTGGTTGAAGATTCCAGAGATGTTTTTATTATTAATTCCTACCATGACATTTCACCCTTATGAATGGTTATTGTTTGATGTTTTCTAAATAATGTACTTTGCTAACTTGAAGGATTCATCACCCATATGGGGGACAAATTCGAAATATTTTCGTTTTATAGAATTCGACTAAATTGAATAGGGGTGTCATTTAGCCTGAGAAAAAAATGAACCTATCAATTGATCTACTTTTTTGAGGATGACGGTATTGCTAATTAAAGGTATATATTCGCAATCAGCTTAAAAATTGATAGAGAGCGTGGTTCGCATTATGCTAATTCGGTCAGAGAGTTGAGTGCTATTGATGTTTAAGTTAAGGAATTGAAACAATTAACTTAATCAAGCTTGATTGCCGATTAGTATCGGTTTTATTGAAGATAGATTGTAATTGTACTCTTGCTGTGCCCACTGCTCTTCCCAGCTTTTGTGCAGCTTCATCTAATGAGCAATCATCCGCAAGACAGTTTGCCAGTGCTGCTTCAGCGGGCGTTAGTTCAAACAGCTGCTGTAACATTTCCGGATGATTTTGCTGATATTTTTTAGGGTCACACAAGGTGATCAGTACATTCTTCTTACTTGGGATTCTTGCGGTATAGTGTGCTTTGGATAATTTCTGATTATGTAACTTTTCTTCAAAGCGCTGGATCTGTAACTGGGTAGTAACTGCGAGTATAGATTCTGACTGATTTGCGCCACGTAAACGAACAGCTATACGTCTTTTTTCAGAGTCATTTGCATGCTCGCCTATTGCTTCATCAATGGCTTCATGTAGCATGGAATTTTCACGTGGGTAACGACAGGTTAATCTCCTTTCGTTCAGTTTAAGTACACCACTTTCTTCAATGATTAGCTTTGCTCTTTTATTACAGATTACAACATCATGTAATTCATCAACAACCAGTATGCCCGTATCCAGGTCGTCCAGTACGGCATTCTGTATTGTTTGCAAATGAGTGGCTCCGGCTACACTCTTATGTATATAGGTAGCACGTTTAAGATGTGCCGCATACCGGGTCAATAGAGCTTCGTCGTTAGTGCTGAAAGTTGCCTGCTCTCTTTGCCGAAAGAAGCAGAAGCCTGACCAGTCGACTGAGTGATCGGTTAAGAATACGGTTAAAAGGTGTTCCATGTTCGCCGGGCTGCGGATTTCCTGATGCATTCCCGATGCGTGTAGAATTTCCTTAGGGATTACACGGGAATCGGAATAGATTTCATCCAGGTGGGTGATGCCATATTGGGCGATAGGATCATCAAAAAAATAACTTCTGAATCGGCTGGCACCGATATTATGTGCGTAAGGATCAAAGCCATATCCACAGGCAAAGGAAATCATATATTCCTGTGGATCAAGATAGAGCATCTGAGCTTTATCAGCATCCAGCTCATTGCATAAAGCCTGTAAAGCTATAGGCCATTTATCTGAATCCAGCCCAGCTTCGTATATATAACCTACGGTTTCTGAGAACCTGTCAAGACCGACATCCATCCTACGCCCCCCTCTGACACCATATTCCTATGCACTTTGCAGGAACTTGTGCCTGTTAAACCCGTTATGAACGGGTATCCATGTAACCCTTTTTATATACCTGGGCCTGAGACACGTGTTAACAGGCTCTAACAAAAGCTAACATATGTTAAATACTATATGGAAGCTTACCGGGAATGGTAGATGCACAATTTTGGGAAAAATTTCACAATATGTGACGTGGTTCGCGCTGGGAGACGAGCGCATAGAGCGGTTAAGAACAATGTGCAGGAATACTATTAACTCGTGGGGAGTGTAGTGTCATGTTTAAAAGCTACGATCTTTATGTAAACGAGATATACAAAGCGGCTTCAGATTTTTCGCTCTGGGAAGGCATTATTGAAAATCTTTGCAGTCATACTGAGTCCGATAGCAGTGTGTTTCTGGTGGTCAATCACCTGTATCCAGAACTAACCTATGGTGAATTTTTGATCAATGTTGATCCAGAGCATCGTCGACTTTACGAGTCGGGTCATTATAACAAGCTGGATAAATTCTCTATGCAACTGGGTCAGAAGAATGGGAAGATTGTACATAGCACCAGTGTACTGGCTAATCAACCAGAGCTTTATCTGCATCAGGAAGTCGAGAATGACTTCTTCCGCCGCTATGGATACGATTACCGCATAGGTTTTGCCTTACCTCATGGAGAGAACCAACATATCTGTCTTTATCTTAACCGGGATAAAAAATCGGGTGATTTTGAGCAGGTCAACGGAACCCTAAAACTGCTTTCACTTTTATCACCACATATTCAGCGCTCCATGCAACTTTCTGAATCTCTATGCCTGAAGGATGACCTGATGAGTAATCTGGCGAATGGATTTGCTGGAAATGATTCTGGAGTGCTTTTCATTGATGAAAATGGTGAAATCATATTCATCAATGAAATGGCAGAACAGTATATTAAATCAAATCCTAAATTACTCATTCAGAATCGATCGATACAACTAAAAAATTCTAAAGCCAATAAGATGTTACAAAACTACGTAAATCAATCGATTAAATGTTTGCATGCTGCAAATCCAAATACTGGAGGAGAAATGACTCTGGGAAGTGAATTGCCGGATCAATCGCTTTATCTGGTAGTATCGCCTATCAAATTAAGCCATCTCGGTTGCAGTTACTTCCGTAAGGCACGTTGTGCAATTTTTATTTCACACTGTGAAAAACAGATATCGTATGACCATCATTTTGCTGCCTATTATGGTTTGACATCGACGGAATCTTCCATACTTGCAGACTTTATCAATTCCCCAGATCTCGCAAAGATTTCTGTTAAAAGATCGGCTAACATTCAGACCTTACGGTCACAGATGAAATCCATTATGAGTAAAATGAATGTGAGCAAACAAACTGAGCTGGTAAAAAAAGTTTTGCTTGGTCCATCGCGATATTTTCTTCGTGATGTAAGTTCATAATAATCAATCGGCTAATAGCTAAGGCTTTTACTGGTTGTTGCGTTAAACAATCAGGCTTCCTTCAAGCGCTCCTGGCGTTCCATCTCTTCTTGCATCGCGGCTTTAATTTCCATTAAAACTGAATCCACATCGGCGTTTTTGTTAGTTTCTTCAAAACATCCAGTTAACTCGGTTTCGGGATGAAGGTCACCGGCCTCATACAAAGACCAGATTTCCTGGCCGTAATGAGTACCGAGTAATTCAGGGGCATAGTGTGCGTAATATTCGGTAATTTTATTTACGTCACGTAGAAAGAATTTTCTGGCATTATTATTTGCTGTCGAGTCAACGACCTGGGGAAGGTCGATAATTACCGGGCCATAGTCATCGACTAGAACATTAAATTCAGATAGGTCTCCATGAACCATGCCAGCGACCAGCATACGGGTTACGTATCTCATCATAATGGCATGATCTTCCAGTGCCTGCTCGGCCGACATGGATACATCGTTCAAACGTGGGGCTACCTGGCCTTCATCATCAGTGATCAATTCCATAATCAGTACGCCATCAAAACAGCCATAGGGCTTGGGTACTCGTACATCAATAGCTGCGAGCTTGTATAACGCATCCACTTCTGTATTTTGCCAGGCCTGTTCCTGTTCGTTACGACCAAACTTTGATCCTTTTTCCATCGCCCTGGCACGGCGGCTATTGCGTACCTTGCGCCCTTCCTGATAGACAACGGCCTGCTTGAAGCTACGGTTATAGGTTTCCTTATAGACTTTGGCGCAGCGGATATCAGAACCGCAGCGTACAATGTAGACATCGGCCTCTTTGCCGCTCATAAGCCGGCGCAGGACATCGTCAATCAGGCCTTCGTTGATCAGGGGGAGTATTCGTTTTGGTATTTTCATGGCGCCTTATACCTTATTTCTCTCCAGGTTGAAATGATTCTATCCTAAATTAGTGAGCCACGAAGTCGCTCTGAATGGAATAGATCAACAGTATACTATGCGAATTAAAGGGGCTGGTCACAGGTCTTGAGATTAGGCATAAGAATTTTCGTAATAAGCAATGATAGCCTTGAACAATTTAAACAGCATTATCTAAGGTGGATATCAATAAGGATTACATCCGAATGGCACTTACTTAAGCTGAAAACTGTCTTCGCGAGCGTTAGCGCGGCGATCTCTAAACAGTGCTGAGACCATCTGCCGAAAGGGATTGCCACGTCGCAAGCTCCTCGCAATGACGTCGTGTTAGCCTTAAGTAAGT
>JBNLGQ010000009.1:0-43998 GCA_050306135.1 Gammaproteobacteria bacterium
TGTTGCCGGAGCACTTGCGTTGAACATTGGGAATGCGAACAGTGAAGCATTAATCGCCAGTGGAGCAGATGTGACAATCGTAGCCGGTGGTGATGGTGCCGTTACATTAAGTGCAGAGAATGCGACGGATAATAAAGCGATTGCGAAATCAACTCAGGAAGGTGACGAAGCGAATGTGGGAGTCGGCGCATCGGCAGCGGTGAATGTCGCGATTAATAATACAACAGCTGAAATACAAAACGATGCAGATTTATTAGGATCAGGTATAGGCGATGTATCGATAAATGCGATGAGTTCGTCTACGGTAGAAACTGAAGCTGAAGCCGGTTCAGCGGGTGGTGTTTCGGTTACACCGGTTGTAGCTGTTACAGCCGCATCTAGCCGTACACTAGCTAGATTGAATGGCGGTAGTTTGTTAAATCAATCTGGTGATCTCAGTGTGAGTTCTTCTCATAAAGGATCTGTTTCGACCAAATCAAATGCAGACGCGGCTGGAGATAAGGTCGCCGTTGGTGCTTCAATGGCAGTAGCTGTATCCAAAGTAGATACTGAAGCCAATATAAGCCGTAATATTACTTCGGCAAGCGGTGGCGTTAAGATTGCTGCCAGTTCCAGTACCTCGAATACGACGCAGGCGAAAGCAAGCGCTGCCGGTGCTGCACCAGAAGATGATGCCGCGTCAGGTTCATCAGGTAGTAAACCTTCTGTAAATGAAAGTGTGAGTAGTACGCAATCATTTGCTACCGATAAAGATAAGTCAGGTTCAACTTCTAGTACTGAAACCGAAGATCCAGATGCAAGTAGTAAAGAGGGTCAGGTTAGTGTGGCTGCCGCTATTGCTGTTTCGGTTACGGATGTGGATACCCTGGCGAAAGTTGATAACAACATTACTGTTAAAGCTGATAACGATGTTGCGGTTTCATCTAGTGCAAATACAGATGCAAGTGCGACGTCTGATGGCAGTGCGGTTAATAGCGATATTGGCGTTGGTGTTGGAGTAGCGATTAATGTTGCCAGGAATAAAAATTCTGCCTTTTTAAGTCAGGGCAGTGATGTACAGGGTAGCAATATATCTGTCACAGCAGGTATGACAGAAGATGATGTTGAAGGTCAATCAGATCCAGATACTGTTAATAGTTTTGCCGCTAATGCCACTTCAGGTGCTGGTGCAAGTAAGGTGGGTGTCGCGGGCTCATTAGCACTTAATGTAGTTAGCAATGAAACGCTGGCTTATATAGCAGGTCTTCAGTCTGGTGTAGGTGGTCCGACTAAAGTACACACTGATGGCGAACTATCTGTTGTCGCTACTAATAACGCTAATCATGTAAGCATGGCGAAATCATCAGTTGCTGATGCAGGAGCTAAGGTGGGCGTGGGCGCATCTGTTGCCATTAATACATTTACCAATACAGCGAGTTCTGAAATTCAAGATGATGTAAGAATTGAAGGTGTTAATGCTACAGAAGCTGGATCATTAATCATGTCTTCGAATTCAGCATTCAGCTCTGAAACCAAAGGTGAGGCGGGTGCAGCGGGTGAAGAGTCTGATAATCCAAATGATATAGCAGTCGATGCGTCTGTGGCTTTGGTTGTTGCAGATAACTCAACTACAACCTCTATCGGTGCTGCTGATACGAATGCCGGTTTTACTGGCAATATCGATCTTCAGGCAAACAGTAAACAATCTAATACAACAGAAGCGAATGGCGATAGTGCAGGAGCATCTGTAGCCGTAGGTGCAGTACTTGCAGCTAATACAGGTATTTCAAATACCTCTGTTTCGGTTGGTACTGATTTACAGACTGCCGGCTCTATCAATATGATCGCCAGTTCAACATCTGCGGATAAAGCATTAGCAAAAGCATCTGCAAAAGGTGCATCGAAGAAAAAGGTTCAAGATAAATATGCGGTAAGCGAAGATCAGGCTGACGCGGGTGAATTTAATGCAAATGAAGGTACAAGTTCATCTGTTTTGTCTGACAATGCCAGTTCAATGGAACAGTCTGATACTGGCAATACCGAAGCTGATGAAAAGACTGCAGATGCAAATAAAGACAGTGGCAATAAGGGCAAGTGGAATGTTTCGGTGGCAGCCGCTGTAGGTGCCAATGTTGTAGTAAATAACACTAAGGCTATTGTTGCATCAGATAAAACACTTGCTGCTGGGAGTACTGAATCAATTGATGTGAAGGCAAACAGTGACAGTAATTATATGACTCTGGGTTCCGGGAAAGCAGTTGCTGATAGTGGCGATGGTGGTGGCATTGGTATTGGTGTCGGAGTCGCGATAACGGTTACTAACAATAATACAATTGCTGAAATTGCTTCAATAGATGGCGCCGGTGATGTGACTGTAGCTGCTAATTCTACACAGAACATGCATGATGATTTTATTAAGGAGCTGACTTCAGAAGCAATTGCAGGTGCGAGTGCAGACAAGGTTGCCGTTGCTGGTGCTGTTGCCACTGTTGTAAGCAATAATAATACGCGTGCAGAAATTTTATCAAATGCGGTTATAGGTGATATCGCTGATTTAATTGTAACTTCAGATAACCAAAGCAAAATTTCTTCACGTGCCGTCGCCTGGGTTGATCCTGCAAAAGACACTAAAGCAGGTGTTGGTGCAAGTGCGGCATTACTGGTTTCAAATAATCACAATATTGCCCGCATCGCAGATGGCGTCATAATCGAATCTGCTGATTCTATTACTGTTGAGGCGACTAACCATCGTGTTACGCCAGAGACCGTTGGACTTAACTTTGATGACATAATCAATAAAGAAGATATTTTTGATTCTGCATTATTGGACGGTAGAACGACAGCTTCTGATGACGATTCTGACAATACCGGAACGGAGCCCGTTGTAGATGAAGAAACGGGTGGCCCATCCATCATTTTCGACAAACTAGAGTCAACAGCAGATGACGCAAAACATGCTCTAGAAGATTATATTCGCTCACATAATTATTATACAGAAGCAGCCGCAGGTTCAGCTTCTACCAGTGGTGAGGCAAAAGTCGGTGTAGCCGGTTCCTTTGCAGTCACCGTGTTAAATAATGTAACCGAAGCCTCAATTGGTAATGTCACTATCGATGAAGTAGATGGAAAAGTAGATGTTATTGCAGATACAGATACCAACATTGCTGGATTTACCGGGTCTGTTGTAAAAGCCGGTAAAGTCGGTGTTGGTGTTTCGGCAACTACATTGGTTAATGTGGATTCAACACGTGCCCTGGTTGGTAACACGGGTGGTATTGTTTCTTTAGGTGAAGTAAATAACATTGGTGATTTAAATGTCATTGCCTCTACTGATCAGGATATTTTAGATATTGGAGTGAGTGCGTCTGCTGCTTCTGGTGACAATGCTTCAGGTGCTGCAGTGAGTGGTGTTTTAACAACCAGTATCCTGGTGAATGAAGTAAAGGCAAATATCGCTGATAGTGCAATTGTTGATTCTACGGGTAGTGTTGCAGTGAGTGCTGAAGGCTTAACCGATTTAGCAACTGTTGTCGGTGGGATTGCACTTGGCGGTAAAGTGGGGGTTGGTGCTTCGGTTGGAACGGGAGTCATTTCTGGACAAACCCATGCCTCTATTGGTGACGATGCAACAATTACGGCTAATGATTCTATTACTGTCGATGCAACAGCTGAAGAAGATATTATTTCTATCGTGGTAGGTGCTGGTGCATCTAAGAAAGTAGGTGTAGCTGGTTCACTTGCCACAAATGTCATAGCAGCATCAACTACTGCAACCATAGGTACAGATACTCATCTAACGCAGGTTAATGCACAAGACGCTGATAGCAAGCTAAATTTAATTTCAGTCAATGCAGCTGACAATACCAGTTTATTTGGTCTTGCAGGTGGTGGCGCTATTGGTGGAAAAGCCGGTGTGGGTGCAGCGGCTGATGTGGGCGTGTTCAGTAAAAATACTATAGCCGAAACGAAGGCCGGTTCAGTACTTATTGCAGGAGGCAATGTCGATGTTAGTGCGAAGAGTAAAGATGACATCATCTCACTGACTGGTGCCGGTGCGGCTTCCTCATCGGGTGCCGCAGTTGCCGGTGTTGCTTCGGTCAAGGTAGTTGTCGATAAGACCCAAGCCCTGATCAATTCTCAGTCTGTGGTTGCTGACGGTAATGTTGATTTGCTGGCTCAATCAGATACTGACCTGAATATATATGACGGTACTATCGCCATATCCGGTGGCAGTGCTGCTGTCGGCGGTGCAGTGGCGGTCAATACCCTGGTCAAAGATACGGCCTCCAGAGTGGGTGACGGTGTTTCGATTACTGCTCACGGCGACCTGGAGAACTCACAGGTTTATAACGGTGATGTGGATCGTTCTGGTTATCTCTCTGTAGGTTCCATCGCTCGACCAGATAGTGATGATGAACCAGCGATTGGTGTGAATGCTGGTGAACTGACCGATGCTGAGAAACGCACATCCGATCATCGTGGTCTGTCAGTGACTGCTTTTACCACAGAAGATATCGAAACCATCGGCATCAGTGCCTCTGCCAGTAAAAATGTTGCTGTTGCGGGCAACCTTGCGGTTGATGTGATTGCTAATACAACTGATGCAGCAATTGGTGCGGGTGCTGTTGTGAATACAGCCGGTAATAATAATGCTGATAACAGTGCTTCAGTATTGGTGCAATCTTATGATTACAGCGATTTAAATGGCATGTTAGGTGGCGGTGCATTAGGAGTGAGCTCAGCCGGTGTTGGCGCAGCGGGTGATGCCTCTGCAGTGATCAAGAAAACAACGGCACATATCGATGTCGGTGCAGATATAAATGCCGAACAGGATATTGCTGTGTCTGCGGGTTCCGAGGAAGATATCGATTCTATTGCTGTGGCAGTCGGTGCCGGTAGTTCAGCGGGTGTCTCAGGTGCAGCCAGTGTGCTGGTAATCAATAGCGAAACTCGAGCCTATACCGAGAGCAATCTTGATACCGGCCACACCAATATCGATGCTGGTCGTGATTTTGTTATCGAAGCCGCTAACAGAACTGATCTGCTCATGCTCAATTCAGCACTAGCAGCGGGTAGTACGGCTGGTGTCGGTGGTTCAGCGGGTGTGGCGGTACTTACCAATACCACGGAAGCGAAAGTCGGCCGTGGCACTCAAAGCAACGCCGATCGTCGCACTGTGGTTCGAGCTGACTCCAGTGAAAATCTAATCGCTATCGCCATGGGTGGCGCAGGTGGCGGTTCGGCCGGTGTATCCGGTCAATTAGGTGTTCACGTAATGGCGACGAATACCAATGCCATTGTTGAAGATGGTGTCACTATCAATAAAGCGTCATGGCTAGACGCTGACGCTGAAGATGAACAATCCGTTGCGGTGATCGCCAGTGATGAAGTTGATCTGCTTTCCATCAGCGGTACGATCTCAGTAGGTGGTAGTGCCGGAGTCGGTGGTGCATTAACGGCTGATGCGGTGCTGAATAAAGTTTATGCGTCAGTGGGTGATTCTGAAATCTACGCTGGTTCTGCCGGTAACGGCAATGTCAATCTGGGTGATGATGTTATTGTTGAGGATGGTGTTTCGATTCGTGCCGATTCTAAGAAAGACCTGGTCGCGATATCTATAGCGGGTGCCGGTGGTGGTTCAGCGGGTGTCGCGGGCGCTGCCTCCCTGCTTATCGTTGGTTCTGATTATGACGAAAATGATAAAACCAAAGACAGCTTCGGCGCCGATATGGATAAATTTACCAGCACTGGCGAAGGTGCTGAAGACTCTTCTCAACTGGCAGAGTCTGATAGCGGTTCAACCAGCCGTACCAGTGATACGCTGGGTGCACAGGGTGATGTAGAAGTTTCTGAGGGTGTGTCTGTATCACAGTATCTTGATAACAATACCCAGTCATCCGGTTCCAGTTATTTCTCACTTGATTCAGCTGCGGGCACCTCAGGCGATACTGTGGCCGTCGTTGCTTCAGGTGCAAAGATTAAAACCAAAGGTGATCTTGAGATCAGCGCTCATGACGACACCACGGCGGTTGTTGTCGGTGGCTCAGCGGCAGGCGGTGGTAGTGCCGGAGTTGCTGGTGCCGGTGCGTTAGTGCTGTTGAATCAGGGCACTCGGGCAATCGTTCAGGATGATGATATCGAAGCAGTAGAGCTTGATGCCGCCAGAAAAATAAATGTAAATGCTCAGGCCGAGAGCCAGATAGTAGATGTGACAGCGACAGTCGCAGCCGGTGGTGCTGCCGGGGTTTCTGGCTCACTGTTACTGAACGTTGTCGATTCGCGTGCCGAGGCCCGCATCGGTGACAGCGCTAATATCAATCAGGGTATAGATATAACTGCCGATGTTGACCAGTCGGTTATTGTAGATGCTAATAATAGCACCAATCTGGTAGCAACCACGGCTAACGGATCCGGTTCAGGAACTGCAGCAGTGGGTGGTGTGGCATTGGTTAATATTATTAACTCAAAAACTAATGCATCGATTGGTGAGTCTGCAAAAGTCGATGCAGAGCGTGATATCAAAGTGATTGCCGATGCCTCAGAACAGGTCATTGCTAATGGTGCCAGTGCTGCAATTAGTGGTGTGGCGGGTGTAGGTGGTGTTATCAATGCCAATACGATTGTTAGCAAGACGGATGCCGTCATCGAGGCGGGTGCGGTTGTTGATTCTGATGGCAATGTGCTGGTCGGTGCAGAAGACGATACCTTGCTGGTTTCCAATGCATGGGGTGTCGCAATTGGTGTAGGTGGTGCTGGGGTCGGAGGTTCTTTCGGTGTTAATACCATTGTTAAAGACAGCAATGCAACGATTACCGAAGGCGCAATCGTCAATGCCCGCGGCAATAACGAAACCATGAATGTTTACACAGGTGAGCTGGTTGACCCAGCTGCTGGTGATACTTTAATCGATGGTTTGATCAGCCGCATCAAAGCTGGTGAGGAAGAAGATCCTGAGGAATCTGATTCCAGCAGTGGTCCATCCGAGGAGAAGTCACAGGATCAGGCTGACAAGTGGCAGACCGTTGTCGATGAGAGTGGCGCCAACAAGGGCGAAGATGATATGCACTCTGATGACAGTTCTTCATTAGACAACAGCAAGAAGTCGCGTGTAAGCATGAGAGGGCTGGCGGTAGTTGCCTCTTCAACTGAAGATATTGTTTCATCTAATGCCAGTGCTGCTGGTGGCCTGTATGCTGGTGTCAGCGGTTCCGGACAGGTTTTGTCTGTGGTTACCGAAACCGATGCTACCGTTGAGAAAGGTGTCTCGATCGAGAGTAAAGACCTGCGTCTAAGCTCAGCTGATCATACCCGTAGCCTGTCATTGAGTGGCGGACTTGCGATATCCGGTGTTGCCGGTGTCGGTGGTGTCATCGTCAGCGGCAATATGATCAAATCAACTAATGCCACACTGGGTAGCAATGCTGCTGCTGGTGAAGGCGCTACTGTGATTGCCAGTGGCGATGTTAACGTCGATGCCGATTCCTCTGATGATATCGATGAGATCCTGGTGAACGTTGCTGGTGCCGGTATCGCGGGTGTCGGCGGTGGTGTCGCTTCACATGTTGTGGTCAGCGAGACCAGTGCCGAGGTTGGAAACAATACGGTAATCGACGGTGATAGTGACCTCCGGGTTCGTGCAGACAGCAATACAGAGATTGATACCTTTAGTGGTAACCTGTCATTAGCAGGTATCGCTGCGGTTGGCGGCGTTGTCTCCAGCAACGTGGTTGCCAATACCACCACGGCTCGCATCGGTGATGGTGCAAAAACTGATGCCGATGATGTCACCGAAGTGTTGACTGATTCGGTAACCAATGTGGATGCTATAAACGTCGCTGCCTCCGGTGGTGCCGTTGGTGTTGCCGGTGATGTGGCGGTGAACGTGATCAATACTACGGCGCAGTCATCAATCGGCCAGAATGCTCTGCTAAATACAGCAGGCAGCGGTAACGTAGATCAGGAAGTACTGGTTACAGCGACAGATTCATCAAATATCGATTCTGATACCGGCACCTTCGCCCTCGGTGCGGTTGCTGTCGGCGGCGCGCTGAGCGTCGATATCCTGCGCAACTCTGCATCAGCTAGCATCGGCAGTGGAGCAGAGGTAAACGCCAATGACCGTATCGATATTTCGGCCAGTACAATAAAAACCATGGATGCGAAAGCAGTATCTGCAGCTGCCGGTGGTTTTGGTTTGTCGGGTTCAATCGCTGTTGCTGCCATCGGTGGTGATCTGAATGATGATGCTTATTCTGAAATAAACGGGAAGAATGAGAGCGGTAACGAAAATTCCGAAAGTGGTTCGATCAATAAGGTTGGCAGTTCATCCAGTGTTAATCCCCTGGCGTCGGATGATGACAACTCTCAGCTTAATGATTTCAACGCCACCTCTGGTTTGGCTGATGATGTTGATGAGAGAAATGCTGAGCGTGAAGCAGATTATGGTGTCAGTGATGATGTCGCGTCATCAGCTGACCCACGTTCCGGCACGCTTGCTGTAGTTGGCAGTGCTGCGAAGCTGAAAGCGGGTGGCGATTTAAATATTGCTGCCCAGGATACTACGAGCACGAATATGTTGACAGGTGCTGTAGGCGTTGGTGCCGTTGCTGGTGCCGGTGCGGCCTCCATTACAGTGGTTGAAAACAATACCGAAGCAATGGTTGCAAGTAATGCGGAACTGGACTCTGGTGCAAAGCTGACAGTTAGTGCGTCCAACGAAAAAACACTGAATTCGGAAGCTGCCTCTGGAGCTGTTAGTGGTATAGGCTCTGTTGCAGGCTCTATTGGTGTAACGGTCGACTCTTCAAAGGCTAAAGCTCATGTGGATAACGGAGCACTGATTAACCAGGACAGCGGTATACAGGCGTACATCAGTAGGCAGAGGGTGAATGTCGAAGCAATTAATAACGCAACTATAGACGTTAAGACAGGCGCTGTTGCTTCATCCTATGGTGTTGGTATAGGTGGCACAGTAAATAATGTGAGCACAAATCAGACTACCACAGCATTGATCGATGTTGGTTCAACAGGCCGTGTTTCAGCTGAAGAACTCATTGCTGTGAATGCTGATAGCACGTCCACTTCAAATGCGTTGTCGGCAGTTGGAGCGGCTGGTGGTGTGTTTGGTGTTGCTGGTGGCGCAGTCATATTGTCTGACGACAGTATGACGTTGGCTTCAATTGGTGATGGTTCTGTTATTGATGAAGCGGACGAGGTTATTGTTGATGCAGATTCTGTACGAAGCGCTAAGGCAGATACAAAAGGTGCCGCAGTAGGTGCTATTGGTGCTGGTGCTTCGGCTGCAACAGTTGATTTACATGGCGAAACGATAGCTTCTATTTCAGATAATGCAGAAATAGGCTTAAACAGTTCAATTGGTAGCCTGGAGGTTAATTCTTCAGCAACTGATACCGCATCTGCGACAGCGAAAGCTTTATCAGCTGGTGTTTTGATTTCAGGCTCCGGAGCTCTGGCAGAATCTAACAGTGCATCTTCAGTGAGGGCATCAACTGGTACTAATGTGAAAATTGATGCTAGTGAAGATGTGACTGTGAGTGCAGAGGCAGCACCTGAATTACTTGCCGAAAGCATTGGTGTGAGTGTTTCAGGTGGTGTGAAAATTGGTGCCTCTTTTGCAAATGCAAGCTCAAATCAGAGCGTCACTGCATTGCTCGGTAATACGAATACAGTTTCAGCAAATAATCTTTTGGTAAAAGCAGTTAGTGGACTACCAGATTCAGCACACTCTGTAAAAGCAAATTCAATTGGTGCAGGTGGTGGTTTACTGCTCGGCTTGAATGCAACCAATGGTGTGGCTAAAAATATTATCAATGTAGATAGTGCAGTTGGTGATGATTCTAATTTAACAATTGGTAATACAGTAACGGTTGAAGCTGTAAATAATAGTAGTCAACGCGCAGACGTAAGCGGTATCAATGGTGGGATTATTGCGGCTGGATTCAATGAATCTGAAGCCAGTTCAAACAGTGATGTTAATGCTCAAATTGGTAATAACGTCCATATTCTCGGCGGAGATTTAACTATAGATGCGGATAGTATAGATAACAATTATGCCGATTCTATCGCGGGTTCTGGTGGTGTGGTTTCAGGCTCTGCATCAGAAGCGAATACATCCACTGTCAGTAATACAATCGCTTCGATTGGTAACGGTAGTATCGATAGGAGTATTGATGTTAACAATATAAATATGGATGCCAGGCATCATTCTTTGTTTAACAGTACGGTTGATAGCACGAATGCATCATTGCTTGGGGCTAGTGGTGCCACCGCAAACAATGTTAGTAATGCCACGGTTGCTGCTAACTTCGGTAATAATTTAAATATTAAAGCCACTGGTTTCGATGTGGATGCACAAAACAAAACCACCAAACAGCTTGATGACTGGAATGTGCTATCAGGATCTGGTGGGCTTCTTGATCTGCCAGCGGCTAGCAGTAAAACCACGATTACTAACAACACTAATGTGAATGTGGGTGCAGGCACAACTCTGGCACAAACCGGAAGCCGCTTTAATCCAGGTTTGTTTGAGCTTGATGCGCTGAATAATGTTAGCGCTAAAGACAAAGTGAAAATGAATGCCGGGGGTGCCATTGCGCTTGCTAAAGGTGAATCGATTATCAATGCAACGACCAACAATGCGTCGATAAATGTCGGTTCAGCCGCTGTTTTACAGGCACTGGGAGATCTGAATATGGGCACGATGGCCAATACAGATGTTTCCACAACGGTGGCCGTTGATGTCTTTGGTCTGGCCGGAGAGCCATTTGGTGATGCGGTCTCTAACTTCCTTGCCGCTAATGCGGTGAATATTAGTCAGGACGCCGAGTTGTTGTCTTTACGTGATATTCGTCTTGGTGCAGGTGTTGATTCTCATAGCAATGAAAACGATATCTCTGTGTATGCCCGTACAGATCTATGGAACAATTCAGCCTTGCCTCTTCTGCATGATCCAGTGGCAAATGCACTGATCAACACTACTAATAGTATTGATATTGGAACCGGCGCAGATGTTGCTGCAGTACGCAACATCATCCTGAGCACAAAACAGGGCCGTACCAGCATATCTGGTGTTGGTCTAGGTAAGGATATCTATAGCGAAACACTTTCTGCTGTAGTCAATGGTATTGGCGGTGCCTTTGGTGCGGAAGAGGTATCGTTTGACCGTCACGGTGGTTCAGAAACGAATACCTCATTGAACTCTGTCAACGTTGATGGCACTGCACGGGTGGGTATCCAGTCGAAACTGTCGCTTGAAATCGATATCGATGGCAATGTAACACGTATGGTGAATGGTGAGATAACCACTGATCCTGATGAAGGTATTCGTATTGTTGAAACTTATACCACCAATGTGGCTGATGATATCAGAACTCGTATTAATGAGCTTCGACAACTGATTTCGGAATATACCACTGATAGTACGACATCGGATGCAGCCATCGCTGTAGCGGCCTATGAAGCAGAGATCGAGTTCCTCGAGCACAAGCTGGATGAGTTGGGCCTTACTATTTCTGGCGAGGATGGTGGCTTTAACGGGGTAAGAAAAACGCAGTTAGAATTGGCGGAAGCTGATCTTGAAGCATTTAACAATCAACTGACACCAAAGGTTGATGAAAAAACAGCTTATGAAACTGAAAATGCCGATCTGACTACAACAAACAATAATCTGACTACAGCAAACAATGAGCTGACCAACACGAACAATGATCTGACTAGTCAGAATACCACCTTGTCCAATGAAGTGACGAGTTTGACTACTACCCGTGATGCACTGGATCCTGCAGATTACGAAAACAATGCGGCTTATCAGGCAGATTATGATTCATATACAGCTGAGATCAACACCAGGAGTGACCAGATAACAGCTAACGATACGACGATCTCAAGCAATGAAAGTACTATCGCTACCAATACTGGCATCATCGAGATCAACAATGACACCGTCGCAAGCAATAATGACCTGATAACAGTGTTACTGGGTGAAATCGATGATCTTAATGCTTCAATCCTGAATATAGAAACCGGCATCACTGACGGTATTTATCTCGATAGTGTTGATGCCCTGGACGTGAACGTCATCGTGCTTAACGATACTACCGCCCAGTTAGGCAATATCTACGTCCATGCAGACACATTGGCCGGTGACGGTAAGATGGTCACCCCTGGTGATGCGGAGATCGTTATTACCAATAAGAGTGCCAACTTCCTGAAACTTAATGATCTGATAATTCCAGCCAATGATGGTGGCAAGCTGTATTTCAACAATGTGGATGTCGATGATAATACAGACATTAATGATATCAATGCAGCGGGTTACCTAAAAACCGTTCTGGCAGGTAATCCATTGCCAGTTGCAAACTTTGACTTACAAACTGCACAGTCAAGTATCTCACCAAAAATAGAAGTTATCAGTACCTATGATCCAACCTTGTCCTCCAATGTACAACGTCTGCCAAATGTAGGTCCGGATATTATTCTCGCAGCTGGTGAGTCATCCACTCAATTGACGCATATCAGTAATACACGTGGCTCGATACTGATACAAAGTGCAGCAGGTAATATTCGCCTTGAAGAAAATACGCTGGTCAGCGGAGCCACCGTCGATGTACAGGCTCGTAACGGTGACTTCATCCAGAGTTACACAGATGCTTTCAGCCATATCGTTGGTGGAGAACCGCTAACTTTTATTCCTGCCGATCCGAATATTCCAAATGATCTTTCCGACATTCAGAAAAATACTCTTGAAGGTACCTCCAGCGGTATTGTTGCCAACGGTAGTGTGCTTATTGCCGCTCGTTATCTGAATATAAACGGTACTGTGCAAAGTGGTATCCCTGAGTGGGGTGTGTACATCCCTGATGATGCGAAGGTTACTATCGCCGGTCAGACAGGAACCAGTACTTTTGATCAGGCTCAAGCTCATTATGAAAGTCTAAGTGATGCAGAAAAGGCGATGGATGGAGCCGAATTCTATACCGTTGCTGATGCCAATGTTTCTGATTTGGGTGTTGGTGCCTGGGGTGACTGGACACAGGTAACAGTGGAATATAACGCTAAGGAAGATCGCCTTGAACTGGGTGGTGTTCAGGTGAAGGGTGGTTACATCCAGATCTTTGGACAGGTATTCAATACTAACGGCAATAGTGTTGAAGGTAACGCTCGTTTGCGTGTGCTCGATGGTTACGGTGAAATCAAAGTTGATAACCTGACATCTAAGGCGCTGTTCCTGAATACGCTGGATACCGGTCAGGGTGTCGAGGGTAAGATAAGTATCACTAATGTCGTTGGCCAGAATAGCAATGGTAGCCCTATCCTGGAAAATACTGTATTTACTCGTAATGGTGGTGCACGTACCGGTATATCCTTTGATCCGGACGACTATTTGAGTGGTGGTCAACATCTGGAATACAGCATGACTAACGGCAGTACCTCAACAAGTGTAGACAGGTGGCTGGTTAGCATAAATAGCTGGTTTAATGTGGATGCACTCTCTGCCTCTGGTGTTCAAGACAACGGAACCTTCCGTTATTCACTTCAAGCTAATGAAGATCCATTGTCACAAGGGGAATTTCTGAGAATATCAACAAACACAAGTTATGGCAGTGATGGTGTTCGTCAGAACACAAACACAGAGACCACCAGTCAAACAGTGTCGAAATATGGAGAAGGATGGGTTGATTGCAACTGGTGGACCCTGTGTGCGAATGCTACCCACTATCAGTATTATAATATTGAGACGGGTGAAAAAACTGTCAATACATTCAATGTTGATGCAGGTAACCCCATCGATATTGAATTTATCGGATTTGATAAAGGCGCTGTCGATGTGACCTCTACCGGAGATGTTATGGTATCAGGCGGTATTATCAACCGTACTGGTGATACAAACATCACCAGCCGCAATGGCAGTATTTTACAGACTACAGATTTTGCCAAAGTCACAGGCAACAACATCACCCTTGATGCTGAGACCGGTATCGGTACCATGGCTGATGCCATTGATGTTGCTGGCCTGGCAGACGGTGTATTCACTGCCACGACAAATACTGGTGACATCAACATTGCAAAAGAAACAGGCGATATGGATATAGGCGTAGTATCAACAAATGACGGACGTGTTCTACTGGACGTCGATGGTGATATTAATGGTGTCGGTTTACTGGCAGATTCAATGGGTGATGTGATAGGTAATCGCATCGAGTTAATTTCACAAAATGGTGGAATTGGTACCCGCCGTGATCTGAAAATTCAAAGTGGCTACACTACTGATTCAACCAAGTTTGCTGATTATGGCTTAGAGGCGCATGCGCTAAATGATATATCAATTGTGAATGTGGCTTCGACAAATAACACATCAGCGCATTTAATGGTTGTAGATGTGGAGTCTTTGGCAGGTGATGTAACACTAGAAACCAATGGCACAATCATTGATAACAATCAAATTGAACGTTCCGATACACGTGCAATTGAGGAGTTGGTCGCACTATGGGAAGACATGCAATTGCGCGGTGAAAGTGCGGATGCTAAAGATATTCGAGAAATTGAAATTTTAGAAGATAGTGTAACAGCGGAATACCGGCGTTATTGGAACACGCGTTTATCTCAAGAAGACTCGTCTGTTTATGATTCTGAATATGTCGCAACACTGACTGCAGATCAGGAAAGAGTCATGCGAGATCAACTGGCTTTACGTGATAACGATGGTAATGGTGTGAACAATACGCCAACTGAAATTGATCAGGCAATTGCCCTTTACATTGATGAACGTAGCGCAGAGTTTCATGAACAACACGCACGTTTATATGAACAATCAAGTAAGAATGCTATTCAAGGTTATATACCTGATGAGTTTGTTGAAGATTTCAAATATACCGCTACCGATTCTGAAAAACAGGCACGTACTGAAGGCTCCCATTGGTCAGATTTCCAACTAGCGATAAGTGTTTCTTCCAGTTTGTTAAAAGAAATTACCGACACGGTTACCGTTATTGAAGATGCTAATGTGAAAGGGAATCACATTAAATTGATTTCTGAAAATAGTGACATTGGCACAATTGATCAGGTACGTTTTGAACTAAGTCGAAATGATGCTCTTGATTTTACAGATGAAGAGAAGGCAGCATTAGCAGCAGCAGAAATAGGTGATATTCGAGTTTTTGATGATCACTTAATTATCGATCAACGAGATGATTTAGATATTGATCATGGGTCGAATGGTGACTTGATAGCTACTGCAACTACAGGCGATGTATATCTTGGCACTGAGGATGATGTAAGAGTTTTACAGATTCAGGCAGGAAATGAAATTCGTTTGAAAGTAGAAGGTGCCATTATCAACGCAAACAATAATATCGGTGCTACAGGAGTTAACTTTATAGGGCAGAGAACTATTCTGGAAGCGGCACATGCTGGTATTGGTACATCTGATAAATCGATATTGATTAACCTGAGTCCCAATGCGCCATTAACCGCACGCGCTGCTGGTGATATCTGGATCGAGGCACTAAATCAGGATCTGGCTATTGGCACTATATTTACCAAAGAAACACTGACCCTGAAAACTGTAGGTGATGTAAAACAGATAGATCCTAATCCAGGTACAGATATACGCGCCGCATCATTAACGCTGGATATTGGTGGTTCATTCGGTGAGTCTGGTGATGTGATTAATGCAATAGGGATTGGTTTGAATACTGATGGTGAACTGAATGGTACAGTTGCTGGAGATGCCTTTATCAGTAGTCCTCTACGCGATTTATCGATTAATACTTTTAGCGTCAACGGAGATGCTGAGATTAGTGCTGGTACGCTTACTGCTGCAGATATTAATGTGCAGGACTTCACCAATACTGCTGGTAATACAGAAATTAGCTCAACTGGGTTGATGCAAGTGGTTTCTCTGGAAAGCAGCAGTGGAGATGTTAGTCTAACCTCTAGCAACAGTAATGTAGAAGTGGATAGCCTGGATGTAGAGAGAGATATTTCAATAAGCGCTGGTAAAGATGTTGTTCTTGAGAATGTGGTAAATAATGCAGGCGTCACTGATATTCGTGCAGGGCAGGATATCGCTATAACCAGTCTGCAGAAAAATGCTGGTTTGACTAATATGAATGCAGGTCATGATATCTTTATTCAGAGTTTGATCAATAATGGAGATGCTATTGACCTGTTCGCATTGAACAGTATCAAGGCGGTTTCTATGAGCAGCAGCAGTGGATTGCTGGATTTGAATCAGGTAACTGCTGCTTATGGAACGGTTGACATTACAGTAGATGGTAATGCTGTTGTCAATGACCTGCAGGCGGGTCGCCTGGCAGCGATTAAGGTGAGTGGAGACAGTCTACAGCTTACAAGCAGTAACTCTGCCTCCTTAATGTTGCAGGTACTAAGCGAAGGCGGGATGCTGGATGTTAGCGATGCAACGGTTGCCACTGGAATGATTGTTAAGGCAGACAATATTGAGATGCCCGCAGTATTACATGACCCTGCTCAGTCCTTGTTGCATGTGTCAGCTAGCGGTAATGATGGCGGGTTTGCAGATATGATTAATATCTCTATCAATTCAAGCTATGGTTTTGTATTTGATGAATTCAAGACCCGCTTATTCGATATGACCTTTGCTACAGATAACGTTTCACTACGCAATATACAGGTGCTTGATAACGGTTGGTTTAGTTCGCCTACACATAAGGTTTATGTTGATAATAAAAATCGCAAACTTCAATCAGGTACCACAGCACAGCTGTACTCGCCTGATAAGCCATTCAACCTGACGCTTACAGATCGACGGGCTATTAGAACCAATGCATTGGTAGTGAATTATGATAATGACTATCTCGTCAATGCCTTTAGTACAGAAAATAGTTTACTACGTCTGGCCAACAAACGACTTGCTCAATCAAGTCATGCTCAAAGAGATCTGATCTCGGGCTTATCACCTGTCTCCATGACCCGGCTGGCGCCTCCAGGGTTTGAGCGGATAGGGTATAACATAGAGAGAATAGGTATAGAAAACCCGGATTTCATAACCGATGAGTCTTCATTGAAGCTGATATACCCAGCGACTTTTGAATAGAGCATAAAGATATCAGGCGGGAAATTATTTTTAATATATTAGCCTGCTATAGAGCGGGCTGAACTAAACGATGAAGTGTAATGAAAAAATCAGTTAATTTATGCATCTGTTTGTCACTGGGGTACCATTTTTGTGTAGCCTCGGTTGAGGCTGCTTCACCACCACAACCCGGTGCTATCAGGGAGCAGTCCAGGCAGACACAGGACTATTACGAGCTGCAGAATCGAATGCAACAACCAGTACAACAGCAGGGGCCTGCGGTTGTAGATGAAACCGAAGCTGCAAAGCAGGCAGCGCCACAGTCGTCTAAAAAAATTCACGTGAGTTCTGTAGTCACTGATAATTCAGATATCCTATCGGATGAAGAGATTAAATCAGTGACAATAAACTACGAAGACAAGGATATTTCTATCAGTGATTTATTCAGGATGATAGATGAGATAAATGATTTGTATAAGCAAAAGAATTACCTGTCAGCCAAAGCTGTGTTATCCCCGCAAAAGGTTGAAAAAGGTGTAATCAGTATCACCCTGATTGAGGGTCGGGTGGGTGATATTCTGGTAGAGAATAATAAAAATACTAATAGTGAATTTATAACCCAGCGTATTCAGGTAGATGAGGGTGCTCTGGTAAAGCTGGATAATCTGGAACGAGAGTTGTTTTATTTTAATAGTATTAACGATGTTAAAATAAGAGCCGTATTAAAGCCCGGGCAGAAATTTGGAACTACCGATTATATCCTGCAGGCTGAAGAACCTGAACAGTACCAGACGACTTTGTTTGTTGATAACTCAGGTACAGAAGATACGGGTAGAGAGCGTATTGGTGTTAACTTTATCAATAATAGTTTAAGTGGCAATCGTGATGTTCTTTCGGCAGGGGTTAACCTTACCGAGGGCACTCAATCTGTGTATGTCGCTTATAACATGCCTGTTGGTATCAGAGGTACTCGACTGGGTTTGAGTGTAGATGCTACAGAGATGGAAGTGATTGATGGCGCTCTGGTAGGACTGAATATTAGTGGTGACTCGCATAACTATGGTCTGTTTGTGACACACCCTCTGGTAGTAGAACAGGATTCACTGATTAATGTCTTTGGCGGAGTGAATCAAAAAAACTCTACATCAGACTTTGATGGCGTGACTATTTTTGAAACCGATGTGGCTACCTTATCGGTGGGTGTAGATACTCAGAATTATGCGCCGGGTAGTACACTTTACTCGAGACATGTAGTTACCTTCAGTGACTCTGGTTTTCTAAATGCGGATAAAAGTTTTAGTAAATATAATCTAGAGCTGAGTGATGTTATGGTACTTAATGATAATGTCATGCTCATGTTACGCGCTTCTGCCCAGTTAACCTCTGCTGATTTACTGCCTTCATCGGAGCAGTTCCAGTTAGGCGGTATGTCGACGGTTAGAGGTTATCCATCTGGCCTGTTATCTGGTGATCAGGGGTATTTTACCAGTGTTGAAATCAGCTTTCCGTTTGTCGATAAAAATGAACAAATGGCGGCAAATCCCTACCTGGATAAATGGAGGGGATTTATGTTCATTGATCATGGTGGGGCATTTCCCTATAAGGGTGACGGTCATTCTACTGGTAGCGAAGATTATATCACCAGCGTGGGGATAGGATTATCAATGAATCTATCCAGAGAGGTATCCGGGCGTATGGTATTAGCGGATCCATTAAAACCCCGTGAGGATGGAGAAGATGACCCGATGTTTCATTTTTACTTCTCTTACCTGTTTCATTAAACAGTCAAAAAGTTTTATTGTATTCAGGCCTGTGTATTCTGCCAGGCCAGCCAGCCGCCCTCGAGATTATAAACGGCTTTAAAACCCATATCATTCATGAGCTGACAGAGATCACGGCTGCTATTACCATGAGCACAGTAGATGACAACCGGCGAAGCTCTTCTTTTCTGGATGATGAGTTTTTTAATTTCATTATCATCAATCATACGTGCACCTGGTATATGTCCCTGATTAAAGGAGGTGCTGTCTCTGCTATCAAAGATGATGATATCCTTGTTTGGCTCTATTAACCCGGCAAGTTGTTGGGGTGATATGTCAAGATAACTCATATGCCGTGATCCTCGGACTTAACGGCAGTGACGCGTTTGTCATCGATGTAAATGACGTCATCGTGAACTTTAAGTCTTATTGCCTGCAGGCGTTCGCCATTGCATCGGGTGCTGATAGACGCTCCAGTTTCCGGTTGATACACAATGCCATGCATGGAACAGCGCAGCAGCTTTTCCGATTCATCAAATATAGTGTTGGCCTCGCAGTTAAGGTTGCGTGGCATATGCACACATTGATTTACATAGGCATACAGGTTTTGATTAAACCTGAATATGATGCCATTAATGGGCTTTTTCTTGTATTGCAGAGGAACAATCCTGAAATCTTTTTCAGCCAGATCCTCGTTAGCACAAATTTTAAATTTTCGATCGCGCACTTGTATAAATACGAATTAACTTGCAGCGAGTTTCCAGTATTGATTGATACCCATTTCATTTTTGATAAAGGCTTTAATACCGTGTGTCTGAATAAAATTGAGTTCAGAAGCTAACCAGTTATTGTGACCTTCTGACTGACGAATAAACTGGTTCAACAGGTCGATAGTGGTCTGTTGATTTTCCAGCTTGCATTCGTTCAAAATCCTGAAGCAGGTTTGCTGGCACTCGGTTGCTATTCTCATATCGAGTTCCAGGCAAAGATGTATGGTGGTTCCCGTGAGCATATTCTCTGCCGTATCCGTATCAGCCGTGGCACCTAGCTGTTGAATATGATTAATGAGCTGGTCTAGCTGTAACATCATTTCGCTGGATTTTTCGCGGGTTAATTTTTCCAGTGCACTTAGTCCCCATTTTTTATACAGGCGACTATGTAAATAAAATTGGTCAATGGCAGTAAGTTTCAGGCTTAACAGCTGATTCAGATCTGATATAAGTTGTTTACTATGTGGCATGTTTAACTCCTGTGGTTAACACTAAGACTATAGGTTCATGCTTCTTTAATATGCGCAGCTAGTGCGCTATCCATGGTAACCGCGTGCAGGCTAAACCAACTGGGCAGCATCTCTCTGACATAGGACCTTGCCATCGTAATAGAGCCTTTCTGCACCATCTGAGCAAATCGTGATAATTCGCCCAACACTCTCAGGTGTTCGCCATTGTGTTCACTCATGGCAGAGAATCCGGTTTTCTGCATCAGCTGATTTTCTGTCTCGAAATGAAACTGGGTATGTTCGAGTAGTTCGGCAAACAGCTGCTGAAATAGTGATTTGTCGGCAAGGTTTAATCGATTCACTAGAGAGATAAACTCCTGATGAGTAGTATCCATTTGTTCAACCCCAAGTTGATAACGATGGTCGTCAGGATGTATTAAATTACCCATTTTCGGTACCACTGTTCGCTCGTCTATGTTGAATTGTCTTGCTCACCTTTTTGGCAATATAAACAGAATAATCTTCTATGTTTTCATAGTTGTATTCGTTGGCCAGGCTCGCGAGCTGGTCAATTAAATCACGTAGCCAGACAATCTCATCCAGTTGACGGCCACAGCTCAGGCATTTTGTTCCATTATCGCGACAGTAATCCTTGCCCTGACAGGGGGTAAATGTTTTCATTGTCTAGACCGCAATGGCCTCTTTGTTTTCAGTGAAACCTGCTGCAGCTAACAGCTCGTCGACATCTGCCTGAATAATCTCTATATGCTGGCGTTTACAGAAACGAATTTCTTTATCACTGGGTTCTGGTATCAGTGCCCAGCCTTTGGGCTCGTCGGCACCGTAGATCATGTCGGATAAAACCATACGCTCTGTATCACGTGTCATACGCAGACCGATGAACAGGTATTGTTTGTTTTTACGGTATTCCTTTATGAAATCGGGAATAGCGAAGCCACCCATTAACTCCGTAATGTAATCTACAAAGTCAGCATCTGATGCAATATAGGTGGCATCAGGAACAGGGCTGCCCATGGCTTTGAAAAGTACTGGCAGACTGCTGTCTACTTCGCTTTGGTCCATTTCTTTTTCGCTGTATTTTTCACCATCATAATGATGTATTTTGAATCGATAATCAGTGCCTGCAATGCGCGAAATACCACGAATCAAGGTATGGGGTGTATTGCTATAGGTATCCTGTAACTGGCTATCACGGTTGATATCAATGATATAGGCAGGTTTGATGGTGGCTAGCCAGTCGTGTAAAGGTGCACGAGTCCATTCAGTATCACCGTAGGTGGATGCAAGAAAACGATGCACAGCACTACGCCCACGTTTCAATTCAAGGTCCATAGCCGCACGAGGAAATTCATACATCAGGCGGGGTGCCATTGGCTTGCCGCCATTCATTGCCAGAATCAGGCTGTTGCTGTCAGCAGGAATAGGTTCACCAGATGTAAGCTGAACACTGCCGTTAAGCGCGCCAGCACCCAGATAAGGAACGATTTTATTATTCTTAATTCCTACGATTAGGTCGTTTAGTGATGTATCGGCCATTTAAAAGCTCCCAATATGATTATTTAATTCTTATTAGCAAGAGACAGGCCAATCGATGGAATGTTTAAAAATCAATGGCTTATGTTGAGTACGAGTCAGTTATGTCGTGAATGCTACAAAAAGTATGACATTCCATCGCTTATGCAGAAATGGATCTGGTGTCAAACCTTACAGAATGATGACTGTGCAAGGAAAACAATGATATGGCATGAATATTGATTACTGTAATCACATGTTATTAAACCTGACAAAGAGGTGAACCTGGTGCAGGAAAACGATTTTCACGAAGTAGCCGATGAATTTATCCATCTTGCCAATGAATTAAGCGAAGACTGGGCGATGCCCTTTTTAAGCGCCACCTTCATGTATGCAGCAGCTCGATACAATACTTTTTTCTTTTATGAAAGTGATGGTAAGGAAGAAAGTAAGGAGGATGTTATCGATTATTATTGCGGACAGTATCGCAAGATGCTGCAAGAATGCATGGTTGAACTCAGTGATAAGACTGTAAGCTCTTAAGCAGGCGAACAGTAATGCGACCGCTACAACAAAAAATAACTCCAGCTGATACTAAAGATATTTCAGCATGGGCTTTGCAACAAAAGTTCGATGCCCTGCATCTGGATTGTATTACAGCGGTAATGTTAAAGATTCTGGATAATAAATGTCAGATGCATACAGAGGTGCAACAGTTATTCATCGATATTTACCGGGTGATAGAGAAAAACGAAAGCAATATTTTTGATCTCGAAATTCATAACTTTATCAATCAGGTTTTTAAGCATCCAGATCCACTTTCTTTACGTCATATACATGAACTCAGGTTGTATGCTGAGTCGAGCATTGAAAAATCAGTGATGAAAGAGTTTAAACAGTCTTATAGCTTTTTGATGAATAGCTGAATGCGAAAAGAACCTACCGGTCAGATATTCTGCTCAATCAGGGCATTGATCAATGCGGTTAAAGGTGTGTCTACATTGTACTTTTTAGCACGCCGTAGAATAGCCCCGCAGATGGCATCTAATTCCAGCGGGCGACCTTTAAGTTTATCGACCAGCATTGAAGTCTTAATCGCATCAAAATTGCAGATAAGCTCATACATAGCATCGACATCCTTCGCAGGAACAGGCACAGCAGCGGCTTCAGCAACAGAAGCGGTTTCAAGCATTAAACGATAAACAATGTCTCCATATACAGGATGAGAGGTTAGTGTACGTGTATCCAGCTCGGTGAGTGCAGACAAAGGGTTGACACCATTGTTGATTAATAACTTTTTCCATAACTCCAGCTCTATGTTATCGGTCAGAGTGGTGGGGATTCCTGACTCGATAAAGACTTTAGCAAAGTCTTCAATTCGGTTTGCCAGATCAGAGTTAGACGATTTACTGGGCCATAAGCCCAAGATTACCTGCGCTGGTCCCGTGGCTTCGATCACCCCTGGACTTATGACATGTCCACCTATCTTCACTGCCAGTCCCCCCAGGGTTCGACTCCTGCTCAGGGACTGTTCAATCAATGGTTCATTATCAATACCATTTTGCAGTGAAAGTAGCGGTACCTGTTTGCTGCCAGCATTGGCCCAGTCACGTATTTGATTCAACAGGCTCTCAGTCTGGGTGCCTTTGATGGTTAGTATAATCAGATCAAAGTCATCTACAGCTATATCTTCAAGCATGGTTTCAACTGAGAGAGCAGTAACAGGTGCGTGAAAACTAAAATCGGGATGAACAATCTTGAGTCCATGTTTTTGCATTGCAAGCAGGTGCTCTCCGCGAGCAACCAGCGTAACCTGATGACCGGCCTTTTGTAATAACGCGCCGTAGTAGCAGCCGATACCGCCTGCACCGATGATAAGAAAATTCATGCTTAGCTCCTTTAAAATCTTACAAGATCTTGAAAAGACTATACTAGCTTAAAATACAAAGCCTGGTTTTATTTGAAGATATCCACGGTTTAGATTATGAGTAGTGAGATATGAAGGTTGATCTGACACGTTATAGGAACAGGCTAAATCGAATATGATAGTTTATGCATGGCTGGCATCCAACATTCTACTGGTCTGACGGGTGTCGACCCGAACGGCCATTCAGGAAACTAACAGTGGACTACATGACTTAAGGAAGCTCTGATCATTCATGGATGAATTATTCAGAGCTTCCTTAGAAGGTTATGTTGGTTCGATCCCGTCGATGATCTCCACTTCGCGGCAGAGACGAACAGAATTGACGAGGAATATTTTTTCGCAATCCTTAAGCCTGGAAACAGGAATGACCATCTCCTGAACACGGCCTTGCTGGATCAGTGACTGGCGAAAGGTTCCCGCAAGAAGACCGCAGGAAACTGGTGGTGTATAAAGCTTTCCATCTATCTGTACCACAACATTGGCTATGGTAGATTCGGTGATTTCACCTTGTTCGTTCCACAACAATATATCATCACATTCTTGCTGCACCAGACTCCGAGCGTAGTCATAGACGGCGCGGTTGGTCGTTTTATGGTAGAGAAAGATATTATCTGATCGAACTGGTTCAACCGCCAGGGCCAGGCGAACATAATCAGATGACGATAAGTCAAGCTGGTATTTTTGCAAACTCACTGACCCATCAGGAGCTAACAGGAGTCTTACCCTGTAATCGGAATTGTCCGCATCCAAAACCAGCTGTGTTAGTTGTGAATGGACAAGTACAGGATTCAAAGGATAGTCAAAATAAGCGGCAGAATCGTTGAGGCGCTGCATATGCTCATCCAGCAATACATACCCTTCCTGTGGTGTCCACAACATAGTTTCAAGCAAGGAAAATTCCGGTCGCCTGTCCGACAGAACCCTTGCTTTGACTTTGCACTCCTCGTATTCATCAGCTTTGCCCGAATCCCATACGATTCCCCCACCTACGCCGTATTCAGCAATCGAGTGCTTGATATCGATCAATATGGTACGAATGGCAACGTTAAACTGGATTTTTCTACCTGGTCTGATGTAACCAATACTGCCCGTGTAGATATTCCGTGGCGACGATTCCAGCTCGCTTATAATCTTCATGGTATTCGCTTTTGGAGCACCGGTTATTGAAGCACATGGAAAAAGAGCCGTTATAATTTCGCTGATTGTTGCTACTGATTTTGCAGAGACTGTTGATGTCATCTGCCATACCGTCGGATATTTCTCGACATCGAAAAGATGATCCACCTGTACAGATCCTGTTTTGGCTACCTTGCCAAGATCATTCCTGATCATATCAACTATCATCAGATTTTCGGCCCTGTTTTTTTCTGATTTCTGTAACCATTCTGCTTTTTCTCTATCTTCCTTTATAGAGCGTCCTCTTGATGCCGTTCCTTTCATTGGCCGGGTGATTATTCGATCACCATCCATTGAAAAAAATAGCTCCGGTGAAACCGAGCAGATTACGTATTCACCGGTATTGATATAAGCCGGATAGCCATTTCCCTGAGATCGAGCCAGATCCATAAATAAACGGAACCCATTTTCATCCATGCCTTTATGTAACTTAAAGGTATAGTTGACCTGGTAGGTATCCCCCTCAGCGATATGCTTTTTGATGCAGTCAATTGCCCGATCATATTCTGATTGTGTAACGCCAGGGGTCCACTGGGATTCACTTTTTACATCAGCAGTTTCTGTTTCTGTAAATATTACAGGAATAGCCTCTTCATAAACGGCAAACCAAAGCAGCGGAAACTGGTTATTAGAATTGACCCGAAGTGCATTATCAAATGCAGGAGAAGCTTCATAGCTGATAAATCCAGCAGCGTGGAAACCTTGTTGTTGTGTCAGAATCTCCACCCGTTCCAGTTTCTCCTTCACTTCAGATACGGAATTTGCAGAAACTATTTCCAGTGGATTTTGAAAGAGCAGCCAGGCATCCATTGATCTGTCAAACAGAATAACTTCACCGGGTAACACCTTCCGGTTTAAAGGGATGGTAAGGGTAGACTTATGCGACATATCGCCTGCTATTCATCTGAATTGACCTTGTTATGCATTCAATCATTATTAATGGTTATCTTTGTTTAGCCAATTAATTACTGCTTTCCTATATCCGACGCTTTTCATATTACAAAGCGGCAGAACAGTCGAGGAGTGTTGAATCAGGGGGCATTCAAATTGCTTGGTAAGTTAAAATTCGATGCCAATCATCATGACCAGTTTCCTGGCTAGGGTGGACAGCGCCTGTATTTAAAGGGATCGTCTTATCTTTAGGCTGTGAATCCTGTTTCTCCCTTCTGAAGATATTGGGGCAGAGGGGGCTTCCACTAAAAAACAACTATCCACAGACAGGTCATGCAGTTAAATGAAGAGGTAGTGATCATAGAGGCTCTTTCCTTAAATCCGTGTTAGATGAATAGGCAAAAGACAGGACTTGATCCTGTCGCCACCTTAGACTCTATCAAACTACCTTATCTTTGAATATTTCAGCAGAACCTGCGCCACAGGCAATCACCGTACGCATTGCAGAATCCAGTTTAATATCAGGATACAAAGTAACCTGATTTTTTTGCACGTGGTAGATATTGCCTGATGTGGGGTTAGGTCCTGTCGGCACAAAAACAGTAAAGGTATCATCAATAGAACGGTCCACAACTAAACCGG
The DNA here is from genome assembly GCA_050306135.1 of Gammaproteobacteria bacterium. GTDB lineage: Bacteria > Pseudomonadota > Gammaproteobacteria > JACNJF01. Next base: position 26,202 of record JBNLGQ010000009.1, read on the forward strand.
TTATTTCTGTCGGGCAATCAGCACCAAATATTTTGACGCGGGCGACGATACCGTTCGAAAAAGGCGATTTCCCTGACGAACCAAATAATTGCACGACCACTTCCTTAACCATTCGGTAACCGGGTGCCATCTGTTGCAATACGTCGTCAAATGTCCGATGTAGAAAATTGCCAAGTTTAGTGCTGACCAGTACGCCCACAAAAAAACAGCTAAACACGATAATCATAATGACAAGCATGTCCGCGACTATTTCAGGGACAGAATACCTTCCAGATGCATAGTCAGTCAGTGGCTGAATCAGATCTGTTACTAACCTGAATAGCCATTTAAAGAAAAACGCTAAAATGGCAACAGGCAATATAACAACCAGACCACCTAACATAGATTTTTTAAAAAAATTTTTCATGGATTAAATCTCATTACTCATGTGTTCCAATATATGGGTATAGCTCCTATCATATGTAGGTCTGCCCTGTAGGTCTAGTTTACTGTTTGTTTGTTAGTCAAAAGACCTGACCTGACCCTGGGCGCTCTTCGTAAGAGTTACTGGCGACCAATGCTGGTTAGAACAATGCACATTTTGAAAAGATAGGACTCATCACTATGCAAAGCTATGGTGCAAGATTCACCATCCGGTTACGGCCCGATAGACAGTTGATATTAAATTCGATTTGCTCGTTGAAGTATCTCAGTTAATAACTGTTTAGATGTCTTATACGGGCCCGTATGTAGGGTGTTGTGGGAGAGGGAGGATATTAGGATAGCTTCCTATCCCGATTATACGCACCTTATTCCTCTGTTTGAGCAAACCTAAACCTTAAGCCATCTATTTTCTCTAATAGACTAAATATTTGCTTAGCGTCATCATTCAGTGGATATTTCCCAGAAAACTCAACTATACGCTCTTTGTGCTTAGCCTCTGGGTGGCTATCATATATATCCCCACTTATGAAACTGCCTAAATATAATTTGATTTCCTTAAGAATTTTAGCCAAATGACTACGGTCGCTAGTACCCCAGCTATGGTGATCAGTTATATTTAATATAATTTCATTATCTCGAGTATAAATACGTGTTTCGAGTTTATCCGCATTCATAGTCATATCTCTGGCCAGGTTGCATAACGGCTAAGTTAAAGAGCGCAATGTTTGTGCGGTATCCATCTTTGAACGCATTGTTAGAAGGTGATGACATCTGCAACAGCCTTTGCAATTGCTTTACCTAGTTCTAGATGTTGATCTTCATCCAGGTGAATACCATCAATAGCACTCGCCTCTGTTACGCTAGCTGTGTCAAAGAAATAAGTCGAATATTCCTTTGATATTCTTTCAAGTTCAGAGGCAAGACCGATATCTCTATTCTCAGCACCATTAAATTTTGGAGCGATTGAACCCTTGGGCTTTATTATTTTAGGTGGAGAAACGACCAATATTTCTGGCACTGGCATTCCTGGTTCTATTGGGGCTTGACGTACTATGTTTATTAACTTGGCCATTCCCTGTGATGATAACCAGGCATTATTATCATGCATACATTGAAAATCATTAGTTCCCAGCATTAAAATTACAAGCTTTAAGGGAGAGTTCATTTCAATAACTTGCGCCAGGCCGACTGAACCATCTCTACCCTCTTTGAATGGGTCGCTCCATGCTGTTCTTCGCCCATTAAGAGAATTTTCAATAACACGAATATTTTTGCCCATGTCGGATAAAGATTTTTCAAATACCCCAGGCCATCTTTTATCGTATGTAAGCCGTTCCCTTGTGTTAGGGATAATTCCCCAGGTGAGACTGTCTGAATATATTAGAATCTGATCCATGCTCTTATTTTGTTATTTTAATGCCAAAAATCACAGGAAAATTTAAGCTTCGCAACACAGTGGAGTAGCTTAAATTAGTCCATTTGGATTTACCTTGTTTGCGTAACCTGTTATTAGTTGTTTTCAGTTTCAAAAAAATTGATGAGTTTCGACCATAAGTAAAAACCACACAGGGGAATAACACCAAATATAGGAGCAATAATTAAACCTTGTATCATTTTTGGAGTATTACTTCTTGTTAATTCCGTAAGTGAATCCATCAGATCAGGTGCAATATTTGCACCGATTATAACTGTAAATGTTGAGAATAAAACCAGAACTGGAAATGCAGAAAGTGCGTATATGTATTTTGCTTTCCCTTTTAGCTTTGAATGCTTGATTAACATTTTAGTTGATATAGCCCAGATTATAACAACTATTGCTAGTAGAATTATAACTGCAAGAAATTGTTTCGATTCCATATTGAACGCTAACGACCATGGTATAGGCGCGGAGCCGCAGGAGGAGCGTCCCAGCGAGCGAAGTAACCCGTTTGTTAGAGCTTATGCTTTCCAATATTTATCTATCTCAACGTTAAAAAATAGAAATTTGATTTTCATTTCTAATGATAACCCTCGTGGCATTTGGAGCCCACCAGCTTTTAATCCATGACATAGAATTTCCATTTCTTCGGAGGTTAGTGAGTCTATTGAATCGAAGTACTCAACTTCTATCTGACTTTTAGCCACTAATTCTATTTTCGTATATTCATTCTTGATGCCCAAACGAGAATGAAGAGAGTTCCTTCTCAACTTTGCCTGTTTAATGACATGCTCAATATTTTCTTCACATACTTTCATAGCTAATTTATAGATTCGAGTTTACGCTTTTGTTAGGAAACTTGATTATGTGACACTCACAAATATTGGCTTATGTCGCATTATAATCTCATTCATAGGTAAATTAATCAATGATCGCTCATGGCACCTTTCAGGCTATTGCACCGTAAAATAGACTTTCAACTATCAGGCAAAATCTAAATATCTTTCGGGTTCAGCAAGATAGTATCTAGACATAGAAACATTTCATAATCCATTTTCCTTAGTTGATGATACGACGAGCCTTCAGCTAGCTGTAAATACAATGTGCTACATTAAATGATCAATGAGCAGTCCATTTTTTTGGGCGATAAGTACAGCCTGAGTGCGATTTGCTGCATTAAGACGTGCGATAACTTTAGAAACATATTCTTTTGCAGTAAGAGGAGATACGCCAAGGCGACTGGCAATCTCTTTATTTGACAGGCCTTCTGCCAGATAGCGTAGTGTGGCCAGCTGTTGCTGAGTTAAATCGTAATATTCGGAGCCATCCTTTTCTGATTTAATTACGATGTTTCCGTCTAGAATATCTGCAATCGCTTTTTTCATAACATCCTTAGACGTTGATTTAGCAATAAATCCATTTGCACCAGCATCAATCATTTGCCGAGTACTGGTATTAAAATCAAGAGTGGATATGACGATGATGGTTAAGATTGGAAAACGGCTGCGTATTTCTTTTAGTCCATCCAAATCTTTGGTGCCGGGTAGCCTGATGTCGAGCATGACCAGGGTGATATCTGGTTGACGCGTTAATATTGCCAGGGTCTCAGGATAATCCCCAGCTACATATACCTTTACATCCTTATTTAATTCATTAAAAAGCAGTTTTAAACCATCTCGATACAGCTCATGATCTTCTGCTATCAATACTTTTTCGCCAGTAAGTAATTCAGCCATTTAATTTTTTAGAGTAATTTCACCACAGAGAGCACAGAGTACACGGAGGTTAATAAGTTTTGTATAAATTTATTGAGCCGTACTCAAGAGTAACAAGGTAGTTCGATTAAAATTGAGTAATAACATAGCTAAATGTTCCGCTCTATGACCTCTTATGAAACAAATCTTAGCTCATTGTTTTTAAGAAGTAATTTACAGGTACCTTGTCATTACCCAGCTTGACTGGGTAATCCGGTGCGATGGCAGGGTATTCGATACCGGCTGGATTACCGGATCAAGTCCGGTAATGATGGGCATTTGTCTTAAAGTCTCCGTTTAAGGAGACTCTGATTGAATCTGGGCGAACGGAATGGGCCGCCAGGCTGCCGTACACGATTCAATCAGAGCTTCCTTATCTATCGCTTCTGAACAGCTAGTCACTATTGGCAGATTCCAGGTCCAACTCAAGCATTCCGGACGGTAGTGCGGAGAACCATGGTAACGAGAAAAAATAAGATAACCACGAAGCTCACGAAGGCCACGAAGAAGATATCAAATAATCTACTCTCTGTGCCCTCTGTGTTCTATGTGGTTTCAATAAGAACCTTTCAGGTCGAACAAGGTTGATCTCAGAGGTAATCAGAGTTATTTAAGATTGCGTTTTTAACAGAAAACTTTCCAGATATTGAATCAGTGAGCGTAACTGAGCCGGTCGATAACTAGGCGATAGAATATATACATTGAGTGCCGTCAACTTATCGGCCAATTCTCGATCAATATCATCACGAAACAACGTCATCACAACATTTCCGTACAGCCCCTTGTAATTACTTATGAGTTTTGACATTGATTTAAGAGTCGGCAACTCATTAATTTCTGTAATAATTAACGTAGCTGGAGCACTTCCTTTTGCAGTGGATCTATTTTCAGTTAAGTAACCCCAGTTCTTTAAACTGCCAGATACCTGATTAAGTGTTTGCGTATTGGTCAGGTCCAGTATTATTCTCAAGCCAGACTTTATACTGCTATCACTTCGCCTTTCTGACGCATCTGAAAAAGAGTTACTAAGCGGCAGCCTGATTTGAAACAGGGTCCCTTTTTGTTCTTTTGAGCGCACATCAATGTTACCACCGAGCAACTCAACCAGATGCTTGACTATGGCCAGGCCTATACCCATACCAGCGTGGCTTCGGGATACTTTCTCGGAGCGCCTGTAAATATCAAATATCATGCGCTGGTCGACTATGCTTATCCCACAACCGGTATCCCATACCTGTATAAGAAAATGATCTTTGCGAGCACGAAAGCCGACAAATACACCGCCCTGATCAGTATACTTGATTGCGTTAGCAATGAGATTACGCATAATTCTTTCAATGAGCAGAGGGTCTGAATAGATGTTATCCAGCGTAGTCTTAAATCTGATTTTTAGCCCTTTCTCATAGGCATAAGGTTCGAACTCGAGGCGCATCCTGGCGATTAATCGATTCAGATCAATACTTTCCATATTCTGCCTAACCGCACCGGCTTCAAGACGACTTAAATCCATCAACTTTTTAAACGAATCATTCATCGACGCATGCAAGGCATATACCTTTGCAAGTACACTCTGTCCTGATTTAGAGCTAATATGATCATTTAAGTGAGCTAAAAACATACCCATGCTATGTAATGGCTGTCGTAAATCATGGCTTATAGAAGCTAAAAACCGAGACTTGGCTTCGTTCTGTATTTCGGCCTGATATTTTTGTCTTTTTAGCGCATCGATACGTATTAACATTGCAGCAAAATGAATCAACATATGTGCTATCTGATAAAATGGTTCTCGAATAATCTTGTAGGACAGGGTGCTACTGCCTGTCTCTGGTTCAAAGGCGACAACTGCGACAAGCTCCAGAAATGAAAACATAACCGGCACCCACCCCAGCAGGAAAATGAGGTAATAGCGTCCGCTGTAAAAAACTCTAACAGAACCTGCATAAAAAATTACGGCCATCATGAGAAAGGCGTTCGCACTAAAAATAGCTGTATTCCAACTTTGTGGTAAGAATTGGCTCAACAGTAAAACCGCCAGGAAATAGCCGATACAAATGTTAAATACCTTGGTGATTGGGCCTGTTGCAGGCTCTGGTAATAAAAATGAACTCGCAAAAAGCAACATACTCACCATAGTGGTTGAAGCCCACAACCAAATCCAGCTCGGCAAACCTTCGGCAGCATACACAAAATGAAAGCCTATATAACTTCTAATCGCGAAGAAAAAAATCAACAGCAGCGAGGAAGTGCCGAACCAGAAAAATGTGATATCTTTTAGAATGACACTGCATAACAGCGCCACCAGAATAAGCCCAAAAATGATACCAACAGACAGGTTGTATATAGTGTCCATGCCGGTGGACCAGTCCTGATAGGAGCGTTCTGTCATCAAGCCTATATAGGGCGGTGCTACCAGTCCATCTGCAATAAGCTCTATGGCTAAAAAATAGCTTTTGTTTTGTTCCAGTCGCAGGGAAAATGAGCGTCCCAAAACATTGATGTTCTCATCATTTAAGCCAGTGGAAAAATAGCGGTTGTTTGCATATGGTTCTGATCCATTTATCAAAACAAACTTCACCTGATCAATAAAAAAATTACTGAAATGAATCATCCAATTGGTCTGATCAGTGTCGTTACGAAAGTTGATAAAAAAACAGTAGCTATGATTTTTCTTAAAATCTGGCAGGGTAGTGGTTATATGACTATGGCTCTTTAAGTTGGCTAGATCAACGCCAGATGCGCTAACAAGTCCCTCAGGGCAGGTAAAAAATCCCGAGCCCTGTCGAGCGGAATTAATTTCGTAGCGAATATTTGAATCATTTAATAGCAGGCTATTAGCTGCTCGAGGTATTCCACCAGCAGCTATCGATGCGACAGTACAAAGCAGTACGAAAACAAGGCATCTTTGTGCAAGATGTCGGGTTAAAGCTTTGATGCATAAGCGTGCGGAAAAATTGCGTTGACTAGTCAGCATAAGATATCGGCAAGCTGTCGAGAGGTCAGCAAAATAATAATTGCGAATGCGCCTGAAAGTTAGTGAAAGGCGCAAAGAGTAGCGGGAAAAGCAGGATAGTCAATTTTTAAATCTGGAATTGGCAGTTAAATATGGGGTTTCACTATCACCTGTAGCGATAGTGAACCCAAGCAGCCCGTGGGGCCTGACGCAGCTTGCAGGGAAAGCTGCGTCAGAAACCTGCCGTCACAGGGCTATGGGATGGCTGCGCTTACACCACCATCTGTAATGGTCCAACCAAAATCAACCACGAGTATATCTTTTGCCGCTTGTGATTCAGGCGAGAAGGTGGTGGTTCCTGCACTAAATTCAACACCATTAACAAGCGTATCCAGTTGACTCCAGCCAGCGAGTATAGCATCGTAGTTTTCGGTAGAAAGGCCATCCCCACCGAACATTCGAAACATCCTGGTAACACTGGAAACATCCCAGCTGCCAAGATTCTGATTAAAGGACGTCGCCGCATCGAACATCTGGATCATTTTGGTAACATTCGAGACATTCCAGCCACTAATGTCCTGATTAAAGGAAATGGCTGTTCTGAACATTTCCGACATATCCTTAACACTTGAAACGTCCCAGCCACCAATGTCCTGGTTGAACGACTTTGTACCAGCGAGTGTGCCTTTCATATTTATAACCCTGGAAACATTCCAGGTGCTAATATCACTATTAAAAAGAGCTGCCCTTCTGAACATCTCTTTCATATTCGTGACATTTGAAACATCCCAATCCCCCAGTTCCTGATCAAAAGCAAATGCATTGTTAAACATAGATTCCATGTTCCTGACATTTGACACATCCCAGGTACCAATATCCTGATTAAAGGTGGATGCACCTTTGAACATGGCTGCTGTACTTGTCACCTTCGAGACATTCCAGCCTCCTATGTCCTGATTAAACGCCGTCCCAAAAAACATGGCTGTCATATTAATGACATTCGAGACATTCCAGGATCCGATATTTACGTTGAATGAATCGGCTCCGGAGAACATCCTGCTCATATCAGTCACATTTGAAACATCCCAGTTATCTATATCACCCGTTAAATTATCTGCGTTATTGAACATATCCTTCATACTTGTTACCAAAGATAGATCCGGGCTTTCGTTATCGTTAATGGCCAGGTTGGTACAATTGAAGAAGGCCTTCTGCATAGATAACCAGGGGCGAGCTCCCCATTGCTCGACAGTAAGCAGTTTTGGTGAATCAGTGAGGCTCGCATTAAATGTGGCGTCAAAATACGGTTGAGGGTATGTGCCGCTAATGGAAACAGTGTAAGTACCCGCTATCCCATAGGTATGAGTAATATCACCCGTCACGTTTTCATCGAAGCTACCATCACCCCATTCGACTCGATAGTTGTAGCTAAACTCAGGTGAGTGCTTGATGGTGATTTGATTATCGTTACTGGATCCGACATTATCGGTTTTCCAGGTGGTGATAAAAGGCGTTTCCTGCAGGATTATGATATCGATGGTTGAATCGGCGCTGCCTAAATCATTGCTGGCTGTAATGGTTGCCTGCGTAGACGTTTGAGCAGCACCAGGTATACCCACAATTTCGCAGGAGCTACCATCGCTAGACGGTTGAATGCTAAGTCCATCCGGTAAGTCGGCTGATACGCATTCATCAGGACTTCCTCCTGCGTTATTCACTGTAAACTGGACAGCGTTATTGGTGTAAAAAGTAGCCGCAGCATTTTCCATGTTTGGCAGTGAAGTAATGCCTCCATCATCAATAGACCAGCCAAATGCATCGGTAAGCACAGCTCTTGCGGCCTGACCTGCTTCACTGAATTGAGTTGGTCCGGCACCAAAGGAGGCACCTTGTTGTACGCTCTGTGCCGACCAGCTAATAAGCAGCGTATCGTAATCGTTAATCGATAAGTTAGTTGCTGTCAGCATATCTGTCATATTCGTCACATTGGATATGTCCCAACTCCCAATATTCGGAATAAAACTAGAAGCATTGTTGAACATGGAGTCCATATTAGTCACCCTGGTTACATCCCAATTGCTAATATCCTGATTAAATGCAGAAGCACCATCAAACATCTTTTGCATATCCGTTACGTTTGATACGTTCCAGGAACTCAGGTCTTGATTAAACTGGAAGTTGTTTAAAAACATAGCGCGCATGCTGGTGATATTAGAAACATCCCAGGCTGAAATATCACTGTTGAAGTTATTTGCCTGAGAAAACATCTCTCTTAAACTTGTCGCACGCGACAGGTCTGGGTTTTGAGTGTCATTAATAACTAAATTGTCAGCATTAAAGAAAGCCCGTAGCATCGATAACCAGGGGCGATTACCCCATTGCTCTACGGTCAACAGTTTCAATGAGTCTGTATCGAAAGTATTACCAAAAAATGGTTGCGGGTAGGTGCCCGTGATGGAAACCTGATACACATCGGGAGTCGCATAGGTATGGGTAATATCAGCATCTACATTTTCATCAGAACTGCCATCACCCCAATCAACCTTAAAGTTGTAAGCAAAATCGGGCGAGACTTTAATGGTAATTTGATCATCATTACTAGTACCCACGTTATCCGTCTTCCAGGTGGTAATGAATGGCGTGGCCAGTACAACTTCAACGGGAACCAGCGCAGAGTCACTGCCTTCTGAATTAAAGGCAGTTACAGAAAAATCGCTCAAAGCTGTCAAGTCTGTGGCTTCACCAGTAATGTCACAGCTTGTGCCATCGCTGGATACATTAACAATAAAATCTGGCGGTAGGTCGGAGGTACATTCGGTAAGCCCCTGACCACCGATATTGTTTATGCTAAAACTAACTAGCTGGTCCTGAACAAAGCTCTGAGTATCCAGATCTACTAAATCCGGTGACGTCGTCAACTGTGGTTGAGGATTTACTTCTCCTCCGCCTCCACCGCCTCCACCGCCCCCACAGGCTGTGAGAGATAGTGACGCTAGAAGAATCGTAGCTTTAATAAATAATCCAGCTTGTTTCATAACTGCTCCGGTTAATAGTTTCTTTTTCATTTAAATCAAAACCCTTAAGATAATTTTTAGATTGGCAAGGTTTATTGCTTTCATGTCTAGATACGAAACGAATGGGGATTTGGATGCATAAAAATAAAATTTTTTTTAGAGGTAATCTCAGTAGTTAAGGTAGTCTTAACTGCTGACCTGCAGGCGGATTAGGAACCGGCTGACCAGTTCTTAAGGTTGATACATACGCCTTTAATCAGGATCTGATCGGAAGGCCTGGTGGTCGAGGAGTCAACAGGATCGGCGCTGATTAATAATTGTTTGGCAGTTTTTAACGAGTCCCAGATCGTTTCAGTTAATTTAATTTGCGTCGCCCCTGGCGTTAAGGTTGCAAGGTATTTCGTTTCATTATTTTCCCGGTCGATCATCCACAGGCGTAACTCTGTACCTGGCTTACTCACCAGGCTGTCTTTACTTTTGATTTCGAGGCGCCAGGGGTTGTTGTAGGCCAGTACTGCAACTTTGGGTTTTTGCTGAGCGTCTTCAAGCACACCGACATAGAGTAATTGACTATCCGTGGTTTGCAGTTCGCTGGTGATTCTCGTTTCAACCGGTGGCTGCAGTACCTGGAATGCGATATAACCCGCCAGCAACACGGATAGCAATCCATTACCGAAGGCCAAAGGGCGCCATAGATTGAGGTTTTGCCACCACGATCTCTGTTCTGATTGTGCTGTATTCGATATTTCCTGCATCAGCTTCGTAAGCACATGGGGTGGTGGCTCTACTGCTTGAGTCTGTTCGTTAAGGGGTATCAGCATTTCCTGCCACTCGACCACCATACGCTGGACGTCAGGGTTTTCTTCCATGAGCTTTTTAAAACGCTGTAGATTGATGCCCGACAGGTTGCCCAGGACATATTCGGCGGCTAGTCCTTCAACGCTGGATAAGTCTTGATCAGTCATATCGTTACGCATCCACGAATGCTGGCTAAACCGCGTCGTAACCAGCTTTTAACCGTACCTAATGGCCAGTTACCCCAGGCCGATACCTCGGCTGAGGTATAGCCCTGGTGGTACACCATAAGCAGGCACTTCTGTTGGTTTTCGGTCAAACTCTTCATGCAGTGCAAAAGATGATTTAATTCTTCACTCGTTTCAATATCTCTTGAGAGATTCAGGCTATCTTCAATCTCGTCATGAAACTCTTCGTGGGCGTCCTCCTGTCTTGAAGCACTTGCCCTCAACATATCCAGTGACTGATTTCGTACAATACTGATCAACCAGGTCATGGGTTTTCCACTGTTGCTATTGTAATTACCCGCATTACGCCAAACCTTGAGATAGGCTTCCTGTAAAGCTTCTTCAGCATGAGGCTTGTGTTTCAATATACGTAAGGCAATACCAAAAAGTTTCGCCGAAGTTAATTGATAGAGTTCCTGAAAAGATTTCTGGTCTTTCAGTGTGCATCTGGATATGAGCTGTAGTAACTGGTCCTGGTCGAATTGAGGGGGGTTATACATAGACGCAACACCCCTGTTTTGAGCTAGTAGCCCTTTCGCCAGTAGTGTGATCAATGGCGACAGAGGAGGCACTACCTCCACCATTAAAGATGAGCGTAAATGCCAGCGATACAATGCTAAAACTACCTCGAAAAGTACTGCGCTTCATTAGCTTAAACCTGTGCTTCTATGTAACAAGAACGGCCTGGCTATAGAACGCGAAGGTTCCGCCTGGCAGAGTGGTTATCTTACGTTCAATGAGTGATAGGCAATACCCGGCAAATGGGGGGTATAGCTATGATCTGAGCTTGATTTACATACAAAGTTACAAATGAAATCCGTTTACTTACTGGTAGGTATTTTCGAAGTCGTCAACTCTGGGTGCTCTGTTTTCTATTCAGAGCTTCCCTATACTTGATGATGGCTTCTTTATCAGGGTTTAAAAAAAATCACCGTGATTCCTGAATTGAACTATGGTATACGATAACAGGATTTAGGCTGTCTTTAGAGGACTGATAATGGATATAGAAATAGCTTACTGGCACTGGGTAGTATTCGGTGTGGTTCTGGTACTTAGTGAAATCGCATTAAGTACTTTTTTCATTTTATGGTTTGGTGTGGCAGCCATTATCGTGGGTGTAGTATTGCTGCTCTGGCCGGCGCTGGATGTCAACTGGCAGATCTTTCTCTGGACGGTGTTGTCGGTGATTCTGGCTATATTATGGTTTAAGTATCTCAAACCCTTGTCAGTGGATCGCACCAAGGCCGGACTTTCACGTGAAGCGGTAGTGGGTGAAGTAGGCCATGTGATTCAGGTGCCACATGATCATCGACGTGGAGTGATGAGGTTTTCAGTGCCTGTGCTGGGCGCAGATGAATGGCAGATTATGTCCACCGATGAATTAGCAGAAGGGGACCGGGTGCAGGTGAGAGAGGTTTCAGGCAATACGCTTATCGTTAATAAATTCAATACTTAACAGGAGAAGAAAATGAGTCCAGGATTTTATATTGTAATTGCAATTTTTGTACTGGTACTGGTGACCATTGCGCAGGGTGTGCGACTGGTACCACAGGGTTCCAAGTGGGTAGTGCAGCGATTAGGCAAGTTTCATAAAACGCTGAATCCAGGTTTGAATATTATCATCCCCTATGTGGATAGCGTTGCTTACAAGGTAACTACCAAGGATATCGTGCTTGATATACCTTCGCAGGAAGTTATCACCCGTGACAACGCGGTTATCATTGCCAACGCAGTGGCGTATATCAATATTTTGTCGCCCGAAAAAGCGGTGTACGGCGTTGAGAATTACGAGATTGCCATCCAGACTCTGGTGCAAACCTCGTTGCGATCCATTATCGGTGAGATGGATCTTGATGACGCCCTATCTTCACGAGATCAGATCAAGGCACAGCTGAAACATGCGATTTCTGATGATATCTCTGATTGGGGTATTACGTTGAAGACCGTAGAAATCCAGGACATCAACCCATCGACCACCATGCAACAGGCAATGGAAGAACAGGCCGCAGCAGAGCGTGCACGACGTGCCAAGGTCACCAAGGCAGATGGTGATAAACAGGCAGCCATACTCGAGGCTGAGGGCAGGCTGGAGGCCTCCAGACGTGATGCAGAAGCTCAGGTGGTGCTCGCCACCGCCAGCCAGAAATCGATTACCTTGGTAACCGAAGCGATCGGGGACAAGGAAATGCCGGTGGTTTACCTGCTGGGAGAGAAATATGTTAAATCGTTGCAGGAACTGGCTAAATCTAACAATGAAAAGACTATCGTGTTCCCGGCTGATATTCCGGCTGCCATACGTGGTTTAATGGGTAAGTAGATAAGCTGAGCAACTACCGATAGTTAACCACGAAGCACACGAAGAAATTTAACTGTTCTTTGGTTTGTTCTGGTGAACAGAGCTATCTACATCTACATATCCTATACATTTGGAAGAAAAAACAAAATCGTTGCCCTGAGTGAAATTAAAAACCCTAAGATTTAACCTTGCGGGTGCTTGCCCTGTATTTGATGTAGATATTCTATTTCGACATTGGAGTATGGTGGGAATAAAATGCAACATAAGTCAATATTTGTGCGTGTCACATAATCAAGCTGTTAGCTGTTGAAAAGACAAAATGTAACTGGCATTCAATTTTGAATTGCCAAATTTATAGTTTCAGTTTTTAAGTGCATCATTTCAAAATGTGGGCTGATGCAATACAGGCCGTATGGTCATCATCTTTCAAACATATTTAAAAGTTGTGGCCTCGTTGATACTCGGGTATAAAAGTGCAATTGGTTCATGTTCAGCACTTCACTTTTGTTTCAAAGCAATAAGGGTTGCGGTTTGAACGTAGTCAAACCTGAAAAGTCAGTTTAAAAATGGAAAACCACCGCAGGTCAAAACAAACTATGCAATTGTGCAAGTCTTACAAAACAGCGGCTTCATGTTCAGCTAACAAGTGGCTCAAAACGGACTCGCGGCACCAGTGTGCCGTACACGTTACCAAAGGCGGCGCAAGCCGTTTAGCCAAGCGTTAGGCACTAAAAGCAATTACTTACCTGGAATAAGAGAAAAAATTGTGCCATAAATAAATTGGAATGGACCAGCACTTGAAATGCAGATAGTTACAATTTACACACGAAAAATAATATGAAATATAAATACTTGATCTGCCATACACAAAACCGGACATTAGTTATGTTGAAGAAAAGTAGAGGTATTCATTAAATGTGGGAAGCGATTGCATATGTGAGTTCTGGTTTTACCTTGGCGGCATTTGTTACAGCAGCTGCGGTTTGGATATTGAAGGGGAAGTCTGAAGAAAAAGGTCGCTTAATATCGCTCGCAGATAATGAATCTAAAGTAAAACTCGTACAAAATGCTTTGGAATTTTTCCATGTCGAAATAGGAAACCTGACAAAGGAACAACAGTTTATAGTAGCAATGGAGCAAATAAGGAATCGCGCGGATAAATTGAAAACAATTGCACTTCTAATTGGATTTTTGTCGATTATTGCTGCATCATTATCTGCTTATGCAATTAGTGAGCTAAATAAATCTACTACCATAAATACTCCAATTATCAAAACCGATCAACAAGCAGACATAATCACTGATTCTGATATTCAACTAAAATTGAGATCTTGCTCTGTATCCGATGGCAGTAATGTCGTATTAAATCTGTTTGTTCAAAATAAAGGTGATAAAGCCGGTTATCTCGATAAATTAGTTATAGGCATAAGAATGCCACAACCTGACGATACAATGGAAGAAGAAACACGATTGGTAAAATTAGATGGTAATAAATATAAATTGTTGCCTAAAGATGACTATAAAATAGAACCACAAGCTTTTCGTTACATTACTTCTTATTTTCCAAATTATTTCAGACATTCTGGTGGACGCTATACATGGGAGAAACTGGTTAGCTTATCCTACCGAGCACATATAATACGATCAACCGGTGAAGAAAAAATAATAAATATAGATATGAATGATTGTGCTAAGTCGCTTGAACCTCAACTAGGCATGCTAATCACTACTAGTTAATAGCTAAATATAGTTTCAATGAAAAAAAACATGAAAAAGGGGATGCTGTTTTTTAATAATAAAACTAAATGCCTAACAAGTGCATTAACGTGGAGCTACGCGTAAAACGCTTCGCCCAGTTATGCAGACGTTATGCGTAAGTAGGGATCGTCCATGATATATGCGTTTGTGAAAATATTTACAGAAGAGTCTCATGCAGAAGCCTTTAGAAGAGGTGAGCTTTACATGAAGACTATTCGCATGTTTAAGGAGCATAAGGACGAGTCAGGAGAACTCAGGGGAGATCCAATGGAGGGGGTCGTTGCGTGGTATCAACCAAATAAAATAAAGCTTGAAATTGGCGGTCACGAAATCCCAAGTAACGAAATCGCGGCTCCGATAGCAATTCACAGCAATGAACTTCTCGAAAACAATGCCTTCTGTATATATTCGCTAAATAGCCGAGGTCACGACACTGTTTCAGCAGAAACCATTAGGGACTTTAAGCGCACCTTGGAAATACATGAGGCATGCTATGGATTAGGGACTTACTGCGTGGCTGTTCTAAACGCACAAGCGTTCATTGACCGGTGCCAGGCAGCAGTAAAGTCATTGGATGTCGCCGGAAAGCTGGGTATGGTGGATTATTTTGATGAGTTAACATTCAGCGGTGAGTTGCCCCAAGAAAGGCATGGCTTTCAAAAGCGAAGCTTTTTCTCGCATCAAAGAGAATACAGAATACTTATTGATCTAAATCGCGAGCCGGATATCTACACTATGCCAGTTGGCGATCTAAGCGATATTACTACCCAAGTAATTACGCCGGATGAGTTCAACCGCCAGTTGGAGATTAGGTTACCCGATGGCAGTAGCGCATAACAATCGCAGGCACAGGGACAAATTTTCCGCTGCGCTCCAAATTTGCCCGTGCTGCGGGCATTATGCATATTAATAGATGAAGATCAAACGGGAACAAACAGTTTGCGAATGGAAAGGTGTTGAGCCTATAAAACCTGAGGCTGACTCAAAACTAGGAATTGCCTTAGATACAATTGGAAAAGCACCAATAAATGGCTTACGCCATAAAGAAGAAAATGGGACTAATGGTTGGTATATATGGTGCGGTGACGAAATGTCAAAAGCAGAAGACTTTTTCTCACCACTGCACATAGAGCATATTACAGAGTATTTGCCAGATATTGAGGAATATCTTGATCTTCCTCCTGGCTACAGGTTTTTAATTGATGGAAATAATTATGAAGACGTCTGGTACGACGAAGAGTTGCTCAATGCATAACAAGCGCCAGCAAAGGACTCGCGGCACTGTTCGTGCCGTGCTGTGGCGCTCACCTTTGAGGCTGGGCGTTATATGCAGAAAGGATAGCTAAGAAACACATACAAAAAATGGATTACATAATTATTCTAATAGCGCTATTAGTGGTGCTTAATATTTATGCCTCTTTTAAGTTACTAAGGAGTATTGTATTTGAGAATATTCAAAAAATATTTCAAATCATTATTATTTGGTTGTTACCTTTTATCGGTGCAGCATTAATTTTACTATTTCTAAAAGACGACCAAACTCCGAGAGGCCCAAGGAATCCGAACGATGGGCAAGGAGTTGATGGAATGCCAGGCGGGGTACAATGAGTTTAACGCATAAAAACATGATAATGAGACCCGGGGGTCTCGTTTATCATTCTGTTTGGCAAAAGGAGAGATTTTGAAAATACCTACTATAAGCGTTCTGTTCGTGCTTGGTCTCGGTATGGGTGGCGAGGCACATTCGGCATGGTATTTAACCCAACCACAAGGGATGAGTTCTAAGGAAAAGATCGATAATAAAAAGATTGAATTTATGCTGGGTAACATTGGTTGTGGTGTAACTGATGTAAAACTAGTAAGTGACCCAGATGGCAATAAACTAGAAATTCGTGAGCTTTACTGTAATACAGATGCAGAAACTCGGGTATCAGTCATGGCAAGCTGCCGGAAGAGTGTTAACTTTCCGACGGTTGCCTTACAAATACGGCGTGATTCAAATTCCTATTTGCCGTCTCTTTCATGTTACTAAGAATATTGCCTAACAATCGCATAAACTCGGACCGCAAAAAACTGCGCTCTGCTTTTCGCGTCCAGTTATACTTGGCGTTATGCCAAATAAAACGAGATCGAGAAACCATGGATAGAAGCTTTAGCCTTTCATTACCAAGTGGCGGTGGCAGCAATCAAGAAATAGAAACAACAACGAGCCTTTTATTTGTTGGTGCTAATGGTTCGGGAAAAACACGACTAGGTACTTGGATTGAGCTGCAATCTCCTCAAAAACAAATTTAAAAGACACCCAACAAATTTAAAAGACACCCAATGTTCAGTAATAGGGTCAAAGTAATTGAGTAATTTTAAGTTTTTCGTAATGATTTAATAGGAAAGCATTAAGATCTAGCTTAATATCGATGATTTCACCGAATACTACCTGCTTAGCTAAATTCAAAGCATAATTGCCCGTTGAACGGATGTTCAGGTTAGGAATTTTGAATTGTTGGGGGAGGAGGGTTGGTTAAGTCTCCGGGAAGACATCAGCACAGCGTCTGATACCATGTACCCAGCAGCGTCCTGTCTCTTTACATGCCTGGCGTATCTTGTAGGCAGTGCCTACCAATGATTTAAAAGGGCTTTCAAAGTCTTGAGCAAGATAGGCCCAATGCTTTGTATCAAGGTTCAGGCGAACTAGTATATCTGGCTTGTCTTCACGCAGGATTCTGCCCGTCCACAAATTTAAGGGATAAATTTGCACAGCTATGCTGCCCGGAGGGTGAGTCTCATGGATGAGACGAATGAATCGATCAGTTCCATGTAGTCGGTGTAACGAAAGGGTAAACCCTTTTTAGGTTGGTCCTTTCTAGGGTATCCGATAAAGGCTAATAGCGCTTCGGGTTGTTGATCTAATCGATTGGGGTTTTGTGATGCTTTGTCCTGGTGATGCTGGATGCGAAGTTTAATGGCGGTATGGTCTGAAGCTTCAGGGGTGTTCGCCATTTTAGTCCGTACAGGATTGAGATCCACGTAGGCCATACAGGCGATTAGCGCCTTTTCATCCAGCAGCGCCTGGGATTTGAATCGGCCTTCCCAGAAACGGCCAGTAACTTCATCTTCCTTATTCGCCTCTCTGGCTATATGCTCATTTAAGCAGCGCATAAACCAA
>JBNLGQ010000010.1:0-65550 GCA_050306135.1 Gammaproteobacteria bacterium
CTGTTCATCTAACAGGTAGTTGAGATAATCGAATGGTAGCAGCCCATTGGCCTTGGCCGATTCGATGACACTGTAGAGGATCGCACTGGCTTTGGCAGCGCGAGCCGTATTGGAGAGCAGCCAGTTCTTTCTCCCGATCACTATCGGTTTGATCTCCCGCTCGGTCCGGTTATTATCGTTCGACAGTCGGCCATCTTCTAGATAACGGATCAGCTTCGGCCACTGGTTGAGGCTGTAGGCAATGGCTTTGCCAATGGCGCTTTTCGGTGGTACTTGCAGCGCGGATTTGTCTAGCCACTTTTTGAACTCAATAAGCAGCGGCTCGGCGTGTTCTTTGCGCAGGGCTAGCTTCTCCTCGGTTGTCCTGGCTATAATCTCATTTTCGATCCGATAGAGCTTTTTAAGGTGGCCAATCGCCCAGTTGGCTTTACCCGTCTTACCTTTGGGGTGGGCCTGCATGGCTTCGACGAACTTGCGCCGCTCATGCGCGAAGCATCCAACCCGGGTGGCCTGGGTTTGATCGTAGCCCACATAGGCATCCACTTAAAGATAACCGCGGTAATCACCCAGATAGTCTTTCGGACACTGTCCGCCCCGACTGTTTTGGTAGTCGTAAAGTACGATGTTTGGCAGACCCTCTGCCAATGGCGCTTCGGGTGAGTCAGTCCCTGTACAGTAGATCCACATGTAACATTTTTCCCTGTCTTCGTGGATAACCTTAAGCGGGGTCCCATCCGCCTGGATCACCGCTTGCTGTAACTGGATCATCTTCAGGGATTGGTGGAGCCTTTTCAGCCATTCACTGCTTTTGATCATCCATTCGGCCATCGTTTTGCGGTTTAAGCCGATGCCGTATTGGCTGAACAGCGTCTCCTGACGATACAACGGCCGGGCGTATTGGTATTTGCTGGTGATGATCTGCGCCAGCAGCGAGGGCGTGGCGATGCTTTTGGGTATCGGGCTGGTCGGCACCGGCGGCGTTTTAATCGGAGTCTCAGTACCTTGTTGTTCACAGTGGCAGCAAGGCGTACTTCAGACGGATGTGTTCGATAACCTTGATCTGGGCCGGAATGAACTGGAGCTTTTCGCTCGTCTCTTCGCCGATCGCATGCAGGTCGTGTCCGCAGCAGTTGCAGGTTTTATCATCGAGATCATGCACTACCCGCTCGCGGGGCAATTCCCTGGGCAGTGGTTTACGTTTGGGCTGCTGCTTTCTAAGCTGGCTATCAGCAGTCAGCGTGTCTTCCTCAACCGGTTCTTCTTCGACTTCTACTTCAGCCTCGTTGAACAGACCCAACTGATCACTGGACTCACTGCTTGGGCCAAAGTGCTTGTGCTGCGCCAGGCGAAACTGCTCCAGCAGGTTTTGGTAACTTTGCTTGAGGCGTTCGATCTCTCGATCTTTGTGCGCTGTTTGTTGACGCTCAAAAAGCAGTTGGGACTGAAGCTCCTCGACGCTTATCAGTAATGGTTCCATAGCCGATTTCATGGTGCCATTTTACCAGAATGCGCCACGAATGTCGGCACTTGATTAGGCGATGGCACTGTACCGCAGCGGTTGATGGCCGATGACATCATAGCCTGATAAGAACCAGTTGAACTGCTCCTCGCTCAAGGGCATGATGGCATCGCTGATAGCGTGTCGGCCATTTGAAGCGCTCCTGTTCCAGGCGTTTATACCACAGGTAAAATCCGGTTTGATCCCAGTAGACGATCCCAGCTTGCCCCCTGTACGGTTACAGAATACAAACACTGCGTCGACGAAGGTTGAACGATTCATCTTCTGTTCCACAATCGCTACCAGACCATTGATCGATTTGCGGAAGTCCACCGCTTCACGGTGTAGGTACACGGCACCAGGTTCGACGAACATTTTCATGACAACGCCTTGAGTAGTTGCGCCAGCCATAAAGGATCGTAGCTTTCAAGCGC
Source organism: Gammaproteobacteria bacterium (assembly GCA_050306135.1). Lineage (GTDB taxonomy): Bacteria > Pseudomonadota > Gammaproteobacteria > JACNJF01. Next base: position 1,933 of record JBNLGQ010000010.1, read on the forward strand.
CAGACGGCTGGCCTCGTATTCCAACACCATGCGATCAGTTATTGAAGTTGTGACTGCAGGCAGTGGTTCCACACGCACAAAGGTTTCCTCAGTAGATTTTTCAAGCAGGCCTCGCCAACGGTAGAAGCTTTTTGCCAATATGCCCTGTTCACGGCAAAATGCTGCTGCACTCTGTCCGCTTTTCACTTGCTGCTCGATCAAGGCTTGCCACTGGGCCTGGCTTCTATGGGTTCTTTGAGTCATAGTCGTTCCTCCTGATAAAAGGCGAACGCTATCAACTGATTGGGGAAATCTTTAGGTGGGGTTTACTGGACGCTTACGGTGAAACTAAATTTCACGGGGCGACATTTTTGGGCTAGAGGTTATTGTGTAAGTATGGTAGGTCTAGACGAAGAGGTTATCCGCAACTACATCAAGAATCAGGAGTTTTAAGAGAAACGCCAAGAACAGATGAAATTTTCAGGATTATAATAATAGCCCCTGCCCCGTTTTGCGGGTGGTTACTGATTGAATTTTTAGATAAATAATGAGTTCCTCATCGGTTTATCAATATGCATTTTTGTTAATAAATCCTTTCACTATAGTCAACATAATGATTTTTATATCCATCCAAAAAGACCAGTTATCTATATAATAAAGATCGAACTGAACACGCTTTTCCATTTTGTCCAGAGTGTCTGTTTCACCTCGTAAGCCATTTATCTGAGCCCAGCCCGTGATACCGGGTTTAACAGTATGCCTTAGCATATATTTCTGGATTAGCTTTCTGTACATTTCATTATGGGCTTTAGCATGCGGCCTCGGTCCTACAATCGACATCCGCCCCGTTAATGTATTAAAAAATTGTGGTAACTCATCCAGCGAGGTTCTGCGTAAAAAAGAACCTATTATTGTAAGGCGTTTATCATCTTTTGTAGCTTGTGGGACATAATCGCCATTTTCCATTACTTTCATAGAACGAAACTTCCAAACATAGATTTCTTTTTCGTTTAGTCCATACCTTTTTTGCTTGAACAATATGGGGCCTGTCGATGTGGCTTTAACTGCAATAGAAATAACGATTAGCAGAGGGGAAATTATAATCAGGATGATGATAGACAGTATTATATCTTCCAGCCTCTTTAAAAATCGGTTTGTCAGGTTGTTTAAAGGGGAGTCATAGACGCTAATGATTGGGATACCACCGATATCTGTCATCCTTGAATGAAGCAAATCAAAAGAAAAACAGTCTGGTATGAATTTTACGGTGACAGTGCTATCAGCTAAGGCATTTAATACTAGTTTAATGCGGTCTTCTGCTCTAAGTGGGAGAGTGATATATACTTCATCAAAGCATTCTGAGTAGTGTTCAATATTTGTAAAATCTTCAATGGATCCAATTACAGGTATATTGTGAAAGGCTCTCCCTTTAATGGATGGGTTGTCATCAAAAAATTCACACGGCTGATATCCTAGCATTTTGGCGTCTATTAGCGTTTTTGCTAGTCTTTTTCCTAAATCTCCAGCTCCAATTATTGCTACCCGAGTAGCATTCCATCCTTGAGTTCGAAAATAACCCATTAAATATCGAAGCGTTAGCCGATAAACAAATAAAGTGACAGGGGTTGAGATTGCCCAGATGGTAATGATCAATCTTGAAAAGTGACTGCTATCTTTCAGCAGAAAGGCGATTGCTAAAAGCGCTAACCAGGTAAAGATCCACGCCTGGATTACTAGTCTGAAGCCCGCAAATAAAGTTCGGCCACGCCATTGGGAATAGACTCCTGTGCTCTGGCTGAAAACAACTAGTAATAATCCACCTAATATACCGAGAATTAGATATTTATCTGACCAGGCATTATTATAAAGCAGACTGCTTAAATAAAGCATTAAACTAGGGATTGTTACATCCAGAATTCGGTGCAGCCACACGGTGAAAGAGATGCTCTCTTTTACGTTTGAAACCATTTTTACCAGCGAGGAATGAAAACGACGGGATTATACTGGTGTTATTGAGATTCCGCCATCGAATGTGAATTTACCATTACCGTCATTAAACGATGTGACCGAGTAATCCAGAGTTCGGTTTTGGTATAGATGGATCCTCGGGGCGAGCCCGAGGATGACAGGTTCATTGAGAGTTGGCGTTCTAGGGTGCGAAGGTGTTTCAATGGTGCAATTACCGTCATTACCTGGCTATTCGAGCCAACCAGTTCCACTCTAGTCGTCATTGCCCGGCTTGACGGGGTAATCCTGAATGAGGCTTCGATATACATGGATCCCCGGGGCAAGCCCGAGGATGACAGTAGTCAGTCAGTTTCGTGAATGCTTGAAATAAAGTTTGGACTTTCGTGCGGAGCTAAACATAAAAACTGAAAAAAGTTATGTTGATATTAAGGGTTTCTTTATGCCAAATGAGCAATATAAAATACCAATAAACAGGCAAAAACTGGAATAGCCCGTTCGATAGAAGACATAGGACTCAAAAAAGTTCATCACTGCAAAGTAAACTATCCAGACCGTTCCAAGGATAAATGCTTTTTCATTTATCTCTCCTGTAAGCCTTTTATGTACTAACAAATAATAAATTGAACCAAGCACTAACAATAAGAAAACGGTAGCCGAAAGGCCAAACCCCAGGGCCAGATCAAGGTAACTGGAATGAAAATGTCCAATTTTCGTACCGATAAAGTCTGTAATTTCTTTTTTCTTAAGTAGTTCAGCTATGGTCGCAGGACCAAAACCAAGTAGAGGTTGGTCCTCAATGAGCGTTAAGGCATAGCGCCATTCAAACAAGCGAATAGTCATGCTTGATGGTTTAACGCTTTTGTCTCCTTGGATAAATAATGTGGATTGCTCAATGTCCCTTACCACTTTTGTTCTAAAGCTGTCAGAAAGATAGATTGATACTGAAATTAAGATTAGTGATACAACGATAACGCTGCCTCCAAAAATAAGGTGTTTTCTGGCAGTGGCCCCACCTTTACGCCGTAAAAACAGTAAAAGTAAGCCTGTCAGGGTCAGGCCGGCTAACAAACCAAGCCAGGCAGCTCGAGTTTGAGTAGCAACGAAAACTATCAAAAAAAGAATAAGAAGGGCTATTTCTATTAGCATTTTAGGTAGGTTCTGGTTTTTTGATTGGAACCTGTGTGAAAGCTGAAAAACTACAAGCATTAACCCGCTACCAAACCATAACGCGGCATGCTCCCAATTATGCAGCCCAAAACCGGTTCGTTTCAGTTTAAGGGCATTCAGCCAGTCCTGTGTCGAACTATATTTAATCAGGCCTAATACAAGACCGGCAAAAATCAGGTAGATAAATATTTCACGACTGCGTTCAGAATCTCCGATCCACCAACCTACAAGAAGAAACCCAAACAAAAATATAAATCTCTCGGTAAATTGCCAGTGTTCTGAAAAAGGCATTGTGTAATTAGAAACGGCGAAAAGATCTGCCAGTAACATATAAAGAAAGATTGCTAATGCCATCCAATAAAACCACTTGCTCTGGACAGATTGAGAAACATGTTTCCAAGATATTAACTTTGTCATCATCAGAATATAAATGGACAGTCGAGTTGCATCTTCTGATATGAGAATAGTGGTTGGCAATAAAACGAGGGCGATAAGGCTTAACCAGCCAACCCATTTGGACTCGGTACGGCAATAACTGGCAGGGAATACCTTTTCCAGTGCGTGTGAAGTCAATTCAGCGGAATTGATTGCTGTGCTCATAAAACTTCCAGGTAGATAGAGTTGAAAATTTAATAGTGAAATCTCAATTTAGGAGGGCTCAGATAGTAATTTGCAATATTAATGTATGTGGTCTCATGTGGCTATATATTAAGAAGCGTTTACAAGAGGGGGCCTTCATAATTGGAACCATTTTCTTGGTTGAATATTTTAAATTGAAACTCCAGGGTTTCGGTATGAATAATTTCCTCTGTATTTTAAGATTTTAATTCCATGCAGAAATGTCTTGCAGTGCCATTGTGTGTTTGGGCTCCTTCAAATTTTCAACTGAGTATTTTTAATAGATCATTATTTGCATCATGACCCTGCATGACAGGCTCTTTCGGTACCCTATTTAGCGTCTTTACCCGGTGAAATTGGGGCTTCGGTAGGGATGGATCCCCGGGTCGAGCCCAAGGATGACGGTTTAAATCGGGGGGGGGCAGGCTTCTCCGGTGTTATAGAGCTTCAGTGGGACCGTACCATCATTAATCTCACTACCTGTTATGACCGGCCCATTCAGTCCGTCATTATCGTCATTACCCGGCTTGGTCGGGTAATCCAGAGCAAAGCCTCGGTGATGATAAATCGGTATTTTTTAAAGGCAAAGGACTTCATTCAAACATATGAATTCCATTCTCAATTCATTAAAGGGTATATTCATATGCCACTCCTGCTTTGTTGCGTTAGCAATGACACAATCTGATCCTGCTTTGCAATACTCTGTATGCTAAGCTTCACGCCGTTTATTAATCATATTAAGTACTTAAACATGAAAGTATTAGTAGTAGGGGGCGCAGGATATATAGGTTCCCATATGGTCAAGATGCTAGCTAACGCTGGCCATCAGGTGGTGACGCTGGATAACTTATCCACCGGTTATCGTGATGCTGTCAAATATGGCGATTTTCTCGAAGGTGATATCGCTGATTCAGAGTTACTCGACAGAGTATTTTCAGACAATAATTTTGATGGTGTTATGCATTTTGCTTCCTATATTGAGGTAGGTGAATCAGTTCGAGACCCAGCTAAATATTTCCGGAACAACTTTTCCAATACTCTGAATCTGCTGGATGCCATGGTATGTCATCAGGTGAGGTCTTTTATTTTCTCATCCACGGCTGCTATCTTCGGTGAACCGGAATATACGCCCATCGATGAAAACCATCCTAAATATCCAATTAACCCTTACGGCAAAAGTAAGCTAATGGTTGAGCAGGCACTGGAAGATTATGAAAAAGCCTATGGTTTGCAGTCGGTTTGCCTTCGCTACTTTAATGCGGCAGGTGCTGACTCCGAAGGTGAGCTGGGTGAAAGACATAACCCGGAAACCCATTTGATTCCTTTGATTTTACAGGCTGCATCTGGGCGGCGGGATAAAATATCCATCTTTGGGCAAGATTACTCTACGCTTGATGGCTCCTGTGTGCGCGATTATATTCACATTGTTGATCTTTGTTCTGCGCATATGCTGGCTTTGGAAAGGCTGATCAACGGTTCTGGTAGTAAGAGATATAACCTGGGAAATGGTAATGGATTTTCTGTGATCGAGGTGATTGAAGCTGTGAAATCAGTTACCGGTAAGGGTTTTAATGTGGTTGCCGAGCAGCGAAGACCTGGAGATCCGGCCGTACTGGTGGCAAATTCTGCTTTAGCAAGAACAGAGCTTGGTTGGGCACCTGTCTATGATGATCTGGATATAATTGTTAAACACGCATGGAATTGGGAAACCAGTCACTTTAATTAATTTGACTAGATTGTATGGTCTTTTTTTTCAATTCAATACTCGGATATAAAGAATGAAAATTACCCCTGTGATACTGTCTGGTGGGTCAGGGGCACGCTTGTAGCCTCTGGTATCGTCCCTGTTCGGCCAGAAACGGGTTACGGGTTTATTCGGTTTGATATAGCAGATGACCAGAGTGTATATAAGGTAGATGGATTTGTGGAAAAGCCTGATGCCGATACAGCATCCACTTATCTGCAGGCGAGAAACTATCTTTGGAATAGCGGTATGTTTACTTCCACCAATACTTGCAGGAACTTACTACGCACCAGCCATCCATAGCCGAAATTACCCAAGCTTCGATGCAGGATGTTTCCACAGATCTTGATTTTATCTGGCTCAATGCCGAGGTTTTCGCCAAATTTCCTTCCGATTCTATCGATTATGCTGTGATGGAAAAAACACAGCATGCGATGGTAGTGCCACTGGATGCTGGCTGGAATGTGATCGGCTCCTGGTCTTCGCTGTGGGATGTGAATGAGAAAGACGCTCAGGGTAATAGCACCCATGGCGATGTGATGTTGTTCGATGCCCATAACAACTTAGCTATGAGCGAGAATCGTCTTGTGGCGGCTGTTGGGGGTGATGACTTGATTATTGTGGAAACCAAGGATGCTGTTATGGTAGCAAGTAAGGATAAGTCTCAGGAAGTAAAGCAGATTGTTGATCGACTTAAGAAGGAAAATCGTGAAGAGTCTAATTTCCATCGAGTAGTGTTCCGGCCATGGGGCCACTTTGACTCTATAGAAGAAGGCGAACGTTTCAAGGTGAAGCGTATTACGGTTAAACCAGGGGAAAAGTTATCACTGCAAATGCATTATTATCGTGCCGAACACTGGGTTGTTGTTTCCGGCACGGCCAAAGTTCAACGTGGAGACGAAGAGATACTTTTGACTGAGAATGAATCCACCTATCTTCATGTGGGACAAACCCATTCTCTTGAAAACCCTGGAAAGTTACCTCTTGAGTTGATTGAGATTCAGACCGGTTCTTATCTGGGTGAGGATGATATTGTAAGATTTGAGCATAAATATGGAAGAAATTGATTCTGAGGATTAAAAAGCGAGATATCTACTGGATAAATCGATACTCTGGGTGTATGTTCCCCATTTTTTCATATTCAGGTCCCCATGAGCGGTAAAGTCTTTATCAAGACCCACGGTTGTCAGATGAATGAGTATGATTCAGCAAAAATGCTGGATGTACTTGATCAACAATGCCATTTAACGGTAACGGATTCGGAAGAATCTGCTGATGTCTTATTGCTCAATACCTGTTCAGTGCGCGAAAAGGCGCAGGAAAAGGTGTTTTCTCAACTAGGTCGCTGGAAAAAACTCAAACTGAAAAAACCTGGTCTGGTTATCGGTGTTGGTGGGTGCGTGGCGAGTCAGGAAGGGGATGCCATTCGTCAACGCGCTCCTTATGTGGATATGGTGTTCGGACCCCAAACCTTGCACAGGCTACCCCATATGCTTGCCGAAGTTCAGTCACAACACCATCCTGTTGTGGATGTCAGCTTTCCCGAGATCGAAAAATTTGATTATTTGCCTGAACCGAAATCAGATGGTGTTAAGGCTTTCGTCTCAGTGATGGAAGGTTGCAGCAAGTATTGTACCTTTTGTGTCGTGCCCTATACACGCGGTGAAGAAATCAATCGTCCATTAGACGATGTAGTCGCCGAGGTGGCCAGCCTGGCGAAACAGGGAGTGCGGGAAGTCAATCTACTGGGGCAGAATGTAAATGCCTACCGTGGGCCAATGCACGATGGCGAAATTGCCGATCTGTCGCTATTAATCCATTATGTGGCAGCCATAGAAGGTATAGATCGTATTCGGTTTACCACCTCTCATCCGGTGGAGTTTTCAGACCGGCTGATCCAGACCTATGCAGAAGTACCTGAACTGGTCAGCCATATACACCTGCCGGTACAAAGCGGTTCAGATCGTATTTTGATGCAGATGAAACGCGGGCATACGGTGGTTGAATATAAGCATAAGATCCGTCAATTACAGAAAATTCGTCCTGATATCAGTATTTCTTCAGATTTTATCATCGGTTTTCCGGGTGAAACTGAGGATGATTTTATGAAGACAATGAAACTCATAGAAGATATTCGATTTGATACATCTTTTAGTTTTATATACAGTCAAAGACCGGGGACGCCAGCAGCTTTTATGGCGGATGATGTGCCTGAAGAAGTGAAAAAAAATCGCTTATCCATTCTTCAGTCGCGCATTCTTCAGTTTGCGGCTGAAATATCGCAGAACATGGTAGGCACAACTCAAACTGTTCTGGTTGAAGGTGTATCAAGAAAAGATGATGAGGTCATGTCTGGGCGTACTGAAAATAATCGGGTGGTTAATTTTTCAGGTTCTAAGGTGCTAATAGGGCAGTTTGTTCCGGTGACCATCACCGAGGCATTAAATAACTCACTTCGAGGTGTGTTAAGCCGATAATGAACGCTATATCTTTGTGGAGGGGCTCTATTGGTACTGGAAGAAACTTCATGAATTAACCTGGATGTAGCGCTATACAATAAAATAACTTGTTGTTATGCCACATTGTTTAAATAATATTCTGTTTAAATCGAAAAATAACCGATCAAATTATTAAGGAAATTTTCTAGATGAATGAACCAGTTAGAGGCGCATTGAGTTATCCAGTGCAGGCCTATCCCTATCCTCCTCAGGAAGACGAAATTAACCTGGTGGACCTATGGGTATCTTTGCTTGGCTACCGTAAGGTGTTTTATTTAGTATTCCTGGCGATTTTAGTTGTTGGGATTCTGTTTACTTTTCTGATGTTTCAGGAAAAGCGATCACTGGTTACTGTGGTGCAGATCGGTACTTATGGACAGGAAGGTAATATTTTACCGCTGGAGTCACCAGAGTCTTTATTGTCAAAAATCAATAATGCTATCGTGCCAGAGTTAACCAATGAGTGGGTGGAGCAAAATCAGCTTGCGGGGAATTTTAAAACAGTAGCCGCAAATCCTAAGGGAAGCGAGATTATCACTATCACCAATAAAACTAAGGAAGGAAATCTACCATTAATGGCAGGTTTTCAACAAAAGGTGGCTGAACTTATTGTAGAAGATCATCGACGATTGATGAACTCATTTCAGGCTAAACTAATCTCTAATCTGGAACTGGAACAATTGAAGCTGAAAAAAATGGAAAATCCTTTGCAGTTGAGTATTAAGTTAAAATCTAGCCAGATTCATCTGGAATCTGAGCAGGACAAACTTAAAAGGTTACAGGATGAAAGTTTCTTTGGTATTAAGAAAGATGAGTTTAAAAATCAAATCACCTCCAATGAGCATGAGTTAGAGTTACTCAAAAAAACAGGTGTGAAGTTACAGGAGCAGGTAGATAGAATTGCTGAAAATAAGAAAATTATCGCAAAGAACCTGACTGAACTGACTCAGCAAATAAAAGAAGATCGAACAGCACGTAAGGCAGCACAAAAAGAGGTTACTCAATTAAGCGCTATGTCTTTGCTGATGTTGAGTAATGAGTCTCAGCAAAACCATAATCGCTTATTAAAACTGGAAGAGCGTTATTACGTGACTCTGGAAAATGAAAAAGCAGATGTTCTTTCGAAAATTGATGCCAATAGATTAGCCATTGTTGATATAGAAAAAAGCATAAATGTACTTAAACAAAAATATGACCAGATGTTGATCGAAAACAAATTACAGATCGATCAGCAAAAGCTGGTAGTAGAAAAAGCAAAGCTGGATGTAGAACAAATCAAATTCACTCATGAAAATGATATTGCCAGTCAACGTCAGTCCATTCAGGAAATTAAAACAAGACTCGATAATTACAATGAAACACGCATCGTATCACCACCAATACCCTCCCTGGAGCCTGCCGGTTTAACACGCAAAACTCTGTTGCTAGTGGTTGTTTTTCTAGCGGGCTTTGCAGGCTTTTTTGCTATGCTGGTAGCCATGTTTGCTGATAAAGTGAAGCAGCGCAAGCTGGAATTGTCGACACAGGAAGGCTGATCTGAACATTAACATCTCTGAATTAAATACCGATCAGCGCGCCAGCCTGTTTGGCGAATTTCAAAAACATATCAAAGATCTTGAAATCTGGTTTGATGTAAAATGTCGCCAGCTTAAAGATGAGATTGTGATTGAAGGTGATCAGGTCAATGTCAGTCGTGCTTCAGCCTGCCTCGAATCCTTTGCTCAACAGGCAAAGAAAGGAACTCTCACTGAACGCAAGGTATCCGAACTGTTGATGATGTATAAAAACGATCAAAAGCCTGAAGATCTAAAACAGATCGTCAAGCTACGAAAAACCCAGATTTTCCCGAAGTCTCAACACCAGAATCAATATCTTGAATCGATTGAAAAATTCGATGTCAATTTTGGTGTTGGCCCGGCGGGAACCGGAAAAACCTATCTGGCGGTTGCCAAAGCGGTAGAAGCGCTGGAGCAGGAGACGGTGACCCGACTGGTGCTGACCAGGCCGGCCGTAGAGGCTGGCGAAAAGCTGGGTTTTCTGCCCGGTGATCTGGCACAGAAGGTCGATCCTTACCTGCGCCCTGTCTACGATGCATTGTATGAGATGCTGGGCTTTGATAAAGTCGAAAAACTGATTGGCCGTCATGTGATAGAGGTTGCTCCCCTGGCTTATATGCGCGGACGCACTCTAAATAATTCATTCGTGATACTGGATGAAGCCCAGAACACAACTCCCCAACAGATGAAGATGTTCCTGACCCGTGTCGGTTTTGGCTCACGTGCTGTGATTACCGGAGATATTACCCAGACCGATCTGCCCTCGCATCAATCATCAGGGCTCAGGCAGGTACTTGATATTCTGCATAATGTTGAAGGCATTGGGTTTAGTCATTTTTCTGCTCGAGATGTGGTGCGCCACCCATTGGTGCAGAACATTGTTCAGGCCTACGAAGATTTCGAATCTCGGCAATAATCCTGGCAATGATAGAGATTGATCTACAAAACGACGAAGGCATTGCAGATGTGCCTGATGCGACGTTATTTCAGAAGTGGGTAAAGGCTTCCCTGCAACAACCTTATACCAATCTTGAGCAAAGCATTCGCATAGTCGATGAAATGGAAAGCCGCAGTCTCAATCGTGATTATCGCGCACAGGATAAGGCGACCAATGTGCTGTCTTTTCCTGCCGAAGCCAGTGAATATCTGGATTATGATAACCTGGGTGATCTGGTTATCTGCGCAAAAGTTGTAGAGCGAGAAGCAGAGCAGCAGGGTAAGGCATTGCTTGCCCATTGGGCGCATATGGTCGTGCACGGCATGCTACATTTGCAAGGCTACGACCACCTGAACGATGAACAGGCCGATAAAATGGAGTCTCTGGAGATTGAAATTCTCGCCACTCTAGGCCAAACTAATCCCTATTCCAGCAATAATCATTAAAGATTAGAGAAATAAATGGCTGACGCCGACACCAGTGGATCGACGAAGGGGTGGTTAGAACGCTTAATCGGCGTTTTTTCCTCAGACCCCGAGAGCCAGGAGCAGCTCATAGAAATGCTTCGAGATTTTCACCAACATCATATTATCGGCGTTGATGAATTATTCATGATTGAAGGCGTACTTCAGGTCTCAGACATGCAGGTGCGCGATATCATGATCCCCAGAGGCCGTATGACGGTGCTTGATCATTCAAGTTCACTCAACGATATCATCAAGCAAATCAATGAATCCGGGCACTCCCGCTTTCCAGTCATTGATGATGATAAAGACGATGTAGTCGGTATTCTACTGGCGAAAGATCTACTCCAGATCTCACAGAGCAGCGATCAAACGTTTGAAATCAATGATTACATTCGTCCCGCAACTTTTATCCCTGAAAGCAAGCGTCTAAGCGTTTTACTCAAAGAGTTCCGTGTCAGTCGTAGCCATATGGCGATGATTGTCGATGAGTATGGTGGTGTCTCCGGGCTGGTCACTATCGAGGACGTTCTGGAGCAGATTGTTGGCAAGATCGACGATGAGCACGATGAAGAGGATGAGGTTGATATCAAGCAACACGGCTCTAATCGGTTTAGCGTGCGTGCACTAACGCCACTGGATGACTTCAATGATTATTTCAAAACGGAATTTCTCAGTGATGATGTTGAAACCATCGGTGGTTATCTATTAGGTCAGATAGGCCACCTGCCTACGCGCGGTGAGAGTATCGACCTGGAGCAGTTTACTTTTCGCGTGCTCAGTGCTGATAGTCGTCAGGTTCATCTGTATCAGGTGATTGATAACAATCTGGATGCTACCCAGATTAATGTCTGATTGATGCCCGTTAAGCTGATGCCTTTAAATTGATGCAGTTCCAGTTACTGATAGCATTCATAGCCGGTAGCTGTATGCCGCTGGCGTTTGCGCCATTTTCACTCTGGCCAGTGGTCATCCTTTCCCCTGCGATATTAATCTTCCAGCTTGGATTGATACACTCCAGCCGACAGGCGTTCTGGCTGGGCTGGACCTATGGTCTGGGTTACTTCGGTTTTGGTGTTTACTGGCTGTATCACAGTATGCAGGTTTACGGACATGCCCCAGTGTTTGTCGCAGTCGCACTCACTGCGCTAATGATCGTAACCTTATCTACCTTCATAGCTACTACTCTGGCGTTATATTATCGATTTAAAACAACCTGGCCGGGTAATACTGCAGTATGGTCATTGCCTTTACTCTGGTTTGCCATGGAGTGGGCCAAAGGCTGGGTGCTCACAGGATTTCCCTGGCTGAGTGTAGGCTACGCACACATCAGTTCTCCTCTGGCGGGTTTTGCTCCTCTGGTCGGTGTGTATGGATTGAGTGCAATATCGATAGCCTTATCTCTCATGCTGGCGCAGTGGAAACAACTCAAAGCGCTATTGATTGTAATAGTTTTTTTGCTAAGCGGGGCGGGAGGTTATGCGCTTCAACAGTTTGAATGGAGCAGTGAGTCCGGCCGTGCTCTGAGTATCACCATGGTTCAGGGCAATATCCCGCAGGAAGTCAAATGGCAAAGAGATGCGCGCAAGAAAATCATCGACCTTTACTGGAACGTCACCCAGGAATACTGGGACAGTGATCTAGTGGTATGGCCAGAAGTCGCTATACCAGGGCGATCAGAGGATCTGGAGGCCGATTACCTGATGCCTATGTCTATGGCTGCCAGTGAAAACGGCAGCAATCTACTGACAGGTATCGTGGTATCTGACTGGCTGCGCAGGCAGTATTACAACAGTATGCTGCTGATGGGGGATCATCAGGGTGTTTACCACAAGCGGCATATGGTGCCATTTGGTGAATATATGCCATTTCGCAGTGTGCTGGAATTTATGAAGAATTACATCCAGATCCCCATGTCAGATATGACAGCAGGCCCGCACTATCAACCATTAATGTCGGTAAAGGATGTCAAACTCGGCGTCTCTATCTGTTACGAAGATGTATTCAGTCGTGATATCAACCTCGATCTGCCGGATGCCAATATTCTGATCAATACCAGTAACGATGCCTGGTTTGGCGATTCACTGGCACCACATCAGCATCTGGAAATCGCACAGATGAGAGCGCTGGAAACAGCCAGACCGCTGGTTCGTTCTACCAATACTGGTCGTAGTGCATTCATCGATCATAAGGGGCGTATTGTGGATGCCACAGATCAGTTCAAAACACAAACCCTCACGGAAACGGTTCAGGGTCGCAGTGGCTCAACCCCATTTCTTTACTTTTCTGCTGCGCAACCTTACCTGGCGATTTTAATCCTGCTGGCCAGCGGACTGTTTTGGCTGCGATCGCATAGAATCCAGCGTTAATTTTGCATAATATAGGGTTTGTTCACGACTCTACACTAGAGTATGCTTCCGACAATTTTCAGCCTTAGTACAAACTAGTATCGATATGGATCAGAATTACGACCACAAAACCTGCGAAAGCAGCGCCCAGGACTTCTGGGAGCAGAATAAATCTTTCATCGTCAGCGAAAAGCCTGATCAGGAAAAATACTATTGTCTGTCGATGTTTCCATACCCCAGCGGTAAGCTGCATATGGGGCATGTACGCAATTACACCATTGGTGATGTCGTCTCGCGCTATCAGCGCATGCTGGGCAAGAATGTATTACAGCCTATGGGATGGGATGCGTTTGGTATGCCTGCAGAAAATGCTGCCATCAAAAACAATGTCGCACCCGCCAAATGGACCTATGAAAACATGGCCTATATGCGTAACCAGCTCAAGTTGCTGGGCTTTGGCTATGACTGGGATCGCGAACTGGCGACCTGTCGTCCTGAATACTATCGCTGGGAACAGTGGTTTTTTACCCGTTTGATGGAAAAGGGTGTTGCCTATAAAAAAACCGCACCGGTTAACTGGTGTCCACATGACCAGACCGTACTGGCTAATGAACAGGTTATTGAGGGTTGCTGCTGGCGTTGTGACACGCCGGTAGAGCGTCGCGAGATCGCCCAATGGTTTCTGAAAATCACCGACTACGCTGAACAGCTACTGGACGATCTTGATCATGTTGAGTGGCCGGAACAGGTTAAAACCATGCAACGCAACTGGATTGGCCGTTCAGAAGGTATGGAAGTTGATTTTGAAGTACCGGGCAGTGAGCCACTACGCATCTATACCACGCGTCCAGATACGCTGTATGGAGCGACTTTTATGGCAATTGCCGCCGAACATCCGCTGTCATTAAAAATTTCAGAACAGCATCCTGAGCTGGCTGAGTTTGTGCAATCCTGCAAACAAACCAATACCGCAGAAGCTGAACTGGAAAAGATGGAAAAAAGAGGTTTTCCTCTTGGTATCAATGCCATCAATCCGGTTAATGGGGAAGAAATTCCAATCTATGTGGCTAACTTTGTACTCATGGGTTATGGCACCGGTGCCATTATGTCGGTTCCCGCGCACGATCAGCGCGACTGGGAATTTGCCAAAAAATACGGCATTGAAATCCGTCAGGTAGTCGCTCCTCGCGATGGCTCTGAAGTCGATCTGGAGCAGGGTGCCTTTGTAGATAAGGATGGTGTGAGCTGTAATTCCGGTCCTATCAATGGCATGGGATTCATTGAAGCTTTCGATACCGTGGCAGATCATCTGGAAGCCGAAGGCAAAGGTTCTCGACAGGTGAATTATCGCCTACGTGACTGGGGTGTATCACGCCAGCGCTACTGGGGGGCGCCGATACCTGTCATCAATTGCAAAAGCTGCGGCACGGTTCCGGTTCCTGCTGAAGATCTACCCGTGGTATTACCTGAAGATGTAGAGATGGATGGCACCGGTTCGCCAATTAAGCGCATGCCATCATTTATCGAAACTACCTGCCCCAAATGTGGGGAGCCTGCCGAGCGTGAAACAGATACCTTTGATACCTTCATGGAGTCGTCCTGGTATTACGCACGTTATGCCTGCCGTGATCAGAATGAGGCCATGCTGGATTCTCAGGTTGATTACTGGGCACCAGTTGATCAGTACATCGGCGGTATCGAGCATGCCATTCTTCATCTCTTATACGCCCGTTTTTACCATAAATTATTACGTGATGAAGGCCTGCTGAATTCTGATGAGCCATTTAAGAACCTGCTGACCCAGGGCATGGTTTTAAAGGATGGTAGTAAGATGTCCAAATCCAAAGGCAATACGGTGGATCCACAGTCTTTGATTGATCGTTACGGAGCCGATACGGTACGTCTGTTTGTGATGTTTGCATCGCCTCCCGAGCAATCACTGGAATGGTCAGACGCCGGGGTGGAAGGCGCACATCGCTATCTCAAGCGCCTGTGGAAAGCAGTATACGATCATCTGCAGGCTAAACCCGATACACTGGCCGAATTGAATATTGATCAGCTTAATGCGGATCAGAAAGCCATGCGCTTAAAGTTACACGAAACCCTGAAAAAGGTCGCTGACGATTATGGACGTCGCTTAACCTTTAATACTGCGATAGCTGCCAACATGGAGCTACTCAATCACCTGGGTAAGTTTGAAGATCAATCTGAACAGGGGCATACGCTGCGCCAACAGGTACTGGATAGCATTGTATTGATGCTATCTCCAGTTATTCCACACCTGAGTCATCAGCTATGGCAATTATTGGGGCATGATTCACTCATTATCGATCATGCCTGGCCGGGCTTCGATGAATCAGCGCTGGTGCTGGATACTATTGAGATGGTGATTCAGGTAAACGGTAAGGTTAGAGGCAAGATGCAGGTTAGTGCCGATGCCGATAAGGCAAGCTGCGAAAAACTAGCACTGGAGAATGAAAACGCCATCCGTTTTATCGAAGACAAGCCTGTGCGTAAGGTGATTGTAGTACCTAAGAAACTGGTGAATATCGTCGTTTAAGGTGATTACTCAAACTTACAGGCTGATCGTATTATTGCTCTGTGTAGGCTTACTCTCCGCCTGTGGTTTTCACCTGCGTGGCAGTAGCCAGATTGCTGAGCGTGTCAACCCGATTAACCTTCAACGTGATCAGTTAAGCGATCAACAATGGCGGCAATTGAGATCAGCGCTGATTAATGCATCAGCTACTCTCACTGAGGCCGAAGATGCGCCGCGTTTAAGGGTTAGTTTTAATCGATTGAAAGATAGTAAACTGACGTCTTCCAGTAGCGCCAATGTTCAACTGATCCAGCTTGGTATGCAGCTGAGATTCAGTGTACTGGACGCCCAGTCTAATTTACTCATCGAGCCTCAGGAATTGATTCAAAACAGAACTGTGGAGCTCGATTCTGATAATGTATTGTCGCAACAGGACAGCATCAATACCGCACAGTTTGAGCTGGAAAAGGATCTGATACGTTCAATGATTTATCGATTACAGAAATAGCAGGCTCTGGATGGCATTCAGCTGACCTCAGTGCTTGCCAAAATTATTCATGTGATGCAGGATACTGCGTCCGACTCAATCTGAACCACTTTACAGACTGTATGGCACAAGCAGAAAAAGAAAATAATAAGTCCTCTAAAAATCCCTTGCTGTGGGTTTCACTTATCGTAATCGGACTAATTATTTATATATTCGTCGCCTCTGGACGCGGCAATATCTCCCCCCAAAAGGCCGCTCAAGATACAGCTGAAGGCGATGCTGTGGTGATAAAACAAAGCGTGGAAGAAGGCCAGATAAAGCGAGAAGCACTGGTGCCAGCGGGTCTGCGTGCGCGTGAGTTTATCAGCCAGTTACGCAAGCAGGGTAAGCCTTATCCATTAGATGAAGTGAAGGCTAAAGCGGTAATGTATAGCAGTGAAGGAAGTCTTGCTGACGCTCATCTGTTGTATTTTTTCGCGGCTAAACAAGGTGATGTGGATGCAATGATGGTGATGGCTGAAATGAGTGATCCCACCATGTTCCGCGCAGAAGATAACCTGCTTGATGAACCTGATGCAGTGCAGGCTTACCTATGGTACACACAGTCTTTGCAAAATGGTTTCGAACCTGCCAGAGAACGCCTTGAAAACCTGCATCAATGGGCCAATGCCGAAGCCAGGTACGGCAATACAGCTGCTCAACAGTTATTACTCAACTTTAATTAATCCGGATTTGTTTATGAAACCAGTCGTGTCTCGCCTGTTGTTAATTATATTAACACTATTGACGACTCAACTCTGGGCGTTGGAGAAGCCCCTGTTGATGGAAGGTAAAAAAACACTGTTTCAACGGGTATTGACTATTCCTGATGCCAAAATCCATCAGCAACCCGACTCAACATCAGTGGGTGAAGCTGTGGTTCCTTTCAGCGTGTTTTACGTTTACCAGCGAGAAAATAACTGGCTTAAATTAGGAAATGACAGCTATGGGAAAATTTCAGGTTGGATGCCTGAATCTCAAACTATTGTATGGAATCAGGCGTTAACTGTTTCCTTTAAAGATCCGCAGGATATTCAGCGTGTGATGATGTTTGGTGAGCACGATTCTCTGCAGAAACTGATTGAAGATAACGATCAGGAAGCTTATGCCCGACTGTATCAGGCAGTGGTCAATGATGAAAAGCTGGAGCGTAATCCGGTCATTGCGATTCAACCAGAAGGACATGTTGATATTCGTAATAATTTTTATCTGGTGCCAATAAAAAATTATGAAGATGTGTACCTGGGTAACGAACAGGCTCGGATGCTACAAATTGCCAGTGTACCTTTAGGTGACCAGAAAGAGCTTGTTAACGAAAATACATCCGCTCCAGTTGCACAGAGTGATACTCATGCTGCACTCTCAGCTGCGGCTACAAATGAGCAGCGTAACTATCGTAGTGGAATACATTTTGTTATAGATTCTACAATATCGATGGGCCCCTATATCGATCGTACACGTGAGGCAGTGCGTAAGGTGTATAACTCAATAGCACGTCAGAGCCTGAATGATCAGGTTAGCTTCGGCTTAACCGCATTTCGCGATAATATCGAACAGGTTCCAGAACTGGATTATCTTACCCGTACCTATGTAAACCTTAAACAGGGTGCAGACGCCGATAGTTTTTTTGCGCGAGTCAATACACTGGAACCTTCTTCCGTATCGAGTAGAGATTATCGTGAAGATGCCTATGCAGGTATTCGCGCAGCAATTGAAAATACCAACTGGGACGATTTCGACGCCCGCTACATTGTGTTGATTACCGATGCTGGCCCGCGTGAAAGTAATGATTCACTGGGCGCTACAGGATTGAGTGCCAAAGCCCTACGTCAACTGGCTTACGATAAAGGTATATCTATCTGGGTGTTGCATTTACGTTCCGATTCTCCTGTGGCGAATCATCCACGAGCTGAAAAACTCTATAAAGAGCTTTCTTTCTACCCGGGCATTGGAGACTTTTATTACGGCGTGGAGCTTGGCAAGGTAGATGAGTTTGGTAATGTACTGGAGGTTCTGGCAAATCAGATTACCCAGCAGGTTCTGGCTACCGTGAATGGTGTGTTACCGTTACCCATACCCGAACAACAGCAAGCGCAAAAGGAGCAGGAAGAACAGCAATCGGAGCGGGTAGCTGCGGTACCTGCAACGCCTCAACTGGCACAATTGCAGGACAGAGTAGCAAAATTAGGCAATGCATTACGCCTACGTTATCTACAGAAAGAAAATGGTCAGCCCTTGCCCAAGGTTTTCGATGCCTGGATGGTAGACCGCGATTTCACCGACCCACAAAAATCAACAGTAGATGTGAGAGTGCTATTAACACGTGATCAGCTATCGGATCTAAAAAGCGTGTTACAGAAAGTACTGGATCTGGCTGAAGAGGGTGTGCTTACTCCATCCGGATTTTTAAACGATTTGAAAAGTCTGGCTGCTTCAGTAAGCCGAGACCCTGCATCGGTAGCTGATAGAACCTCTCAAACCGGAGGCAATCTGGCAGAAATGGGCTATATGCGTGAATATATTGACGATCTACCCTATACCGGCGAAGTGATGAACCTGAGTCTGGCGAGCTGGCAGGAATGGTCAGCCAAAGACCAGATTGAGTTCATGCACAGGCTGGAAAGCAAGATTAATTATTATCAGGCCTTGCACGATCATACCGACCTGTGGGTTACTCCCGGTGGTGGTGCAGTCAATGGTAACTCTGTATTCCCAGTTGTACTTGACCTGTTGCCCTGATCTAGAGTTTCCTGATTAATATGTCTGTTATTTATTCACTCAAAAATGTAGTGAAATCCCGCCTTGTTGATGGCACCGGGTTTCGCCTGTTGATACCTGATCTACAAATCCAGGCTCAGGAAAATATCGCACTGGTTGGGCATAGTGGATGTGGCAAGAGTACCTTGCTGGATATGCTGGCACTGGCATTACATCCTGATTCCAGTGATGAATTTATGCTGACACCGGGGGATGATGAAAATCATAATGTAGGGGCACTCTGGCAGCGCAAAAAACAAAACCAGCTGTCTCAACTGCGTAAGCAGCATATTGGTTATGTATTGCAGCAGGGCGGCTTATTACCCTATTTAACGGTGCGAGAGAATATTGAATTACCGCGCAAGTTAATGAACCTGCCGGAAGATGATTCTACTCGCTCGATGGCGCGTGTTATGGGGATCCATCGCCAGCTGGATAAATTACCTGGATTACTTTCCGCTGGAGAGCGTCAACGTGTGGCATTTACGCGCGCCCTGGCACATCGTCCCTCTATATTACTGGCCGATGAACCCACCGCTTCACTGGATCCCATTACTGCAAGAAAAATCATGGCGGTGGTGATGGAACTGGTAAAGGGGCTGAAGATTACCATGATTACAGCCAGTCATGACTGGGCACATGTGTACAAAATGGATTTGCGCAGTCTTCATCAGGAGGCTGAAGTGCTGGAGAACGGCAATGTCTACCAATCAACGTTTCGCGATTAACATTCGTGATTAACTAAGGGCCTGTAAGCGCTGATATGAGCCAGTTTAAAAATATACTTACCCTGAGTTTTCGAGATTATAGCCACGAATGGCGTATGAGCGGATGCTTTATCCTGGCGCTGGCCTCGGTTCTGGCTCCTATGATGATTCTGTTTGGTCTGAAGTTTGGCATCGTCAGTTCTATGATCAACGATTTGATCGAGGATCCGCATAATCGTGAGATTCGAGCCGTTGGTAGTGGGCGTTATGATGATGAGTGGTTTAAAGCCTATCGTGCACGTGAAGATGTTGCTTTTGTCATCCCCAAGACACGAGCACTCGCGGCCACCATTCAGTTAAAAAGTGACAATGTGGGAAGAATTTTTTCTACCGAAATGCTGGCGACTGATGTTGGTGACCCATTACTAAAAGATCTGGAGCAAAAACCTCAGGGCTATTATCAGGTTGTACTCAGTGAAAGTATCGCGAACAAGATGAATGTCAAGAAGGGCGAAAAAATTAACGCCAGTCTGGCTCGACAATTTAGAGGCAAACGAGAAAGGGTGCATATCGACTTGCAGGTGATTGATATTGCTCCCGAGCGAGCGATAAACCGCAAAGTCGCTTTTGTCAGTCTGCAATTATTGCTCGCTACAGAAAGCTTTAAGGATGGTAGAGAGGTAGAAGCGCTGGGCTGGAAAGGTGATAAAGAACCGGATCAACGAGAATATCCCTCTTTTAGAATGTATGCACAGTCTATCTATCAGGTGGTTCCATTGGTGGCTGAAATGGAGCAACAGGGTGTCAATATCAAAGCCAATATTGAACAGATAAACAGTGTACAGTCCATTAACCACAATCTGACCATCATATTCTGGATCATTGCTTCTGTTGGTGCGGTGGGGTTTTCCTTCTCATTAGGCGCGAGTCTGTGGGCAAATGTAGATCGCAAGCAAAAGGAGTTGAGTATTCTGCGGCTGGTGGGTTTTCAGGGAGGTAAAATAATCATGTTCCCGGTGTTACAGGCGCTCTACACAGGGTTTCTCGGCTGGTTGTTAGCTGTATTGATGTATCTGACTGCTGAGCAAACTATTAATCAGATTCTTGCACCGAATCTAAAAATAGATCGTGTTATCTGTTATCTATTACCCGAGCACTTTTTCTGGGCTCTGGGGCTTACGCTGACGGTTGCCGCTGGTGCTGCAATATTAGGTGGAATCAGAGCTTCACGTATCGAGCCATCTGACGGTTTGCGTGATATATAGGGAAAAATCTTTCCTTGTAGGAAAAAACTGATGTTTTCTATCTGCTTTATCGCTCTTTTCCTGTCGCGAAATGCCATTACATTTTCTAGTGTTACTGTCTATTATTTACACATGCACTAAGGACAGCCGCAAAGGAAAGAATCCTGATCTAGTATCAGGTTCTTGGGGGCAAGAAAGCCCAAGGGAAAAGCCAGAGTGATTCTTTATTGAGAGACTCATCTATAAACCCTTTCTCAGCAATGAGAAAGGGTTTTTTAATGCCTGAAATTCCCCCCAAGGTAGTTTGTAGGATATTGCTTACGAACGCTATCTACAATTACTCTCTTCTCCTGTCTGCAATAGCTGATTTCATAAAGAATTTGGCTGTATATAATACAAACATACCTTAAAGGAAAAAGGTAAAGGAAGGCGTAACTCAAGGATGAACATGAACTGTAGGACGGTATGTTTGATACGCTTCAGGTAAGGAGACCTGGCAGGAATACCAGAATGATATGAAAGCAGGTTGAACCCTCGGTCAGCAATGATTCGAGGGTTTTTTTATGTGTTGCTCTCCTGGAGACTCTCATATCTGCAGATTTCAGGTTAAAGTCAATTGCAGCGATAGCTTACTGGCAATTACAATACCCGGATGAATTTTCCACAATCACTTAAATCATCTCCCCGTCCCCTGTACCTGCTGACCAGTGACGAACCTTTACTGCTAAGAGACTGGTTGGATGAGGCGCGTAAAAGCCTGCAACAGCTGGGCTTCGAAGAAATTATCACGCATCAGGTTGTGGCAGGTTTTGACTGGAGTAGCATCCTGGAAGACAGCCAGAGTATGTCGTTATTCAGTAATCTGAAATGTCACATTATCCGTTTCTCGGGCAGTGGACCAGGACAGGCTGGCTCGAAATTTATATCTCAAATAGTAGAGTCTCCTCCCGAAGACGTAGTTTTTATTCTCGTTATGGGAAAGCTTGATAGAGCAGCCCAGAACAGCGCGTGGCTAAAAAAAATCAAACAGGCAGGGGAAGTCTGTGAACTTAAGCCGGTATATGCCAATGAGCTTGCCGGTTGGATTGTCCAACGGGCATTAACCAAAGGTATTCAACTGGATCATCAGGCTGCGCTCTATCTGGCTGATTTAACAGAAGGTAATCTTCTGGCCAGCGATCAGGAACTGGAAAAGCTGGCGCTGACTTTTGGTGAAAACGCTCAGCTCGATCTCGACAAGATCCGTGAAAGCATCTCTCGCAGTGCGCGTTATAACCATTTTCTGCTTACCGATGCCTGCCTGGCGGGTAAGTCACAGCGCGCTTTGAAGATTTTGCAGGGGCTTGAACTGGAAGGTATTCAACCTATACAGATTCAGTACGCCTTGCAAAGTATGTTGCAGACTCTGTTACAGCTTAAGCTGGCGCAACAGGTGAATCGACTGAATGACAGCTTATGGCGTTCGCTGAATATCTGGAAGAGTAAACAAAATCTTTACAACCAGGCATTGACACGATACAGCTATGCGCAGATAGAGCGATTTATTCAAAGCTGTGCTACATTAGACCGCATTAATAAGGGGCAGCAATTACGTTATGTGCATGCCGACTGGCAGGCGATCAGGCAATTGGTGAGCGGCCTGCTTGGTATCAATTTCGAATCTGGTAAGTAACAATGAATGCAATTTTAGAGCAGCAAACGCTGCAACAGTATATGTCACAGCTTGGTAGTCAGGCGCGTACAGCGTCCACTATTCTGGCAGATGCTGAGCCGGCACAGAAAAATGCAGCCCTGCTGGCGATTGCCGACGCACTGCTAAGCGGTGCTGAACAGATCAAAAAAGCCAATGCTCTGGATCTGGAGCAGGGTCGTAAAGATGGTCTGGATGCCGCCATGCTGGACCGGCTATTGCTGGATGATAACCGAATTCAGGGTATGGTCGAAGGCTTAAAGCAAATCAGTAGTCTACCTGATCCCATAGGCGAAATATCAGATATGGATTATCTGCCTTCAGGTATTCAGGTAGGTAAGATGCGAGTGCCTCTGGGTGTCATTGGCATTATTTATGAGTCACGTCCCAACGTAACCATTGATGCAGGTGCATTGTGTTTGAAATCGGGAAATGCAACCATTCTGCGTGGTGGTAAAGAAGCATTACACTCGAATCAGGCGATTACAGCTTGTATTCAACAGGGTCTGAAAGCTGCGGGTTTACCGGAGCATTCGGTACAGGTTATCAACACCATAGACCGTGCTGCTGTAGGTATGATGCTAACCATGAATGAATCTATCGATGTGATCATTCCACGCGGAGGCAAAAGCCTGATAGAGCGAGTATCGCGTGAAGCCACGATACCCGTGATTAAGCATCTGGATGGTATCTGCCACGTGTATATCGACGATCAGGCTGACCTGGAAAAAGCTCACAACATTGCCGTTAATGCCAAAACACACCGCTACGGTGTATGTAATGCGATGGAGACCCTGTTGATTGCAGATGCCATAGCAGAACAGGTCTTGCCGCAGTTGGTATCTGCTTATACCGAGAAAGGGGTTGAGTTGAGAGGGTGTGAGCGTAGTCGTCAAATTGTACAGGAAATGAAAGCGGCGACTGAAGAAGACTGGGATACCGAGTATCTGGCTCCCATTTTATCGATCCGTATCGTGCAGGATATGCAACAGGCCATTCAACACATCAATCGGCATGGTTCGCATCATACCGATAGCATCGTGACTGAAAATTATACACGAGCACGTAAATTCTTACGCGCTGTCGATTCCAGTTCAGTCATGATAAATGCCTCGACTCGTTTTGCCGATGGCTTTGAGTATGGCCTGGGCGCTGAGATCGGTATTAGTACTGATAAAATCCATGCGCGCGGCCCGGTTGGCCTGGAGGGCCTGACTTCGCAGAAATATATCGTATTTGGCGATGGCCATATCCGCAAGTAACGCAGGTCCCTAGTTTTATCAATGATAGGCCTGTTTGGCGGTACCTTTAACCCTGTTCACAATGGGCATCTACAACTCGCACAGCAGTTGCTAGATGCCTACTCGTTCCAGAAAATAGACTTTTTACCCTGTCATTTACCGGTACATCGGGATCTGCCACAGGTATCAGCCGAATATCGTAAACACATGGTTGAACTGGCGATTCAACCCTATGAGTACTTTCGGTTAAATACTCTGGAGCTGGATAGAGGCGGAGCCTCCTATACCTTTGAGACCTTATCCGAGATCAAAAGCAGACACCCTGATGTGGTGTTGTGCTGGTTAATGGGGCTGGATTCTTTCAATAGCTTTAGCAGTTGGAAGAATCCTGAGGGAATTCTACAGTTGGCGCATTTGATCGTCTGTTCCCGGCCTGGTGTTGAAATCAATCAACAGCAATGGTCGAGTCATTTTCTGGACGATGGCGACAGTCTGCATCTATACCCAGCAGGTAAGATCGATTTTTTTCAGATGTCACCAAATCCCTGCAGTTCTACTGAAATTCGCCAGCAATTGAAAAATGCTGAGTATGTAACCGGCTGTTTACCACAGCCTGTGTTAAACTTTATTTTGCAAAACCATTTTTATGAGTCATGAATGTCTGAACACACAATTGAAGAATTACAACAAATAGTTATCGAAGCCCTGGAAGATCTGAAAGCAGTCGATATCAAGCATATCAACGTGGAAGGGGTTGCTGGATTTACCGATCGTATGGTGTTTGCCAGTGGCACTTCTACCCGTCATGTTAAATCTATCGCTAATGCCGTGCAGGATGCCGCCAAAACAGCAGGTGTTACAGCTCTGGGTATGGAAGGCGAAGATGTGGGAGACTGGGTTTTGATAGACCTGGGGGATGTGGTTGTTCATATTATGGTACCCGATACGCGCGAGTTCTATGATATTGAACGTCTATGGAAAGAGCAGCTGCAACCGAAAAACTGAGCTAGCGGGTTTAGCTCGTTATGAAGTTACAGATCATTGCTGTTGGTCAGAAAATGCCTGCCTGGGTTGATCAGGCGAGTAATGATTATATGAAACGACTGCCGGGCAAGCAGTTGACCCTTAGTTGCATCGCTACTGCACAGCGTAAATCCGGGCAAACTGTAGCCCGCTTACAGCAACAGGAAGCGGAAAAAATAAAGGCTAAAATCAAAACCGGCAGCCTGAATATTGCACTGGATGAACATGGTAAGCAATGGTCCACCCAGCAGTGGGCTGAGCAATATCGTGACTGGTTACTGTATCACCCCATGGTGAATTTCATCATTGGAGGCCCCGATGGCCTGGCTCCGGAAATCCTCTCTATGGCTAATCAAACCATCGCTTTGGGCCGTATGACGCTACCTCATGGCCTAGCTCGGGTGGTGCTGATAGAGCAACTTTATCGAGCCTGGTCCGTCGTTGAAGGCCATCCTTATCATCGCGAATAAATACAGTTGATGTTATACCTGGCTTCCCAATCTCCACGTCGAGCTGAACTGTTAAGACAGATAGGCGTCAAATTTGACATGATTAATGGTGATATAGATGAAACCCCTATCGAGCATGAATCGCCATCAGAAACCGTAGCCCGGTTAAGTCGACAGAAAGCACTCAAAGGGTATCAGCAATTAACAAATATACAGTCAGATGACTGGGTTCTGGCTTCAGATACCTTAATTGAGATTCAGAGCAGGGTCATTGGAAAGCCGGAATCAGAAAATCATTGCCGAGAAATCCTGAACTTATTATCAGGAAAAGAACATCAGGTACTGACGGCTATTGCTTTAGTGGGTAACAAAGGTGAAATTCATCAAACTACCAGCTATAACAGAATTAAGTTTAGAAATATACGACCAGAAGAAATCGAGCAGTATTGCCAGCTTGAGGAGCCGAAAGATAAAGCCGGTGCTTATGCAATACAGGGTAAAGCAGCCATCTTCATCGAAAATCTGCAGGGCAGTTATTCGTCAGTGATGGGATTACCACTATATGAAACAGCTCAGCTTCTTCAAAAGGTCGGATTCAACCTTTTAGACCAAGAGTAAACATGACAAACAATGAAGATATACTAATAAATGTCACGCCGCAGGAAACCCGAGTTGCCATAGTAGAAAATGCATCCTTGCAGGAAGTTTGTATAGAACGTATTGGGAACCGAGGCATTGTAGGCAATATTTATAAAGGTAAGGTTAATCGCGTGCTACCAGGTATGGAAGCAGCATTTGTAGATATAGGCCTGGAGCGTTCGGGTTTTTTACATGTGTCAGATTTTGATCTGGGCACAGGCGACGATGAAAATGCGGAAGATATTGTCCGGCCAGCAATCAATGAACTACTACATGAAGGCCAAAGCCTGTTGGTGCAGGTGGTTAAAGACCCTATCGGTACCAAAGGAGCCCGCTTAACCACCAGTATTTCAGTGCCATCGCGCTATCTTGTCTACATGCCAAATTCTTCACTGATTGGCATATCAGTCAAGATTGAAGATGAGGAAGAACGTGAGCGCCTGCGTAGTCTGTTATCAAACTGTATGACTGAAAACAGGACAGGAGGCTGTATTGTTCGCACAGCGGCAGAAGGTGTGGTAGATGAGGAACTCAATCGTGATATCAAGTTTCTTTGCACGCTTTGGGATAGCTTGCTGGAACAGGCTAAAACGGCCAAACCTGGGACGATACTGCATGAAGATTTGCCACTGGCCATACGTACCTTACGCGACATGGTCAGTAATGAAACCAGTACAGTGAAGGTTGACTCCAGAGAGACCTATCAAAAGCTACAGCATTTCGCAAAGAAATACATTCCTGACTTGCCCTGTAGTATTGAACATTACCCCGGTGATCGCCCCTTATTCGATTTGTATAATATAGATGATGAAATTCAGCGAGCACTGGGGCGTAAGGTAGAACTGAAGTCGGGAGGGTATCTAATCTTCGATCAAACCGAAGCCATGACAACAGTAGATATCAATACAGGTGCTTTTGTTGGGCATCAAAATCTGGAAGAAACCATCTTCAAAACCAATATGGAAGCAGCTCAGGCGATTGCCCGTCAACTACGCTTACGAAATCTGGGGGGTATTGTCATTATCGATTTTATCGATATGGTGCTGGAAGAGCACAAAAGACAGGTACTCAAGTCTCTGGAAAAATATCTTGAACGTGATCATGCTAAAACTCAGGTGTGTGAGGTATCGCCACTTGGTCTGGTTGAAATGACGCGTAAACGCACACGTGAAAGTCTGGAACATGTTTTATGTGAAACCTGCACTACCTGTTCTGGCAGAGGCACTCAGAAAACTGTGCAAACAGTGTGTTATGAAATCTTCAGAGAGTTACTGCGTGAAGCACGTTTGTATGACGAAGCCAGGCAGTTGCTGGTGATGGCAAATCAAAGCGTCATCGATGCCTTACTTGATGAAGAAGCAAGTAGTCTGGCTGAACTTGAAACCTTTATTAAAATCCCAGTCAAACTACAGGTAGAAAGTTATTATTCGCAGGAGAATTATGACGTGGTACCTGTCTAAAACCTCGTCATTTATTGTTCTACATTTCGAGTATTAAATACCATGTTTTATCTGTCTGCCTGGATAACCTGCAATGCTTGTTAGAACAGGTTCAATCATTACGCATATTAGTCTGCGACTGGTTATTATTCTGGTTTTTGTCGCTGCATTATTGAGTGTCGCCGGGCGAGTTCTGATTGCACAGGCTGATCACTTTAAGTCTGATATTGAAAGCGAACTTGCCAGCTACGGCATAACAGGTGTGTCGCTGGAATCAATAGAGGGTGGTTGGCGAGGTTTTCATCCCCTGCTCAAGATTCATGGTGCGTCCCTAAGTATACCGGGGCGTTCACAGGCCTTATCTATTAATCAGCTTGAGCTTAGTGTGAAACTGTTTTCTACCCTGATCCATGGGGAGCTCAAGCTATTATCTCTACATAGCAAGATAGAAAAGCTGATAGTTGTGCGTGATAAAACAGCTAACTGGTGGCTCAATGATATTCCCTTGAAAGGCCAGCAAAACATTGAAGATGAACTTGATGTACATGGCTTTTTTTCTCGCCTCCCTGATTTTGTTAGTGTCGATATTCGGATACTTCAAATTCTGGATAAATACAATGATTCTGAATACCTGATTCAGCGAGTTGGCTTACATAGCTCCAGTGATGGGGATGAATTATCACTCACGCTAAATGGTCAGTTACCGGCCTCACTTGGTAATCAGCTAAACGTTAAATTAACCGGTGACGCTCAGCAGCAAACACTGTTTCTCGATGTTGAGAAGCTTGGGCTAGCCAGTTTGGTGCAGTTATTCGATGTCAAGGTGCCCGGAGTCGACGATGCAAGGGTGAATCTAAAAAGCTGGGTAGATATGGATCATTACCATCCACGTCAGATTATCAATGATGCTGAGTTTTCTGAGGTGGTGACTTCATATATTGGCGATGATCTGAATCCTCTACAACAGGTCAAAGATGATGAGAATCAGGAAATCAGATTCAAGCTTTTGCAAAAAGCTGATTACCTGGAGGGGGACTGGCAAATCGATAGTGAATTTAAACAGCTGTTTAAAGGGCAAAGTAAACTACCCGGTTTTAATGCACGGTTAATTATCGATAAGGAATATGTAAAACCTAAAGTCTGGGTTGATAAAATTGATGTGCAGGCCTTGCAGCTATTGTTATCCGATATCATTCGCAATGAACAATCTTTCAGCCTGATTAATCGCCTGGCGATTCGCGCTCAGGTAAAAAACTTTGTAGCAGAGTTTGATGTAAATAATATTAACCAGTCCACACTGAGCTTTGATTTTGAGCATTTAAAGAGTCGGCAGGACGAGCATATACCGGCTGTGAATGGTTTAGCGGGAAGTGTGCAGGTATCAAAGGGCAAAGGTGAAATACAGCTATCCTCTTCACGCCTGTCTGTAGATTTTGGCGAGTTTTTCCGACTACCGATTAAGCTGGCATCCTTTGGTGCTAATCTCAGGTTTCATCAGGTAGATGGTCAATTATTGATTGAGTCAGATAAATTCACCATGAGTAATGATGATGTCAGGCTTAAGGGGCGCGGCTGGCTGGAGGTTCCCCAGCAGGGTGCGCCTTTTATGAGCTTGAGAGCACATTATGAAGATGGAAAAGGTAGCTCAACCTCAAGATATCTACCTGTTACAGTGATACCGGAGAAAACACTGGCCTGGCTCGATAGTTCGATAAAAGACGCACATGTGATCGATGGTGAATTGCTGTTTCATGGACGGTTACAGAAAATATCGGTATTGCAGGAACAACAATCCGGTGAATTTCACGCATTATTCAATGCGGAAAATCCGCAACTAGATATCTATGGTGGTTGGCCTTCAGTGAGTGGTGGTAAAGGTGTAGTGAGTTTTCATAATACTGCTATGGATATCAGTTTTTCACAGGCTAAGTTTGCTTCTACGGAGGTTGATCAGGCTGATATCAGTATCCCGAACTTGATGAATGCTGAATTATTCATTCATGCCAAAACCGACGCAAGTGCCGATGATTTACTGGATACCTTGACGGCCTTGCCAATTCTCAATTTTTTTGATGATATAAAAAAACAGAAACATAGCGTTTCGGGGTTAATTGGAAGCGATGTGAATATTTTTATACCACTGGAAGCAGCCTCAAAAAAGCAGGTCTCGGTTAAGGTGGATACCCGCTTACAGAATGTGAAGCTATCTATACCAGACTGGATGGTCGAGCTGGATAAGCTCAATGGTGAATTAAAAATTGATAATGAAAACCTGTCCGCCAGCAAAATTAAAGGGCGATACAGAGGTGATGCAGTCGTCATGGATATAGCTAGTGATAGAATCAACCATAGTGTCGATATCTCGATGCAGGGTGATCTGGATAGTTCAAGGTTGATGACGACTCTGCCTGATTATTTGCGTAAATCTGTGCAAGGGAGAAGTGCCTGGAATATCGCTGTTTCAATTCCAAATGATGGACGTTTCGATGAAAAAGGTGTTAGGGTAAAAGTGAGTTCTAAATTAAAGGGGACGCAGTTAAATTTTCCTGAACCATTTTCTGTTGCTGCATCTGAAATGCAATCAATTAAAACAGATGTTTTTATCAAAAAAAATAATCTGAGCTATGTACTGAAAACAGACGGAGGAATTTCTAGTTCAGGTAACTTACAACTGGATAAACAGGGGGGATATCAATTGAAATCCCTGCTTGTTCAGTTTGGTGAAGCTAATGCAGAAGAGATGCCTGAGCATGGCATAGCGCTGAAAGGCAGTATCGATCATCTGAATATTAATGACTGGACAGGATACTACAAAAACACTATTGACAATATTGAAGCCAGCCCTCTGTCATTACTGGAGCTGATTCACTCAGTTGACTTACGCATACGGGATTGCAAACTGAGTAACCAGACAATGAGGAATACTCAAATACAAATGATGAATTCTGATAATGCCTTAAAGGGGAATGTGACTTCATCTTTATTCAAAGGGCATATTGAAATCCCATTTAGAAATACGCCATCAAGGCCTATTTCAGCAAAGCTGGATTATGTACGCTGGCATAAAAAGGATACTGATTCAGAAAAAGGTTCGGATGAAAAACAATACCCTGATATCTCCGATATGCCGAATCTGGATATTAGCAGTAAACTGGCTTCCTTTGATTTAATGATTGTTAAGGATTTCAAACTAAAAACCAGTAATCTTTCGAATAAATTTGTTATCGATCAGCTCGATTTTGCCAAAGATCAGGTGCAGTTAAAATCATCTGGCCACTGGCAGTTTAATCCACAAAGTAACGATCATGTCAGTGTGTTCAATATCGATATCCAGGGTGAAGATTTTGGTACTGCTATTGATAACCTGGGGCTGGGAGAGACGATCAAGAATGGCAAGGTGAAATTCAATGGACAGATTGGATGGGGTGATAGTTTATTTAAATTGAACTGGGAAACTCTGATTGGAGAGGTTCAACTCTCACTCGAGAATGGTTATTTACGAAATGTAGAGCCGGGTGCGGGGCGTTTTGTTGGGCTATTAAGCTTAAATGCACTACCAAAGCGACTATTTCTGGATTTTGGTGATGTGTTAAATGAAGGGATGCAGTTTAAAAAAATAAAGGGGCGCTTCAAAATCAAGGGCGAAGTTATGGATACAGAGGATGCCTCTATGGACTCTGATTCTGCAAAGGTTCATATTTATGGCAGCACCAACCTGAGACGAAAAACCTATGATCAAAAAATGGTTATAGTCCCAAGAATAGGTGAGACACTACCTGTTCTCGGGTCATTAGCGATTAGCAGCTCCGTGGGCTGGGGGTTACTGCTTTTTCAGAAAATTTTCAAGAAACCCATCGAAAAAAGTGTCGAAATAGAATATAAAGTCAGTGGCACCTGGGAAGACCCAAAGATTGAGTTGATTAACAAACCAAACATTACAACTGAATCCGATAACCTGTTCCAACCTGAGAGTAAGCGCTAGTAATGATTAAAATACCTCATCTGTTTTATCGAGTTCTGATATTAACCCTTTTATTTGCCTGTCTTCCATTACAGGCAAATTCAGTGAGAATTTTCAACCTCAGCGCTGATAACTGGGCCAGGCCCAGAACCGGGGATGTTTTACCACAGATGGAGTCATTAAGACTTGCTGTCAGTTACTGGGACAGTCTGGATGATGCAGGCATTATGCTGAGCTATCCTGGTGAAGACAGTGGTGAATTATGGGCTGCAGAATTGAAGGACTGGTTAATTTCTCTGGGGATCCCTTCAGACTATATCTTCCTTTCACCGGGCCTGCATTCGAGTGGTGAAATTAGAATACTGGTTGGTCACAGGCAGGAGCTGGAAATCTAATGCGTTTGGCTGTAATACAGATGGCTTCTGGCTCAATCCTTCAGGGAAATATGCTGGAAGCAGAAAAACTCATTAAAAATGCCGTAAATGATGGTGCCGAAATTATTGTGCTACCAGAAAACTTTGGCATGATCACCGCCCATGAAGCGGAAATCTTACAGTTTGGAGAGACTTTTGGAGATGGCCCTTTACAGGAGTTTCTATCTCAACAATCAGCTAAACACGGCATATATCTGATTGGCGGTACAGTGCCGCTGAAGTCTGAGCATTCAAATAAAATCCGCAATACATTGCTAGTGTATGATCCACAGGGTGAGTGTCTTTCTCGTTACGATAAGATCCACCTGTTCGATGTGTTGTTGCCCAGTGGTGAAGAGCAATACCATGAGTCCAGTATGTTTGAACCGGGCGAACAAGTGGTGGTGCTTCAGATTGGCGACATGAAACTGGGGCTATCAATCTGTTATGATTTACGCTTCCCTGAATTATTCCGAGCATTGGTTGATAAAGGAGCCGAAGTCATCGTTTTACCCGCGGCATTCACTGCCGTTACGGGCAAGGCTCACTGGCATACCCTGTTGAAAGCCAGAGCCATTGAAAACCTGTGTTATCTCGCTGCTTCTGCCCAGGGTGGTTATCATGTCAATGGCCGTGAAACCTATGGGCACAGCTTAATCGTAGATCCATGGGGTAAAGTTATTGATGAAATTGACAGTGGTTCGGGGTACGCTATCGCTGATATCAATTTATCCCAGCAACAACAGATACGAGAACGTTTTCCCGTATTAACTCATCGAAAGATTTCCCGAGTATTTAATTAATTATGTCGAATATTTTATCCACTGTAGAACAGGTTATCCTTCAGCCTAGCGATGTTGAAATACAGCATATCCAGCAAACGCTGGATCAATTGCAGCATTATCAAATTGATGCTGGCGATCTGTATTTTCAGGTATCGCAACAGGAATCGTGGGTCATGGACGATGGTATTATTCGCGAGGGTTCATTTAATATCGAAAGCGGTGTGGGTATTCGCGCGATGTATGGAGAGAAAACCGGGTTTGCCTACAGCGACGATATCAGCATCCAGGCATTAGCTGCGGCATCAACAAATGCCCGAGCAATTGCTCGCCAGGGGCAGGATGCCAGCAGTCCGCTCATTCTATCTAACAAATCTACAGAGGCTCTTTATCCTGCACTTAATCCGGTAGATAGCCGTAGTTCTGCTGATAAGGTTGAGCTGTTAAAAAAGCTTGATGTCTATACTCGTTCACTTGATAGTCGGATTGAACAGGTGATTATTTCTCTCAGCGGAAGTATTGAGCATATCCTCATCGCAGCAACAGATGACACCCTAGCAGCAGATATTCGTCCTCTGGTACGACTAAATGTAACTGTGTTAATGCATGAAAACGGCAGGCGCGAACAAGGCACTTCAGGTGGTGGTGGTCGACACAATTACGATCTGTTTTTCGATACTGATAAAGCTTACGAATACGCGCGTGAAGCAGTACGCCAGGCTACGGTCAATCTGCAATCCATACCAACCCCAGCGGGTACTATGCCGGTGGTACTAGGGGCAGGGTGGCCGGGTGTGTTATTACACGAAGCTGTGGGTCATGGACTGGAAGGGGATTTTAATCGAAAGGGAACTTCCGCTTTCAGTAACTCCATGGGACAGCAGGTGGCATCACCCCTGTGTACCATTGTTGATGATGGCACGTTAGTTAATCGCCGTGGCTCACTTTCAGTAGATGATGAAGGAGTAGCTGCGCAATCTACTGTATTGATCGAAAACGGCATTCTCAAGGGCTATATGCAGGATAAAATGAATGCGCGTCTGATGGGTACCCAATCCACCTCTAATGGCAGACGTGAATCCTATGCTCATTTACCCATGCCGCGTATGACTAACACCTATATGCTCGCAGGGGAATCGGAGCAGGAAGAAATCATTCAATCGGTCGAAAAGGGTATTTTTGCCGTCAATTTTGGTGGCGGACAGGTTGATATCACCTCTGGACGTTTTGTGTTTTCACTTTCAGAAGCCTATGAAATCAACAATGGCAAGCTAGGGCGCCCCTTAAAAGGTGCGACACTGATTGGTTCAGGACCTGAAGTGATGAATCGCATTTCCATGGTGGGTAATGATCTCGCGCTGGACAGTGGTGTGGGTGTGTGCGGTAAAGATGGTCAGTCAGTACCAGTCGGAGTTGGACAGCCTTCGCTGAAAATCGATGAAATCACTGTTGGCGGTACCGATGGCTGAAGCCGCTGTTGAAAAGGCTCTAAATAAAAGCTCGATATCAGAAACTGACTTTCTGAAGAAATACCGTGGTTTTCTAAGTGGTGTACTGAAATGGGATGAGCTTTCCCGGTTGTGGGAGACTATTTCCGAGCAACAACAAAGCTGGTTTATCTATGCGGTGGGTGAAACGCCACCAGATATGCCGGCAACTCCTGAACAACTGGATAAATTTATTCACTCCATCGATGAGTTATTGCGCAAGGAGCATGAAGAAGATTATTGCGGCATCGTCTATGTTGATGATGTAAAAGCGCCATCGCTGGTCAAAATCTATGATCCTAACAATCTGGGTGTGGTTTGCGGTTATAGTGAAAATCCGCCACTACCCGGATGGGTGATGAGTCAGATTGCTCCGCTTGATCTGCAACAGGCCTTTCCACCTAGTGGCAGTCGCAAGCGCTGGTGGCAGAAAATATTTTCCTGAAAACTACATAGGCAAAAAAAACCGCCTGACAAAGCAGGCGGTCAACTAAACTCAGGAGCTTAACTGAGTTCAGGTACAGGTCTTTCATCAGGCTGGAATGATTGAAGGAGGAAGGGATCGAGAAAATCGAAATGCCACTCCAGTGATGAAGGTGTGAGTATAGTTGGCAGTTGTATGAAGACTGTGACTTCACTCACATTGAGCTTTCAGATGGAGTAAAGTGCCAGGAATTTTGTGACCGCATTGGCAATTTACTTATGCAAAAGATAGTTGTCGGTTTTTCTGTTATCGTTTACGCAAAAATAGTCTCAGGACGACTTAATGTTTAGCATTTCCAATTTTGAGATCCAGCGCCGAACACGAATCATTGCTACATTGGGGCCTGCAACCAATGACAGGGATAGCGTTATTCGATTACTCGAATCTGGCGTTAATATTATTCGACTGAATATGTCACATGGTTCTCATGCTGACCATCAACAGAGTTTTGAGCTGGTTCGTCAGGCTGCCAGACAGTTAAAGCAACCGGTGGCGATCTTATGCGATCTATGTGGTCCCAAGATACGTGTTGGGCTGCTTAAAGACGGTGCTATGCAACTGCGTGCTCGTTCTGAAGTTGTCGTGACTACGCGTTCAGTATCTCAAAAAGAAAACCTCATTCCCTGCCAGTACACTCAGTTACATAAGGATGTCTCTAGCGGCGACAGAATTCTGCTGGACGATGGAAAAATGGAACTCAAGGTGTTGAAGGTCGAAAACAGGGATATCCTGTGTCGCGTTGTATATGGTGGTCTGCTAACTGATAAAAAGGGCATTAATCTGCCCAATAGCGTCGTATCATCCTCTTCACTTACCGCCAATGATAAAAAAGATGTGATCTTTGCTCTCAAGATGGGGGCTGATTTTATCGCGCTTAGTTTTGTGCGCAGTGCTCAGGATATTATCCAGCTAAAGAACTATATGAGACGACAGGGTTGTGAATTACCCATCATCGCCAAGATAGAAAAGCCCGAAGCCCTGCATAATATCGATCAAATCCTTAAACAATCCTATGCCATCATGGTTGCGCGTGGCGATCTGGGGATAGAGATCGATGCTGCCCAGGTGCCAATGGTTCAGAAAGACCTTATTAATAAAGCCCGTTCCGCCTGCAAACCGGTGATAGTGGCAACACAGATGATGGAATCCATGATCATGGATTCCCGACCTACGCGTGCAGAGGTTAGCGATGTATCAAACGCAGCATTAAATGGTGCCGATGCTGTGATGTTATCCGGTGAAACCTCGGTCGGAAAATATCCGGTTCAGGCCGTGCGCTATATGGGACATATTCTGGAAGAGCTCGAAAAATGGCAAATAGATAACCCACAAAGTCTGAACGAGGTAGATATGAAGACCACCTATTCACCGCGCCGGGCACTGGCGCATTCTGCCGTTAATATTGCTCAGGAGCTGGGCTTATTAGGTCTGTTTGTACCCACAAGCAGTGGTACTACAGCAGGCGTAGTTTCTGCTTTTAGGCCTGGTGTTCCCATCTTTGGCATCTGTACCGATGATAATACTGCCCGTATCCTGATGCTGCACTGGGGTGTCACGCCAGTAGTCATGCAAACACATGAAACCAGTAACTGGAAAAATATGGCTAAAGCCCTGTCACGAAAGTTGAACATAAAACTTAAAGGGCAATCTGTAGCCGTTCTCTCAGGCTTTGGAAAACGTTCAGATAATAATCAGCCCGTACTAAAACTGTTGAAATTCTAATGCGTTATTTCTTAAGTTTAGTGCTGATATTACTATTGACCAGCTGTGGAAATAATCCGTCTGAAACTAAGCTACCTGATGAGCTTGTCGTGGTTTCGCGCAATGCCCCAACTACCTGGTATCAGGGCAAGGATGAATTACTGGGACCAGAATATGATTTGATCCAATCATTTGCCGAGTACTACAAAATCCCTTTTCGTCTGGAGTCGGTAGATAGTATTGGTGAAGTACTGGAGTGGATGCAGCAAGGAAAGGCTCATATAGCGGCAGCGGGTTTGACCGATACCGAAAAACGTAGAGCAGAAGGTTTTTTATTCGGCCCTCAGTATTATGAAGTACAACAGCAGGTGGTCTGTCGTCGTGGCAATGGCAAGTTACCCCGTAAAATAGAGGATCTGATAGGAAAAAATATTCAGGTGATTGCTGATAGTAGCTACGTTGAACTACTTCATCAGATCAAACAACAACATCCTCGCCTGCGCTGGCAGGAAGTTGAAGATATGGGGACCGAGCAGCTACTCGAGCAGGTATGGCAAAAGAAGATAGATTGTGTGCTGGCGGATTCAAATATCGTCAGTATTAATCGTCGTTACTATCCTGAGCTGGTGGTCGCTTTTCCTATCAGTGAGCCGCAACCACTGGCGTGGATTATCAATTCAAAATGGCCACAGTTAGAAGGCTATATTGAAGACTGGTTGAATCATATTACTGAAAGTGGGCAACTGGCAGTGATACAGGAAAAGTACTATGGCCATGTGGAGATTTTCGATTATGTTGATATGAGAAAATTTATTCGCAGAATCAAAACCACGCTGCCTAAATATCGAACTCAATTTGAGCAAGCCGCAATTAAATACAAACTGGACTGGACCCTGCTGGCTGCGCAGTCATATCAGGAGTCACACTGGAATGCGAGGGCTAAAAGTCCTACCGGAGTGCGAGGTATGATGATGCTGACGTTAAATACTGCCAGGCAAATGGGCGTCAAAAGTCGGCTGGATGCACATCAGAGTATTCAGGGGGGGGCTAAATACATGGCGCGGATGATTGGACGAATACCTGAGTCAGTTGAGGGTGAGGACAGGATATGGTTAGCCCTGGCCTCATATAATGTGGGGTTTGCACATTTACGTGATGCCTTGAGTCTGGCACCTGAAATTGGCACAAATCCGGATTACTGGGTTGATGTCAAAGAGTTGTTACCGCTGTTGTCACAGAAGAAATACTACAAAAAACTCAAATATGGCTATGCACGAGGGCTGGAACCGGTTGAGTATGTACAGCGTATTCGAGATTATCAGCAGGTGTTAATTCAGCAACTGAAAATACTGCCTGCTCATTGAACATCATGGTGCCAGACGTTCTATTTCCCAGTCGTCGTTACTCTGGCGTTGATATCTGAATCGATCATGCAGCCTGTCTGGCTGCCCCTGCCAGAATTCTATCGACTCAGGCACGACCCGATACCCCCCCCAAAATTCAGGTAATGAGATATCTCCATCGGCAAAACGTTGTTTTATTTCCTGCAATTTGGCAATCAGGAAGGCCCTGGAGCTAATTACTGAACTTTGCTGTGAAACCCATGCCCCCAGTTGACTGCCGCGCGGGCGGGTGATGAAGTACTTCAACGACTCCTGAGTTGAAATTCGACTTGCACGCCCTCGAATCTTTACCTGACGGTCCAGATTCAACCAGGGGAATAGCAGAGCCACCTTAGGGTTTTCGCTGATTTGACGAGCCTTGGCGGATTCATAGTTGGTGAAGAATACAAAGCCCTGCTGGTCATAAATTTTTAACAGTACGGTACGAACACTGACCTCGCCCGATGCATCAGCTGTTGCCAGGCTCATCGCACTGGGGTCTTTGATCTCGCTTTGCTGCGCCTGCTTAAACCAGCTGTCAAACTGCAAAATGGGATCAGCGTTGAGGTCCTGGCGAGTTAATTCACCCTGACCATATTCGCGTCTGATATCTGCTAAGTCCATAACTAGTAGTCACCGAAAAATGGGCAAGCTTACGTTCGGATTACTTTGGTTTCAAGTAGTGGAGGCTATTGTGGTTCAGAAACTTTGATATGGGCATTCGGATGATGCAACAGAATACTTTGTTTGATGTCATCAACTTCAGCTTTTGGGATATCAACCATAAGCAGAATCTCGCCGTCATCAATCTCTTTTTTGAAGTCATCCAGTTGATGGTTGTGCTCATGACCTTTGGTCAGCCCCATCATTGCTGCGCCTACACCCGCACCGGCAGCCGCTCCGATGAGCAGGGCGCCACCACCCAGAATGATGCCACCAGGTGGAAATGCAACCGTTAGTAAACCTCCCAATAGGCCGGCTGTGCCACCAATACCAGTACCCCATTCAAGACCATGAGCCAGTTCTGTTTTTTGCCAGATACTGGCTTCGGGTAAGTCCTTTAGATTTTGAGTAATAGATGCAACCACGTGTAAATGCTTATGTGCTACCCCCTGATTTTCAAGCTCCTCAACTATAATTTCAGTAAGTTCGATTGTAGGAATTAAGAAATATAACCTGTGCATGTCCGAGCCTCTTTCGTTAGTTTTATCTGTTATGGCCTCTGAAACTCTATTTCTGTAATGGGTTAGCCAGTATTATATTCCATGTCCATGTATTCGTTATACTTCCCTGGGCAGATGAATATTGCTTTTCCTTCAGTCAAAAATTTAGTTTATGGGCGATCTTTATTCAGTGATGCGATCCATTTTTCCAGCATTGCAACATGTTCATTTTCTTCGCTGGCAAATTCAGCAGCTAGCTTTCTTACGGCCTCATCGGGTGAATTAAGCGAAATGTCGATATAAAAATCCTGCCCTTTCACTTCGTTACGCATTGCTACCTGAAGCATATCTTCCACGCTCATGTTTGGATTAACCGACTCGTAAGCCGTGGTTTCAGGTCCTTCCAGGCCCTCCCAGCTTAAATCAAGGGTAGCCAGCTCCGGGAGAACTTTACCTTCACTCAGTTCGCGGATTTCTGATGCGTGTTGATCGCTATACCCTGCAAGCGTTTCAAGTAACTCGGAGAGCTCTGTGGCCTGATGACTAAGCATAAACTTTGAAAGTTCACGTAATCGATCAGCTGATTCATACTCTAACAGTATGGAAAGCGATAAAAAAATTTCTACGGAATCTATTTTTTTTGAATCTAACATGGTTTCACCCTTTAAATTAAGAAATATAAGAGTCAAAGTAATCAGGAAAGTAAAACTTTGATGAGCAAAATTTCTAGAATAGAGTCAATTTAAGGGATTATGTCGACTTTGAAATTGATTTAACGCATAAACCCTTTGTGTTACCTCAAATCTTTGCATTGCACCCTAAAAATTGTATATTTTTAATGATATGGAGCAGCTGAGCGTAATATTTAGTATTTCTGGGCTATATTTAAGTGTAGACAATACAGGTACTATCAATGGCTACGGCACAAAGGGGCGAATTAGTGGATTACGGTGGTTTGCATAATCTTGACTTATTAATACAGGATGTCGCAAAACTGGTAAGCTTACCGGATATATACTATCGCCTGGAATCTCTGATTGAGCAGCCCGATTCGAGTATGGCTGATTTCGCAAAACTGCTATCTACCGAGCCGGATCTCTGTGCACGCCTGTTAAGTCTTGCAAACAGTGCTTTTTACAGCTTCCCCGCGAGTATCGAGACGATTGATAAAGCCGTTCAGATTATCGGTATCAGACAGATTCGCGAGCTGGTACTCGCAACCTCAGTAGTCAAAACATTTAATCAGGTTCCTTTGGGTATGGTGGATATGAAGCTATTCTGGGAGCATTCGGTGTCTGTCGGTGTATTAGCCAAATCTATAGCGCAATACTGCAAGCTCAGTCAGGTCGAAAGGTTTTACGTGGGCGGATTATTGCATGATATCGGTAGACTGGTGTTTTATCTAAAGTTACCGGGTGTGATGCATGATCTATTGATTCAGCGTGAGGCCAGAGAAGAAATTTTATTTGAGCTTGAAAAAGAAGCGTTAGGTTATACGCATGCGGAAGCTGGCGGGCGTTTATTACAAAACTGGCGTGTACCTGATTCCATCTATGAGCCTGTGCTGTATCATCATCATCTTGATAACACTTCCGATTATTTACAGGTTTCTGCTGCGGTTCATATCGCTGATGCCTGGGTCAATAATCACCATCTGGGTAGTAGCGGTGAGCGTTTTGAACTCAGTATCAATCCTGTAGCTATAGAAGCCCTTTCACTGCAGCTTTATGAACTGGATGAAATCTGGGAGCTTACCCGGGATGATATCCACTCTGTGGTGAAACAGTTTCTTCCACAGTAAATCCCCCTGGTTTTTAGAGCAAAAAGACCGTCGCCATTCCAAGAAAGGCCAATACTCCGATTACATCGGTGAAGGTGGTGAGAACCACGCTTCCTGCCAGAGCAGGGTCAATTCCCATACGTTTGAGCACAACAGGTATGATGGCACCGGCAAATGCACCAGCGACTAGATTAATGGTGAGTGCCACAGCAATAATAGCTGCGATTTGTAAATCCTGAAACCACAGCACAGTGAGTGCGGCAACTACCATGGCCCACAATATGCCGTTGAGCAGGCCTACTGTGATTTCTTTTTTCACCAGGCTGTTAAAGTTAGAACTACCAAGCTGGCCCAGGGCGAGCCCACGGATAACCAGAGTCAAGGTCTGAGATCCGGCAATACCGCCCATACTGGGAACAATAGTGAGTAATATCGCCAGTGCTACAATCTTATCCAGGGTGGCTTCAAATAAACCAATGACCGCTGCGGCCAGGAATGCGGTGAGTAAATTAAACCCCAGCCAGATGGCACGACGGCGGGTGCTGGACCAGATGGGAGAAAACAGGTCTTCATCTTCGTGCAGACCAGCCATGCTCAGTACTGAGCTGTCACCTTCTTCACGAATAACGTCGACCACGTCATCGATGGTGATACGGCCAATTAATTTACCATCGTCGTCGATAACAGCTGCGCTGATTAAGTCATTATCCTCGAATAACCTCGCAACCTCTGTGTCCGGCATGATTGCTGTGAGAGGGAGAATGTCTGAGTCCATGATGTCTTCTACCTGCGTTTCTGTCTCACAGGTTAACAGACTGTTGAGTGAGAGCACTCCCTTAAAATGGTCATAGCGATCAGTAACGAATAATTGATCAGTATGAGCAGGCATTTCACCGCGAATACGTAGGTAGCGCAGAACCACATCCAGAGTAACATCTGCACGGATAGTGATCTGATCCAGATCCATCAACCCGCCAGCGGTATCTTCAGGATAGGATAGAACCGATTCCAGTCGCTCACGCTTATGTATGTCAATGATGTAGAGAACACTGACCAGTTTTTGAGGGGGCAGAGTCAGTATCAAATCGGCCTGATCATCCACATCAGGTACGGTTTCCAGAATATCTGCAATTTCCTGCGAATCAAGCTGGTTGAGTTTTTGCTGGCGAACTTCGTCACCGGTTTCCAGCAATACCTGTC
The DNA here is from genome assembly GCA_050306135.1 of Gammaproteobacteria bacterium. Lineage (GTDB taxonomy): Bacteria > Pseudomonadota > Gammaproteobacteria > JACNJF01. The sequence continues at coordinate 43,819 of JBNLGQ010000010.1, forward strand.
CCAGATTACTGGGGAAGATTTGCGGCCACACCAGATCACGCTGAGCGCTGGGAATAGAGTCGAGTAGATCGGCTATTTGAGCGACAGTGATTTCATCCAGAATCTCCGCTATCGCCAGACTGTCGGTATTTTCCAGTGCCTGAGCAATGTCCTGTCGAAGCTGTTCAGAGATTTCTTCGCTCATGTATAGCTACCTTTATACGCCCCGCAAAAAGTCGGGTCATCAGGGCTGATGGATATTCTGAGTCGTGTGCAGGACGAGGTTTTTGTGAGCAGCAGTTGACTGGACAGGCATAGAGTTTGACGTGAAATCATGACTGATACCCCTCTAAAATGGCTCGACGAAAAATTCCATGGCAGTGTAACAAATTAACTGCAAATTTGTTTAAAAAATAATGCGCTGTCGAGTAGAGAGGTTGAGGAATTATTCGGCTTCGTCAAAGCGATTATTGATCAGTTCAATGATTGAGTCGCTACATTTTTTTTCGTCGTCACCATCGACTTCCAGAGTCAGGGTGGTACCCTGGCTAGCTGCCAGCATCATGACACCCATGATGCTTTTGGCATTCACTTTGTTACCTTTGTTTTCTATAAACACAGAGCTGGAAAACTGCGAGGCCATATTGACCAGTTTGGATGCAGCTCTGGCATGCAGCCCCAACTTGTTGATGATTTCTATATCGCTTCTGATCATAGGTCGATTTCTTTAGTAATGCCCTTGTTGGCACCGACTATACCTATTTTGGCCAATAACTCCAGCGGTTGATCCGAATAGTTAATCACGCGCATCAGCATGGGGAGGTTTAATCCAGAGATGATTTTCACCTGTTTCTGTTCTGAAAAGTACTGTGCCAGGTTGTTGGGAGTGGCTCCGATCATATCGGTCATAATCAGCACTCCATCGCCCTTATCCAGCTCATCGATGGTAGTCCTTATTTGATCAGCATAGATACCGAGTCTGTCGGGAGAAAGGTTACCGGGTATGCCTATACTTTTTACTTCGGAAAAGGTCTGACCCATCATACTTTCTGCTGTTTCCAGCATCATTTCGCCTATGCGATTATGAGTAATGATGAGTACGCCAACCATCAGTTAAACTCTCTATGTCGAATGGAGACGTTATCACGTTGTTTCTGTAATTCTGTTGTGATTTTTTGTGCCAGGTAAACAGAGCGATGTTGACCACCTGTGCAGCCAATGGAGACGGTCATATAGCTGCGGCCTTCTTTTTCAAAACAGGGAATCCAGTTTTGCATGAAGTCTACTATCGATTGATACATCTTCTGTACTTCAGGAAAGCCCTCAAGATAATCTATCACGGGCTGGTCTTTACCCGTATAGGGTCTTAAGTGACCTTCCCAATGTGGGTTGGGCAAACAACGTACATCAAACATAAAGTCGGTATCGGCGGGTAAACCATGTTTAAAGCCGAATGACTGGATTAATATTGCCATAGTTCCTCGGTCATCATGCATCAGTCGATGATTAATAGTATGACGTAATTCATGTACATTCAGTTCCGAGGTGTCTATGGTTAGATCAGCATTATTAGAAATGCTTCTCAAAATACTCCGTTCCAGGTGAATAGCTTCTACCAGCGGTAAGCCTTTGCGAGAAAGTGGATGTTTACGCCTGGTTTCACTAAAACGGGTGAGTAATTTCTCTACCTTTGAAGTTAAAAACAGTATTTCAACTTCGACTCCCATGGCCTTTATTTCGGTAATAATATGATCGAAATGGCCCATATCATCGATATCGCAGCGAGCATCCACGGCGACTGCAATCAGGTCATAAAATGCAGGTTTATTGTTTTTCATGGTGGTGACAAAGTCACTCAACAAACCTACAGGTAAGTTATCAACACAGAAATATCCAGCGTCTTCAAGGGTATGCAGGGCAATGGTTTTACCGGAGCCGGAAAGGCCACTTACGATCTTTAATTTCATTAAAATTTACCAGAGTCTCGCTCGGATATTATGTGGAGGAGGGTTAGCCTTTTGCATTTGCCAGTATGGCCCTTCTTTGGCGTTCGATAAAGTCATCAGCAGAGTTATAGCCGCCGATCTTTAGTAAATGGTTGCGGGCTGCTGCCTCCACCAGTACCGCCAGATTACGACCTGGAGCAACAGGCAGGGTGAGCTCTGGTATCTCGAGGCCTAGCATATTTCTGGTGTGCTGGGTGGTACCAAGCCGGTCAAATTCGTGCTGGTTTTCAGGGGTAAACTGCACCATGTTGACGATCATACGCAGGGTTTTGTTACGTCTAAGCGCATTGCTTCCGAACATGGCTCGAATATTGAGAATCCCCAGTCCTCGTACTTCCATGAAGTCGTTGGATAATCCTGGGTGTATACCGTCTATTACTCCAGTCGATATACGTGAGAATTCGGTAATGTCATCCGCAATCAGTCGGTGACCACGGGAAATCAGTGAAAGTGCGAGTTCGCTTTTGCCGACACCACTATCACCGGTAATAAAGGTACCGATACTGAATACTTCGAGGAAGACACCATGTTCGGTGGTGGTTTCAGCGAGCGCCTGGTTGAGAAAATAGCGTAGGTCAGATAATAGATCTGTATCGGCCAGTTCTGATTTGAATACAGCGATGGAGTAATCGGCAATATGCCTGATGAGTTCATCGTTGATATAAGCACCCCGGCTGAGAATGATGGTACAGGCCGGGCCGGTGAATAGTTTATCGAAAATTCTTTGCTGATGCTGCAGGCTCAAAGAGGAAAGGTAAGCCGATTCCTGTATACCAATAACAATGACACTGGAGGGGCGAATAATATTCAGGTAGTCAACTGCCTGATATTTTTGTTCACCGGTGGAGAGTTTGATTTCTCGGTCAAGACCGACCTGACCGGAGGCGAAGGATAGCTTTAAGCGTTTTTGAAAGCGTTGATGGAAATCGCCTATCGCCACGCTGGATTGCATGATTTCAGGCCTGACCGTCGGGGTCCGTTTCTAATTCGGATTCAGCTTCTGCAATAATGCGTAATATCTGATCAGCAGATTTGGCTTTGCGTACTTTTCTGCAGACCTTGTCATGGCTGAATAATTTTGCCAGAGCGGCGAGAATCTTTAGGTGTTCTTCGGTAGAAGCCTCAGGGATAAAGATGACGAAAATCAAATCAACGGGCAGTTGATCAATCGCATCGTATTTAACGGCTTCATCCAGTTTTAGAAAAAAAGTCAGGGTTTGAGTCAGATTTTCAAGTCGGGCATGTGGTACGGCAAAACCCTTGCCCAGGCCGGTGCTGCCCAGTCTTTCACGTTCAAGTAACTGATTGAAAATGATATTTTGAGGCAGGTTGAGTTCTTCAGCTGCTTTTTCAGCGATGTATTCCAGTAATCGTTTTTTACTCGATATTTCAGCATCAGTAAAAATACGATCTGTTGCCAGTAACGATGAAATGGACATTGCCCTGTAATCCAGTATGGTTTAAGCGCGCATGTTAGCGAAAAAAATGAAGCTTGCAAGAGGAGAATCCAGGCAGGGAGGATTACTCCTCCCTGCCGGGTGATTAAGCGACGTCAATTACGTCGTTCTTTACTCTGTGATCCTTAGATTTTTCCTTGTGTTTTTTACCCTGGCGATCAAGTTTATCTACCAGGCCATCTATAGCTGCATACATGTCCTCCTGAATGTCATCGGCATATAAATTTCCACCGCTTATGTGCATGGTTGCTTCAGCTTTATGCCTGAGCTTTTCAACCGTTAATATGACATGGATATCCAGCGCCTGATCAAAATGACGATCAAGACGTTCGATTTTCTCATTGACATAATTGCGCAGTGAATCAGTGATCTCTATATGGTGACCGCTTAGACTAACTTGCATTAGATACCTCCTGAAGGTTTCACAGTACTCATAGTTGTTCTCTATGAGTGGTTAAGGCAGTAACTACTTGTCACTGCCGGGTTGTCTCTAAAAGAGACGTTTTCGTTCATTGGATGGCGGAATATTCATCGCCTCACGATATTTGGCTATGGTACGCCTTGCTACGTTAATTCCCTGTTCATCCAGAATGGCAGCAATCTTGTTATCGCTTAATGGTTTGCTGGCGTTTTCAGCTGCTATCAGCTTTTTGATAATAGCTCGAATCGCTGTTGCCGAGCACTCTCCGCCATCGGCTGTGCCAACGTGACTGGAGAAAAAGTATTTAAATTCAAAGATGCCGCGTGGTGTATGCATATATTTCAGTGTGGTAACCCTTGAAATAGTGGACTCGTGCATTTCGAGTTCTTCCGCAATATCGCGTAATACCATGGGTTTCATCGCTTCATCGCCGTACTCAAGAAAGCCCTGTTGGCGTTCTACGATTGAATTTGCCACCTTCAGCAGGGTGTCATTACGGCTTTGCAGGCTCTTTATGAACCAGCGAGCCTCCTGTAAATGATCGCGCAGATAATTATTCTGTTCACTGTTGTCACCACGTTTAACCAGGTTCGCATAAGTGCTATTGATCTTCAGCCGAGGCGCGTTATCAGGATTGATTTTAACCGCCCAGCGCCCATTGTGTTTGGCAACATATACATCCGGGGTGATATATTCGGCGTGAGAAGTACTGATCAGATGCCCCGGATGAGGGTTGGTGGTTTGTATCAGCCGAACAATATTGGCCAGTTCCGCGTCGTTAGCCTGCAAACGGCGTTTTAAAATCGCGTAATCATTACTTGCCAGGTAGTCCAGGTAGCGTTCTACCAGCGCCAGTGCCTTATTCAAATGTGGAGTTGCAGGGTCATATTGTCTTAGCTGTATCAGCATGCATTCAGCAGGGGTTCTTGCTGCCACACCAACCGGGTCAAAATGCTGGATAAAATTAAGCATGGCTTCGATTTCATCCATCTCAATATCTGGATGATCGCTGAGTAGCCCCTGATGAATATCTTCCAGCGACTCTGTTAAATAGCCTCTATCGTCAATGCCATCAATGATAGAAAGACCTATATCCTTGTCGGTTTCAGTCAGTGATGCACAATCCAGTTGCCAGATGAGGTGCTCGTAGAGGGCATCGGCGGGTTTTGCCTGGTTTTCGAACAGGTCATTAAAATCTTCGTTGTTGCCGGAAACCGGCTGGCTCAGAGAGGCGCTATTAGGGATGTCATAAATATCTTCCCAACCGGTATCCAGACCGAGATCTTCCGGCAGGGACTGCTCAGAACGCTCCTGATCGATCTGTTCGGCGGAGGTTTTGATTTCAGTATTGTCTTCTTTGTCAGAAGATTTTTCCTTAATCTTAACTTCTGACAGGTTGTCTTCCTGATCGAGCAGTGGATTACTGTCCAGGGTCTGTTGTATCTCACTTTGTAACTCAAGCGAAGATAGTTGTAGTAACTTGATCGCCTGCTGGAGTTGAGGCGTCATGGTCAGGCTTTGACCAATTTTTAGTTGCAGGCTTTGTTTCATTGACACTCTTTTGTCACTGCGTTGAGAGTCATTAGTTTTGTTGTTCTCATATTCACTTTATAGCTTAAAATCCTGACCCAAGTAAATCTTTCTAACAATTTTGTTAGAGAGAATTTGATCGGCGTCTCCTTCTGCCAAAATAGTTCCTTCACCCATGACATAAGCATGTTCACAGATACCTAGTGTTTCTCTTACATTATGATCGGTAATCAGTATGCCGATACCACGATCAGCCAGTTGTCGGACCATATTCTGAATATCAACTACCGAGATAGGGTCAACCCCGGCAAACGGTTCATCCAGTAAAATAAACTGCGGATCATTTGCCAGAGCACGTGCGATTTCTACACGTCTACGTTCGCCTCCAGACAATGAAATCCCCAGACTTTCTCTGATATGCTGTATCTGAAAATCTTCCAGTAACTGTTCCAGAATGCGATTCTGCTCGTCTGAACTGAGATTTTTTCTCAACTGTAAAATCGCCCGAATATTGTTTTCAACCGTTAATCCACGAAATACCGAAGCTTCCTGAGGCAAATAGCCTATGCCTTTGAGCGCGCGCTGGTGCATGGCGAGGCCAGTAATCGGCTGCTGGTTTAGAGTGATTTCACCCTTATCGCTATGGATTAAACCTACAATCATATAGAAACATGTGGTTTTTCCTGCTCCATTTGGCCCAAGTAAACCGACGATCTGCCCGCTTTTAACGCTCAGGCTGACCGATTTGACGACGCTTTTGCCTCCGTAGCTTTTTGCCAGTTCGCTGGCGGCCAGTTCATTCATTGTTTTTGGCTGAATTTTTTGGCTGAATCAACATGCGAACCCGCCCCTTGCCCTGTTCACCACCGGCCTGAAGCGCATCGGTATTGGTGTTGATAGTAATAGATTCGCTTTCTATCGTGTCCTGTACCGACTGGAATCTGGCCTGACCACGTAACTCCAGCAGGGATTTTGTCTGATAATAATTCATACGTAGTGCGGAACCAGTGACGGCTGTTTGATCATCGTTAAGTTGCTTAAAATGGGCTGGCTGGCCTTCAAGCTGTAGCCATTGTAAATCATTGTTTTCATCGAAATGGAAAATGATGCTATCCGCACTAAAGTTCAGGCTGCCCTGTGTCATTTCAACGTTTCCCTGATAGTGGCTGATATGCTTGGCTTCGTCGATATCCAGACGATCTGCCTCTATCTGAATGGGCTGCTCTTTATCGCTGGTCAATGCCGCAGCGGATATAGGGATCAGGCAGAATAAAACGACTAGGAGTTTAACTGGGTTCATGTGGCTTAGCGGTCTGATAAGTGGCATTTACTCGTTGAAAAACATGACGCTCGTGCTTCATATCCAGCATTGCTGACTGAGCCTTTAGATCGAGTTGATCACTATGCATTGTGAGCGCTACCGGTAGTTCGACGGTTTTCTGGTCAGGGTTGAAGATCATTTGTTCACTGATTAAATGCATCGAATTGTTTATCTGATTGCGTCTGATAGAGGCTTTGTTCTGCAGCTCGATTATTTCGCTCTTATGAATCAGTTTGCCCTTTTTTGCAGCCATTAACCAGTCGGCATCATCAGAGAAATAGCGTATGTCAGGTTGCTGAATGAGGCTGATGTCTTCACGTACAAAGTGTTCCATATAAGGCGTGTTTAACTGGTAATCAGGAGATCCCTGTTTATCAAAGGACTTAAGCTTAACCCCAGATAAATAGTAATCAATATTATCCGGTATCTGTAAAGGATTTTGCACCATGGGCAGGTTTTGTCGATCAAAAAACCAGCCTGCAACAACGGCAGCAAGCAGAGTGATCATAAATATAAACAGAAAGCGCAGTTTCATTGCAGATAGCTTTCCAGCTTGCTCTGTAAAAGTTGCTGGGACTGCAGAATAAACTCTATGGCTTCGCGCGCAGCACCCTGACCACCGCCCAGCTTGGTCACATAATCGGCATGTTGAATGACAAATGGGTGAGCGTCCTGTACGGCAATTCCCATTCCCACCTGCTGCATGACGGGCAGGTCAACCACATCATCGCCGATATAGGCTATTTGTGAAGCTTCCAGGCCGGTGATTTTTAATAACTCATTAAAAGCTGGACGTTTATCACGATAACCCTGAAATAAAAGCTCAACGCCGAGATCATTCATGCGGTGCAATACCAGTTCAGATTTCCTTCCTGTGATGACGGCTGCCTGCAGGCCACATTCCAGTAACATTCTAATACCGTGGCCATCCTTGGAGTTAAAGGCTTTGTATTCTTCGCCTTTATTATCGAAAAACAGGGTGCCATTGGTGAGTACACCATCGATATCGAAAATAACCAGTTTTATGTTCTGTGCGAGTCGAGTAATGGTATCCATGAATGTCCTGTTTATGTGTTTTTATACGATGCCTGCTCTTAATAAGTCATGCATGTTTAATGCACCCTGAATCAGGCCGTTTGTATCGGTAACGATGAGTGCATTTATCTTTTTATCATCCATAAGCGTCAAAGCATCGCTGGCGATTTGCTCAGGCTGAATGGTAACGCAGTTCGCGGTCATGTGTTCGGTAATCAATGCGGTTTGAATATTAGCCTGGCTATCCAGAGTACGGCGTAGATCTCCATCGGTGAAGATACCTAATAAGTTTTGCTTGCTATCCGCAATCGCTGTCATACCCAAGCCCTTATTACTGATTTCCAGTAATGCCTGTTTTAGGGTTGCGCTTTGATCAACTACAGGGATGGCGTTGCCTGTATGCATGATATCGCTGACGCGTAACAGTAATCGACGCCCCAGGCTACCGCCAGGATGAGAGCGAGCAAAATCCTCTTCAGTAAAACCACGTGCCTGTAATATCGCAATAGCTAGCGCATCGCCCATCGCCAGACTGGCGGTGGTACTTGAGGTGGGTGCCAGCCCCAGAGGGCAGGCTTCCTTCTCTACCGCAACATCCAGATTGATATCAGCAAACTCGGCCAGGGTTGAGTTAGCATTGCCGGTGAGAGAAATTAATGGCAATTTGAGCCGTTTTATCAATGGCAGCAGAGTGGTAATTTCAGCCGTTTCTCCCGAGTTGGATAGAGCTATTAGCAGATCATGGGCGGTTATCATGCCCAGATCGCCATGACTGGCCTCTCCTGGGTGCATGAAGAAAGCAGGGGTTCCTGTGCTGGCAAGGGTGGCTGCGATTTTATTGCCGATATGTCCAGATTTACCCATGCCGGTCACCACAATGCGACCTTCACATGCCAGTATCATCTCGCAGGCTTTCTCAAAGCGCTCGTCGATTCTTTCGACCATAGCCTGTATTGCCTCAGCTTCATTGAGGAGTACGGCCTTGCCCAGGTTTTGATATGAGTGATTTGTCATGCGGTTTTAGCTCTGATTGGTAACCTGATAATACAAAAGGCTCTGATAAAGCACAAAACCCAAAAGTAATAGGCCGCCTTTAAAACGCGTCAACTTACAGCAGCTTGATTTGGGCAGGTAGGCCAACAGGAATAATGCCAGGGTGAAACAGAGTGTGACGCTGAGATCTCGGTTTAATGCGATAGCGGAGAAACTAAAGTCTGTCATCATGGCGGGAATACCGATGACGGCTAATGAATTGAATAGATTGGAGCCAACTACATTTCCTATAACCAGGTCTGATTCATTCTTCTTTACACCAGCAATCGATGCAGCTAGTTCAGGTAATGAGGTGCCCAGAGCCACAATGGTAAGGCCGATAACCAGCTCACTGACACCCAGTTCAGTAGCAATGTTAACCGCGCCCCATACCAGTAATTTGGAACTGCCTACCAGGATCAACAAGCCGACAAGAGTAAGCAGTAGAGCCTTTGTGGTCGGGATGTTGTGTGGAATTTCATGATCCATTTCAGTGGAAAGCACATCGTCTTGAGTACTCTGGCCGAAGCGCATCAGGTAGATTAAAGCGATGAACAGACTGCTAAGCAAAACGATTCCATCGATTAAATCTAGTTGCAAATCCCATAACGTCCAGCTAAGGATGATTGATGCAATGATGAGAATGGGGAATTCACGTTTCAGTATTCTGGATGCGATGCCTAGCGGCATGATCAGGGCGGTAATACCCAGTATCAGTCCGATATTGGCGATATTGGAGCCCAGGGCATTACCAATCGCCAGATCGGGGGTATCATCGAATACCGAAAAAATTGAGATCAAAATCTCAGGGGCAGAGGTTCCAAAGCCAATAATCGTGATGCCGATGATGAGTGTGGAAACCCCGAGGTTTTTTGCGGTAGCCGATGCGCCTTCTACAAACAGATCGGCGCTCCATACCAGTAAACCCAGTCCAACCAGGATGGCCAGCGCAGATAACAACATAGTTTAGAAGTTGTCAGTAGAAGTAAACAGTCCTACTCGAAGGTCATTCGCGCTATAGATCTCACGTCCATCGACTTCCATGGTGGCGTCGGCAATACCCATTACCAGTTTACGCATAATCAGTCGTTTGATGTGTATCTTGTAGGTTACCTTTTTTGCATCAGGTAACACCTGACCAAAGAATTTAACTTCACCAGATCCCAGTGCGCGACCATGACCTGGGCCACCTTTCCAGCCGAGGTAAAAACCAACCAGTTGCCACATGGCATCCAGACCAAGGCAACCAGGCATTACAGGGTCTGTTTTGAAGTGGCATTGAAAGAACCACAGATCTGGGTTGATATCGAGCTCGGCTTCTAAATAGCCCTTGTCAAATTTACCACCGTCTTCGGTGATGCTGGTGATACGATCAAACATCAACATAGGCGGTAAGGGAAGCAGGGCGTTACCTTCGCCAAAGACCTTGCCATTGCCGCAGTCGATTAGTTCCTGATAGCTAAAGCTGTGTCGATCTGTAAGTTGTTCTGCCATAATATTCGGTGGTTGTGATTCAGGGAGGGAACACTAACGATTCTGTGTCTTTTTTTCCAGTAAAATCTTGTGAGATCGCTGATTATGGCTTATTCAATATCGGTAGGTGTGTTCGACTGGGTAAACTTCCCAAAACAAAAGGGGTTTTATCCAGATGACATTCCAGAGGACTGGAAACTGGCTTTCTACAGTAATGAATTTAACACGGCCTGCCTGAGTCTTCCTGAACCTGGCTCGAGAGCTGAACAAATATTTGAGTGGGTGGATGATTTACCTGAGGAGTTTGAGCTTGGTTTATATATTGAACATTCTGCCCAAATCCCAATCATACAGACACTGATGCAAAACGAAGATTGCCGAATTTCATCTCTGATAGTCGGCCTGTTTGCCGGTAACAATTTGTTACACAAAGAACATTTGTTGTCAGTATTATCTGCGGAATTAGCAATATATGAGCTTGATGATCTGTGGTCGCCGAATAATTCGTCTACCCAAAATGGACAAATCGCTCTTTTACCCTGGGCTGAAAATATGCGTCAATACCGCGAATGGATCGAGCAATGGCTCGGTAGCAGTGAGTTACCCCCTCTGGTTGAGCATAAAACGTTATGGTTGCAGGGTGCCGATACCAGCTATCAACAGTTAACGGAAATTCGCACCTTGACCGAGTTGATGGGTTATTAAACGAAAGGAAACTCTGATCAATTCATGATTTTTTTATACTGACTAGAAATCTCCCGGTTGGCCCTGAAGATTGCAGCAATAGGACGGCTATTACCGCTCACTTCGAAACAAATCGGAAAATTTCTTCAAACGCACAAGCTCTGTACAAGCTTGTTGCTAATATCTCAGTTTAAAATTAACCAGAATTAATTAGGGGTGCCTTAAAGATGGGAATAATTGTTATGACAGACGTAGTCTTCACGCATTGATGTTGATAGACTCGCGCCTCGATGAGCAGATAATTATATGACTGATACCTTAGTTCAAATTCGAAACCTGCATTTTAAACGCGGTGAAAAGATTATTTTTGCTGGCGTGGATATGGATATACATGAAGGGCGTATCACCGCTGTGATGGGGCCAAGTGGCACAGGAAAAACAACCTTGCTTAAATTGATTGGTGGACAGTTACAGCCAGATCAGGGTGAGATACTGGTACAGGGACAGAATGTACATAAACTCAAGCGTTCCGACCTTTACAAAATGCGCAAGAAAATGGGCATGTTGTTCCAGTCTGGTGCACTCCTTACTGATATCAATGTCTTCGATAATATTGCTTTTCCAATGCGTGAGCATACTAAACTGAGTGAGTCTATGATCCGCAATCTGGTATTGATCAAGCTGCAGGCCGTGGGCTTGAGTGCTGCCAGTGAGTTAATGCCTGCGGAGCTATCCGGTGGCATGGCAAGACGTGTAGCTCTGGCGCGAGCTTTGGCGCTGGATCCTATGATGATTATGTATGACGAGCCTTTTACAGGGCAGGACCCCATCTCCCTGGGAGTGCTGGTGAAATTGATTCGCGATACCAATGATGCTTTAAACCTGAGCAGTATTCTGGTTTCTCACGATGTGGAAGAAACCCTGTCCATAGCCGACGATGTGAAAATTATTTCCGAGGGCAGGCTGGTGGCAGAAGGCAGTGTTGAGGAAATACGTAAATCCGAATCAGAGTGGGTGCGTCAGTTTATCGAAGGCCAGGCGGATGGCCCTGTGCCTTTCCATTACCCTGGTGATCCCATCGCACAACAATTGATGAAGCTTTAAAAAATGAAACCACTGGTCAATTTTATCTCCCGTCTAGGCCGGGGTTCGATATTTTTAAGTAAAATTCTACTTGCGCTCCCCCAACTATTTCCGCGTTTTGGACTGGTTGTCCATCAGCTATTTTCAGTAGGTGTGCAAACCCTGCTGATAACTCTGGTTGCGGGCTTATTTGTGGGTATGGTGCTGGCGTTACAGCTGTATTACACCCTGAATACCTTTGGTGCTGAGGATACTCTGGGTATGGTGGTTGATTTGGCACTGGTGCGTGAATTGGGTCCAGTGGTTGCGGCGTTATTATTTGCAGGTCGAGCGGGTTCGGCATTAACCGCTGAGATAGGCCTGATGAAAGCAACTGAGCAGCTTTCCGGCCTGGAAATGATGGCTGTTGACCCAGTGGAACGGATCATTGCGCCACGCTTTCTGGCCGGGTTTATATCCATGCCTTTGTTAGCCGCTATCTTTAGTGCCGTTGGTATTCTGGGTGGCTATCTGGTCGGTGTGGATTTCCTGGGTGTAGATTCGGGGGCTTTCTGGTCGCAGATTCAGGCCAAAGTTGATTTTTATGATGATGTAATGAATGGTGTGATTAAAAGCATGGTATTCGGTTTTATTGTGAGCTGGATAGCCGTGTTTGAGGGTTACGACTGTATTCCTACATCTGAAGGCGTTGCGCGTGCAACCACACGTACAGTAGTGCATTCATCACTGGCAGTTCTAGGTATGGATTTTATCCTGACTGCCATCATGTTCCAATGAGGATAAAATATGTTTCGAAGCATTGAAGTAACAGTTGGTGTATTTGTCGGGGCAGGTCTGGCGGCATTATTCATGCTGGCGATGCAGGCAAGTAATCTAAGTAGTATCAGTAATAGTGGCTTTTATCAGGTCACCGCAAAGTTTGAAAATATCGGGGGACTTAAGGTGCGTTCAGCAGTCAAGGTCTCAGGTGTCAAGGTCGGTCAGGTTTCTAAAATCGATTACGATAGTCAGTATTTCGAAGCTGTTGTTACCATGCAGATTGATGAAAAATATAATGCATTCCCCAGCGACACGATCGCCAGTATTTTTACCGCTGGATTACTAGGCGAACAATATATCGGACTAGAGCCGGGCGGTGATGAGAAGTTACTTGAGAATCAGTCTGAGATACGTCATACCCAGTCAGCAGTCATTCTTGAACAGGTTATCAGTCAGTTTCTGTTCAGCAAAGCTCAGGAATAATACTTAACTATGAAAAAACCTATTCTTTTATTGATGCCATTATTGCTGTTCCCGCAACTGGGAAATGCAACAATTACGTTGAATCTTGAACAGGCAATAGAGCGCGCATTAAATGCCGATCCCAGGATTGAAGAAAAGCAGGCATTTGTACGTAAAGCGACTGCTTTGCTGCAGGAGGCGGAAGGAACCGGTGGATGGCGCTTTGCTGTAGATAGTGCACTGGCCGTGATCACTGGCGTAGATGGTGGGTTTTATGAAGATGGCGCGGAAAGTTGCAGTAGCAACTGCACCCCGCGTAGTGATACCTATGATTTTAATGATGGCCTGTCACCCTGGGTGAGTATGACCTTTAGCGTGGTCACACCGCTGACTACATTCGGTCAACTGGAAAATTATCAGGAAGCAGCACGTAATAACATTATTATCAAACAGCAGGATGTTGAACTGGAGAAGGAATCTATCAAACTCGATGTGGTGAAAGCCTATAACGGTTATCTGGCCGCACGTGATGGCCGATTCCTGATGGAAGATACCGAAAAACGATTAACTGCAGCGCTTGAACTGGTCAATGAATGGCTTGATGAAGGTAATGGCAAGGCAACCTTGAGTAATCGATATGCCTTAGAGGCAGGCATTGGATTGATCCATCGTTATCTGGCTGAAACCAGCGGCCTGGAAAGTATTGCTATGGAAGGTTTAAGGCTGCTAACCGGTATTGATGAAAACGAAGAGTTGCAACTGGAGGATTCACGTCTTCGAGCGGTAGACCTGCCAAACCTGGAACTGCAGGAGTGGGTGGATAGTGCTACCAAAAACCGGGTCGAGTTTAAGCAGGTAGAAGCCGGTCTGGCAGCTCGTCGTGCACTGGTTGAAGCCAAACGGGCCAGTGAAAAACCTATTATTTATGCGGGTGTGGCGGGGTCCCTTTCTTATGCGCCGGGGCGTGACACGCTGGATAACCCGCATGTTTATGATCCATTTAATCATGTTGCAGCTACCCCGGTGATTGGAATGCGCTGGCAATGGGAAGCCGATGCGCAACCCGCTCGCGTAGCGCAGGAACAGGCTGAACTGGATGCGCTGGTGTCCAAAGCCTCATTTGCGCGTAAGGGCATTCCTTTTCAGGTGGCTGAGCAATATCACTATGTGCAATCCAAGTACAAGGCAATGCAGGCAATGAAACAAAGTGCGATGTCGGCTCGACGCTGGATGATTGCCAGCTATACCGATTTTGAGGCAGGGCTGGAAGAGGCTGAGAAGATTCTTACCGCTATGCAGGCCTATGTGCTGGCATATGCTGAATATGTAAAGATTGTGAACGATTACAATAATCATGTCTCCAAACTAAAAAGTGTGAGCGGGGTATACCAATGAAAAGGCTTTTATTAAAACTCAGTGTATTTGTGCTAATTGCCGGTTTTTTTCAACAACCAGTGATGGCAGGCGATTCTGCGCCTGAGCAGTTGATCAAAAAGACTGCAGATGATGTGCTTGCAACCATTAAGTCTCGTTCCCAGGAATTTCAACAGGATCCGGCCAAGCTGTATGCCATGGTAGATGAAAAGGTATTGCCGCATTTTGATTTTGATCGTATGACCAATCTGGCTCTTGGGCGCAACAGGACTAAGGTTAATAAGCAACAGAGGCCAATACTGGTTAATGAGTTTCGGCAGTTACTCGTTAGAACTTACGGAAAAGCCCTGCTGGAATATAACGACCAGGTGATCAGGTATCTACCCATGCGCGGCAGCCTGGAGAAGGGTGATGTTTCGATTAGAACTGAAATTGAGCAGAAAGGTGGTTTTCCAATACCCCTGAACTACGAAGTCTATAAGAAAGATGATAGCTGGAAGGTATACGATATCAGTGTAGACGGTATCAGTCTGGTGAGTAACTACCGCTCGACCTTTTCACGCAAAATTAAGGAAGCCGGTGTGGATGGCCTGATCAAATCACTACAGGATCGAAATAAGCAGGAAAATTCCTGAGTCACTGACTAGAGAAAATAACAGATGGGCGTTGAAGTTAAATTTGATGAAGGTAATCAGTATATCCAGATCAAGGGCGAGCTGATCTGCGCTACCGTGATGCAGGCGCTGGAGCAGCTGACACGTAAGGGTAAAAGCCTGTCTGACTGGGTCATTGATTTTACCGGGGTCTCTAAGGTCGATAGTACGGCGGTTGCACTATTGATCGAGCTTAAGAAAAATGTGCAGAAAAGTGATAAGACGGTTTCCTTCATCCATCTCCCCGAGACGCTACTGACCATCGCAAGATTGAGTCAGGTTGACTCATTACTTACTGAAAATAAGTAATATAGTTATCCTTATAACGCATCGATTCACTATCCAAGTCCTGTTCTGATACAATGCCCCGTTTTCTGGGTATAGGCTGTAAGGGTCCCTACATAAATGAATAAGCTGATAATAAATGGTGGTGTGCCGATGTCGGGAATGATCCGCGCATCCGGCTCAAAAAATGCCGTACTTCCAATACTCGCTGGAACCTTGCTCGCCGACGGCCCTGTAGTAGTTAGAAATGTACCCCATCTGCACGATGTTACAACCACAATGGAATTGCTGGGCAGAATGGGGGTTCAGATAACCATCGGTGAAAAGATGAGCATCGAGGTTGATCCCAGCCATATCAAAAACACCTTTGCGCCTTATGAACTGGTTAAAACCATGCGTGCATCGATACTGGTTCTAGGCCCTCTGCTTGCGCGTTATGGGACTGCTGAAGTCAGCCTGCCCGGTGGTTGTGCGATTGGTGCTCGACCAGTAAATCTGCATTTGATGGGGCTGGAAGCCATGGGTGCGAAGATCACAGTTGAAGAGGGCTATATCCGTGCCAGCGCTGACCGCTTGAAAGGTGCTCGCATTGTTATGGATCAGGTGTCTGTAACCGGCACCGAAAACCTGATGATGGCGGCAGCTTTGGCCGATGGTGTGAGCGTGATAGAGAATGCTGCACGCGAACCAGAAGTCATTGATCTGGCGGATTTTATTAATGCAATGGGTGGTGACATTAGAAATGCCGGTACCGATACCATCACCATACACGGTGTAGAAAATCTTAAGGGCTGTGATTACAAGGTGTTACCTGATCGTATCGAAACTGGTACCTATCTGGTGGCCGCAGCCATAACGGGAGGCAAGGTATTAGTTAAAGATACTAACCCTAAACTACTTGAAGCGGTTCTCTCTAAACTGGAAGAGGCCGGAGCAATTATCGATACCGGAGAAGACTGGATCGAGCTGGATATGGAGGGGCGTAAGCCAAAAGCAGTGAATATTCGAACTGCACCTTACCCAGCCTTCCCAACTGATATGCAGGCTCAGTTTTGTGCCTTGAATGCCGTAGCACATGGAACCGGATCGGTAACCGAAACCGTGTTCGAAAATCGTTTTATGCACATACAGGAATTGGTACGCATGGGTGCAAAAATACATCTGGAAGGTAATACCTCCATCATAACCGGTGTGGAAAACTTAAATGGTGCCCCTGTTATGGCCACTGATTTACGTGCATCAGCCAGCCTTATACTGGCCGGTCTGGTAGCCACAGGTGAAACGGTTGTGGAACGAATCTATCATATAGATCGTGGCTATGACCATATAGAAGAAAAGCTATCCTGCCTGGGCGCCAGAATTCGTAGAACCACTGATTAGGTTTCAATAGAATAAACCGAAACCGATAAATCCAATCAAATTCAAAGTCTTATGACCGATTTAATTACTATCGCTCTGGCCAAGGGCCGTATCCTGAAAGAAACCCTGCCGCTACTGGAACGCGCGGGCATTATTCCTGAAGTGGATATGGAAAAAAGCCGTAAGTTGATTTTCAAAACCAATCACGAAAATATAAATCTGGTATTGATAAGATCTGCCGATGTACCAACCTATGTTCAATATGGGGCTGCTGATATTGGTATCGCCGGCAAGGACGTACTGCTGGAACATGGTGGTGAAGGACTGTATGAGCGTATCGATTTGCATATAGCACCCTGTAAACTCATGACCGCCGGCTATGCCGACAGGGAATTACCAGCCGGTCGATTGAAGGTGGCCACCAAATATACCGCGATTACTCGGGATTATTTCCTTAAACTGGGTCGTCAGGTTGAGTTGATCAAGCTGTACGGATCAATGGAACTGGCACCTATTGTTGGCCTGTCCGATCTGATTGTCGATCTGGTTGATACAGGTAATACACTAAAGGCCAATGGCCTGGTTCCTCTGGAATTTATTATGGATATCAGTTCGCGCCTGATCATTAACAGGGCTTCATTAAAAATGAAGAACCGGGCGATCAAGCAGGTTGTAGAAAAAATTGAAGCAGCAGTGGAAGAACCACTCTGTTAAGAGACTATGATGAAAATTGAAATCAAACAACTCAGTAGCCAGAGCGAAGATTTCTGGCCGCAACTGCAACAATTACTCGCCTGGGATACAGATTCCGATGAGCAGGTGATGAGCACGGTAATAGAAATACTGTCCAGTGTTCGCCATCAGGGGGATGCAGCGTTGCTGGATTTAACAGCGCGTTTTGATGGATTGAAAGTGGACAGTATGTCCGAGCTGGAAATGCCGCTGGAAACTCTCAAGCAGGCCTTTGATAGCCTCTCTACCGAACAGAAAGACGCACTGGAGCTCTCGGCTAAACGCATCCGTAGCTATGCTGAAAAGCAGGTAATGGATTCCTGGGAGTACACCGAAGATGACGGTACCATTCTCGGACAGCAAGTGACGCCACTGGACAGAGCCGGCCTTTATGTCCCCGGAGGCAAAGCTGCCTATCCTTCCTCAGTATTGATGAATGCAATTCCTGCCAAGGTGGCTGGCGTAAAAGAACTTATTATGGTGGTACCTACACCGAATGGTGTGGTGAATGATCTGGTACTTGCAGCCGCGCATCTATCTAATGTGGATCGAGTATTCACCATCGGTGGTGCACAGGCCGTAGCCGCACTGGCTTATGGTACTGATACCGTGCCTCAGGTCGATAAGATAGTCGGGCCGGGCAATATCTATGTGGCTACCGCCAAGCGCATGGTATTTGGTACGGTAGGCATCGACATGATCGCCGGGCCTTCGGAGATTCTTGTTGTATGTGATGGCAAAACCGATCCGGACTGGATAGCAATGGATCTGTTTTCGCAGGCTGAGCATGACGAAGATGCTCAGTCTATTCTGGTCTCACCTGATGCCGATTTTCTACAGCGGGTTAAACAAAGCATCGATAAGCTTATTCAGGAAATGCCACGAAAAGCCATTATCCATACCTCTATGACAACACGTGGAGCGTTAATCCATGTGCAGGATATGGATGAGGCTATCAAGGTCGCCAATTATATTGCGCCAGAACACCTTGAATTATCGGTAGAGAATGCCAGAGAAGTTGCGCGCTCTATTAAGCATGCAGGTGCAATCTTCATGGGGCGTTATACGGCTGAGGCCTTAGGTGATTATTGTGCGGGCCCAAATCATGTTTTACCAACCTCACGTACCGCAAGATTTTCATCTCCGCTGGGTGTGTATGACTTTCAGAAACGTTCTAGCCTGATTGGCTGTTCTGCTGAAGGTGCCTCTGCCCTGGGTAAGGTGGCATCGGTTATGGCACATGGTGAAGGACTCACTGCGCATGCGCGCTCTGCTGAGTACCGTATAAAGTCCTGATAGATAGTTTGTCTTCAAGCTGAGTGCTCAGATCAGATTGATCACAGCACTCAGCTTGAGTTTTGCCTGTAACTTGCTATAACTTTGAGCAAGACTGTTGATTACAGGGTGTAGATAGCTATGACAATGATGTTTCGTTTGATTTTACTCATCATGCTGAGTGTACTCAGCAATACTGCTGCCGCAGAGATCTATAAGTGGGTCGATGCGAATGGCACTATGCATTTTTCCAGTAGCCCGCCGGACAAGGGCAAGGTTGAAACGGTAAATGTTCAGGTCAATTCCTTCTCAAGCGCTTCATCAAAAAATAAGTTTAAGTTTGATCCCGGTCTGATCACGAAAAGTAAAGGTTCCTCAAAGGATGTGGTGATGTACAGTGCATCCTGGTGTGGTTACTGTAAGCAGGCGCGACGCTACTTTAAGCAAAACAATATTGCGTTTAATGAATACGATGTGGAGAAATCCAGCAAAGGAAAAAGAGATTATAAAAAACTGGGGGGCAATGGTGTGCCTCTCATACTGGTTGGTAATAAACGTATGAGTGGGTTTTCTGCTGCAGGCTTTGAAAGGCTTTATCAGCGTTAGCTGCCAAGCTAACGCATTGTGATTGTTCCAGCTTATTGTGGCCTTTCAGTGGTAATCATAGGTAAAGAAAGTGATTTACCATCGCGCAGAATATCTATAATCACTTCTTCTCCGGGTTTATGACCGGCAATATTTTCAAGCACATTGCGCACTTTGCTGACGGGTTTGTGATCAATTGCAGTAATGACATCTCCGGTTAGTATGCCTGCTTTATCAGCAGGGCTATCGATAAATACGCCAACAATTAATACGCCACGTAAATCAGGGTTGCCCGAGTTGATCGCTGCCTGCGCAGTGATATCTGTGCCTTCAACACCTAGCCAGCCTCGACTGACGTGACCGTATTTTACAATTTCTTTCATCACATCCAGTGCTAGTGAGATGGGTATAGCAAAACCTATACCCTGTGAGCCACCAGATTGACTGAAAATGGCGCTATTGATACCGATAAGATCGCCATGTGCGTTTACCAGTGCACCACCAGAATTTCCGGGATTGATGGCGGCATCGGTCTGGATGAAATTTTCAAAGGTATTCAATCCCACCCGATTGCGTCCGGTAGCGCTGACTATACCCATGGTAACAGTTTGCCCTACGTTGAGAGGGTTGCCGATTGCCAGAGCCACATCGCCTACTCTAATAGGGTTCTCGCCGTTGGCAACCTGGATGTTTTTCAGGTTATTGAGAGGAATACGCAAAACAGCAATGTCGCTTTCACGATCCTCGCCAATCATCTGGGCTTCACTGCTACGGCCATCGGATAAAGAGATCAATATTTCATCTGCGCCGTCGACCACATGCTGATTGGTCAGAATGTAGCCATCGCTGGTTACTATAACGCCTGAACCAAGGTTGGTTGAGGTTTTATCCCTTTTATATTTTTTTAATTGGTCCCCAAACAGCTGATCAAATACCGGATCATCGAGTAAAGGGTGTACACTCTGCTTGATGGTTTTGCTGGTATAGATAGTGACTACCGAAGGCGCAGAGGTCTCCACAGCTCCAGCGTAGGAGAAAGGGCCTTCAGGGTCGGGTAGGGATGGAGCCGCTGTTTTAATCTCGGGGCTTGTTTGCCATGCGTTTGGTAACCAGCTGTTAATGGTTGCCGGTACATCTGGAGATTGCCATATCAGGTAGGCGGCGCCCAGTATCAGTCCGATAAAGGCGAACTGAAACAGGAACAGGAATAATTTTAAAGTCTTCATGCAAATACTTTATCATAGCAACTCTTTATAAGGGGTAGAGATAATAATGCAACTTGATGAAATTTGTCATTTTTGCGATGACTACCTGTCTATCGATGAATTCGAGGATTATTGTCCGAATGGCTTGCAGGTTGAAGGTCGGGGCGAATTGAATCATCTGGTCACAGGTGTAACCGCCAGTCTGGAGTTGATCGAAGCTGCAATTAAACAGGGGGCTGATGCGCTACTGGTTCATCATGGATACTTCTGGAAAGGAGAGGCAGCACCATTAGTGGGATTTAAGGGTAATCGTATCCGTAAGCTGTTTCAGCATGATCTGAGTCTGCTGGCCTATCATCTGCCGCTGGATGCCCATCCTACGGTGGGCAATAATGCGCAGCTGGCCAAACGCATGGGCTGGTTGGTAACCGGTCAGCAGGGCTTGCTATGGATGGGGGAGTTAGCCGAGACCTGTGCAGTTGATCAGGTACTGGAAGATCTGGGCGAGGTTATTGATAGTAACCCCTTATTGATTCATGGCGGTGAAAACCCGGTTCGGCGCATTGCCTGGTGCACAGGAGCGGCTCAATCCTATATAGAACAGGCTGTTAGGCAGGGTGTTGACCTGTTTATTTCTGGCGAAATTTCAGAATCAACGGTACATTTTGCTCGTGAAACAGGGATACATTATATAGCTGCGGGGCACCATGCTACCGAGCGCTATGGCGTTCAGGCCTTAGGAGATCTTATAGCTGATCGTTTTTCAATCAGGCATAGTTTTATCGATATTGATAATCCGGTCTAATGCTTAGTTTCTAGCTATTTTTTGGTTCATGGGGTTCACTTGATATAGCTCCTGTTGGTGGGCTTTATTTTGGTTTAAGCCTCGACGAAATAAGAAAATTAGTATATTCTTGCGCCCGTTTTTTTGTGCAGATTGTGTAGTTTAATTTAGGTTAGACAGGCCAGTCTGTGTCCGATTTCTTAAGATGGAGAGAGATTCAGATGTCATCTGAAGGTAT
>JBNLGQ010000011.1:0-60310 GCA_050306135.1 Gammaproteobacteria bacterium
CTTTCCGCGCAAGCAAATTCCGCGCATTCTACAACAACACGAAGGCTGGATCACAAAACAGCTGAATAAACATGCGCATACTTTCAAAGCCGCCGCTTTGCCGCAAACCATAGAGCTGTCATTAACCGGTGAAAGCATCCCAGTGCTGTATAAAAAACTGTTCGATGATGGCGCTAATCCGACCTGGGAATTTGAACAGGGTGAGCTGCAGATTTCTCATTATCAGCATGAGGATGCCATACAGTTGCTAAGGCACTGGCTACGCTGTAAAGCCAAACAGGAACTGCCTCCCATGCTGCGCGCCACTGCAGCAAAGTATGGGTTCAACTATGCTAAAGCCAGTATCCGCAGCCAGAAGAGCCGCTGGGGCAGTTGCTCTTCCAGAGGCACCATCAGCCTGAATGATCAGTTGATGTTTATTCCACCGGATACAGTGAATTACCTGCTAATCCACGAACTATGCCATACCCGGCACATGAATCACTCGGCACGTTTCTGGCAACTGGTAGAAAGCTGTTGTGCAGACTTCAGACAGCATGAAATGGTTTTAGGTAATCCCCGGCAGTGGGTGCCGGAATGGTTTTCACTGAGCCTGCATCAGTGAAACTGGTTATTGGCTCAGGCTCAGTTAAATGCAGCGCAGATATGCTCTCCGCTATAAGCTGATTGTTCAATAATTTCACCTGAGGCTGGATCGATACGCAGACGTTGGTTGTGTTTTTGTTCCCAGGTAACAGCATATAAATAACCACCACATACCCTGGGCTGGAAATCCTGCCAGGAAAAAGATAGCTTCCAGTGTGGATTAAATGACTCACAACCAGCAGCATGAGTATTATCTTTAAATGGTGACGAAGGGCTACAGACAATCTGGTGACGCTCACCATCACTGAATACGACACGAGCATTTTGCGGAAAACCTTGCGGATTTCTCACCCAGACATTCCCTGCCAGAGAAAAATTCTGTCCCGTATCCAGCACCACCGAAACCAGCCCATTGAAGATAAAAATATCGCTGATAATATCTTCAAAACCCCATCTATGCTGTTGCGCCCCTCCAGAGCTAACTTCAATTAATACAGGATGATTTATGCCGTCTGAATCGATACTAAAACCTGCATAATACTGCCTGTGTTTTAGCTGAATCATTCTGTAAACATTGTCGATATTCAGTGTTTTTGCAATCTCGGCAGGGCTGTTAACTTCAGTGCTCATTACTGCATGTTCAGCAGCCTGGCTGCTTAAAGATAACAGCAGGCAAGCATAATAAAGCATCAACCTGGCTGGAATCATAAGATGCCGCTTAGCCGTAAGCCGTTAACCAGCTCCAGATAACCGTCGTACTCTGGTCCTATAACACCTCGACGGATAAAGAAATCCAGCAACACCAGATTGCAGTTGGTTTTGAATTCATCGGTATCTCTCACCAACTCGACAACCGATTGAATATCCATCAGCTTGAACTCGGCTACTTCACCATCAGTATTCCGGGGAGTGAATGACTCAGGTAGTTCCACATCATAGCAATACAATGTATCGGGTTTGAGCCCGCTGCTGATTTCACAACAGTAGTTGACGACGCCGGTAGCTATGGCCTTTTTAACCAGTGGTTCGGGTATATCTGCTTCTTCCCTGCATTCTTTTAAAAGATTGTCAGCAAGACTGAGGTTCTGTGGTAAGCCTCCTGCTACGATATTATCCAGCTTATTGGGGAAATTTATTCGATCGGCTGCACGGCGAGCGACCCAGAGTTTTATGCCTTCATCACTCTTTACATAACCGTTCAGATGTTGACCGTAGGTTCTAATGCCAAAATACCCTGCAGCACCTCTATCCAGCAAGGCAACACAGGGCTCGCGATTGATACCTGTCACCGGATAGATTTCACCCAGATAATTCTTGATTATCCCCTGATCTACCAGGCTATGTACAACCTCATCAAGGATTTCACTGGCGCGCTGAAATTCATTATCCCCGGTTTTTAAATCCACCCTGTCACTGGAGATAGAAAAATACTGCGGCCATTCGGCAAGCGCCTGACACATGAAATCTTTCAGGTAACCAACACGATGATCAGCAATATAAAACGGTTTGAAGTTTTTTAGCTGCCAGCGGTTAAGCGCGACTATATGCCGTAGATAAGGATTGGTTTGAGAGGACATCATTAAATCTGTGTCTGAATATTTTCAGGGAACGAATGGAGCTGTGAATATAAAAGGTAAAGACGTAAAAAACCAGCCCGCAGAAAAGATTAAAGGGTCGGCATGGGGAAATGCACAATCAGAGTGGTCAGATTGAATGGCACTCACTTAAGGCTAACACGACGTCATTGCGAGGACGCCTACACGGACGTAGGTGGTAGGGCGAAGCACGACTCCAGGGAGGGAGGAGGTAGGGCGAAGCAGGATGCCAGAGCCGAGGAAGCCAGAGCCGAGCTTGCGCAGTGGCAGGAGTGCTACAAGGATGTAGCGTTTACGGAAGCAAGGGATCTAATCCCTTTCGGCAGATGGTCTCAGCACTGTTTAGAGATTCCATCCTTAGGTCCGTAAACGGCACATCCCTGTGCCACTCCTGCCGCGCGTAGTTTATGCCCTTTGGGTACTCGCGAAGACAGTTTTCAGCTTAAGTAAGTGCCATTCTGGTCAGCACTCAGTGACATTTACCGCTAAGCCACCTCTGGCCGTTTCCTTGTATTTCTTTTTCATATCACGCCCCGTGTTACGCATGGTGGCGATCACCTTATCCAGTGATACAAAATGCTCTCCATCCCCATTCATTGCCATGCGTCTTGCATTGATGGCCTTGATTGCAGCCATCGCATTGCGTTCTATGCAGGGCACCTGAACCAGCCCATTGATTGGATCACAGGTCAACCCTAAATTATGTTCCATAGCAATTTCGGCGGCATTTTCTACCTGTTCTGGTGTGCCTCCCGTTACTTCGGTCAGGCCTGCTGCAGCCATCGAGCAGGCAGAACCCACTTCACCCTGACAGCCGACTTCAGCACCTGAGATGGAGGCATTTTCTTTGTACAGGATACCGACAGCACCGGCGGTGAGTAGAAAATTCACAATACCCGCTTCATTCGACTGCGCAACAAAGCGGTCATAGTATTTGAGCACTGCGGGAATAATACCTGCTGCACCATTGGTGGGTGCAGTCACCACTCGACCACCTGCCGCATTCTCTTCATTCACTGCAATGGCATACAGGTTTACCCAGTCCATGGTAGTGAGCGGGTCGGTTAACGCGCTTTCCTGCTTCTCGCGTAACTTCTGATTTAATTTACCGGCGCGGCGTTTTACGTTCAGCCCCCCCGGTAGAATTCCTTCGTGGGTACAACCCGCACTGATACAGTCCTGCATCACCTGCCAGATATTCAATAAGCCACTGCGAATTTCTGCTTCGCTACGCCAGCACTTTTCATTCTCCAGCATGATCTGGCTGATACTCATTTGATGTTGCTGACACAAATCCAGTAGCTGCTGCATATTGTTAAACGCATAGGGTAAAACCGTTTCATCGCTGGCATGCAAATGGTCCTGTTGCGCATCGGCTTCCTCTACCACAAAACCACCACCTATAGAGTAATAAGTATTGCTGTAGATTTCATCGCCGTCAGCATCCAGAGCGTCGATTTTCATACCATTTGAGTGATAGGCCAGACATTTTTTTCGGTGCAGTTTCAACTGCTTGTCATAGTCAAAATGGATCCGCTGCTGACCTAACAGATTCAGCGAATGAGAGGATTTTATCTGCTCGAGTCGGGATTCGATTTGCGTGGTATCGATGCTTTCAGGGTGATCTCCTTCCAGCCCAAAAAGAATTGCCTTATCGCTACCATGACCTATACCGGTTGCGCCAAGCGAACCATATAAGGTGATATAGACCGATGCAACCCGTGATAACAGTTGCTGTTCCTGCAGCACATGAACAAACTTGGCTGCTGCTCGCATAGGACCTACGGTATGCGAACTGGAAGGACCTATACCTATCTTGAAAAGATCAAAAACGCTGATCGCCATGGCTTACCCTCAAGTAAAACCTGAAACTGCAACTTCAGGTAAAAACAAATGAACCTGCACACAGGGCGCAGGTTCTTTTATACGTCAGCCACAGTAACTACTGGATTAACTATAAACCGGAAAACGGCTACACAGCTCCAGTACTTTGGCCTTTACTTCATCGATAACTTGCTGGTTTTCCATATCATCAAGCACATCACACATCCAGCCGGCCAGTTCAGTCGCTTCCGCCACACCCAGACCACGAGTAGTAATGGCTGGCGTACCGACGCGAATTCCACTGGTAACAAATGGTGATTGAGGATCATTAGGAACCGCATTCATATTCACTGTGATATTCGCTGCACCCAGTGCAGCATCGGCAGCTTTACCTGTCAGACCACGCTTAATGAAATCGACCAGAAACAAATGATCGTCAGTGCCTCCAGAAACGATATCAAAACCACGTTGCAGGAAGACCTCTACCATTGCTTTGGCATTATCGATGACCTGTTGCTGATATTGCTTGAACTCAGGCTCCAGCGCTTCTTTGAATGCGACTGCTTTTGCTGCAATTACGTGCATTAGCGGACCACCCTGCATACCGGGGAACACTATTGAGTTAAATTTCTTTTCCAGTTCTGGATTTGATTTACAAAGAATCAGGCCGCCGCGTGGGCCGCGTAGAGTTTTATGCGTAGTCGTGCTCACCACATCAGCAATCGAGATCGGATTGGGGTACAGACCCGCAGCAACCAGACCTGCCACATGAGCCATATCGACAAATAAATACGCACCTACAGAATCGGCAATATCACGAAAACGCTGCCAGTCAATGATTCGAGAATAGGCAGAAAAACCGGCCACAATCATTTTGGGTTTATGTTCTTTGGCAAGTGCTTCTACCTGGTCGTAATCGATTTCACCAGTGTTTGCGTCCAGACCGTATTGAACCGCATTGTAGACTTTACCGGAAAAATTAGGTTTAGCACCGTGAGTTAAATGACCACCGTGCGCCAGACTCATACCAAGTACGGTATCACCGGGTTGTACCAGCGCCATATAAACAGCGGCGTTTGCCTGCGAACCGGAATGAGGCTGAACATTTGCATAATCAGCGCCGAATAACTTTTTAGCACGTTCAATCGCCAGATTTTCAGCAGTATCTACAAATTCACAACCACCGTAA
The DNA here is from genome assembly GCA_050306135.1 of Gammaproteobacteria bacterium. Lineage (GTDB taxonomy): Bacteria > Pseudomonadota > Gammaproteobacteria > JACNJF01. The sequence goes on from JBNLGQ010000011.1 coordinate 5,194, forward strand.
TAGCGCTTTGAAGGATAGCCTTCGGCATATTTATTAGTTAGCTGAGAGCCCTGTGCCTGCATCACGCGAGGACTGGTGTAGTTCTCAGAAGCAATCAATTCGATATGCTCTTCCTGACGCTTATTTTCCGCTTCAATCGTTGCCCACAATTCATCATCGTATCCAGCGATTTGATCATTCTTACTAAACATATATTTTCCTACAGATAAATTTGATTATTTTAACCGGCTTAGTGCCTGGACATAAACCGCTATTTTGGAATTGTTACTCAACCCAGTTCGATATCTACAATCAGTTCATTGGCAAGGTCTTCCAACACCTCGCCCAACTCATCGATGCTACGACCTTCAGCCAGACATAACGTGATACTCGCCTTGAACAGGGTTTCTCCCGACATAGAGGCCTCACAGACCTCTGTCTCCATATCATCCACGGAAGCGCCATGAGCACTCAGGGCTGCGGTAATTCGATGCACTATGCCCGGTCTATCCTGCCCGACCAGTTCCAGCTTATAACATGTAGTGCTAACCGCTGCCTGTGAGCCATCGACTTCTTCAATCGATATATTTAAACCCACATTACTGGATTGTAAATCGCTACAGAAACCTTCATATTCCTGTTCCGGCAGCTTCACACTGAGAATCCCGGCAAACTTGCCGCTCAAATTCGCCATACGGCTTTCTATCCATTCTCCCTGATGGCGTAGAACAACCGCAGCAACCGACTCGACAATGCCCGGACAATCATTTCCAATCAGTGAAATTACCAGTGATTTACTCATTTCTCTATCCTCTACGTGACTACTTTAATCGGACTTGTGCTCTTCATAATGTGAAATCGGCAAACAGGAGCACACCAGGTTCTTGTCACCATACACATTATCTACCCGACCTACCGGTGCCCAGTACTTGGATTCACGTAACGACTCTACAGGATACGCAGCCTGTTGACGTGAGTATGCATGCGTCCATTCATCAGCAGTCACCGAGTTAACCGTGTGCGGTGCATTTACCAGAGGATTATCATGCGGGTCCATGCTGCCATCGGCTACCGCCTGAATCTCTTTCCGGATCGCGATCATAGCATCACAGAAACGATCAATTTCATATTTTGACTCACTTTCTGTAGGCTCAATCATCAACGTACCGGGTACAGGGAATGACATGGTCGGTGCATGGAAGCCATAATCGATCAGCCGTTTGGCCACATCATCTACGGTAATACCGACTTCATCCTTGATTGGACGTAAATCTATAATGCATTCATGGGCCACCATGCCGTTGGCATCGGTGTATAGCAATGGGTAATGATCTTTCAGTCGATGCGCCAGATAGTTTGCATTCAGTATGGCTACCTGAGTGGCTTTTACCAGACCTTCTCTACCCATCATGGAGATATATGCCCAACTGATCGGTAGGATACCCGCGCTACCCCAGGGTGCACCTGATACGGGTCCTACATGCTCTGGCCCGTTTTCCACCACCGCATACCCCGGCAAGAAGGGCTTCAGATGTTCACCCACACCAATGGGTCCTACACCAGGACCACCACCGCCATGTGGAATCGCAAATGTTTTATGCAGGTTTAAATGGGAAACATCCCCCCCGAACTTGCCTGGTGCACAGACGCCTACCATCGCATTCATATTTGCACCGTCGATATAAACCTGTCCACCATGCTGATGAACCAGTTCACATACCTCAACCACAGAGGCTTCAAACACACCATGGGTTGATGGATAGGTAATCATTATCGCGGCCAGATTTTCACTGTGCTTTTCCAGCTTTGCTTTTAAGTCATCCAGGCTAATATTGCCATGATCGTCAGTGGCGACTACCACCACTTTCATTCCAGCCAGGTGTGCAGACGCGGGATTAGTGCCATGCGCTGAAGCAGGAATCAGACAGATATCGCGATGCTGATCACCACGACTATCGTGATAGGCACGTATTGCCAGTAATCCGGCATATTCGCCCTGTGCGCCCGAATTGGGCTGCACAGAAACAGCATCATAACCAGTTGCCGCGCATAACATCTGTTCCAGCTCAGTGATTAATTCCTTATAACCTTCAGCCTGATCCTGCGGAATAAAGGGGTGCAGACCACCAAACTCAGGCCAGCTAACCGGCATCAGTTCTGCTGCTGCATTCAGTTTCATGGTACAGGAACCCAGTGGAATCATTGCTCTATCCAGTGCCAGATCCTTATCTGCCAGTTGGCGCATATAACGCATCATTTCGGTTTCTGAATGATAGGAGTTAAATACCGGGTGGGTTAGATATTCGCTTTTACGTACAAATATGGGATCCAGAGTATTTACCAGATTGACTTCCAGTGCTTCCACCGTCAACGGTTCATCATCATCATTAAAAATTGCCAGCAAGGCATCGACTTCTGCTACGGTTGCTGTTTCATCCAGTGATATAGAAACCTGGTGAATATTGCGCTGATATAGATTGTAGCCTTTTGCATAGGCATGCTTCATAAAATGAGGCGCATCGCATTTCAGAGTAATGGTGTCAAAGTAGTTTTGAGTAACCACCTTGATACCGGATTGTGTTAAGCCTTCAGCAAGTAGCCGGGTCAGTCGCTGTACTCTTTGTGCAATCTGCTTCAACCCCTGTGGACCATGATAGGCGGCATACATACTCGCCATTACCGCTAGCAATGCCTGTGCAGTACAGATATTACTGGTGGCTTTTTCGCGTCGAATATGTTGCTCACGGGTTTGCAGTGCCAGACGATAGGCCTTGTTGCCATGGCTATCAATAGACACCCCGATCAGGCGCCCAGCCATAGATCGCTTAAAAGCATCACGCGTTGCCAGATAGGCTGCATGCGGGCCACCATAACCCAGTGGTACACCAAAGCGCTGAGTATTGCCCACAGCCACATCTGCATCAAAGTCACCCGGGGCTTTAATCAGGGTCAGAGCCAGTAAATCGGCAGCTACCGCCAGTAAGGCTTTTTTATCATGCAGTTGCTGTGCTAAAGCAGAAAAATCACGAATCTCACCACTGGAGCCGGGATACTGCACCAGCGCTCCGAATACATCCAGTTGATAAAGGTCTTTCAGTGGGTCACCGACAACTATCTCAATATCCAGTGTAGCCGCTCGCGTTTTAACCACTGCAATATTCTGTGGATGACAGTCCTGATCAACAAAAAACACTGTACTTTTGTTTTTACTCATACGTTGACACAGGGTCATCGCCTCAGCACAGGCAGTGGCTTCATCAAGTAAGGAAGCATTCGCCAGTTCCATACCGGTTAATTCAGCAACCATAGTCTGAAAATTCAGCATGGCTTCCATACGACCCTGTGAGATCTCTGCCTGGTAAGGTGTATAGGCGGTATACCAGGCAGGGTTTTCCAGAATATTGCGCTGTACCACGGGTGGAGTAAAAGTGTTGTAATACCCCAGACCTATGAACGACTTATGACTGCCATTCTTTTCAGCCATTTGCTTCAGGCGTGCTAGTGACTGGTGCTCGGTCATGCCTTTGGCTATCGCCATTTCATCGTCACGCAAGATTGACTCTGGAACGATTTTTTTAATAAATTCGTCCAGCGAATTAGCGCCTAGCTCATTGAGCATATCGAGCTGATCCTGTTCATCAGGACCAATATGTCGATCTGCAAAATAGTCAGCCTGCTGCAACTGATCTATGGTCATGGAGTTCTGATTCATGGTTTTATCTCTTAATACTGGTTCTTTTAGTCAAGACTATCCATATACTTATCTTCGTCCATCAGCTCATCCAGCTCTTCTTCATCGGCCATTTTAACTTTTATAAACCAGCCTGCTCCCATCGCGTCTTCATTGACTTTGCCAGGATCACTGTCCAGCTCTTCATTCACTTCCAGTACTTCGCCACTGATAGGTGCTATAAGGTCACTGGCAGATTTCACTGACTCGATGACAGCAATGCCTTCGCCTTTTTCAATCTCTGCACCCACTTCGGGTAACTCGATGTATACCAGTTCGCCCAGTTGTTCCTGAGCAAATTCGGTTATACCGATTAATGCAGTGCCATCATCTGCGGTTAAAACCCACTCATGGTCTTCACTGAAACGTAAAATACTCATAATTATCTCCTGTTTTTTTAATTAATCTGACTGTGTCAGAAGCTAGAATAAGATATTGCTCCTTACCCTCGGTAATAACGCTGTTCTACGAATGGCATTTTTACCACAGTGACCGGAATCTGTTTGTCACGTACCAGTGCAAACAGTTCAGTGCCTGGCTTTGCGTGTGCCGTTTCGACATAACCCATTGCCACCGGTCCATTCACACTGGGCCCAAAACCACCGCTGGTAACAATACCTACTGGAGTGCTTTCGGTATCGACCAGTTGTGCACCATCACGTACTGGCATACGACCCTCGGCCTTGATGCCTACGCGTTTACGCTCAACGCCATTGGCAATTTGTGACATGATGGTATCAGCACCCGGATATCCGCCTGGGCGCTCACCATCTGCACGACGTGATTTGCTCAATGCCCATAGCAGACTGGATTCTACCGGTGTGGTTTGCGTATCCAGATCGTGACCATATAGACATAGCCCTGCTTCCAGCCTTAATGAGTCGCGTGCGCCAAGTCCCACGGGCTCTACTTCAGCCTGTGCGAGTAAGGTACGTGCTAAACGTACTGCATTATCATTATGTACTGAGATTTCAAAACCATCTTCACCGCTATAGCCAGATCGTGTCGCAAAACATTCAATACCATCAATGTCGATTTCTGCGGCCGTCATGAAAACCATCTCTTTAGTTTCTGGAGCCAGACGTGCCATCACACTACCAGCCTGTGGTCCCTGCAAGGCAAGTAGGGCGTAATCTTCCAGTACTTCAATATCGCAGCTATCAGCAAGATGAGTACGCATATGCGCAATATCCTGTTCCTTGCATGCAGCATTAATGACGACAAACAGGTGATCGCCTGCATTGGTAACCATCAGGTCATCCATTACCCCTCCCTGATCATTGGTAAACAGTGCGTAGCGCTGCTTCATTTCATCCAGATCTACAATATCAACCGGCACCAGTGCTTCCAGCGCTGCTGCAGCCTGTTCCCCTTTGAGGAGAACCTGCCCCATATGTGAGACATCAAACAGGCCTGCTGCATTTCGGGTGTGTAGATGCTCCTTTACTATGCCCATGGGATATTGCACAGGCATCGCATAACCTGCGAAAGGAACCATTTTTGCGCCCAGCTCTACATGCAGGTCGTGTAATGCGGTTTTCAACATGGTGTCATTACTAGTCATCGTTATATCCTCAATATTTCCTGCTGGAAATAATTAATAAATTCATCTTGCGTTAACTACTGCCTGTTTTTATCGACAGTTCATCTGATGGCGTACACACCCAGAGTATCTGAGCATCCTCTTCACTCTCGGATATACAGAAATGACCCATTCCCGAATCATAATACAGGCTGTCGCCCTGCTGCATGTTTAGTGGCTCATAAAATTCGCTATAAAAAACAATACTACCCGATAGCACCAGTAAAAACTCTTCTCCTGAGTGGCGAACCCAGTCATTGAAATCATCGAATGAGCGAGCATGCACGGTGCTTTTAAATGGCACCATTTTCTTCCGGGTTAAATCAGTAGCAAGCAGTTCGTGCTCATAGGTTTGGGTGGGATGAATTCGCCCCTCGCTTTTTCGGGTCAAGGCTCTGCGCCCGGAGACTAGCGTATCTTTGCTGGATACAAATAATTGAGGGACATCTATCCCCAAACCTGCAGCAAGCTTTTGTACGACCTCGAATGAGGGTGAAATTTGTTCGTTTTCGATCTTGGATAAAGTGGATTTCGCAAGCGATGTACGAATAGCTGCTTCATCCAGCGTCCATTTATTACGCAGTCGGATCTCACGCACTTTTTCGCCTAACTTTAGCGGTTGAAATACCTTATCAGTGCTCATTAATGGATAACCCTGGGCAGTTCTAATAAATGGAAGGCGCATTGTATAAATAATATTTCCGATTGGAAACTTTATTTCCTGATACACTTAGAACTCTTCGTAATAAGCACGCGATCAGATAATAAAGCACAGGGTCCGCCTCAGCGATGGTCATACAGCGGGTGTATTCTGTATTTGCCTGAGATATTATGGTTATACAAAAAGCAACGAACCATCCCGCATGAAATCATTCAAGGCCATCTTAATGTCGCTTCTGGACAGTTTACGTGACCTGCTCCCTATCATTCTTGTCATCGCTTTTTTCCAGTTGGTGGTTTTACAGCAAGCTATTCCTAACTTCGGCGAAATTGCCACCGGCGTTGTTTTTATTGTTATCGGGCTAACCTTGTTCGTTCATGGATTAAACATGGGTCTATTCCCGGTGGGTGAGTCAATGGCCTACGCCTTTGCCAGCAAGGGCAGCCTTTTCTGGTTGCTTGCTTTTGCATTTGCACTGGGATTTGGTACCACGGTTGCCGAACCAGCTCTGATTGCTGTTGCCAATGAAGCAGCGGAAATCGCTGCCAGCGGAAATATGATTGAAAACAGCATCGATGCCAAGGAATCTTATGCCTACTGGTTACGAATTACAGTGGCTGTATCGGTAGGGTTTGCCATTCTGGTTGGTGTATTTCGCATTATTAAAGGCTGGCCAATTCAATACCTGATTATTGGTGGCTATATCGGCGTAGTGATTATGACGGTATTCGCACCTAAGGAAATTATTGGCATTGCCTACGACTCTGGAGGAGTCACCACCTCGACCATCACTGTGCCATTGGTCACCGCGCTGGGTGTTGGGCTTGCCAGCTCAATCAAGGGACGTAACCCTATGACCGATGGTTTTGGACTGATTGCCTTTGCGTCATTAACGCCGATGATATTTGTCATGGGCTATGGCATGGTGGTGTAATCACCTTATGCATATCCTGATCGATCTTTTTAAAACCATGCTCAATACAGTATGGGATGTACTGCCCATAGCAGTCATTATCTTTGGCTTTCAGTTTTTTGTATTACGCAAATCTATGCCCAATCTGAAAAAGATCATAACCGGCTTCATTCTGGTGCTAATGGGTCTCGCTTTCTTCCTGGAAGGGCTGGAAGCCGCTCTTTTTCCGCTGGGAAAGTTGATGGCGCAACAGCTCACCGACCCGGCATTTCTCGGCGCTGGAAAGGCTGTAGAAGAGCTGGACTGGCATGACTATCAATGGGTTTATTTATTTGCTTTAGCCATTGGCTTCTCCACCACTATTGCAGAGCCCTCATTGCTTGCAGTCGCCATCAAGGCCAATCAGGTTTCTGCTGGTAGTATTGGTATATGGGGCCTGCGTATCGCTGTTGCCTTAGGTGTCGCGATAGGTATTGCTTTAGGCGTGTATAGAATCATCACCGGCACACCGCTGTACTGGTATATCGTTACAGGCTATGTGTTTGTGGTGATCCAGACGCTGTTTGCACCACGTATGATTATTGCCCTGGCCTACGATTCCGGCGGGGTAACCACATCTACCGTAACCGTTCCACTGGTCGCTGCTCTGGGACTGGGGCTATCGTCTACTGTTCCCGGTCGTAGCCCTTTGCTTGACGGTTTCGGCCTGATTGCATTTGCCAGCCTGTTTCCCATTATGTCCGTAATGGCCTATGCCCAGATATCCGACTGGCGATCAAAGCAAAACCGAAAAAAATTAACTTGATGAGAAATTACCATGCACTTTAAATTGATTATTGCACTTACCGAAGATGGAATTACTGATAAGGTTATCCGAGCTGCGCGTGAAAAAGGCGCTACGGGGTCGACACTAATAGCCAACGCACGAGGAGAAGGGATACAAGTGGCTAAAACCTTTCTTGGCTTAAGCCTGGAAACCCAGCGTGATGTTATTTTATTTCTGGTGGAGGAACACCTCAGTCGAGAAATTCTGGAAAGTATTGCTGAGGCAGGTGAGTTCGAAGCCAACCCAGGTAGCGGTATAGCCTTTTGTATCGATGTAGAAGATGCGGTCGGAGTATCGCGCCAGGTTAACGAATTGACTGAAAAAGTTGAGGAAGAGCTATGAGCCAGAGAGAAATTATTCGCGTAAGAGATGTTATGAAACCAGATTTTGACCTGGTCGATGGCATGGATACGGTAGCCGATGTGTTAAGAAATTCCACCTATGCTGAAAGCAAATGCTTCATCGTTAATATGCGCCATGAGGATGATGAATACGGCATTGTACTGTTGTCAGATATTGCCAAAAAAGTGCTCGCCAGAGATAAGTCACCTGAACGCGTCAATATCTATGAGATCATGACCAAGCCTGTCATCTTTGTAGACCCTGACATGGATATTCGCTACTGCACCCGTTTATTCGAAAACTTTGGCCTCAGCCGAGCCCCCGTAATCGATAATAAAAAGGTGGTGGGTATAGTGGGTTATACCGATATCGTTTTACGTGGTGTACGAGACCACCTGCAAAGATAAACCAGCTAAAACCTTATGAACCACCGACTCTATCAATATCTGCTGCTATTGGTTTCATGCCTGGCCTTTCAGCTTGCAATAGCTGACAACCAACTTACTGGTATGGTTAAGCAACCCCCTGCAGCCCAGTTCCAGTTGCCAGATTTAGATGGAAATATTCATCGTCTGCAGGATTATCGTGGCAAACCAATTATCATCAACTTCTGGGCAAGCTGGTGCCCTCCCTGCCGGGAGGAATTACCCTCTATGAACCGTGCCTGGAAAAAAATTAAAGGTGAGGTCGCAATGATTGCCATCAATATCGGAGAAGATGAAGCTACCATTAAGCGCTTTATGCAGGACTATACCATCGACTTTCAGGTACTGCTGGATAAAAACGTCAGCAGCATGCAAATGTGGCCTATTAGTGGCTTGCCAACCACTTTTGTGGTCAGCCCTGATGGCAATATCCACTATCAGGCGGTAGGGGAACGTGAGTGGGATAATGAAGAATTACTGCAAAAAGTAAAATACCTTATAAAATAATACAATACATCGACTTTATTTATTCCGCATAAGGTCGATACATAAATATAAGAAACAAAAGGACAGAGGGAACGGATTATGAACTGGTTTACCGCAAAAACCGAAGCGTTAGAAAAAAGAGTAGTCGCGCTAGAAACCCAATTGACAGAGAAAGATACCGAGATTCAGCTTTTACGACAAAAGCTGAATGATACTGGGCCGGGCTTTAAAGACCTTCTGCAGCAATATGCTCATTTAACCTCAGAAATCATCCACTTTGCCGATTTGGGTACATCGCTAAATATGATCCGTGAAAAATCGGCCGAAACCGCAGAAACCTTGATAGAAGAGCAGCGCAAGCTACGGGAAACCTCTGATTTATTTCAGCAAAGCACCGAAATACTGTCGCAGATATCGTCGGGCATAGAATCGCTCAATGAAACTACCAGCGAAAGCATGATTTCGGTCAATCAACTCGAGGGTACCACCCAGAACATCGAGCAATTTACCCAAATCATCTCTGACATTTCAAACCAGACCAATCTACTGGCCTTAAATGCAGCTATTGAAGCGGCTCGCGCAGGTGAAACAGGACGTGGTTTTGCAGTAGTAGCCGATGAGGTCCGGGTACTGGCTTCAAAAACCGCAGAGGCCACGAATCAGATCAAGGAACTGGTCAACACCATCAATTCGCTATCAGCGACCACCAAAAGCAGCTTCGATAAGATCGTAGAATCCAGCGCAGATATGAACACCTCAGTACAGGCTGTAGGTAATGTTATAGACGAGGTAGTCGGTCTCTCTGACAATATGACCAGAGTCATCTTTACCTCATCCTCCAATGCATTCATCGAAACCGTAAAACTGGATCATATTATGTATAAGATTGATGTTTATCAGCATATTTTTGGTATGGGTAGTAAAACCATAGAAAGCTTTGCTGACCACCATCAATGCCGCCTGGGTAAATGGTATTACGAAGGTAAGGGTCAGGAGCTAAAGTCACTGGATAGCTTTCGCAGGCTGGAACAGCCGCATAAAGATGTCCATCAAAGTGGTATCAAAGCAATGATAGCGAAAAAGGAAAAACGCCATGAAGACTGCATTGCACATCTGCATGCCATGGAACAGGCTAGCTGTGAAGTCATTGACATGATGGATGAACTGGCTCTAGATAGCCATAAAGTCCATTATCAGGATTTAAAATAGTCAGTTATTAGCGATTATTCCCTATTACAGGGTATCTCTGAATAAATCCAGAGTTAAACTGTGGAGTAGCATAAGCGTATCCACGATAAAGCATGTAACTCGGCCGCACTTGATATGAAGGTGGCAGATAATATGGCGAATAATAACGATGAGATTGCCCATTCAGACGATTCAACCAACCCGGTGGACCACCCAAAGGGCAAAAGCCAAATTCTGGAAAACGAGCTTCAACTTGTGTTGCAAATACTAATCCCATCAATAGCAAAAAATGAAGTACTTTCAATTTCATAGATATCAGTTACATTATTCTTTAGTGGCATGATACCTCATATAGCCGCTATTTATTGCTTTAATCAAAATCTCAGGATCAAGCTATGACCGATAGATTTAACTACGAAAAACTGGACAAGATTGTTGCCGATGCTCACGCCAATCGTGATAAGCGCTCATTGGGTTATCGAGAGCAGGCTTTAAAACTATATCCCTGGATTTGTGGTCGATGTGCACGCGAGTTTGATCGCAGCAATCTACAGGAGCTCACCGTACATCATCGCGACCATAACCATGACAACAACCCAACTGACGGCAGCAACTGGGAACTTCTTTGTCTGTATTGTCATGATAACGAACATTCACGCTATGAAGACTATGTCAAAGGTGGGCAGTATGGACATGGCAAAGCACAGGTCGAAGAAGCCAAACACAACCCATTTGCTGATTTAAAAAAGTTGATGGATAAAGATGATTAGTCTGAAAATTATCATTATCAGCATAGCCCTGTTTATTATCATCGGGCTTGCTGTACTGTCATTTAACACCCGACAAAACCCCATCAAGGCAGAATCCAAAGACACATTGTCGGATTGCCCAGACAGTCCGAACTGTGTATACAGTCAGGCATCCAGACCTGAACAAAAAATTGAACAGCTATCTATTGCCAATGAAAACGCCCAGCAAAGCTGGAGTCGTTTAATAGCAATCATCAAACAACAGGGTGGTGAAATAATGTTTAACGATGGTAAGTATTGCCATGCAGTTTTTACCTCAACCCTGTTTCGCTTCAAGGATGACCTGGAGTTATTGCTCGACCAGTCTCAGATACAAATTCGATCAGCTTCACGGGCAGGAAAATCAGATCTGGGTGTAAATAGAAAAAGGGTGGAAGAGATCAGGAGTCTTTTCGACAGGACTGAATAAACAATGCCATTTACTCCTATCCACATGGGTCCGGGAATTTTTATTAAGAGCCTGATGCATGGGAGCTTTAGCTTAATGATTTTTGGCTGGACACAGATTGTAATGGATTTTCAGCCATTGATTGTCCTTGTGACTGGTGAAGAGCATCTACACGGTTTTACTCACAGCTACATCGGGGCAACCCTGTTAGCGATAGTGTCAGCGTTAACTGGAAAATATTTATCCGAGGCAGGGTTAAGTATATTACGTATTCCTGTAGCTGAAACTATTCCATGGCCTGTGGTTTTCTTAAGTGCATTTATAGGTAGTTATAGCCATGTTTTACTGGATAGCATCATGCACAGTGATATTCAGCCATTTTACCCTGCCTACATTGACAATTCTTTGTTAGGCATTATTTCAATCGACGCTCTACATAAGCTTTGTCTATATGCTGGCCTACTTGGAGCGGCGATTTATTACTTTATTAAATGGCATAGAAAATCTGTTTAAAACAGACGATGCTGGGCCTATCTTAAAACTACCCAAAAGATGGCAAAAGTGATATCTATATCGCATACCCGATGAAAATCAGGAAACCAAATATGAAATTACAAAGCCTAGCGATCTTCTTACTGTTAACTTTATTGCTCTCTGGCTGTAATAACCAGACAACTTCGCCTGAAGATGAAATCAGGCAGTTTATTGCATCTGGAATAGAACATGCCGAGCAACGTAATAGCGGTGAATTAAAAGATATGATTAGGGATAACTATAGCGACCAGAAGGGATACGATAAAAAACAGCTAGTCAGTTTAATGCGGATTTATTTTTTGCGTAACAAAAGCATTTATCTTTTGTATAAAATTAAAGATATCAAGATCACTGGCAATCAAAACGCAACTGTTCATCTTTATGTTGCGATGGCCGGCAAACAGGTTTCGGATATCACACTATTAAGCAATTACCGCGCGAGTATCTATCGTTTTGAATTACAGCTGATCAAGCCTGATGATGAATGGTTACTGGAGCGAGCACAATGGGCTCGTGCATCAGCTATAGATATGCAGTGATTTATCAATTCAAACGCTATTGCCTGCTTATCTATAAACAGGCAAAGTTAGTAAAGAGAAATTAAAAATAAAATCTATAAGAATACAGCCAGGGACTTTTGAATGAAGACGAGATTAAACTTTAATCCCTGACCCAAACACCAGACTTACCACCGGACTTTTCCAGTAACCTGACATCACCGATGAGCATACCTCTGTCTATTGCCTTACACATATCATAGATGGTTAACAGTGCAACCTGAACACCAGTCAATGCTTCCATTTCAACGCCGGTTTGGCCATTAGTTTGCGCAGTGACTTCACAGTTAACACGATGTTGGGCTTCATCAATTTCAAACTCTACTGAAACATGTGTAAGCGCTAAAGGGTGGCAGAGTGGAATCAAATCAGAGGTTCGTTTAGTAGCCATAATACCTGCTACACGAGCTATACCCAATACATCCCCTTTTTTATGATCACCCTGCTGGATTAATTTTAAAGTGGAGTCCTGCATCTGGATGTATCCAGCCGCTACCGCTTTGCGTTGTGTGATTGATTTCTCACCCACATCAACCATGTGAGCTTTTCCAGCACTATTAAAATGGGTCAGATCGGATGTCATTGGGAATTATTTTACCAGGATATACATGGCCTGATCGCCACGTTTTATATTCATTAACAGACTACGACTACTTCTGGCAGCAGCATAGGCATCTTCAAAAGTTTTCACTAGCTGTTTGTTAATGGAGTAGATAATGTCATCCTTACGCAAACCGGTATTCCATGCCGGGCTTCCTGGAATAATATCTTCTACCTGAAGATATTCAACAAGACCAACACGAATATCGGTTTCCTTAATCTCTGCAATTTTAGCGCCTACCAACCGATTGCTGAATTCTTTACCATCCACTGACACTACTTCCATATGCTGAATGGTTGCGTTGATCAAACCTACGCGGCCTTTACGGATGATTTCCAGTTCAACTGTCTGACCAATACGCATCAGGCCAACCACATTGTACATATCTACTGAAGAACGCACCTTGCGACCATTGGCTTTGACTATCACATCACCAACCTTTAGACCGGCTTTCTGTGCTGATGAACCCTGTTCAATCTTGGTCACCACTGCACCCTGAGTCGAATCCAGATTAAATGCTCGCGCCAGGTCTGGAGTAAGATCCTGAGCCTGGGCACCCAGTCGGCCACGCTTCACCTTACCGAATTCAATGAGTTGCTGCATCACATCCTTCGCCATATTCACTGGAATCGCAAAGCCAATACCAATATTGCCACTACTGCCATCGCCACTACCCAGAATCGCAGTATTAATACCTACCAGCTCTCCACGCAGATTCACCAGAGCCCCACCCGAATTGCCCGGATTTATCGATGCATCGGTCTGGATAAAATCTTCAAACGATTCAATACCTAAGCCAGATCGCCCGAGTGCTGAAACAATACCGGAGGTTACGGTCTGCCCAAGACCGAAGGGGTTACCAATGGCAACTACAAAATCACCTACCCTCAGTTCATTGGAGTCAGCAAAAGAAACACTGGTCAGGTTATCGGCATGAATCTTAATCACCGCCACATCGGTTTCAGGGTCTCGCCCCAGTACTTCAGCCAGTAATACTCGTCCATCAAGCAGGGTCACGCTAATTTCAATCGCGTCTTCTATGACGTGGTTATTGGTTAAAATATAACCATTATTTGCATCAACAATCACCCCTGAGCCAAGGCTTGAGGTTTCCTGCTCACGCTGGACTCCCGGGATATTAAAAAATCGTTGAAAAAAAGGATCGTTAAACAGTGCAGAACTAACCTCAGTTTTGCCTCTGGTTGAAATATTGACAACAGCAGCCGTGGTTTTTTCCAGCATAGGAGCTAGACTGGGTAGTGCCTGTCCATTCACAGATACTGGCCAGGCAGCCTGTGCTTGAGGCAATAAAACAAGCAGCAATAATATTAGCGCTGATCTTATCAACTGCATCAAAATTTTCTCGGATTAAAACTAAACTTTTTAGACATGGACTGATAAAACTCGCGCGTTTCATCATCACTCGCTACGGGTGTATGGATCTGGATTTCCACCAGTAGATCACCATCCGGTTTACCCGGCAGTCCGCGCCCCTTTAAACGCATCTTCTGTCCCGACTGTACACCTGCAGAGATCTTTAACTCAACCTGCCCGGCCAGTGTCGGCACGGTTATTTTACTACCCAGAGCTGCTTCCCATGGCGTGACCGGACATTTCAAAATCAGGTCACGTCCATCCAGTCGAAACAGCCTATGCGGTAAGACGTTCATTTCTAATAACAGATCACCCGCTTCACCTCCGTTGGGAGAAGGGTGCCCCTGACGTGACAGGCGAATTTTCTGCCCGCTCATAACGCCGCGTGGAATATTGATTTTGAGTTTCTTTAATGTGGGTGTAGCGATACCGCCAGAGGTTGATTCTGAGCGAGATATTTGAATGGTTTTTTCACCACCATTAAAGGCTTCTTCCAGTGAGATATCCAGTTTCAGGGTTTGATCATCACCCTTTTGTGCACGATGTCGATGACCGCCAAATGGCGACTCCGACCTACCGCTAAAACCGGAACCAAACCCAGCACCACGACTACCACCCCGTTGCTGAGAGAATATAGATTCGAAAAAATCGCTGAAATCCGCCCCGCCACCAAATCCAGCAGATCCGGCTCCAAAACCGGCACCATTGAATTCGTGCCCATGTTTCCAGTCACTGCCGAATTGATCATAGGCCTTACGTTTTTCAGCATCTTTTAATACTTCATAGGCCTCATTCACTTCCTTGAATTTTGCCTCGGCATTGCTGTCCTTGTTCATGTCAGGATGGTACTTTCGTGCCAGCTTGCGATAAGCTTTTTTTATAGTGGCCACATCTGCGTTGCGGTCAACACCTAAAATTTTGTAGTAATCCTGATATTTCATTCTATATCTGCTGTTAAGTACTGGTCGCTCCGCCAGGAGCGACCTTAGTGGTTAATGACTAATCTCAATTTTACGCTGTGTTTCCACAGGCTGTACACGTTGAATAGTCAAATTTAATACACCATTT
Organism: Gammaproteobacteria bacterium; assembly: GCA_050306135.1. Classification (GTDB taxonomy): domain Bacteria; phylum Pseudomonadota; class Gammaproteobacteria; genus JACNJF01. The sequence goes on from JBNLGQ010000011.1 coordinate 20,657, forward strand.
TCGCTTTTGGCCACAATCGATTCGACATTTGCATCATCGGGCAAAGTGAATTTACGCTGGTAGCTGCCTGACTTACGTTCACTGCGGCTTAGCACCTCACCTTCTTTCACTTGTATAGAAGGTTTCTCAGCACTAATACTCAGTACCTTTTTCTCTTCTGTGATATCAATGCTTGATGGATCGATACCCGGCAAATCAAGCACTAAACGATATTCGTCTTTGCTTTCAACTATATCAACGCCAGGACTCCAGCTGGAACTGGTCTCTGCGCGAGCTGCTCGCGAACGTCTAACGGGGGCAAAAGCTCGAAACGGGTCATAATATACAGTTTGTAACATGGTCATTCTCCAAATAAACTATCAATAATGCTGCTACAATTTCTGCTAGCAAGCTGTGATTGTTATCCTGCTGAACCTATACCTTTAAGTTCAACCGGAAGAGAAGCTTCTGTACACTATGTAGGGCTGTTGATAATCATTTCAAGTGGCATAGCATTTACCGTTTGAACACCATTGAGGAATATTTTCGGCATCCATCGGTTTGCCGACGTAATAACCCTGCACATAATCGCAACCCATCTGTTGCAACAGGTCATGCACTTCTATCGACTCTACACCTTCGGCAACGACTTCAATTCCGAGTGTATGTGCAAGGTTGATGGTAGCTTCAACAATGGTTCTATCATTACCGTTTTTCATCATGTCTTTTACAAACGAGTGATCTATCTTTAACTTTTCAACCGGTAATTTTTTCAGGTAGGTGAGTGACGCCTGACCGGTACCGAAATCATCGATAGAAAGCGAGATTCCCATCTCCGATAACTGATTTAGAATCCTGATCACCTGCTCCTGATCCTGCATAATCTGACCTTCGGTTATTTCCATCATTAAGCGATGCGCAGGGATATCGAACTTCTTCAAAGCATCACCGATCTGTTGAGGCAATTCATCATCATGTAGATCGATCATTGAGAGGTTAATGGCGATCTTCACGTCATTGTTATTTAACTGTTTTAACTGTTGACAGGCTGTATGAATAATCCAGCGAGTTAGTGGACGGATTGCCTGATTATTTTCGGCCAACGCAATAGTTTGCGCTATCGATAGCTGATTGGCCTCCTGTAATTTCCAGCGTAATAAAGCCTCAAAATAACTGGTTAAATGGTTGTTTAAATTCACCACCGGCTGATAAACCAGCTTGAATTCGTCATTATCCAGTGCCTGACGAAATGACTGCATACGTGACAGGCCTGAGTAACTCTGCTCAATAGTAGAGGGCGGTATAATAACAATCCCACCATTTCCCCGCTGGGCTTCCAGTAACGCCTTATCAGCAATCAGTGCCAGCTTATCCAGATCCTGAGCGTGTTCAGGGTATAGCGCCACACCGATGCTGATAGCCACCTCGAGATTACGCCCATATACCAGATAGGGCTGTATCAGAGACTGATGTAATTTATCCAGAAACGAATTCAGTTGTTCATCCTCAACGTACCCTAATAATAATGCAAAGTTGTCATCTTCAAGGCGCCCCAGACTATCTGATTCGCGTAAGCTATCGATCAGTCTTTTCGCCAGCATGCGTAATAATCCATCACCCAGATAATTTCCATAATTTTTATTAATGTTATGGAAGCCATTGATATCAATAAAAACCAGTGCATATTTGCGTGCACTGCGTTTGCCGTCCTGCAAGGCCTGTTGCACACGCTCTTCAAAAATAACCCGGTTATGCAAGCCGGTAAGTGGATCGTTCCTGGCCATATAGGTCAGATGCATAAAATATCGTTGCAATAGAGCCATTCCGGGTAACAATCGATAATCATCACTCCTGTTACCCGGTCGCAATGCGGTAATAACCGAATGCATTCGTTGCGAAAGCTTAACCAACGGCCGCATCATTACACCATCCAGCACACGATAAACAATAAGGAATAACAATAACTGCAGGGGTATCACCCATTTGGCATCCACCATCCAGTAATGAAGAAAACTGGTTTGAGGAAAATAAAGGCGCAGCAAGCCAAGCTTCATCTGACCACGACTGAACATGACCTCGTGCACAAGATCATTATCTGAGCCAGCAGCCTCGCTATATTCCAGAAGTTGAGTTGTGGTATCAAGTTGCGCAGTTAACTGCTTTCCTGAAAGTCGTTCGAACTCACTGATAAAGCTGAAATAATCCATCAAAATCACCAGGCTCATGGGTTGACCATAGATACTGAAATCACCTTTAACACCCATCATTGACTGCTGCTCATCATGCAAGCAGCTAAAGAATAACGGCGGAGCCCCTTTATCGATCTCTGATGTCAGAGACTGAGCCAGTTGCATGCAATCACTTTGAGGCTGTAAATTTTTCAATGTAGCAACTGGATAGAGGTAGGTTTTTTTTAGCTCATTGACATTGTTAAGGTATTGATCGATATACAACTTGCGCTGTGAGGCATCAGGTCGTTGTTGCAGGCCAGCGCGCATGTCGTAAAAGCGCGACTGTAACCATAATAATTGATTGGATTGGGCTGACTTGATCTGCTGTTGCCAGCTTTGCTGCTGTAGTTGATAGCTCTGAATTTGCTGCTGTTCAAATTGCTGATACTGGGAAAATGACCACGCCCCCATACTTATTGCTGCAAGCAACATCAAAAGAGCCAGAGTGAAGCTTTGTATCCCAATTTTCATGATCACACTTTAAGACCGCTTCGTGATGAGTGACAGTGCAGGGGTCACAGTTTCCCTGCACTGGTATCAGCTATTCTATGTTTTGTACCTGCTCTCGCATCTGTTCTATCAACACTTTGAGATCAACAGAAAGTTTAGTAGTTTCAGCGTCCTGAGATTTAGACGACAGGGTATTCGCTTCTCGGTTTAACTCCTGCATCAGAAAATCCAGCCTGCGACCCACTGCTTCTTTTCGGTTGAGCACTTTTTCAACTTCTATTACGTGAGTCTGTAAGCGATCCAGTTCCTCTTCAACATCGATTTTCTGTGCCAGTATCGTGAGCTCCTGTTCCAGCCTGCCTGGATCAGCGCTTTCACTCCACTGTGATAAACGATCTTCCAGCTGGCTCATCCACCGGGCACGGATTGCTTCATTCACTTCAGGCCTACGTTTTTTAACCTGTTCTACAATCTCACTCACCTGCTGGCAGCGTAAAGCTATCATTTCCTGTAACGCCTTACCTTCACGCTCTCTATTTTCAGTCAATTGCTCAAGAGCCTGCTGTATTCCAGAAATAGCCAGATCCTGTAAGGGTTTAAAATCCAGCTCAGATTCTTCTACCACACCTGGCCAACGCAGGATGTCTGACACCGCAAGGCTTTGCCCTTCGTGCACAATCTTTAGTACATCCTGTTCTACCTGGCGTAAATTCTTCACCATATCTTCATTCAGTCGAATCGATGAAGGTGCGGATCGGTTTAATTTGTATCGCAGGCTTATATCCAGCTTTCCACGCTGGATATATTTTCCTAACATTTGTCGCACCTCTGGCTCCAGCATTTTAAACTCTTCCGGTAGCTTGAAGCCTGGCTCCAGATATCTATGATTGACCGATTTGATTTCCCACACGATATCCCCGCTATCACAGCTTAGCTGGACTCGGGAGAAAGCCGTCATACTTTTTAACATTCAGGTACCCTCGATTAAGTGCATGAATTCTAGGGCCTGTTAAGATTAATTACAAACAGGCTTTGTCAGGGCCTGTTAACAGGCCCTGATCATGACTTCATCAGATAGGCATTCAACCACCGAACCGGTATAATCGCGCGCTAATCAACAGCATGTGAAATTATTACTTTCACAAGTTCACCCATTCAGGAGTAAATATGAGACCCAGCGGCAGAAACAGCGACCAACTTAGAGACATTCGTATTACACGCAACTACACCAAACATGCTGAGGGTTCTGTGCTGATTGAGTGCGGTGATACTAAGGTGTTATGTACTGCCAGTGTGGATAATCATGTACCGGGATTTCTAAAAGGCAAAGGCTGCGGCTGGGTTACCGCAGAGTACGGCATGTTGCCGCGCTCCACTTCCAGCCGTATGCGTCGCGAATCCAGCGCTGGCAAACAGGGTGGCCGCACCATGGAAATCCAGCGCCTTATTGGTCGCTCTCTGCGCGCCTGTATTGACACACAGAAACTGGGTGAAAAAACCATCACTCTGGATTGTGATGTTATTCAGGCCGATGGCGGTACCAGAACTGCTTCGATATCCGGTGCTTTTGTAGCATTGTCGGATGCTATTCAGGGCCTGATGGATAAAGGCACATTAACGGAGAATCCTATCCATTGCCAGGTAGCCGCGATTTCTGTTGGTGTATATCAGGGCACCCCGGTACTCGACCTGGATTACGACGAAGACAGTAGTGCTGAAACCGATATGAACGTGGTGATGGACAACAATGGTGGATTTATCGAGATTCAGGGTACTGCCGAAGGTGCTGCATTTGGCGAGCAGGAATTAGCGGCTATGTTGGTGCTGGCAAAAAAAGGCACTAGTGAAATATTCCAACTGCAACGCGGAGAATAAGATGCAGAAACTGGTTATTGCTTCGGGCAATAAAGGTAAATTACGTGAGTTTTCAGCCTTACTTGAACCCCTGGACTTCGAGGTTCACACTCAGGCCGAATTCAATGTGCCTGATGTAGAAGAAACAGGTACAACCTTTGTCGAAAACGCCATTATCAAGGCACGTAATGCTGCCCAGCATAGCGGACTACCCGCAATTGCTGATGATTCGGGTATTGAAGTTGATGCACTGGAAGGCGCACCTGGAGTTTATTCTGCTCGCTTTTCTGCCCCGGATGCCACTGATGAAAAGAACAATGCACTACTGGTTGAAAAACTGACCGCTGTTCCAGAACAGCAACGCACTGCACGTTATCGCGCAGTTATTGTGTATATGCGTAGCGCCAAAGATCCCTCCCCCATCATCTGTGAAGGCAGCTGGGAAGGCCGCATAGTGCTGGAACCGCAGGGTGAAGGAGGTTTTGGCTATGACCCCTATTTCTGGGTGCCTACGCATGACTGCACCAGCGCACAATTACCTGCGGATGTAAAAAACGCGCTGTCGCATCGAGGTCAGGCTTTACGCGAGCTGGTTAGCAAACTCTCTCAGTGAATAGCTATCCGCTACAGTTTGACTCTAATCCACCACTGGGCCTGTATATCCACCTGCCCTGGTGCGCTCAGAAATGTCCCTATTGCGATTTCAATTCTCATCAATCCAGAAACTTTGATGAATCAGCTTATGTAAATGCACTGATTGAAGATCTATTACTGGACTTACCGCTGATCTGGGGTCGCTCCATTAGCAGTATTTTTATCGGTGGCGGCACGCCTTCGTTATTTTCTGCAGGCGCTATGCAACAGCTGTTATCAGAATTACGCGCCTGCCTCAACTTCAATCCGGGTATAGAAATCACCATCGAAGCTAACCCGGGCAGTGCTGACGAGTCACATTTTGAGGGATATCTTAATGCAGGCATCAATCGCTTATCGATAGGTGTGCAGAGTTTTGATAATGCCAGTTTAAAGGCCCTGGGTCGTATTCACGATAGCAAACAGGCCCTGTCTGCCTTTGATAAAGCCCGTAAAGCGGGGTTTCAAAATATCAATCTTGACCTGATGTTTGCTCTGCCCGGGCAGACCCTGCAACTCGCAGAAGCAGATTTACAGCAGGCAATAGCATTGCAGCCCGAGCATATCTCACATTATCAGCTCACTATCGAGCCAAATACGCTGTTTTACCAACAGCTCCCAAAACAGATTCCAGGCGATGATTTGAGCTGGGAAATGCAGCAAAACTGCCAGACCTTGCTTGCACAACAGGGATATCAACAATACGAGATCTCCGCTTACGCCCGGCCTGATCGACAAAGCCATCACAATATGAATTACTGGCAGTTTGGCGATTATATGGGTATTGGTGCAGGCGCACATGGCAAGATCACATTGCCAGCCGAAAATCGGGTGATTCGTCGACAGCGTCAGCGCCAACCTCAGAAATACCTGAAATCCATTGGCGATGAGCGTATTTCTCATCAGCAGGCATTATCCGCTCAGGATTTAATCTTTGAATTTATGCTAAACGCACTGCGCCTGACCGAAGGATTTGATTTATCTCTATTTGATCGCCATAGCGGAATGGGGCAGGAAGTTTTGCAATCTCCACTGCGTAAAGCTCAGGAACTGGATTTAATCAATATTCAGCAAAACCATTTGACGCCCTCTGAGTTAGGTCTGAGGTTTCATAATGACCTGCAGGCATTATTCCTGGATGTGAATATCCCTGGTAAAAAAAACGTGCATTTGGGGTATTTTTCCCAATAACGGGCAGTTTTATTAGGATAGCTGGCACCTTTTTATTCACAGCTAAAAAATTTTAATATTTTTGTCAACAGGATTTCAAAAAAAATCTGATATTTTTATTTGTAGTCGCTAAGCCATTGATTTAAAACAATTATTTACGATTGGTTAAAAAATGACTAATTTAACAAAAAGCCTTGTAGCATGGGCCTTAGCGACTGTCTTAGACACATTGTCCACAGACTTATCCACAGCTTTTGTGGATAAACTCCCTAACTCTAAATCTAACAGCGTTTTTCAACCAACTCATGATATTTTACTTTAACTTTCAGCGCTAACTGAATATTAGTAATTACTAACATATCTCTCAAATTACCAGCTCCTGCTATGCTGAATTAAATATACAAAATAAGCAGTCTGAGCTTGATAAATAAGTTTCAGGCAAAATTAACACTTGCGCTTTAAATCAAAAAAAGGCAGAATTCGCGCCCGTTTAAAGCAAGTTTCGAACAAATTATTATGAAACAAGGTATCCACCCTGAATACAGAGATGTCGTTTTCCAGGACTCTTCTTCCGATTTCGCCATTTTGACTCGCTCAACCATCAACACCAAAGAAACCATTAAATGGGAAGATGGTAACGAGTATCCATTGGTTAAACTTGAAGTTTCCAGTGCTTCGCATCCTTTCTATACCGGCAAACAGCACGTACTGCAGTCTGCACGTCAGGTGGACAAGTTCCGCGAACGTTACGGCAAATAGTTTTTCAACTATTTACAGAATACAAAGGGTACCCTCGGGTACCCTTTTTTGTGCCTGAAAACCGGTGCGTTTATAAACCAACCTCATTACAATAAACTTAGAGCCAAGTTTTATTTGTATCAGGTAACACAATTTCCTAAGATGCATAGTTCGGCCAATAAGATGTTGGCCAAGGACATTTGATAAACCCGGTAAATCACCAAGCTTTACCCCAACTTAGCAGAAAAACAATATGAACCCCAAAAGCCTCAAACAGGACGCCCTGGATTATCACGAACACCCAAAACCCGGCAAAATAGCCATCGAGATAACTAAACCCACAGCAACACAACACGACCTATCACTTGCATATACCCCTGGCGTAGCAGAACCTGTTCGTAAAATTGCGGCAAACCCCGATTCTGCCTATCGCTATACTGCTAAAGGGAACCTGGTTGCGGTGATTACCGATGGATCAGCTGTATTGGGCCTGGGTAATGTAGGCGCCCTGGCTGGTAAACCTGTTATGGAAGGTAAAGGGGTTCTATTCAAGGCTTTTGCAGATATCGATGTTTTCGATATTGAAGTCAGCACTCAGGACCCAGAGGAGTTCATCAATACCGTGGCCAATATCGCCGGTGGTTTTGGTGGCATCAATCTGGAAGACATTTCCGCGCCACGTTGTTTTGAAATCGAACGCGCTCTAAATGAAAAACTGGATATCCCTGTTTTTCATGACGATCAACATGGCACAGCCATTATCATTGCTGCAGGTCTGTTGAATGCTCTGGAAATTCAGGGCAAAAAACTGGAAGATGCTAGAATCACCTGCGTAGGCGCTGGTGCTGCGGGTATCGCCGCTATGAAATTACTCATCGAACTGGGTGCTGATCAGGATAATATTACACTGGTCGACAGCAAAGGCGTTGTGCATTGTGAACGTGAAGATCTCAACATCTACAAACAGGCATTTGCTCGAGTCACCGAAAAACGTACGCTGGATGATGCGATGGAAGCCGCAGACGTTTTCATTGGTGTATCTGGACCCGATATTCTTAGCACCAAAATGCTCGCATCAATGGCTGACCACCCTATAGTTTTTGCCCTGTCCAACCCTGATCCAGAAATCATCCCTGAACTGGCATTCAAAACCCGTCAGGATTTAATCATGGCAACCGGTCGCAGTGATTTTCCGAACCAGGTAAATAATGTATTAGGTTTCCCTTACATCTTCCGGGGTGCACTGGATGCCCGTGCCAACACCATAAGCATAGAGATGCAGATTGCTGCGGTACATGCCTTGAAGGATCTGGCTAAACAACCTGTACCTCAGGAAGTTCTGGATGCCTATAATCTTGAGTCGCTGGAATTCGGCGCCGAATACATCATCCCCAAGCCATTCGATCCGCGTCTGATTGATACCGTACCAGAGGCAGTTAGACTGGCTGCTATCTCGTCGGGTGCTGTCCATAAAAATTAACCCTCCTATATTTTCAGCAGCAGTACTTTGTATACTGCTGCTGAATTTTACACATGATCTATTGGCCGACGACATAGAGTTAGGCTGCTCTCAGATAACAGACAAGCTTGCCAGCGTTACTCTTTCTGAATGCGAAAAGCTCGAGTTAAAACCTACAGGCTTCACGTCGGTTAATGGTTTTCCCATTCTGTATCGTGAATACCCACCGCTAGACAAAAAAATCCCGCTAGGACGAATCCTTCTGATTGGTGGTACGCATGGCGATGAGCTGGCTTCCATAAGTGTCGTGTTTAAATGGATGCAAACACTATTAATACACCACTCCGGATTATTTCACTGGCATATCATTCCATTGATGAACCCAGACGGAGCACTCAAAGATGACCCAACTAGAGTGAATGCCAATGGAGTTGATTTAAATCGTAACTTTAGCTACCCGAAAACCGAGCAAAGCGCGCTCGATTACTGGGAGAAAAGAACTGCACGCAATATTCGAAGGTTCCCCGGCAAAACGCCACTTAGCGAGCCCGAAACGCGCTGGCTGAAACATGAAATTGAAACATTTAAACCCGACGTCATCATCGCCGTACACGCCCCCTATAGTCTGGTGGATTACGACGCACCCGAACGCAGTAATGCCCCACATCATATCGGTTATCTTTATAAAAATCTGATGGGGACCTACCCGGGATCGCTGGGTAATTATGCAGGTATGCAACTGGGCATACCGGTGATTACGCTAGAGTTGCCGCATGCCGGCATTATGCCTACAAAAGCCCAGATCAGCCTGCTCTGGACGGATCTGGTACGCTGGTTAATCCGTCACGTACATTAAACCTGGTTTAAGTTAAGCCCTTTTACAAAGAGGCCGTTGATCGGGGTTTTCTACGGCATCCGCAATCGCATCCACCAGATTACCCAGCTCCTGATGCGATACCACGGTTAAGATACGATTCAACACATCCGGTTCCACCTCTGCCAGCACAGAACGACCATCCATTAGCGTGACATTTAATCCTACCCTGCTGGATTCATTGTCTTCACTTTGGTCAGCAACCAGAGTTTCGCTCAAGTCCATCATTTCATCGTAAAAGTCTTCAATTTCTTCACTGATTTCATCATCCAGATTATCCTGAATGTGGATCACGAACCCTTCAACATCGGTTTCATCGATGCCTTCTTTTAGCATTTCGATATTCCTGCTCTCAAGAAATTGTTTAAATTTCTGATACGGTTGCTGGTGAAAAAAGATGTATTCCAGGGTTAACTGATCGTCCATTGTAATGCTGGCCTCGGTATATTTAATTCAATATGGGTTTATTTAAGAAAGCCTATAAAACCCGCTTATTTTTTATGCTATTTTATACACACTTTAGATAAAACCAACCCGGAGTTGCTTGTGTCATCATATCCTTATCGCCGACCTAGAAGAATGCGTAAAGATGTTTTCAGTCGCCGACTGATGTGCGAGAACCAGTTAACCACCAGTGATCTCATTTATCCTGTTTTTGTGATCGAAGGACATAATCTGGTAGAAGCAGTCCCCTCTATGCCAGGGGTTGAGAGAATGAGCATCGATCTACTGGTGGAAGAAGCAGTCAATTGTTATCAACTTGGCATACCAGCGATGGCAATTTTTCCAGTAACACCTGCGGAAGTAAAATCAGAAGACGCCGCCGAGGCTTATAATCCTATCGGCCTGGCACAGCGAGCAGTTAGCGCTATTAAGGAAAAAGTGCCGCAGATGGGTGTCATCACTGACGTAGCGTTAGACCCATTCACCAGCCATGGTCAGGATGGCTTACTGGATGAGAATGGTTATGTTATGAACGATGAAACTGTCGATGTACTGGTAAAGCAGGCCCTCTCTCACGCGCAGGCTGGCGCAGATATTGTTGCACCTTCGGATATGATGGATGGCCGTATTGCTGCCATTCGTGAAGCGCTGGAAGAGGAAGGTTATACCAATACCCGTATTCTGGCTTACTCCGCAAAATATGCATCCAGTTTCTATGGACCCTTTCGTGACGCGGTAGGTTCTGCGGGTAATCTTGCCGGTGGCAATAAGTATTCCTATCAAATGGATCCTGCAAACAGCAATGAAGCCCTGCATGAAGTCGCTATGGATATAGACGAGGGTGCAGATATGGTCATGATCAAACCCGGTATGCCTTATCTGGATATAGTCAAAATGATCAAGGATGAATTTAAATTTCCTACTTATGTATATCATGTAAGTGGTGAATACGCGATGCTTAAGGCAGCGGGGCTGAACGGCTGGATCGATGAAAAGGCCTGTGTACTGGAAGCTTTATTATCTATGAAAAGAGCAGGGGCAGACGGTATTCTGACTTATTATGCAAAAACAGTAGCCCAATGGCTGAAATAAAAAAATGGATCAATACGCAGTAGTCGGGAACCCGATTAGTCATAGCCTGTCTCCACAGATTCATACTCTGTTTGCGGAAGAAACCGAGCAGGATATGAGCTATCGAGCGTTACAGCTCGAACCTGATAAATTTGATGAGCAGATTAGAAAACTGCAAAGTGCAGGATTTAAAGGACTGAATGTCACGGTACCTTTTAAGCAGGATGCCTGGGACATTGCCGATGTCATGAGCCCCAGAGCAAAAGATGCTGGCGCGGTGAATACATTAATCCTGCAACCTGATGGAAGAATTGCCGGGGATAACACCGATGGTATAGGCCTGATCCGTGACCTGATAGTTAACCATCAGGTACTGATTGAACATCGCAAAATATTAATCCTGGGCGCTGGTGGTGCAGTACGTGGTGCACTCGGTCCGATCCTCGCAAAAAAACCCGACCTACTCACCATCGCTAACAGAACCCTGGAAAAAGCGCAAAAACTGGCCGATGATTTCTACCATGTCTGGGATGTACACCCCTCAACCTATGAAGAGCTGGGACGTCAAACCTACGATCTGGTCATTAATGGCACTTCGGCTGGTTTAAGCGGAGAGGTACCCCCTATACCGGATACTATTCTAGGCGCTAATTCGGTTTGTTATGACATGATGTATAACGCCAGTCAGAACACTGCCTTTGTCCAATGGGCGCTCGACCGAGGGGCTTTACGTGCCTTTGACGGTCTCGGCATGCTGGTTGAACAGGCGGCAGAATCATTCTTCATCTGGCGCGGGAAAAGACCGCAAACCGCTCCCGTTATTCAGGCGCTACGCCAGTAAAACATAGACTTTTCGGGCCATTAGACTACCGATCAATGATTCAGGTCATCGCAGTTTTATTCCGTTGCTTCTAAGCTTTAACTGATACAAAGGCATCTGTATCTAATGAGTATTTCTCAAAGACATAAAGGTGCAACATGAAAGATCTCGAATATTTCAAAAATCGCTTGCTGTCCCTGAAACAGCAACATAGCAAAAGAATCAATTCAATCGATAAGGATATCCGTCACGCGGGGATGTCAGCCGATTGGGCTGAACAGGCTACTGAACGTGAAAATGATGAAGTCCTGGAGTCGCTTGGTATAGCATCGGAAGACGAAATACAACAGATTGATGCTGCTCTGCATCGTATCGAAACAGGTAAATACTTTTACTGCAGTCAATGTGGTGAGCCAATCGCTCCAGCGCGCCTGGAATTACTACCCTTTAGCACGACCTGTACAGATTGTGCCGAATTACTGGAAACCAGGGCCTGAAAAACAGTCTAATCTGCTAACGTGAGTCCAGTGGTATCTGGCGGTGGTGGGGGCGGTGTTTTATCATCACTACTAAGCACACTGCCTACAGGAGCAATATCAAACCCCGTAATATCGATATCAGGCTCAGGTTCTTCTTTAATCTGGTGCTGCATCATACTGCCAACCGGTGCTATATCAGCTGCCAGATCTGGAATTTCTTCAGCCTTTATACCAAGCGGCTCAGTCAGTAATGCCTGTGGAATCTGTTCTGACTCAGGGTATCGGCTAACGTACTCTTCGGCAGTTTCAATCTTAGGTGCTGAAGTGCCTGTAGCTGGAGGCGTGTTAGCTGCGGGTGCCTGTTGCGCGGGAGCTTGAGCTTCTGGCTGGCCTAATTGTAATACTTCACAGATTGCACCTGCTTTTTCAAAAGCACCACGATATTTTGCAGCAGTTGCCGCATCCACCGAGCGCTTGATGACCATTCTATTCCCGGAAAAAAGCTGAGCCAGCCGACCTTCGTCTGCTTTGAAAATTGTAGCTATATGCCTTTTAACCGTTTCCAGATCAGCGCCATCGGCTATCTGACCACTGAATGCAATTTCAAATAATTGATCACTCATGCTACGCCTCCTCTATCATTTTCTGATTATACCTTAAGCGTAGGTCGAATTTCATTGCTTGCGCAGTAACCCGGATAAGGTTTTGAGTAAGTGGTCGATATGAGAGAACTCATGTGCTGCGCTCAGCGTAATTCGCAGTCGCGCACTACCTTCGGGTACGGTAGGTGGACGTATTGCGGCAACATGCACCCCCTGCTCAAATAATTGCTGGCTAATACTCAGGCAGGCATGATTATCCCCAATCACAACTGGTTGTATGGCGGTATCAGAAGGCATGAGTGCAATCTCATGTAACGCAGCCTGTTGCCTGAAATAATGGATATTATGCTGCAACTTTTCTCTGCGCCAGTGTTCATTTTTAATCAGATCGATACTTTTCATCACCGCCGCTGAAACCGCTGGCGGGCTGGCGGTGGTAAAGATATAGCTGCGTGCGCGTTGAATCAGGGTTTCAATCAATACATCGCTACCAGCCACAAAGGCACCACTAACCCCCACAGCCTTACCCAGAGTAGCCATCAAAATCGGCACCTGCTGTTGATTAAGGTGCTCTGCTTCACACAGCCCAGCACCTGTTTCACCCAACACACCAAAGCCATGCGCATCGTCAATCATTAACCAGCTAGCGCTTTGCTGGGCTAGCTCTGCCATCTCGGTGATATCTGCACAATCACCGTCCATGCTAAAAACTGCATCGGTCATGATCAGACGTCGCGCTTCAGGTTTATCCTGCTGAGCCTGCTGTAACTGTTGTTGCAGCTGGATCAGATCGTTATGCGAATAACGCAGAAATTTTGCTCGTGAAAGTTGCGCTGAATCGATCAGAGAAGCGTGATTAAGCTTATCCTGAAACACAAAATCATTACGCGATAGTAAAGCCGAAGTAATCGCCAGATTGGCCATATAACCGGTGCTGAATAACAATGCTCTTTCACGACCGGTAAATTCAGCCAGCTTCTGCTCACAGTCATGATGTAGCTGACTGTGACCATTCACCAGATGCGCGGAGCCACTACCGACACCGAAACGCTCGGTAGCTTCGATAAAAGCCTGTTTAATGTCAGGATGATTGGCTAACCCGAGATAATCATTACTGCAAAATGACAGTAACTTCTTTCCATTGATCAGAGGTTCAACCGATTGTGCCGACTCCATCACCTGGCGGCGACGGTATAAGCCCTGCTCCCTGCGTTGCTGCAGATCAGCTTCTAGCCTATGCATGACTAATCATGCAGCCGATTGCTGAGCCTCTTTTAATGCTTCCGGTTTGATACCCAGGCGTTCGAATAATTCCAGATCTTTATTTTCGGATGGATTCTCAGTAGTCAACAGCTTCTCGCCATAGAAAATAGAGTTAGCGCCTGCAAAGAAACACATCGCCTGCATTTCATCACTCATCTCATTTCTACCGGCTGAAAGGCGTACCGCAGATTTAGGCATCAATATTCGCGCCACCGCGATGGTGCGTACAAAAATCAGTGGATCCAGCGTATCAATTCCATACAGCGGGGTATTCTTTACCTGTACCAGCAGGTTAATCGGCACCGATTCAGGATGTCGTGGCATATTCGCCAGTTGCTGCAGCAGGCTGGCTCTATCCTGGTCATCTTCACCCATACCGACAATACCGCCGCTGCAGACATTGATATTTTCATCCTGTACATGTTTCAGGGTATCCAGACGATCCTGATAGGTACGTGTGGTAATAATCTCACCGTAATACTCGGGTGAGGTATCCAGGTTGTGGTTGTAATAATCCAGCCCGGCCTGTTTCAGTTTAGCCGTTTGCTGTTTGGTCAGCATCCCCAGAGTGACGCAGGTTTCCATACCCAGATCCTTAACCACTGAGATCATTTCTATCACCGAATCAAGGTTTCTATCGGTAGGATTGCGCCATGCAGCCCCCATACAGAAACGAGTAGCACCATTCTTCTTTGCCGTAAGTGCCGCCTGTTTGACTTCTTCCAGAGCCAGTAAACGTTCTTTTTCCAACTCGGTATCGTGCTTTGAACTTTGTGGGCAGTAGCTGCAATCCTCTGGGCAGGCACCGGTTTTGATGCTCAACAGAGAACTGATCTGCACAGTATTCGGGTCAAAGTTCTGTCTATGGATAGAATGCGCCTGAAACAACAAATCGTTGAAAGGTAGATCAAAAAGTGCTTTGATCTCTGGTAGGGTCCAATCGTGGCGCAGAGTGGTATCAGTCATCAGACAAACCGGCTGTTTAAAAGGCCCACCAGTCTATTCAATGCTAGGGATTAGTCAATGTCAGGAAGACGAATATATCTTAATATCAGGCATAAATTACGCCGTATACTGAATCCGTCCTTATGCCAGATATGTGGGGTTCCGGTTTCAGCCGATCACTATTACTGCCAGTGTTGCTGGGCAGAGTTTGAACCTGTGAATAATCCCTGCTTACGCTGCGGCCTGCCAAATCATGCCAGTGGTGATATCTGTCCAGTTTGTTTGCATAGCCCTCCACCCTGGCAGCGTATGCTTGCACCGCTGGTTTACTCTGGCTATATGCGCGATGAAATTCACCGTTTCAAATATTCATACCAGTTAGAAATAGCCCAGATCCTGCTGGAGCGGCTTCACCCTGGCTTTAAATCGGAGAAACAGATAGAAGCATTGATACCTGTTCCCCTGCATAAATCGAGGGTTCTGGAGCGAGGCTTTAACCAGTCAGAAGAAATTGCTCGAATCTTATCAGCTTATCTCAACATTCCTGTGAACAGGCATTGTGTTAAACGTATTCGCGAGACGCAGCCGCAGACAGGGTTAAGCCCTTCCAAACGTCGTAATAACATCAGACGTGCTTTCGAATACACTCCTGACAAGCCCTATCAATCGCTAGCCATTATTGATGATGTGATTACCAGTGGCAGCACCATGAGTGAAATCTGCCGAATATTACGGCGCAAAGGAGTGAAGCATATCGAAGTCTGGAGCCTTGCAAGAACCCTGAAAAATACCTGAGTAGCTAAACCTTGAACTTATCCACCATGGATTTCAATTCAGCGGCTATATGAGTCAACTCGGACCCGGCCTGATAGGTTTGCTCTACAGTCTGTGCATTATGTTTAGCCATTTCACTGATACGTGCTACATTGCTTTCCATATTTTCGGCCACTGTACTTTGCTCCTGCGTAGCAGCGGCAATATGCCCACTCATGACATCGATACGCGATACTGACTCAGCTATGGTAGTCAGCGATGTACCGGCTAATGCAGCCTGATCCACCACTGCATGGGTTTTTTCACGGCTTTGTTCCATTGCCTTAACCGATTTACGCGCACCAGTCTGCAACTTATCGATAATGTCATTGATCTCTTCGGTAGATTGCTGTGTGCGTCCAGCCAATGTCCTTACCTCATCTGCCACCACCGCAAAGCCTCTACCCTGCTCACCCGCCCGCGCTGCTTCAATAGCGGCATTCAATGCCAGTAAGTTGGTTTGCTCGGCTATGCCTTTGATCACATCCAGAACCGTATTGATGTTTTCACTATCCTTTTCAACATTCTGGATCAGTTCAGATGTCTGATCTATCAACCCAGCGAGGTGTTGAATACCCTCGATGGCATCTTGTACCAGCTTGCTTCCATTCCCGGTTTCAGTATTGGCACCATTAGCCGCACTGGCCGAATCAGTCACACTCTGTAAAACCTCACGCACAGCAGAACTCATCTCTTTCATGGCTGACGATATTTGCTCAGTTTCCTGATGCTGCTGCTGGATGTTTTCATTAGTCTCCATCATCACTGAAGAGACCTGTTGAGACATAGAAGAAAGCTGCTGTGTGGTCGATCCAATCCTGGTAATCATTTCCAGCAGGTTTTGCTGCATGATTTTTAGTCCGCGCATTAAGTCACCAAACTCATCCTTACGAGTCACATCTATGGTTGAAGTTAAATCACCTTCAGCCACAAGTTTTAACTCCGTCAATACTGTTGGCAGGTGAGACAGAGTGCGCGACATAATCCAGTAAACCATGCCGATACCTAACAACAAAACGACCGAACCCGCCGCTATAAAACGAACTGAATTATTTGCTAAATGTTCTTCCTCGATGAGCATGGCTGATGTTTCCTGCTCAACCTCAGCTAAGAAAGTATCCACTTCTTCAGACATTTTGGCCGCCACAGCATCAAATGAGGCCATCATTTTATTCCCCCCTTCAGGACCTTCATCTATGTAGGCCTGAGCCATCTTCTTACCGGTTTCATAATAGGATTTAAACACCGGTTTCATAGCCTGATACTTACTGGCACGAACTTCATCCAGCCGAGAAAGCTCATCAATCAGACTATAAAACAGCTTGGCATTATTCTCTGCCTCTTCGAAGCCATCGTTTAGGCCATCCCTTCCACGGGTCGCGCTGATATCAGTTAACCACTGCTGAACCTGGACCACAGCTAGCTTCATACTGTGTGCATTATTTAAAATAGGTATTTGTTTCTTTGCGAGTAAAACAGCCTGATCATCAGTCTTCAGACTGTTTGCAACAATAAGCGCTCCTTCAATTATGACAAATAAGGTGAGAATAAGGGATAACACGAGGAAGCGAGTGGATAACTTGGCAGTTTTCATGGCGGTCATAGATGGGTCCATTTATTAGTTTTTGTCATTCCAACAACAGGCTAACACCTGTTTTACAGCATGGATTTTTATTGTTAATTAAGGAAGCTCTGAATAATTCGTCCATGAATGATCAGAGCACAAAAAAAGAAAAGTGTAATTTTCATTTTTCTCACAAAATCAATAGCTTGTAGCCATCAATTTTGGCGATATATTATCCCTGTACCGCAAAAAGCTCTGAATCAAACAGAATTTCCCTAATAAATTTAGCAGTATTTTATAAATATATCGAAAAAAATGACTTTTTCTTTAGCCCGGATGGCAAAATTTTGGAAATTAAGGATTAATTCAGAAGATTATTGAAGATTGACATTGGTAACTCGAAAAACTGATATTGATCAGGTTTTCCTCAGAAAAACAGCCTCAGGTTTGAAACAATCAAGCCAGGTAATAGTGAGCCATGATGCCATAAAACACGACCGCACCCACCCAGTGATTATGCAGAAAAGCATGAAAACAGTAATCCGGTAAACGGTTATGAATCATTACCTGCTCATAAGCTAGAAGAATGCCAGCAAAAATCAAACCGATAAAATAAACCGTGGAAAATTCCAGATTTATCCCAATCAACCACATGGTCGAGATAAACAGCAACTGTAATATTCCAATGATCAACTTATCTGCCTCACCAAACAGAATAGCTGTTGATTTCACTCCAATCTTTAAATCATCCTCGCGATCAGCCATGCCATACATGGTGTCGTAAGCCACTGTCCATAAAAGGTTTGCCGTATAGAGCAGCCAGGTAATACTGTTTACCTCACCAGTTTGCGCTGCCCAGGCCATGGGTACCCCCCAGCCAAACGCAGCTCCCAGATGTACCTGAGGCAGATAATGATAACGTTTCATAAAGGGATAACTGGCAGCAAGCAACACACCACCGATGGAGAGATAAATAGTAAAAGTATTCAGCGTCAACACCAGCAAAAAAGATAATAGCGCCAATACAGCAAAAACCATCAAGGCTTCTTTAGGACTTATTTTACCACTGGTTAATGGGCGTTCACGGGTACGGGCTACATGCAGGTCAATATGGCGATCAGCATAATCATTGATCGCACAGCCTGCGGAACGCATCATGAAAACCCCAAGCACAAATACAAACAACACCCATAGATCAGGCCCTCCTTCGGAGGCAATAGCCAGTGACCACAGGGTTGGCCATAACAGCAGATAGCTACCAATGGGGCGATCCAGTCGAACCAGATGAGCATAGAGTTTTAACTTTTCAGGAATATGCGGTGGCATGATGGATGATTAAACCAGGGGTCTGTTACACTAGACCGATATTTTACCACAGGGCTTAGTAATGATCCGTGCCTTTGAATCGAAAGCACCACAAATACCAGACTCTTGCTTCATAGACCCACAGGCCAGCATCATCGGCGATGTCACTCTGGGCGAAGATTGCTCCGTATGGCCCATGACGGTAATACGAGGAGATGTTAACTCCATTCGCATTGGGAATTGCAGCAATATACAGGATGGTAGCGTACTGCATGTGAGTCATGCCGGGGAATACAACCCAGACGGTGCCGCATTAAATATTGGTGATTATGTCACTGTCGGGCATAAAGTACTGCTTCATGCCTGCACGATTGGCAATGACTGCTTAATCGGTATGGGTTCTATCGTGATGGATAATGCTATCGTTGAAGACCATGTAATGATAGGTGCTGGCTCACTGGTAGCTCCAGGAAAAACGTTACACAGTGGGTATCTGTATCTAGGTAACCCCTGTAAACAGATACGTAAGCTGAAACCAAAAGAGCTTGAGTTCCTGCGTTATTCTGCAGAACATTATCAACGACTTATGCAACGGCATAAACAATAGAACACTTACTGAAATTGATACCGGAATATACGGAGTAATACATGAAACAATGGGTATGCATAGTATGCGGATTTATCTACGACCAGTCAGAGGGCTTACCCGAAGAAGGTATCGCTCCCGGAACCAGTTGGGATGACATTCCCGATGACTGGGTTTGCCCGGACTGTGGTGTAGGGAAAGGCGATTTTGAGATGATGGAATTTTAAGCCACCTAGTTATGCCTTAGAAGCCCTGCGAGAATACTTAATTGACTCCACCTGATGATGCAAATCGTCAACCATTTCAAGCAAAAACTGGGCGTGCGCATTATCCTGTTTTGAACCATTGAGGCTAATACGCTCGGAAATCTTTCTAATGGTATCGATCAGGGTGATATCTTCATCGCTCGAATCTGTAGAGTAATTCATAGCTCAACCTTTTTGCCGCTGTTTGTCTAATCTATATTGAAGCAGCATTCATACTTAAAAACTGTGATGTATGGATAACTCTCCCTGTGAACTGGTTTGAATTTACCCGCTGTTTTAAGTACAACAGTGGGTAACACTAAAAAGTCATAGCTAAGCCAGCAAGTTCAGATTATCCCTGTGCACTAGTTCGGCATCGTCTTCAGCGTGTTTAAAATCACCTTTAACCTCTTTGCCCCCTATATGTGGCAAACTAGTCCCAGTTTTTTTTATAAGACACTCACTGCGTCATCGTCCAGTATTAACTCAGCCGCA
The DNA here is from genome assembly GCA_050306135.1 of Gammaproteobacteria bacterium. Taxonomy (GTDB): domain Bacteria; phylum Pseudomonadota; class Gammaproteobacteria; genus JACNJF01. The sequence goes on from JBNLGQ010000011.1 coordinate 40,677, forward strand.
CAGCGATAGCAAATCATCCATGGTATCGACTTTTTCGATAGTTTTAGCCGTAGAGCTGGTGCCTGGATTACTGTCGTATCTCCCTTTTTAGTCGATGAGAATCATTCGTAGACCCTGGCCTTTCCGCTGAACATAGAATCGTATCAAATAATAAAATAGAAGGGACTTTTTTCCTTGTGCTATGCTCAGGGTTTAAAAGAGTACTACTCAAAAAAACTCTGACTTCAGATATAAATCAACTCATCAGGATCCCTGTATGGTTAAGAAGTACCCGGTGACGTTAGCTGCCTTATTCCTGTGTGGCTTGTGGGTTAACACTAATAAGTGATTGCTAATATATGTTTCGCTATTTTGGTTACGGATCCAATATGAACATCACCTCTCTACGCGCCAAGGGTGTAGAGCCGATATACTCGCGCTGCGCAGTCCTACACGACTGGCGCCTGCGCTTCAACGTACAGCATTTTTTCCGTCACGAAGGCGGGGTTGGCAACATCGAACATTCTTCCGCAGCGGGCGACCAGGTGCTAGGTGTATTACACGATTGTCCTGACGAGGCCCTTACTCCGCTGGATGCCATGGAGGCCTACGGTCATGGTTATGATCGTATTACCATAGAGGTTGAGTGCGATGGCGAGCAGGTTCCCGCATACACCTACGTCGGTATGCCAGAGTTTATTGATGATACCTGTCTACCAGGTCAACGATATCTCAATATTGTCGTCGATGGAGCTCGCCAGTCGGGGCTTGATCCCGACTACATCCGTAACCTCCAGGCGCAGCCGGTTCACCAGCCCGATGACTACCTACCATTCACAGCACCCGCAGGCAATTACCCGATGTTCGACGCCAGGTCACTGGCACAACATCCCTTGTACACGGCGCTTTACGGTGCAGTTTTCGATATGACAGAGGCTCGCCCCCTGCATGGCTATCTGAAAACCTTTTTCGGCGGACGTGACATGACGCTGTTTCATCTCAAACGAATGGACAGCAGTGATGGCAATGAATCAATGAACGACATCCGTCATGCACGACTTAACCAGGCCCAACGGCAATATCTCAACGCCTATCTGAATGAATATTGCAGAGAGTATCGCTATGTGGGCAGCTTCGATTTCAGTAACAACCAATGAGACACATAGCAATGAATGAATTCCCCCCGGCTTTATCCCACAGCAGCATCGAGGAAGTTTTTCCCGATGTCTTTTTTGTTACCGGTGCCATGGAGACTGTTCTGCAGGATATGGACTGGAAGTTTAGCCGCAATATGACCGTGGTACGGGACGGAGATCGCCTGATCATCATCAATAGCGTGCGCCTGAACGAAGAGGGTCTGGCTGAACTTGACCGCCTCGGTAAAGTCACCGATGTGGTGCGCCTTGGTGCTCTACACGGGCGCGACGATCCATTTTATGTGGATCGTTACTCAGCCAAATACTGGGCTATGACCAGTATGCAGCACGAAACAGGCCTGAAAGAGAGCAATACGCTGATCCCGGACGGCACGCTACCGATTTCGGATGCTTCCCTGTTCGAATTTAAAACCACCCAGATACCGGAAGGTATCCTGCGCCTTGATCGTGCTGGCGGTATTCTCATCGCTTGCGATGCATTACAGAACTGGGTAGCTCCCGACGAGTTTTTCTCGGATAGCTCAAGGGAACTGATGACAGAAATGGGGTTCTTTACACCGGCCAATCTAGGCCCGGTATGGGTTCAGAGAGCAACGCCAGCAGCAGATGACTTCGCCCGTCTTAAGCAGATCCCCTTCAAGCATGCCCTCTGCGGTCACGGCGAACCTTTACGTGAAACGGCACATGAGGACTTTAGCGCCACTTTTAAGCGAATGTTCGACGTCTAAAAGCACGTGGTAACTGCAAGCATGCAACTCCCGGGCTACGAAGTCGGTCCAGTGCTGTACCGGTTCGATGGACGTGTAGTCTATCGCGCCAGTCGTGTTGTCGATGGCGCTATGCTTGCGGTGGAAACTCTAGATGCCGAATACCCCGAACGTCAGCAGGTTGCCGAGATCCGTCGTGAGGGTACCATCGCCCAGCGTCTGGCTGAGATCAATGGCGTGCGTAAGGTGTATGAGGTACTAGCACATGGTAGTGGTAACCTGGCACTGGTCTGTGAACTATTCGAGAGTTCCCTCGCGTCCCATCTTGCACAGGCAGGTGGCAATGGCCTGCCTTTGTCCGAGGTACTCGACATCTCCCTGCGACTGGTCCCTGTGCTGGGTGAAATACATACCCACGGCCTTGTGCACAAGGCTTTGACCCCTGAACATGTTCTTTTTGATCCAGCCAACGGTAGCATCGCCCTGGCTGGCTTTGGTATTGCCTCCGAGCTGGATCAGGAGCGACAGGCGGTGCAAATGTCACGTGTTATCGAGGGCCCGTTACCTTACATTTCGCCAGAGCAGACCGGACGTATGAATCGAGACCTCGATTACCGCTCCGACTATTATTCACTCGGTGTACTACTGTTCGAACTGTTGACTGGAAAACGGCCATTCGAGGCCGACAATCTGCTGGAATGGGTGCACAGTCACATCAGCCGTTTACCGCTATCACCACAGGAAATTTCAACTGCTATACCCAAAGTAGTATCGGACATCGTCCTCAAGCTACTATCCAAGAACCCCGAGGATCGTTACCAGAGTGCCAAGGGGTTAATACATGATCTGACTTACTGTGCGGATTTGATTGTCACGGGCCGTGAGATCGAGCCAATAAAGCTGGGCGAAAAGGATGTGGTGCAAAAGTTTCTGCTGCCGCAAAACCTGTACGGTCGTGAACGCGAGCTAAAGGAACTATTTTTACTGTTTGAGGCAGCGATGGCTGGGCATACAGAATTCTGCCTGGTTCACGGCTACTCGGGCGTCGGTAAATCGGCCCTGGTCAACGAAATCGACCGACCATTGGTGCGAAAGCGGGGCTTCCTCGTACAGGGCAAGTTCGAACAATTCCAGCAAGGTGAAGCCTATACGGCATTAGCCGATGCCTTGCGCAGCCTGGTCCAGCAAATCCTGGCTGAACCGGAAGAACGCTTAAATGAGTGGCGTCGGAACTTGCTAGATGCCCTGGTACCGAATGCACGTCTGGTGGTAGAGCTGGTTCCGGAGCTGGAGCTGGTTATCGGCCAGCAACCGGTGGTGGCTGAACTGCCACCAGCAGAAGCGCGTAACCGTATGCTTATAGTACTGAGTGCCTTTCTCCGCGTATTCGCAGGGGAAGGACATCCGCTGGTGTTATTTCTGGATGACCTGCAGTGGAGCGATATACCTACCCTGGAGCTGTTGCGCCGACTGGTGACTTCCAGGGAATTAAGCCACCTGTTGCTGATCGGGGCCTATCGTAGTAATGAGGTGAGTGCAGGCCATCCCCTGCGCCTGCTGCTCGATGACCTGCAGTCGCAGAAAAACATTCGCCAGTTACCGGTCGGTCCACTGGACCGTAGTTCCGTGGCAAATCTGGTAGGCGATGCTCTATGCCGCAACCCAGAAGAAACACTACCTCTGAGCGACATGCTTTACGACAAGGCCCAGGGTAACCCCTTCTTCAGCAAAGAGTTGTTGCGGCAGTTGCATAAGCAGGGGGCCATCTCACTGGATTCGACCAGTGGGCAATGGAACTGGGATCTGGATGCAGTTCGCTGGTCCGCTGTGAGCAGTGATGTGATCGAGTTTATGGTAGATAACCTGCGACACCTGCCGTCCGAGACCCAGCAAATTCTGCAGTTGGCCGCCTGCATTGGTAGCAGCTTCGACCTGCATACGCTTTCTGCAATCTACCAGCACCCCATCGCCGAAACGGCCGCTGCACTACTACCGGCACTCAAGCAGCACACGATACATCCCCTGCACAGCAACTATCGTTTTATGGATATCGATCTGCTGCAAACGGATGCAGCTCCCCCGGCGTTCAATCCAGGCTACCGATTCCAGCACGACAGAGTGCAACAGGCTGCATATGCCCTGATCGTGGTTCAACGGCTGAATGAAGTCCATCTCACCGTAGGTCGCCTGATGCAACAGCACGCCGGTGATGGAGTACCGGATGAACGTCTGATTGACATCGTCGGCCATCTTAACGAAGGCCGTGCATTGATCGACTCTGCTAACGAACGCTTACAGCTTGCCGAACTCAACCTGCGCGCCGGTGTGCGTGCCAGGCACTCAGCGGCTTATGATGCGGCGCTGAAATATCTGCGGATTGCGCAGGAACTGTTGCCAGCCGATCCCTGGAGAAAGACGCCGGAGTTGATGCAGAGCCTAGCTGCAGAGACTCAGCAATGCACCTATCTCACAGGGCTAGTGGAAGAAGCAGATAGCTGGATCGAGGTGATGCTGGAACACGCCAGCAGCGACCTCGAACGCAGTAATATCCTGGCCACCCGCACCCGGCAATATGCCACTCTCGGACGCATGGAGGAATCCATCCACTCTGCTATTCAGGGCCTGGCCATGATTGGCGTGAACATCACCGAGCAACCAACGCTAGAGGACATAGCCCAGGAGCGCCGATGGGTAGAGGAGAACCTCGCCGAACGCCAGATCGCCGACCTTGTAGATGCTCCTCTGGTTGAAGACCCGGCCACCCTGACAGCGATGCGACTTTTCATGGAAATTTTTGCCGCAGCCTTTCTCTCTGGTACCGGGAATCTGTTCCCCTATCTGGTATTGAAGGCCGTCAATCTTTCGCTACGCCATGGCAACTGCCCCGAGTCGGCCTTCGCTTATGCTGCCTACGGCATGCTGCTGTGCGGCGAGCTCGACGAACCGGCTCTCGGTTATCAGTATGCTAAGGTCGGGCTGGCAATCAACGAACGCCTCGATGACATCACACTGCGCGCAAGGGTAATCTACGTTTACGCCATGTTCGTACACCACTGGAGTAACCACTGGTCAAGCCTGACGCCATGGTTCCGTAAGGGCATCGAAGCGGGTTATCAATCGGGCGATTTGCTCTATCTGGCCTACAGTGCCCAGGACTGTGTGATCTGGGATCCGACTCTGGATCTGGAAACAGCCCACCGTCGGCACGCCGAGAACCTGGAAATCGTACGTGAGTGCGCCTATCAGGACTCGCTGGATTCAGGCACCCTGTTTTTACAACTGCAGCGCAACCTGCTCGGCCTTACCGATTCACCGTATAGCCTGAATGATAATAGCTTCGATGAGCAACAGTGTCTGGCAGGTATGCGCCAGCGCCAGTTTATGACCGGGATTGCCAACTATCACATCTACAGCGCTGAGATCTGCCTGCTACACGGTGACTACGAGCTTGCCCTGCAACATGTCCGTGCTCAGGATGCGTTGATCAAGTCGGCGATGTCTCTGCCCCAACTGGTACGTTTTTACATAGTTTCATTCCTGACCCTGTCTATCCATTATCCTGAGATGGAAGCTGAAGAGCAGCTTATTACGCGACAGCGCCTGCAGCGCGATCATGCGCGCATGTCCCGCCTGGCTGATAACTGTGCTGAAAATTTCCGCCATCTCCAGTACCTGATGGAAGCAGAACTGGCTCGACTTGACGCTGATATCTTGACCGCTCTGGAGCGCTATGACGCCGCCATAGACGCGGCACAGAAAAGCGGTTTTCTGCATGACGAAGCTTGCGCCTGCGAACGTTCTGCACGCTATCTTTTAACCCTCGGCAGAAAAAGATCTGCGGAAGGCTACCTGCGAGGTGCGCATCATCTGTATGAACGTTGGGGCGCTAAGCGTAAGGTGGCCCTGATGGAACAGGAATTCCCGGTACTGCGTGAACTGGCACCAGGCGGCCGGACGTCAGCTGCAGCACATCATGCAGAAGACATGGACCTGGCCTCAGTGATGAAGGCCTCGCGGCAAATCTCTGGCGAGATGGTGCTGGATCGACTGCTCAGGACCACCATGGATATCCTGCTGGAAAACGCCGGCGGGCAGTGGGGCTGCCTGGTGGTTCGGCGCAAAGAACAACTGCTGGTTGAAGCGCTGCGGCTTCCAGAGGAAGGACCTTCTACAGACGAAATACCTGCTCATTCGCTGGTATCGAATTCCGCCGGTGAGCAGATACCTCTGCCCGTGACACTTATTAATCAGGTTCTGCACAGCGGTGACGCGATAATACTTCATGATGCCTCCCGTGAAGGGCCGTTTATACAGGATCCGTATATGCTCAGGATCAAGCCTGCATCGGTACTATGCGTACCGCTGCGTCGGGAACGCTTCGAAGCTGCTCTGTATATGGAGAATAATCTGGCCAGCGGAGTATTCACCGAGCAACGGGTGGAGGTGATACGGCTACTGACGGCTCAGGCCGCGGTCGCAATAGAGAACGCACGCCTGTATGAACAGGTGCAGGACTATTCGCGAACTCTGGAGGAAAAGGTAAGCGAACGAACAACCCGTCTGGAGCAGCTGAACAAGCAGTTACAGCGTCTGGTCAATCATGATGGCCTAACCGGTGTAGCCAACAGGCGTCGGGGAGATGATTATCTGGAAGAAGTATGGGCACGTCTACGGCGCAATAGCCTGCCACTTTCAATCATCATGCTGGACGTGGATCATTTCAAGGCATTCAATGATAACTACGGCCATCAGGCCGGTGACGAATGCCTGATGGAAGTTGCCAAAACGCTTAATACCGAATTGAAACGCCCAACTGATCTGGTTGCCCGATACGGTGGGGAGGAATTCATGCTCATTCTGCCCGATACCAGCAACGAAGGTGCCGCTCAGGTAGCAGAACAGGTTCGTGCTGCAGTGGAGTCACTGAAAATCACGCATGAACACTCATCCACTGGCCCTGTGGTTACTATAAGTGCAGGCACTGCCACCATAGTGCCTCAGGCTGAGAGTAGTATGGAGCTATTGATTCGCGAAGCGGATATTGCACTATACCGGGCCAAACGCATGGGTCGTAATCAGGTACATTCAGCACCTGAAGTTTTAGCGGATTAAACACAATGGGATATGAGTGAGGAAACACTCACATGGAACTTTAATCCAGCAAGATTAAATTATCTCGATGCACCAGTTCTGCATCGTCTTCATAACCGAGTATGTGTGGAATTTCCTTACTCGTATGCCCGATGATTTTACGCGCTTCATCAGCTGGATAATTAATCAACCCACGAGCTACATCCTTGCCTTCAAGACTCACACAGGCAACCACCTCTCCCCGTTTAAAATCACCTTTAACCTCTTTGACCCCTATAGGCAGCAGACTGGCTCCGGATTTCTGTAACACCCGCACTGCGCCATCGTCCAGTATTAGCTCACCCGCACAACGCATGTGTCCAGCCAGCCACTGCTTGCGTGCTACCAGGTGCTCGGAAGATGCTTTTAAAAATGTCCCTATCGACTCACCTTTCACCAGACGCTTAATCACTTCAGGCTCTCGCCCATAGGCAATAATGGTATGTGCACCAGAACGTGAAGCCTTGCGTGCAGCGATGATCTTGGTTTGCATGCCCCCGCTACCCAGAACACCACCGGTAGGTTCTGCGAACTTCAATAGCATATCGTCCATGGCATCGGCTTTTTCAATAAAATTAGCCTCAGGATTGGTACTCGGATTGCTGTCATACAATCCTTTCTGATCGGTTAGAATAATTAACAGGTCCGCTTCGATCAAATTAGCGACCAGAGAGCCCAGAGTATCATTATCACCAAAGCGAATTTCATCAGTAGCAACCGTATCATTTTCATTCACAACAGGAAGGGTGCCAAAGTCAAGCAGGGTACGTAATGTTGAACGTGCATTCAGATAGCGTTTGCGGTTCGCCATATCTTCATGAGTCAGTAAAATCTGCGCGCTATGAATGCCATGCTTATTAAAACAGCTTTCATAAGCCTGTATCAATCCCATTTGTCCCACTGCAGCTGAAGCCTGCAGGGTATGGATACTCTTTGGTCGATTCTTTAATCCTAGACGTTTGATGCCTTCGGCTATAGCACCTGATGATACCAGTACAATATCAATTCCTGACAGGCGCAGTTGCGCCATCTGTTCAGCCCAACCGGTGAGTGCCTCATGATCCAGTCCTTTGCCGCCATCGGTAATCAGTGCACTACCAATCTTGACGACAATTCGTTTAATTTTCTTTTCCATTGTGTATCTATTTAATCAGTAGTATCAGACCCTAAGTCACTATCAAAAGCCTGATGGCTGCTGGCTTCTACCAGTTGCATAATGTCGTAGCACAATTGATCGACACCTTCTTTATTAATTGCAGAGATTCGATACACCGGTCCTTCCCACTTCATTTCGTCAATAACTTGCTGGCATAGCTTTTCCTGCTCTTCTTCGAGTATCAGGTCAAGTTTGTTGAGCACTAGCCAACGAGGTTTATTATATAAAGATTCATCGTAGTTTTTTAATTCAGCAAGTATTTTTCGAGCATCTTCAGCTGGATTATGGTCCTCGTTTAGTGGTGCCACATCGATAATATGCAGTAACAATCGAGTGCGCTGTAAATGCTTGAGAAAGCGTATGCCCAGCCCCACACCTTCAGAAGCGCCTTCGATCAATCCAGGGATATCGGCAATCACAAAACTCCGATGCGCAGCAATACTCACCACGCCCAGATTCGGGTGCATAGTAGTAAAGGGGTAATCAGCCACCTTGGGTTTAGCTGCGGACACTGATCGAATAAAAGTAGACTTGCCCGCATTAGGCATACCCAGCAGGCCAACATCGGCAATGACTTTTAATTCCAGTTTGACATCAAATTGCTCGCCTTCGGTACCAGCAGAACATTGACGGGGAGCACGATTGGTTGAGCTTTTATAGCGCGTATTTCCCAAGCCATGAAAACCACCGCGAGCAATCAAAATTGGCACATCGGGTTCCTTGATATCCGCTATCAACTCATTATGTTCTACCGTGGTAATGGTAGTGCCCAGAGGCATAGGAATAATAATATCCTCACCCTTACGCCCAGTTTTATTGCGACCCTGGCCAGACTTCCCATTCTCTGCCAGAAATTTTCTCTGGTGACGAAAGTCAGACAGTGTATTTAAATCGGTAGAACCAATAACATATACGGAACCACCGTCACCGCCATCACCGCCATCAGGCCCGCCGAATGGAATATATTTTTCGCGCCGGAAGCTGACGATACCGTTACCGCCTTTGCCGGCGCGTACGTGAATAATGGCTTCGTCAATAAACTTCATTTGAATTCCCAAAAAATGCGCTGTACGCTAAAAATGGCGCATTATAGCTTGCTGCAGAGGTTTTTTTAGCTTTTATTTATACAATGGCTGTAATAAGTCTGCTTTTTGGGAGGCTTGCTGAGTATTGCTTTTAACAAATTGATTTAACCCGCTGGCTATAGTCTCAAAATCAATAGTCAATTGAGCCCCCCCATAAAGATTGGCATCAATATTTGTCAATTGCTCAACCACATCCACAGGGAGAAGCCTACGCAGGTCACTGATACTCACTATCGATTGCTCAGGGAAATAAAGCTTTGCCCACAACAGCACATTAGAACGACAGGCTATTGCATCGGCATTTTTACAACTGGATTGCAGTTGTTTAAATACCTTTCGCTGCTTTGACTGACTATCATCAGGCTTGTCTTCAGAAGTATCTGATTTTGCACGTGAAAAAAGGAACCAGGAAACTGCAGTCACCAGCCATCCTAATCCTGTGAACGCCGCAAGCCACTGCCAGAGTGAATTCGTTTCCACAACCATCGCTGGTGATTCAGGAGAATCAACTGTCGGAGTGACTGCTGGTTCTGTTTTCTGAACATCAGGTTGCGGTGCTGGCGCAACTGGCGCTTGTTGGGCTGCTGTAGGAGATGGTGCAACCTCGATTTCTCGTGGCGCAATGCGTGCCACTTCACGCTTCTGGGTAGCTGTATTCCACCAGGGTATCTCTATCGCTGGCAATGTAATCTTTCCCGACCGGGTAGGAATGAATGCGACCTTTTCCACTCGGTAACCACTCAAACCACTATCGTTCTTGATATTTTCAAGAATAGGTTGATCCGGATACTGTTTAAGACCATCGATATTAAAATTCGGCAGCACAGGTAACTGAGCGGCACTCAAGCCTTCTGCCTTGATAGATACGGTCCTGGTCAGCGGTTCACCCTGGACAAATTTTGGCGGATTTTCTGCCCACTGTTCCAGCAGCTCAAAATCAGTGGCTGGCAACCAGGGGCTCATGTCTGCATTCGCAGGCATATCCATCACTTCAACCTCAATACTCTCAGAACGTGAGCGTACTACCTTACCTCGCGAGAATGAATTAAACAGACTGGAGCGTGAACCAGTCTGTCCTTCGGCGATAACAGGCTCAAGTTTTAATGCACCACTTTGCTGTGGGAATACTGCAAACTGCCTTTCTACCACGACATAGGCCTGCCCGTTCAGGCGCGTGCGATATTGTTTTTCCTCTCCCAATGGTTCGACAACAACATCAATCCCGCCAAATTTTAGTTCGCCCAGACCATAAGCAGTCAGGTTGTAAGCTGAAAATAATTGTTGAGTAACCACCAGTTGCTGTTGCACGTAAACTTGTTTCTGATTCACTCTGACCCGGGTGAAAAACTCTTTACTCTGCGCATCTGCCTGACTCGCTTTAGTTACCGTCAGGGTATAAGCAGGACTTTTATCCGACCCAAATGGTACAGGGGGTAAAACCAGCTTACCCTGTTGCTTCGCCATTGCAGTTAAGGTCCAGTTCTTTTTACTGCTATAGCTGCCATTGATAATACTGATATTACTGCTTTGACTGCGATTTAAGATATCCAGCTGCGATTCCAGAACCGAAAAATCCGGGTCGTCATCCACATCGCCTTCAGTTTCATAAACCAGTTGAAAAGACTCGTTTAAACCGACTGGATTTCGATCACTACGCACCACGATATTGGCAGCCGACACTGTTCCCACAAACAGGCACAGCTGCAATAAGCCGATACCCAAGATAATAAATCTATTTAGACTCACCATTGTTCCTGCTCTATATTTTGCTGGCGCTGACGCCCATACTGATATTTAAACTTATTACGTAACAGGCCACCCGGATCATCGGGTATACGCCTCAGCCATTGCGCCTCCGCCTGCTCTGAAAGACTTTGCTGCTGATCGGCCTCGGTTAAGGGTTTAGCGGATTCTGCCTGCTTATCTTCATTAATTTTCTGCTGCTCAGCCTCTGCCTGTTTCTTTGCTTCAGCCTCCGCCTGCTTCTGTTCATCAGTTTTTTCTGCCTGACTCTTTTGCTCGCTTTGCTGATCTTTTTTCTGGTCTTTACTGCTTTGACCCTTTTGTTCAGAGTTTTGCTGATCATTCTTTGCAGAATCCTGGCTGGACTGCTGGTCTTGCTGATCCTGATTTTTCTGGCTCTGGTTTTGTTGATCCTGATTCTGTTGATCGCCACTTTTCTGATCGGATGATTTATCTGACTGTTGCTTATCATCCTGTTTTCCATCGCCCTGTTGCGACTGATCCTGTTGCTGCTGCTTTTTTAATGCCTCCTCAACCAGCTTGCGGTTGTAGCTGGCATCTTCATTATTCGGATCTTTTTTAAGCGCCTCGTCATATGCATCCAGAGACTCCTGCAGCTTACCCAGTTTTGCCAACGCATTCGCCCGATTATAAATAGCATCAGCTGATTGTTTTGACTGTAACTCCTGCAAGGCCTCATCGTATTGACCTGCCTTGTAATGAGCAGCGGCCTTCCAGTCCTCATTGGTAAACATCTCAGCAGCCTGTTCACCATCCCCCTGCTGGAAAATCTTTGCTGCTCGCTGATCCTGGTTTTTCCACAGGCTCTGCCAGCTCCAGCTATCATCTGCCTGTACTGGTTTCAACACAGGCAATATGAACACCAGTAAAAATATCGAAACAAATAAGCCTCGCCTAAATGCTAATGCCGCAAGAGGCAGTGCCAGCAACAACAACCATGGACCTTCTTCCTGCCAACGATCAGACTTGAAATCCGTTTGCTGGTTTTCACCTTTAAATGCACTGTCATTCAGCAAGGATTGCAGTGTGGAGACATCCCCATCATCCAGCTTCATCGTCATATACAAGCCACCCAGTTCAGAGGCAAGCTGACGAAGCTGAGTTGAATCAGTTTTCGCTATCACGATGGAACCAGCAGCATCCTTGATAAAACCACTAGCATCACCAGGAATAGGAGCGCCCTGTTCAGTACCTACTGATAGAATAGAAACTCGTACATTCTTCAGATCAAGCTGTCGAATTGCTGCAGCACTTTTATCGCTGATACCATCTGTGATGAGTAGAATATCGCCGTGTTTTGAACCTGCATTTTTCAGCAACTCTAATGCAAGCTGCAGGGCCAGATCACTGCGACTCCCCTGTGCAGGCATGATATCGGTTGTCAGACTGGAAACCAGCGACTGAATCGTATCGCTATCATCGGTCAAAGGGCTCACGGTATACGCAGTGCCCGCATAAGCTAACAATGCTGTTTGACCTTCATTACGCATCTTGAGAATATCGATCAACTTCAATCTCGCGCGTGCCAGTCGGCTCGGTTTGATATCCTCAGCATTCATGGATTGCGATAGATCCAGGGCAATCACTAATGCCGACTGCTGTTTGAAAACCGGTTGCGGTAATTTGTTCCACACCGGACCCGCCAGAGCAATTACCACCAATAGACTGATTAACAGTGCCACCCAGAACCACCAACTATTACTACTGTGGGTACGATCACTCAGCAAATGGGGTAACAGAGGCGCATCAATAACCGCTTCCCAATCACGACTAACCAGTCTACGCCGGTAAACAATCACAGCCAGTAGCACAATAATAATTAAAGCCAGAAACCATTCGGGTCGTAAAAACTGCAGGCTCATTTTATAACCCCCCTATAAAAAACCATTCCACCCGATATCAAAAGAGCCATAGCGAGCGGCCACATAAACAGGGCTTTGACCGGACGAAAGGTTTGACTCTCGACTTCTACCGGTTCCAGCTGATCAAGTTTTTTATAGATCTCACTTAAGGCTTCGGTATCGCGCGCACGGAAATACTGACCACCAGTTTGCTGTGCAATCGCCGTCAGCGTTTTTTCATCCAGATCCTGTGAAGGGTTAATACGCTGTGGCCCGAAGAATGACTGACGAATCATTTCATCTGCACCTATACCAATGGTATAAATTTTTAATCCATAATTAGCCGCCAGCTCAGCAGCCTTTAAAGGAGCAACTTCACCCGCAGTATTTGCACCATCGGTTAGCAGAATCAACACCTTGCTACTCTCTTTATTATCTTTCAGGCGTTTGATCGCTAAACCAATAGCATCACCAATTGCAGTTTCCTTACCCGCCAGCCCTATCGCCGATTCCATTAACAATGTTTTTACGGTGGTTAAGTCGAAGGTAAGCGGTGTCTGTAAATAGGCATTGCGACCAAACAGGATCAATCCCATACGATCCCCCTGACGTTGCTGGATAAAATCACCAGCGACATATTTGGTTGCTGTTAAGCGGTCAACCGTTTTACCATTAATACGAAAATCTTCCACCTGCATAGAGCCAGACAAGTCCACAGCCATCATCAGGTCTCGACCGCTAACCGGCAATTCCAGTGCTTCGCCTACCCATTGCGGACGTGCCGTTGCTGTAACCAGTAAAATCCAGCTAAGAGCAAGTAGAAACGCGCTGAATAATCGTTTGCTTTGCCTGCCTTTAGCCACATCAGCCAGCGTGGTGAAATCTTCAATAAAGGGAACATTCAATGCCGCCTGACGCTTTTCACTGGCTGCTGGAAACAGATACCAGACCAGCAAGGGCAAAGGTAGTACGGCAAAAACCCAGGGCCAGTTGAATTCAAACATGTTCCACCCTGAAATTTATTTTATCTGATGGATTTGTAGGCAAGGCCCGTACCCAGCTACGCGTCTGCTTAATTAATTGCTGCAGCAACTCATTATCAATCTGAGGCTGCTTCTGATAAGGCGCATTGATCAATAATTCAATCATTGACGCCGAGAAAGGCTGTTTAGGCGCAAGCTGATTGATACGCTGATACCATGCCTCACCAACCAGTCCGGCATATTCTTCACGGGTCAGATAACTGATACCGATACGTCGTATAGCCGATGATATTTGCTGCACAAGTTGGAGGTCATCATTGTGCTGATTGTAAGAAAGTAGAACATTGTCGATTTCAGCTTTGGCACTTTTATTCATCTTTGGCTGTAGCAACTTTCTAATGCCCAGTATTAGACCAGCAATAAGTAACAGAACAAGTATCAACAATATCCACCAGCCAATAGCAGGGGGCCACCAGGATACAGCATCCGGCAAATGAATATCTCGCAGTGGTAAGGCATCAGCAGGGTTCATGCTGCACCTCGATAAGGTTTACTGCTCTGACGTAAAATTTCTAACGGTGTACTCATGGTTGAAGCAGCACGATAAGTTGCTCTGTACTTCTGGCACAGCCTCATCAATAACTGTTGCTGCTCTTCAAAGCGCTGATGATAGACCTGTTTTACCTGGCCGTCTGAGGCATTGATGGCAGCCTCAATCTGCCCATCGGTAACCCGATAATAACCTGCACCGGGCAATGCAGCTTCCAGAGGGTCATGCACATGTAGCAAAATAACTTCATTATGGGCAGATAAACGTGACAGAGTCGACTCCAGTTGTTCGGTCATATGACGAAAATCACTGATCAGATAAATCAGACTGCCAGGGCGGGTAACCTGCACCAGACGGTTAAGCGCATGCCGCTCATCCTGTTTCTTCTCACCGCCATTCCCATTTATGCGATGGCTGAATTCAGACAGTTGCTTGATCAACCTGAGAACGGCTGTTTTACCTCGCCCCGGGCGCAGTTCCAGATGCCTGGATTCACTGAATAAAAGCGCCCCAAGACGATCCCCCTGCTGAGTGGCTTTCCAGGATAATAACGCGGCCAGTTTGGCAGCCAGCACCGACTTAAAACAGACACGGGTGGCAAAGAACATGGAGGGACGAAAGTCCACCCATAGCAATACCGGGCGTTCGCGCTCTTCTCGAAAAACCTTAGAATGTGCCTTATTGGTACGCGCAGTTACGCGCCAGTCCATATTGCGTATATCATCGCCCGGCTGGTAGGGTCGTGACTCATCAAACTCCATCCCCCTGCCCTTAAAACGGGACAGGTATTGCCCGCTCATACTGGATCGGATCTGGGTAGGTTTGAGTTTTAATACTGAGGCATCAGACTGCAAACCAATCAACGTGGACTGGCCAATATAAATCACACCCTCATTACTATCCATCTCTGTGTTGCTTTTCATGTAACTTTAGGGAACGGCAACCCGATTAATCAATTCATTGATAAAACGTTCACTGGTAATACCTTCTGCCTCTGCCTCGAAGCTTAGAATAATACGGTGACGCATCACGTCAAAAGCCATCAACTGTATATCATCTGGTGTTACATAATCACGACCATCCAGCCAGGCATGCGCCCGCGCACAACGGTCCAGTGCAATACTGGCGCGGGGACTCGCGCCATACTCCAGCCAGTGCTGAATATCCTGGCCATAAGCACCAGGGTTACGGCTCGCGAGTACCAGTTGCAGCAGGTACTGCTCCAGCGGTTCAGCCAGATGTACATCCAGCACCTCGGTACGCGCTGAAAATAAATCTGCCTGGACAATATGAGGCGCATCATCTGTTATCACCTGCCCCTCATTGCGTGCTTCGCTACGATTAAGTTCCAGTATCTTTTGTTCAGCTGCTGCATCCGGGTAATCGATAGTTACGTGCATTAAAAAACGATCCAGCTGAGCTTCTGGGAGCGGATAGGTACCTTCCTGTTCCAGTGGGTTTTGCGTCGCCATCACCAGGAATAGTTTTGGTAATTCGTAAGTTTTTGTGCCCACAGTGATTTGTCGCTCTGCCATAGCTTCCAGCAATGCGGACTGTACCTTGGCTGGCGCACGATTGATTTCATCTGCCAGAATCAGGTTATGAAATAATGGACCTGGCTGGAATTTAAAGGAGCCATCCTGAGGTCGATAGATATCGGTACCGGTCAGGTCAGCGGGTAATAGATCAGGAGTAAACTGAACACGATGAAAATCACCTTCTATACAGTCTCCTAAAATTTTGATTGCCCGGGTTTTAGCTAAGCCCGGAGCGCCTTCTACGAGTAAATGCCCATCTGCCAGTAATGCGATCATCAGGCGGTTTACCAGTTTTTGCTGGCCGATAATCTGGCTCTCAGCATACAGTTTTAATTGTTGAAATTTATCTTGTAACGACAACTGTATTTCCTCTCACAGTTTTTAGATGGTTATTGGATATTGACCCGATAAGATAGTTCCGGAATTTTCCTACTCAGCGAATCAGGCGCGCAAGGATAACAGGTTTGAAACCTTTTTTGCTCACCTTGAAGGATTGATTTTACCAACACACTCTGCGTTACAACTTCCTGCCAGGCAGACGCATGCCTGCAAAGTTACGCCTTGATTGCGCATCAGCCTGTGAGCCAGAGACACAACATAATCGATCAGAGATGCCTTAAATCAATAACCTCTTCAATTTAACAGTCCTGAAACCCGTTCGACTTGATAACGATATCATTTATGATAGTTTTCCAGGCGCTGCGGGTAAGGTCCCCCTACTGGTGATTCCAGTTACTTAAAGACTGTAACACTAATACAGCAGAGCTCAGGGAGGATGTATGGATATTGAGAAGTCCTCGGAGAATTTTATTGAGAGTCATAATTACTGAGCTATTCTATAGCTGCTTAATAGCAGGAAGGTATGTTATAGCCCTGGCAGTACTTTGCGCTACGCTGTGGGGAACCACTGCATGGAGTCAACAACCCTCTATAGAAACACTGTTACAAAGTAACTATCTCGACGACTACTATAGCAATGTAGTATTCGGCTACCGCATCATCAGCGAGACTGACATTTATGGTACGCGTTATAGCGGTAACAAACTCAAATGCACCAACTGCCATCTGGATGCCGGCAGGAAAACAGGCGCAATCCCTCTCAATGTTGCCGGCATGTATCCCAAATGGCGTAGCAAGAATGGCCAGCGTAACGGTATCGGGCTGCGTATTCGCGAATGCTTTGTCTACAGCCTGAATGGCATCATGCCTCCAGAGGACTCACCGGAGGTGCTGGCTGTAGCAGCCTATATCAGCTATCTATCCTATGGCCAGATGATCGGCCAGGCACCAGTGGGGCGCGGCGTTCCCACACTGCCAGATACAGGCTTTGACCCAAACCCGACTAACGGCAAGGCTGTTTATCTCGAGCATTGCGCCAGTTGCCACGCAAACAACGGCGAAGGTGTTTCAACCATACCACCGCTTTGGGGAATGCAGTCATATAACCATGGCGCAGGCATGTCAAATGTTGAAAAAGCAGCCGGTTTTATCTGGGCCAACATGCCGTTGGGCAGGGAGCGCTCGCTAACCCATCAACAGGCTAAGGATGTCGCCGCCTATATCAACATGCAAATTCGCCCGGGGGATCCTCGCAATAGTAAACTGCTTAAGTTGCTGGAACAGTTTTCGGGTTTGATTGAATGAAGCTCCAGAGCATCTCCAGAAACAGCATAATGGATGAGATATCCCCCTGGAAGCCATCCGCTATTGACCGAAACACACTCAGTGTTGAGGTTTTCGGGGCACTTACAGGGGCGCTACTGGTCATCCCTCAGGGCATAACCTTTGCCTACCTGGCAGGTTTGCCGCCAGAATATGGTATCTATACTTCGGTCTTTGTCACACTGTTTGCCAGCCTGTTCGGTTCAAGCTCTATGCTGGGAGGCCCAAACACGGCTGTAGCCATACTTATTGGAGTAACAGTGACACCTTTCGCAGGCAGTGGAAGCCCGCTTTATATCGACCTTGTATTGTTACTAAGTCTTATCGTAGGTCTCATACAATTGCTGATCTGGCTAGCCAGAGGTGGTAAATACTTTCAGTACCTGAGCCCTGCCGCAATTACTGGAATCACGGTGGGGGTTGGAGCAATCCTGATCCTCTCATCGTTGGACGGCATGCTGGGTCTATCTCGTTTTAGCACTACTTTCTTCTTTCAAAAACTATACCTGCTCGCTTCTGACAGCGAAAACCTGATTAACCCATACAGCCTTATCATTGCCCTCATCACCGTTATCAGTGGCCTGCTAGCTCGACGATTTACTACAAGATACTCAATCTTGATAGCCATGGGCTGCGGTTACCTGAGTGGGCTAATCGTCATGGGATGCTTCACCCAGGTAACAACAGAGATAGAGCTACTCGGTCAGATTTCGGTACAATTACTACCTCTATCTCACCCCAAACTGGAGCTGGAATATCTGCTACTTGCCGTCGCCATGCTACCCAACGCACTAGCCATAGCCCTGATCGGCATGGCCCAGTCTATGGTCATAGTCAAACATCTACGCACTACTACCGATCAGGAAATCAATATCAATAAGGAGGTTTTCGCGCAGGGTATATCCAATCTACTGGCTCCGTTTTTCTCCAGTTTTGCCGGTTCAGGCAGCTTCAATCGTACTGCAATCAATCAGGCTATGGGGGTGAAGACCCCGTTGGCCGGCATTCTTTCCGGGTTTATTGCCATGGCTCTGATGATCTCTCTAGGATCACTCCTAAGCCACCTGCCTATGGCGGTCATTTCGGGTACCTTAATGCTGGTCGGAATCGGCATGATAAAACCTCGTGAAATTATTCGCCTGATGCCATGGAAAGGCGAGCTGGCTGTATTTGCGCTGACACTATTCAGCATTGTTTTTCTTGGTTTACAGGCTGGGCTGATGGTAGCACTGCTATTTTCTATCATTATGTTCCTGCTGGCCGCCTCCAGATTAAAGATAGAGCTTCAGCAATTGCCGGACGCTTTTCGTATACAGATTGAGGGGCATCTGTTTTACGCCTCTATCGACCAGCTTAGCTCCCCTTTAAAGCAGCATCGCAAGGAAGATGTAATACTGGATTTGAGCATGGTGACCTATCTTGACCTTTCAGCCATTGAAGCCATGGCAAGAGAGCTGCAGCATCGTGACAGGAAGAATACAACGCTACGCATAATCATCAAGTCACAAAAGCTGATGGGACACCTTGAATCAGGCCTGCAGGATAACTCGGTAATTTTTATTAAGGACAGACGTGAAATAAAACATGAACGACGGAACTGATATAAACTCCGCACAAAAAAAAAGCCTCGCATTAGCGAGGCTTTTCATTTTCCTAAACGGTGTTAGCGACTAAGCAGTAACAACATTAACGAAGGTACGGTTATCTTTACCTTTAACCTTGAACTCAACATTGCCGCCAGCTTTAGCGTACAGAGTATGATCTCTGCCACAGCCAACATTGTCTCCAGGGTGGAACTTGGTACCACGCTGACGAACCAGAATATTTCCAGGTACTACGACTTCACCGCCGAATTTTTTAACGCCCAGGCGTTTTGACTGTGAATCGCGACCGTTGCGGGTAGAGCCCGCCGCTTTCTTATGTGCCATAGTTTAGTACCTTCCTATGCCTTGATTTTGCTAATTTGGATTTCAGTATAGCTTTGACGGTGACCCATCTGCTTACGATGATGCTTACGGCGACGAAATTTAACAATTTCTACTTTCTTGCCGCGACCATGAGATACGATTGTTGCAGTGACCA
>JBNLGQ010000012.1:0-42479 GCA_050306135.1 Gammaproteobacteria bacterium
GAATTAAGCCACCGGCCTGGCAAGATACCAAAATCTGAATGTGCCAGGGTGAAAACAATCTTATTCTACCCAGGCAGGCATTAGCATTATTACGCGACCTACTGGTGGAAATGGCTCAGGGATATGCCGTTACGATATTACCAACTCATGCAGAGCTCACTATTTAATGCAGATACTCAAAGAAAACTGACTTCTGATTAATACTTCAATATGAACATCAAGATAAGGTTAAAACTCTCTATACAAGCTTGTATTACAACTATTTTAAAACCAGGCAGTTAATCGATTTCATACCTGCGCATTTTTTCCCAGAGGCTTTTGCGGCTGATACCCAGGCTGACTGCCGACTCAGTTATACGCCACTCATGATGTTCCAGGGTTTCGCGCAGAAGATTCTCTTCGTATTGCTCGATAGACTCTTTTAAGCTTAGATTACAGTTGCTTTCACTCTCTAACTCTTCGGGTGAGTAAAACTCATTTGGCCCAATGACTTCCTGCTGACTCAATATGCAGACGCGCTCCACAGCATTTTTTAGCTCACGCAGGTTTCCAGGCCAATATTGCTTTTCCAGATAACGTTCAGTGATAGGGAGTATTATTTTCCTTTGTTGATATTTTGCACAATGCAGCTCGACGATCTTGTGCACCAACCACGCAATATCACTTTGCCTCTCTCTTAACGGCGGTATGTGCACATGCGCCACATTAATTCGATAAAACAGATCTTCCCTGAAGCTTCCTTCATTCACCATTTCTACCAGATTTTTATTGGTTGCATATATCAACCTGATATCAACCGGAATCAGATCTTCACTGCCTATACGTTGTACAACTCTTTCCTGGATACAGCGTAATAGTTTTGCCTGCATCCTGGGGGTGGTTTCACCAATCTCATCGAGAAACAAAACCCCACCATTAGCCTGCTCAAATACGCCGCGCCGTAACTTTGAAGCCCCGGTAAAAGCCCCTTTCTCATTCCCAAATAGTTCGGCTTCTAGCAAATCTTCAGGTAATGCCGCACAATTAATTGCAATAAAAGGCTTATCATTTGCCTGTGCTTTGGTGCATAAATATCTGGCTGCATATTCTTTACCGACACCTGACTCACCGGTGATCAGCACATCAACATCGTGCGCCGCTAAAACTCTCAGCTTTTCCATCACTGCTTTCATCTGGGTTGACACACCCAGGTCATCATCCTGAGCCTTTTCCGAATCGAACAACGCAGGGCTGATGCTTTTTATTTTTGATATAAGATCGTCAATATCAAAAGGCTTGCTGATGTAATCAGAGGCTCCTATTTTCAATAACTCAACAGCCTGATCAATGGTTCCATAGCCCGTTATGAAAATCGTAGGTGGCGGGGTGACCCCAGAATCCAGTAAAGACTTAAATAATTCCTCTCCTGTCATCTGAGGAATGTTTATGTCACTGACCAACAGCTGATAATTATTTTCCAGAATTGAAGGTAATGCTTCTATCGCACTCTCAAAGCAATTGCATTTTAGGCCCTCAAGCTTAAAACGCTGACATAGTGACATTCGCATAATGTCATCATCTTCAACCAAACATAATTTTGCCTTAGTTGTCATACTGCCTCTTTGAGTAAAAAATCCACATTGAATCGAGTTATGCCATCTTTAGACTTAACCTCTATAGTGCCATCCAGTTGTAATACAAGCTGATAGGTTACCCAGAGGCCGAGTCCATTACCCTTTTCATCACCTGCAAATGGTTCAAATAATTGCAACATTTTATCTTGGGGTATTTCTTCACCTTCATTCTCTACTACTATGCGAAAAATATTGCCTTCCTTTTTAATCTGACACAACACCTGTTTGCCATTATACGACGCATGAATTGCATTCAGCGCTAAATTCATCAGGATTTGACGAACAGGGGTTGAAGGAATATTGATCTGATCTGTTATCTCGTTCTCCCACTTTAAAGTTATGTTTTTGTTACTTAATGCAGGTAACAACAGGGTGTTCACATCTTCAATATCTTCCGGGTTTAATTTATGGGTTCTGGGGTTTGCTTCGACCAGTAAAGCCGATACGGTATCTCGAATCTGTTTTAATCCTCGCTCAAGCATAGCAAAAGTATCATTGAACAGCTCATCAGTTTTACTGTAACGCTTAAAGGTACTTAACGCATTAAGCATTCCACCCAGTGGATTATTAATTTCATGTGCAACACCAGCGGTCAGACGTCCAATTGCAGCCAGTCGCTCCGATGCCAGCATATTGACTTCCATTTTTTCTTTTTCATCTAGCTCCTGCAGCATCTGTTTAAAACTCTGTCCCAATTGCCCGATTTCATCATTCCCCAGGGTAAGGTCACAGCTTATGTCTTCTGCTTTTTCCTTGCCCACGCGTGACATACAGAAATTAAGTTTAGTCAACGGTGCGAGCATCTTGTTACCCAAAGCCCAACCTAACGGTAACAGAATAATCATGGCAAATAACACCGATAAAACTACTCGATTCACTATCAGATAAAACTTTGGCCAAAAGAGTTTTTTGTCATAGCCGATGATGATAGTCCCCACCGATACACCATCACTGATTACCGGTAGTAATACATAAAAATTCTGATCTTGAGGATGTTCATAGAATTGGGGCTCCAGACTGTTTCTATCGGTTTTAAATATTTCCGCCTCGATTCTCGCCAGCTCTGCTCCATGCAGTCTCAACTCAGTTGCTGGAGCCAGCTCCTTGGGCTTGTTGGACACATAAATCAAGCCATCCATATCCAGCACGATAAGCAGTCTTCTTACCGAATAATCCTCCCATCCTTCTGCTGCTCTGACCAAACGATAAGCCATCCATAAATCATCTTTTAGCATGGCATCAGGTAAACTATTCGACAGTACACTGCCTATTTCTACCGCCACATGAAACAGCTCTTCCCTTAACTCTTCATACACACGCCAGCTCAGGACAAAGGTCACCATACTCGCTGTCAGCAGTATGACTAATGATAAAATCAAAGGGACTTTTATACGGTAACTGATGTCTCTAACTTTCATTGTCTTACTATCATTGGTAGGCCTCAAATACCTTAATCATGCGCGCAATACCATCATAAAGAGTGAAATCGCTGGCAGTAAATTTATCCAGATTCAATTTACTTAATATTTTTTTTCCTGATTCATTATTATTCATCTGTAGCAAGGCATTTTTTAATGCGGTTTTTTTAATCTGTGGTAAATCATGATTCACCACAAAAGGAGGAAATCCAAAGCTTTCTGATCTAGTGACTACTCGAGTCTGCCTGGTCAACTCAGGGTTAATTTTAGATATCGAATCCCATACGTATCCATCCACAGAACCCGCATGAGCGACGCCTTCTGCCACGGCCCTTACCACATCCTGATGTGACCAGGCAAAAAAAGTTTTACTGAAAAAATATCTGGGATTAATGCCTTTGCGGATCATATCAACCTGTGGGTATAAAAATCCGGAATTTGAATTAGGGTCAGAGTAAGCGAAAGCTTTTCCTTTCAGGTCTTCAATACCCTGCGTGGTTTTATCTGATGCCGGAACGATCAGGTAGGACTGATAAACTGGTTGTCCATGATAAACAGGCACAGACAGCAGTGATAATTTATCCTTATGACTCACAAATGGATAACCGCATAACCAGGCTGCATCCAGCTCACCTGAAAGTAACAGATTAGTTACTTCCTGATAGGTCTGGCGTTGTATAAAATTGACAGGTGTTTTAAGTTTTTTTTCAAGATAATCCTTCCAGTCTCTAATGAAGGAGGTTTTATTAGCTAAAAAGACTGGTGTAAGGCCGATACGATAGGATTTAATTTTGTCGATTTCTGTTGAATAACTAACTGGCGCTGTTAACACGATCAGCATTATGATTAATATTTTTAACCATAATGCACAGATCCAATCAGATAATTTGTTTGCGCTTATATTTATCATTACTGCACGACCTTATTAATTCAATTGGTATATAAACCTTTGCAGGATGGATACCCCTGCCTTAGTTCATAACGTCTTTCATCCAGCAATATCTGTCTGTTATCCTCATTATTCAGCGCCCCAGGAACAAACCGATAAAGCATTCTAGCACGAATAGCGACAACTTTTTCCATCTGTGAAACTGGAAACTCCACTACAGTAGTTTTTCCTGCTGCAAGCGTATTATCGACCATGTGTTTATTGAACGTTTTAGTCCAGCCGAAGCGCGCATGGTTTGATGAGACAATGGTACAATCCTTATCATAGGATTCAAAAACTATCCACACCGAACGACCTGTTGTTCCCCCCGGTAAAGCATGCCCGGCACTATGCCTGATCTGCACTATAGCGATTAACTCATCCTCCTGTTTTCTGATTGACAGCTTTAGCCTGGCGACTCCCTGCATAAAACCTGCGCTTGAAGGCCCAATAAATTCATGTCCGCTTTTTTTAATATTGATATGACATGACACACATTTAGCTCCCTGTTTTGCGGCTGGAGAATTTAGATAGGTTCTAAACGTATTTTCACCCGCAGCGTGGTGACATTGCGCACATAGCGTTTCATTCAACACGGGCTTTACTGTATGAGCATCCTGTGCATGACAGTCCTGACAGATAACACCCTGCGTTCTAGAGGGGGAATGACAATCCAGACAATAATCAGCCTGGCCATTTTGCTGCCATTCTTTCAGGAAGCCTTCAGTACTCGCTGCCTGGGCCATCTGGCTACGTTTATAGGACAACACCGCATCCTGATGACAGCTGATACAGTTATCCTTTTTATCGGTATTTGCAGACACCGATATTGTAATAATGCCGATGGCTAGCAAGACCATCTGACTAGCAAATTTCATTCGAAAACCTGAGCAGGTTCTCCATCCTCACATAATCCTTTGGGAATCAAAAAGGGCACTGTACCTGGCCGGGTGTAATAGGATTCCGGCTCGACCAGAGTTCCACCCTGAGCAATCCAGGCATCAATACCGCCAGTCAGAACAGATACCTGATCCGCATGCTTCTGCAAACGTGTAATCCATTGCTGGATAACAGAGCTATCAAATGGATAAGGAGCTATCAATATAATAGGGTCAGAGTGATTATCAGACAAATAACCTTTAGGATCAACACCGGCGTTAATCGCACCATCTATAGTTCCAGACTGAAACTCTGACTTTCCCCTGACATCTATAATTTCCAGATCTTTTCCATCGCGTATCCAGTTTCGTAGGGTATCAGCACTGACATACTGCCAGTTGCTTTGCGCATAGTTCACCCCTGCCACCAGGCATAATGCTACCAAAGACCAGCGCAATATTTTCAAGCGAGGCAACTCTGTCCACAGGTAAAATTTACTTCTGGCGTCACTGCTTCCACCACGGGCTTTAAGCATTCACACAATGTTGATGCCTGTGTCAGCCGAGCCAGCTCACTTCCTACCACCACGCTAGAAGCGCCTCCTGAGCGTACCAGATTACTCAGGTGACGAGCTTCTGTAACGCCTCCCGATATCCAGATATCCAGACCACTGCCTGCGCTACGATCCAGCATTTCCAGTTCCAGTCCCTTACCCGCCTGTGCCGCATCCAGTGAATGCAGCCACAGCGACTCAAACCCCAGGCGCTGCGCTTTTTCCACCGCTTCAAGCAATGACTGCTCATCATCGGTTACACGCCATCCACGAATCGCCGAGGTATCGGGAATATAAAACGAGAACCCCTCACCCAGTCCTTTGCCTGAAAAACGATAACTCATACTGGGTCGATATACTGATAAAACCGGTATCCAGTGCAACTCAGGCCACTGGTCACGCAACACCGCACTAGCATCCAGACCTTTTGATGAAGACCAGTAACAGGACTTCTCGTCCTGCAGATCGTGCCATTTTGCGGGATCACTATCCTGCAGCACTACACAGGGCAACGGCTGGTTTTTTAAATCTTCAACACCACATTCAGGCTGATTGACGATAAGCCCATCTGCCCCTTCCATCCAGGCCAGATCATCTTCTTTGAAGCTTAGTGTATCCTGCTGAATATATAACTTGATCGCTTTACTCATCGCTCACCTCAATCATCTAATAAGTTTTCCCAGAAGGCTTCATGTGCCGCTCTAGTCTCTGGATCAGCATCCCGCTTTCGAAATGACTGCTCTTTGTTTACCGCCTGCGCGACGCTCTGTGCCAGCGTTGTAAATGCACTGGCAGCCGAACTTTGTGGCTGACTGATAATCATCGGGGTGCCATTATCGGCCATGCGCTGTCCTTCCGGTTCAAGCGGGATTCCGCCCAGATACTGGATATACTTTTTGCGCGCCAGTGATTGTGCGGCACCCGCAGGAAATAGATCCTGGGCTTCACCACAGCAGGGGCAGATAAACTGATTCATGTTTTCAACGATACCGAACACCGGGATATCCAGATCATGAAACAGCGCTACGCCACGCGCCGCATCCGCCACTGCCAGCTGCTGCGGTGTTGTCACCAGCACACTACCGGTCACAGGAATCTGCTCAACAATACTCAGCACGATATCTCCCGTACCCGGCGGTAAATCAACCAGCAGAATATCCAGTTCGGGCCAGGCAATATCGCGGAACATTTGCATCAATGTCTGGGTAACCATCGGGCCTTTCCATACCAGAGCGGCTTCTGGTGGCAAGACATTCGCCACGGATACGGTATACACACCATGGTTTTGCGTGGGCATAGTAAAGCCAGCTTCATTCACAGGTAACTCGCTATCGGTATCCATCATGCGTGCTATCGATGGCCCATACAGATCGGCATCCAGTATTCCCACGCGCAGACCCTGTTGTTGCAGGGCACAGGCCAGATTAACTGTTACAGTAGACTTGCCCACGCCACCCTTACCACTGGCAATCAATACCACATCCGAAATACCTTCTAGCGCTTGCTGTGGCTCGGCATACCAGGGCTGGTTAGAGTTAAACACACTGCCCTTTACCTCGACCTCGACAGGAAACTCAGGAAAATTACTCATTAGATACCCCCTGTTGTTTTAATTTCAGCGAACTAATCAGGCTATCGGCCAGCTGATGAAACAACTGCCCCAGAGCAAGATCTTCTGTCGCCACAGGCAGGCCACTATCCGAGCTGATCGCCACCTGTGGAATAAAAGGCAGGCTGGTCAATAACGGGATCCCTGTTTTATCCGACAGCTCAGCTGCCCCCCCCTCTCCAAACAGCTTGCTTTTGTGTTGACAGTGATGACACACAATACCGGCCATATTCTCTACCAGACCCAGGCTGGGTACCGCGATATCGGCGAACATTTCCAGCCCACGCCGCACATCGTCAATGGATAACTGACCCGGTGCGGTTACCGTCAAAACACCCGAAAGCTGAACACTCTGCGCTACTGAAAGATGAACATCGGAGGTGCCCGGCGGCAAATCCACCAACAATACATCCAGCTCACCCCAGTCTATGTCGTTAAACAGCTGCGGTAAGCCCTCATCCACCAGCGATCCACGCCAGATCAAAGCCTGATCTTCAGGTAGCAGAAAACCCAGCGACATGACTTTAACCCCATAAGCCTGCATGGGTGTAATACGATCACCGCTCTGGTTCATTTCTGCTCTTCCCTTAAGACCCAGCAGGGTTGGTGCAGAAGGGCCATACACATCTGCATCCAGCAAACCGACTCGGTAACCTTTACGCGATAACGATATCGCCAGGTTAGCAGTCAGGGTTGATTTACCAACCCCGCCCTTGCCGCTATGCACACCAATCACATGCTGTATGCCAGGGATGGATGAGCGCCGTGCAATAGATTGCGGTCGCGGTTTGACAACCACTCGTTGCACGCCATCAATAGACTCAACCAGCGGCGCTATCATTTCACTTAACGCTCTTTCCTGTTGCTGATCTATCAAACTCATATCGAGCAGAATTCTTGCAGCACCATCGGTGACCACTACATCATATATCTGTCCACAGGATACGATGTCTGGCCCCTGCTCATTGCCCACATGGATTTCACTTAAACGGGCCAGAATCAGATCTTCCAGACTTGCTGCCTGTTGCAGGGTATTGGTATTTACGGACATTTTAATTCCATCTCCAGGTAGTGTTGAATCATGCCTGATTCCAGTTCATTAATCGTTGCATCTGCGCCATGAGAGCGTCGCATGGTCTGCACAATAGCCGGGCGTAATTGCGGCGCATACTGGCACAGCGCCTGACGTTGTAATTCATGGCAACTGGAACAACGCACTTCAAACATTTCTTTTGCATTGCGTGGCTGCTGATACCACCAGTAACCGTACCCAATCATCAACAGCCATATCATGCTCATCACAATAAATCGCTTTCGTTTAACCGGATAACATATCCAGCCACTCATCATCCAGTTCCTGCTCGTTTTCACATACGGAACAAATCTGCGCTTCAGCTTTTGCGATAAATGCGCTACCACATTGCACACACAGGCTCTGCGCAACCTGATTTAACAGGATGCGCCCCTGGGTAACCTCGGGTATCGATAGTAGTGGCTGGCTAATAAATGCCTGTTCGGGACAAATCTTTTCGCACAGCTGGCAATTGGTACACAAGGCAGGATCAAAACTGAGGCTTCTCAACTGTGGCGTCTGTTCTGACTGCAATGCTCCGGTTGGACAACGCTCACCACAGCTCAGGCAGGCACTACAGGATTCACTCACCGTACGCATCTGCCAGGGCAACTCTGCATTTTCCGTCCAGGGCACCTGTTGAATTCTGCTGAATAAGGGTGACAGATAAAATGAGGGACGTTGCTGAAATTCATCGACCTGATAAAACGGTAGCAGATCAGTTTCCTCTTCCTCCTGCTGCGTCATACCCGGCACAAACCATTTAGCTAAACTCTGAACCGTTCTGGCACCACCAAAGCGCAGAAAAGATCGACGATCCATCGCCGCCTGATCCTGATAATCTTTGTTGCCTGGCATGCGTTTGCTGTCTGCACTCGCAATGCGTATTTCTGTTGCTCGTTCACCCATCCAGGCATTTAACTGTTGTCTAAGTGAATCAATATAAGCACGCGCATCACCCCGTTCACAGGACTCGCAATGATTCAATCCATGCAGCGTAATAACTTCGAGTCCATCCGCCCTGGCTGCCGCTATTAAACGTTTGTCCAGTACCTGATGACAGGGAATCACTACACCACCACCTTCATCCTTACTTTCACGACAATGTAAGTCAACCTCAGTCATCGCTGAGAGGGTGGATAAAAACCGATCAGGAATAAAACCACTGGAACGTAATGCACCCGCATCACATTCACTCATGCAGCTATTACAAGCGGTACATTTTTCCTTATCCAGATCGACAGCATCAACACTTAGCGACAGAGCTTCAGAGGGACAACTTTCAAGGCAGGCAGAGCACAACATCATTCTACCGCGCAGATTAATGCACAGATCTTCTTCGATAATCAAAGCAGATAAATCCAGCAAACCTCTTGCTTCATTACCAGTATCAAACTGCATGCATATACTCCCGTTAATTCAACGTGCGGTGGGGATTTTTCGCCCCAGCCAATGAGTCAAAG
Source organism: Gammaproteobacteria bacterium (assembly GCA_050306135.1). Lineage (GTDB taxonomy): Bacteria > Pseudomonadota > Gammaproteobacteria > JACNJF01. The sequence goes on from JBNLGQ010000012.1 coordinate 9,536, forward strand.
CAACCGCGCTAACCATATTTGTCGCGAGGGGCACATTGTTCAAATCGCAGGCACGATAAAAAGGAGTGATATCGGGTTCATCGAAAGCAGGATTAACAGGATCACGAATAAAATAAACCGCGCGAATAGAATTGGTGCAAATCAATCCACACAGCTGGATTTCACCCCCTTTTCTACCCGAAAAAACACTGGTCACTTCCAGATCGAGTTCGCGTTGAATGGCTTCACCTGTTTCTGTGGTCGCCAGTAACCGATACTCCTGAAAGATATGCTTTTTATTGCTCATCAATTTAACCAGATCATTCATCTTCTGGTCATGAGCAATCAATATAATTGTATTTCCTGCTCCAGACATGGCTCCCCAGCACGTTGCCCTTTAATTTATAACGATCAAAAATCGTTATTTGTTATTTCATAAGCCGATATTGATTATCCAATGATAAAAAATCAGATGCTTATGCCACTACTTTGTTGTTGTAATTTTAATTCATCGTGTAGCTGATATTGACACTGCAACACCCCCCGATACATTTTCAAATGTTGTGTTGCCAGTTGCGCCATCATTTGTTCGGTTGAAACCTGACTTTGCAGATAGGCTCTGGAGCTATCTAACCAGTCTTCATTGAGTAGATAGTCCAGCATCTGAATTGCATCATCTTGTTTAAACGTAACGCCATGCATTCCCTCTCTAAACTCTGCCCCCTTTACTCGGTCTGATTTAACTACCGGCAGCTTTAATGCAGCCGCGAGATCCAGCAGAGGGCTTTTACATTGTTTGGTATAGGGCATCAAAAGAATATCTGCTGAAGAAAATAACTGCGCTACTTTTTCAGGGGGGATATATTGATCGATTAGCGTGATTTTCATTTTTTCCCGAGCATGCATGATGCAATCGCCATTAACCGATGACATAACACCCTCACCTGCCAGCACTAGATGATAATGCGTTGGCCAGTCATGCTGCTGGATGATATCCAGCAACTGATCCAGCCCTTTACGTCGACTTCCATGCCCGAAAAACAGCAGCCTTTTCTCATGCTCCAGTTTTCTCGCATAGCATGATTCATCATCGCAGTTTAGCGATCCCACACTAGCTAGCAGATTCGGACTACCGGGTATGAATTCGACCTGATGCGAATTCACGTCCAGTAATTCTTCAAGTGCCCAGGCGATATGCTGATCTCTTGCAATCACTTTATCCATTGCTCGATATAACAGACGATACAGCGGCATCAGCATCCAGCGTTTTTCATGCGGTAACAGGTTGTGAGGTGTATATATGGTTTTAATCCCACGGCGCTGCAACCACTTCACCAGACGTAACGCTGAAAATGGATTATCAACCCATTGAAAGTGCACGATATCCGGCTGAAATTGCATGACTTGCTGTTTAACACAGGACCAACCTTTGCGCCCCCTTTGTATACAGGAGTGTTTTTCAAACGGCACATCCCAGGCTGATAATTCATCGCGCACACCCGATAGCAATCTGACCTGCGCCTTGGCGCTATGTAACCCCATACCTAAAGCGTGAGAATAATGGTTTAAAAAGCCTCTACCCGAAGCTTCAACCAGCAATATTCTGGGCTCACCCATCATAGACCTGACGCTTTACGAAAATCAGCATCATAATCCAGGCGTTTCGGCTCACGGCGATTCTTTTCTGCCAGAATCTTAAGTTCGCGCCGGTCTACCAATTGCGATAGTTCAGACCATAACACCTGTTCCACCATCGAAATTACCTGTTGGTAAAAACTCAAGTTGGCTGCCTTTGCCGCCAGATGACACCACCCTGGCCCCCATTCTGCCAGTTGTTCTAACAGAAACCTGTCGCGTGTAGCTTTTACCTGATCAGCCTGTTGCAGATTACCCTGTTCCAGGTACTGCGCTTCTGAAGCACACAAAATGCCATAAAAGCCCAGCATGGTTCCTATATGATCGGGAAACTCTCCGCTGTAGCGATTTTTATATTCCCAACCCGCTTCTGCATAAGCGATGCGCGCTCTATCGGTCGGTTCCTTAAACATGCAACCGGTTTCAAAAACCGATGCATAGGGACTAACACAACCGGGAGCAACAAATAGCCCGGTAAACTCTTCTGCATATTTATCCAGTAGCTCTGCTTCATTTTGACTAAAGAACTCCGCCTCAAAAACCATACCGGCTTCTTCCAGAGGTGCCTTAAAGTCATGCCTTAACAGCGTTAAAAACTCTATATCCATCTCCTGTTCCAGCACCCTGCTGAAAAACCCGAATACTCCGGCCAGCGATAAAGCAGCATCCTGTCTTTGTTGCAATTGTTGTGCAATAAGCTGACTGCTTTCACTGGTGGATTCTGATGACTTATTTATTATTGTTTGCATTACGCTTTGTCCTCGATGATCTGCCCTGGCGCAGCGCCAGGGCAGTTTCAGGTTAATGCCCGCCAGAATGTGTAGCTGGCTCAGGTAAGTTATCCCAGTCGATATCTACTTCCGCATGATGCTGCTTATGCAGATCGCCGTTATAGGCATAGCGAAGTGTTTCATCGAAATCTTTCATGGATACTTCCACACTGGCATTGGTGTCACCGTATTTGTCTCCAGGTTGTGCCTTCGACACCCTGACCACCGTATCGTACCAACCCTGCGAACCGCCAATAGGATCGACCGACAGACGAATAATCGGATTGGGATGTACACCTTTATCATTCCACCAGACATTGTTTGCAATATCGGCTTCACCACCCTGTGCCCAGTCGGCAGTCTGCTCTTTTTGCTTGAGCTGGGCCAGACGACCATAAGCACTGTGCCCACAGGCGGTTGAGATAGCGACCACATCCGGGTGTATACCCTGAGTCACATGAGCACGCGTTACGATGTATCCAAGCGGGGAAGTCACACGAATTAGATCACCGTCGGCGATACCACGAGCATTGGCAGTTTTAGGATTAATCCAGGCCGGATTCTTGTGATACAGCTCAGCCAGGTACTTCAATGAAGCAGTACGACTTTGCGTATGCACATTAACCTTGTAGGTGGTTAACACCAGTTCATCCGCCTTCTTGTCTCTCGACTCAAGACGTTTATAAACCGGCATCGGATTAAAACCATATTTCTTAAAGCTTTCCTTAAAGATCTCAATGCGATGTGAAGGGGTACCAAAACCAACCATGTTTTTGCCTTTCGCATGCACACCGATAACGGCATCATTTTTACGGATCAATCCATCGTCACCAATAATTGCGCCATCCATGTCGGAAGCTGATAATTCCTTGGTATAAAGTCCATAATCCGGCACTACCTCATTGCCATTTCGATCTACGATTTTCGCGTCATTCTTATCCACTTCACCATAGATCGGCCATACACCTTTCTTCTTCATGAAGTTCCAGCCACCATCTTCCTTCAGCCCCGGAATATCATCAAAGTGGGCCTTCATCCAGTCCTCTACCGTATTGAAAGCAAAGTACTTCTTCATACCTAAAGAACCGTCGGGATCGACTTTATGCATGATATCTATCAATGTCTGACGAAACTCCTGTGTACCAGCCAACGGCTTTGTCACTGGTTGACGGATGGACAGACAGGGATAAAGCCCGCTCGGCATCGACTCGGGATCATGTCGCTCGAGATAGGTAACATCGGGAATGATCAGATCAGCTAACTCGGTAGTTTCTGACATGTAGGGACTGAAAGAAGTCAGAAATGGCACCAGACTTTCGTCCTTTAGAAAGCTCTCCCATACATGACTCGATGGGTAGGTGTATACCGGATTATCGTAGTAGCTCATCCAAACCGAGACCTTGGCCTCGCCCTTCATCACCATATAAGGTGCATGAGTGGACACATGATGTGAGGCCAGCGGATAGAGTGGTGGTGCTGCCAGTACACTGGGCGCAGCACCCTTCGGTGGCTCGGGCTGTGGTTGTGGCCAGCCCATACCTCTTGGCAGGCAATAGCCTCCCTTCTTTTCAACATTACCGGTGATCACATTAATCATGTGTATCGCAGCTTCCTGATAGGCCCCCCAACGATGCTTGGCCGGACCACGATAGGAAAATGTGGTAGCAGGCTTGGTAGTGGCAAATTCGCGTGCAATGCGGCGAATATCCTTAGCTGGCACACCCGATTCCTCTTCTGCAAACTCCGGCGTATAGGTTTTTAGATGATCAATCAGTTGCTCAGCCGTGACATTGGTCCAGTCACGCACAAAGTCTGCATCGTACAGTCCTTCATTCATGATCACATGACATATTGCCAGTGCAATCGCAGCATCTGTTCCTGGAAAAGGATAATAAGCCTCATCGGCAAAGCCAGATGTATTCGACATACGCACATCGAAACTGACCAGCTTGGCCTTATTGCCAACCACACCATCAACCAGTCGCTGTGCATTCGGATTCATGAAGTAAGCCGTTTCCAGAACATTGGAACCAAAGTTTAAAATATACTTGGTGTTGGCCCAGTCGCAGGATTCAATATCCGGCCCCCATGAGGGTTCCAGGCCAACCTTTTTGGATGACTCACAGATATTGGTATGATTAATTACGGTATTAGAACCCAGAGCGTGCATAAAACGACCAACCGCACCACCGGTTCTATCACGACCATACTTAAACACAATCTCATTCAAAATTGATGCATCGTTATGCTCTTTGGAACGATCAATAACTGCACGTAGTTTGCCAGCCAGAATAGTAGCCGCTTCATCATAGGAAATTCGTTTCCACTTACCTTCTCCGCGTTTACCGGTACGTAATAAAGGGGTCATGATGCGATCAGGGTCATATACATGCAGAAAGCCCGAATTACCTTTAGCGCATAACTTGCCGCGTGTATTCGGATGATCCATGTTGCCTTCCAGCTTAACGATACGACCATTTTCGACATAGGCAACACCACCATCCTCGATGTTACAGGCCAGGCAGGTATAAGGTACCGCTGTGCGCTCAGCACCGCTGGTAGGCGAGTAATCCTTACCGCCGAGGTTTTGTTCCATTGCTTCCAGTCGCGTACTACCTAAAGTCACGACCGAAGCGGCACCACCCATGGCCCCACCTAATTTCATAAAGGAGCGCCGGGAAAGTTTTAAGGTTTCGTTCATGGTTTTCTCCTTAGAAATTTATCATGGTTAACTGACCAGCGTAGATCAGCACTTCCCTGAAGGAATATGCACCCACCAGGCTTAACAGGGATGCAATCGTTAGCACCATAGGGTTGCGCCCGATACTGGGCAGAGCAATCATCGCCAACGGTAGCAGGATGCCGATTAAAAAGGTCATACCCCAGAACTGGGTTGAAAACTGTTCATTGATAATCGCAAAGGCCTGCTGCTTATCACCTGAACCATAGGTCAACACCACCAGCTCGGCGAGAAATAGTGCCAGAGTTATACCCAGAGAGATGTAAAGAAATAAATGTAGAAACTCCACCATCTTTTCATCTAGCTGGCCACGCAGGATTTGTGTAACTGCCACTACCGCTGTACCCGAACTTATTGACAGAATCACAAACAATAAGGGTATGGTCGGATTGCTCCATAGTTCACGCGACTGATTGACCATTAAATCCAGCCCGGTATAAAGCGGCATGGAAAGCGCCAGCAAAGATCCCAGCACACCGGTTAGTTTCATTAATTTGGCATCCTCTTTTTGCATACCGAAGAAAAATCCGACGATGCACAATCCAAATAGCGGTAAAAACAACGAGCCCCAGGAAAGTGGTGATGTCCAGTGAAAATATATTATGGGATAGAGAAAGCGCCCAGGTTGGCCTAGATCTGTAATCAACAAGGGTGCGCAGGCAATCAACAGCAGCAGTGAAATAACCATCCCCGTTTTCTGGAATGGCTTCATTGCGCTTGCAGCTCCGCCAAGTGTGTTACCAAAAACTGCTGGTGCGGCTGCATAAACAAACGTCATTGCTGCAGCGCCTATGAGAAAGAAATAAATGACTATCTCGTGCCCCCAGGGAGCGATATTGTATTCCATCAATTCAAACATGATCGTCCTCCTATAGAACACCAGAAAAGAATTTACTGCCGCGATTATGCTTATAGAAAGCAGCAGCATCAGATCGTGCGGCATAAGACTTCGGAGCACTGAAAACCTGTTCGGTCATCGCCCGTTCGGGTTTAATATAATAAACCTGTGGTGCAGTACCTTTATCCGGTTTCAATACAACTGTTTTATGACGCGCCACCAGCCTGGACACTTCGCTATTGGGATCATTTAAATCGCCGAATATACGTGAACGTCCCAGACAGGTTTGCACACAGGCTGGAGCCAGACCTTTCTCTACACGGTGATCACAGAATGTGCATTTATCAACCACTCCACCAATTTTCACTCTGTCGCGATTTTTGGGCAGTACGTGTCTTGCGTTATAAGGGCATGCAGCAATACAGGTTCTGCAAGCGATGCAACGATCATAACGCTGCAAAACAAAACCATCTTCATGCTTATAGGTAGCCTCGGTAGGGCAGTTACGCACGCAGGGTGGGTTATCACAATGATTACAAAGACGCGGCATAAAATGACGCTTAGTATTAGGGAAGGTTCCGGTATCTTTAACCTTGACCATGGTACGCCACACACCTAGTGGCACATCGTATTCGGCCTTGTCAGCACAGACGCAGGCCATGCAGCCAATACAGCGCCGCAAATCTACAACCATAGCCCAACGCTTTTTACCGGGTACTCCTAATGAGGGTTCAGCCTGGAGACCAACGGACATAAGTATTCCTCCTAGTGTTTTTTGTTATATCAGAAATATTTTTCTGATCTTCAAATCTCTTAAAACTAAGAGACATGTCCACCAGTGAGTGCAACCTTTATGCCAGCTATCTGCATCATCAGATTAAGGTATTGTTTTTATTAACTATAATAATGATCCGGGGTTAGCCTGAACAAATTACTGAAGAGCAATCGTTACCATTCAGTAACGCTAGCAGGAGAAAATAACGATAAATAAAGGCAGAACGTTACCAATCAGTAACAGTGTCAGGATTTAAAAAGGCGACAACTAACTGCAGCAGAGAGATGCAACAGAAAAAATACAAGCATGCAATCAGGCATCAAGAACACAATACAGTCGCACGCCCTGCTCATGCTGTTTTACCTTAAGCTTTGGCAATAACACAGCCTTAACTTCAAACCTGGGCACATGTTTTTGTGGCTGATATTTTTCCCCATAGGCTACACCAGAAATCTTCAGCTGTTTTTTACGGTGACGCTCATCAAGCTCATCAACCTCTTCGATACTATGTGTAACAAAGCGTTTAAACACCCAGTCCTCACTGTCCATCCGATACAGTATTTCAGACAACAGACCCACAACAGTGGTGGGGATATCAAACCCATACCAGGCCACAGCGACCTCTTCGCATTCTTCAACCGTATCCTGATCCCACATATAAAGACACATGGCAGCAACCGCAGCATTAAACATTTCGCTATGGTCAGCGGCAATTATTTCCATGCCGACACCACCGCGTGGGTCTTCTGAAAATTCGAATGTAGCCATATTTATTTTTCCACACTTTTACAAATAAAAAAAACCGGGCGCTGAGGAGTAACCCGGTTAACTCTCGATATTTTCTCAACTTCAGAAAATAATCAGGGGAGATCAAACTTAAAAACGAACATCAGCCGGGAACTCAGATAAATATATTATCCTCCGGTCATTGACATGAAACGAACAACTTTTTGCCTATCGCCATTAAAATCATGCTTGAGGGGTTTGAGGTTAATTGCCGACCTGATGTGTTGCTCCAACTCATTATCACTGTAATCTGAACGCAGGTAATGCGCCAGAGTGTAACGTGATTCATCCCCTAAACAGGTATAGATATTACCTTCGCAGGATAATCTGACTCGATTACAGGTATCACAAAAATGCCGAGAGATGGGTGTAATAAATCCTATCTTTGACGAACTGCCCTGTATCCGATAATAACGTGCTGGCCCAGCGCCGGGCATAATATCCGGCACCAGTTCATATTGCTCAGACAACTGCTGTTTTATTGTTTCGAGGTTAACGTAACGAGCCTGTAAAGCTCTTCCTGTATCACCTACAGGCATAGTTTCTATCAATCTCAATGTAAAAGCCCTTTCGGCACAATATTCCAGGATTGCAGGAATCTGATCATCGTTAACGTCTTTCATTAAAACACAGTTGATTTTTATTGGTCCGATGCCTGCTTCTCTTGCAGCGTCAAGTCCAGCTAAAACCTTTTCAAGCTTGCCGCCCCCGGTAATAGATGCATATCGTTCGGGATCCAGTGTATCCAGGCTTACATTCAAGCGCTTTAACCCTGCAAGCTTAAGGCCTTGCGCATAATCTTTCAGGCGCACTGCGTTGGTTGACATCGACAGATCAGTAATACCGGGCAATGTTGAAATCATAGACACTAGCTGATCGATATCCCTGCGTACCAGAGGCTCGCCTCCAGTAAGACGAATATGCCTGACGCCCATTTCACCGAATAAACCAACCAGACGCGCTATCTCATCAAAGCTTAACCATTCATCAGGCTCTGCAAAGTCTTTAAACCCCCTGGGCATACAGTAATTACATCTCAGGTCACAACGATCCGTTACCGATAATCGAAGATACTGAATATGTCGACCATACTGATCAACCAATGGATTCCTCATGAGCACCTGACAGTTAGATTATTATTTACAGGAAAGAGAACTACTTAAATTTCACTTCCACATGTTTGTATGCGATTTAGATTATTAAAGCAATTTTTCTGCCACCATTTCCTCTATCTCCCTACACCTTTGATTAACAATGGTTTTTTATTCTTTTTTAAATTAACCAGGCCACAAAAAACAGCCGCAAGCACAGATCAGGTTACCGTTCAGGAACGTTTACCGAGGTTAACGTTACCGATTAGTAACTATTGCACAGCTAAATCAGCTAAAACGCTCTAACAGACTGATATACCAAACTGATCTGTAAATTGCTCTTTATCACAGCTATTAACTCACCCCTCCATACAAACTAAGGGGACAGTGTCCATACGATTAAAAGCGAATGTGTATTAAAAATAAAAAAATCCGTCAACATGACGATACCTTAAGGTACTGGACCATAAGTGAGCTTTGCATCTAAGCTGTGTTATTAAACTCATAACAAGGGCACTTGGGCTCGATATAAACAATGAAACCCATGCTCATTTCCTGGATCATTGTTTAGTGGTCGCCATCAATCATGTTTACAGATATTGAAATCACCTCTACTATTTACCTGATGGCTATAATCTTTTTCGTTGTAGCCATGATTTACTCCAGTGTCGGCATGGGGGGGGGGCGAGCTATGCCGCAATTATGGCTATCTTAAGCATCAATATTCTTGCAATCCCGTTCATTTCTCTGGTGCCAAATCTGTTTGTTACCTCTATAGTCGGCTTCCATTAAAGCTGATATCAAGGACTATTATAAATCGCATCAAACACTTCCTTACTTAAATCAATAAAATCCGCCATAGCACAATCGTTTTATTTCCCACTCAAAATCAATCAGCTATATTGGCCAATCGATATTCCAAATTTTTCATCTTTCTTAAGATGCTGATGCTTTCTGTTTATGCCTTCCCAAGATGATTTCTGGCGCCAACCTTAACCCAGAACCGTATGCCACCAGACAGAAAACTATCCAGAACCCCACAATCGGCTGATTAACCGGGAGCCTGGCTTACGGCCCTCGCCAATTGAACAGAACTCTCGGAATCAGTCCTTACTACTCACCTTTGATCCTAATAAGCTGGAACATCCTGACTTAGCTGATCAAGAAACCTGACCCAATAAGCATCATTTAGCAAAATTTCACCCTGCGCATAACCGCGCGAGATCATATAGTAATAAGTGCTCGGGGACTTAATTCATAGAGAACCGACCATTCTCTCTTATCTCCTACACTCGAAAATTCACTAAACCAGTTTATCGAAAAACTATGCCAAATTTTATGAACGCCCCCAGGAGCCCTATCCTGACGCTTAAAATAATTGAACATCATTGAGCGTTTTCATTGAATCCAGTCCCGCGAGCATGCACAATTCTGCTTTTTCTTCGAATATTCAGGTAAAGACCATATCATGAATGGATCAGAATCAGTCTCCAGTCAGCCTAAGCAGTTCTCAGATCTCCTCACAGAGGCAGCCGATGGGACGCCTCGCCTGCTGGATGAGGTTCACCCATTACCGGATCTACTCTCGCTGGATGCCGCAGAGGTTTTTCATCAATTTAAGGTCAGTCAACAGAAAGACTTTTCTGACATGATCGCTGATATGGAGAATCCCGAGAACCCGCTTTATAAGATGCTGGCCGAACTGCGCGACATCGCCGAAAAAGAGGACGGTAACCACTTCAACGAGCTCGATCTATTCCGCCCCGGAGCACTGCTGGAACTGTTTCTGGAACTGCATAATCATGTCATGGAGCACCCCGTCTGGTTGCATCCTTTTTTTCTGCGGATTTTTAACGGCGATTTCAATCAGGACCAGTTGACTCGCTTTGCCAAACACTACTTCAATCAGGTAAAGAATACGCGTCAGTGTGTCTCACTTGCCCTCGGTCGTTTTTCCGGCCTTATGCCACTGCCTTATGGCTGCCTTAACGAACGCATAAGCGAACTGGCACAGGTTGTTCTGGCACAGCTGCTGGCCGATGAATATGGCGTTGCAACACATAGCATAGACGACTACCCGGACATATTCGGCGTACTCAATTCAACCACCCATATCGGCATGTACCGCTATATATTCGATGGCCTGGGGATTCCATTTGAACAACAGGATGTCCCGATGCTGCCAGGGGTGGCAGACAATGTACTGACTCAGCGTCTGCTTTCCAGTCACCCCGATTTTTCAATGGTGGAATCGCTGGCCTCGGTGGGTCTGGGTATGGAATGGGGTGTGCCTGAATTTTTCAGCCTGATACTCGGCGGGGTAATCCGCTGGGCCTGGAAAAACGATGTCGAACTTACTCAAAAAAACCTCATCGTATTCATTGCACACGTCAAATACGACGTCATGCACGCCATCTCGGTAATGCTGATTACCAGTTTCTTCAACCATCAAAACGATGCCGTTAGCCAGATTAAACAGGCAACCAATACTCTGATGTCCAGTCGCTATGGAATGATGAGCGATCTGTATCGTCATGTATTTGATGAAGACTGTCCTAATATCAATGAGATCCAGCTCGACGCGCGCTATCAGCTGCAAGACCGACGCATTGCAGATGCTCTGATTAAGGCACGTAAGGAGATTGCCCCAGAGCGAGTGGTGGGCGGTAGCGATTACCAGAACAGTACCGATTTACCCTTTATTTTTACCAATTAAACGACATTATTCAGGAGGATTGATAATGCAAGATTTTAGCAGTGAGGCTGGACGGAAGTTCAAGGCCCGTCTGATCGCCACAGCCAAAGGCCGCCATGGTGCCAAAGACATGAGTCGTGAACAGGCCTTTGAGGCGCTAAGTTTTTTATTTTCAGCTGAAGCGCAGCCGGTACAGATAGGTGCTTTCCTCACCGCCATGAGATTTAAAGGTGCCAAACTGGAAGAGATGAAAGGATTTCTCGACGCCATGGAATCAGCCGCAACTTTGATCGAACCCAAAGTTGATAATCTCATCAACTGCAACGGCCCCTACGATGGGCGAAAAAAAGCGCTTAACCTTAGCGTTCCGGCCGCTATCGTAACAGCTGCAGCCGGTGTACCGGTCATTCTACACTCCAATACCGGACTGACACCAAAAGATGGCGTTACCAACACCCGCATGCTGGAAGCGATGGGCATAGCAGCTGCCAGAGAACCCAGTGCGGTAGAAAAAGAGATCCAGCAAAAAGGTTTTGGACATCTCTACGCTCCTCAATATCTACATGGAGTTGAACGTCTCAAGCCTTACCGACAGGCACTGTTCTACCGTTCATTCCTGCATGCCTGTGAAGTAATGCTTAATCCAGCAGGTGCAAAGCGATCTCTTATTGGCGCAGCGCACGAATCATTTCTTGAACGTTTTGCTACTGCAGCCGGCGAAAGAGGTCAGGATAGAGTCATCGCTGTGCAGGGTCTTGATGGTGGTGATGAGTTGCCTTTAGCACCTGCAGCAGTAGTCGAATACCACAATGGGGCCATAGAACGCTATACGCTTGCACCAGGTGATTTTGGACTGACTGAAAAACCGCATCATCGTTGTGAACAGCCCCAACAATCGGCAGAAAGAGTAGAAGCAACCCTGGCTGGTACGGATGACACACATCTGGACGCCATCGTATATAACGCCGGTATTCGTATTCATCTGGGAGGATCTGCTGACAGCATTGAGGCAGGTATCGCTATTGCAAGAGAAACTATTTCAAGTGGTAATGCACAGAAAAAACTAATTCAACTTCGCGGGAATTGAACAAACCTTCTATTATTTGAATAACTACTGAGACACAGGGATGTGCAGCCAAAATTAATGATTGCCATTAATTGATCGCAAGAGAAAGAAAAAATCACCAAAGTACCAACAAAGAAAAACGGCTTATAGTTCGTATATCACTTATTTAACAAAAGTTAACAAATCTAATTTTTTTGGTATGGAATAATTAGAGAAGCTTTAATAAACGTCAACTGCTACGCAAGATTTCAGAACCATCAACCCAGAGCTTTACTCGTAGCATAATAAATAAACTCTTGATTCTTATGGAGATCTCAGATGAACAAACTCGTTTTAATTATTCTCTCAATATTGCTTCCCCCGATTGCAGTATTCCTGAAAAAAGGTGTTGGTAAAGATTTGATCATAAATATCTTATTATGTCTGTTATTCTTCCTTCCTGGTGTCATTCATGCATTATGGTTGACCTTAAAATAGATCTCTGGAGTAAACTATGAATAACAAAATTCTTGGCATTATACTTTTGGTAGTAGGTGTAGCTTTGGCTGCATATGGTTATAACGTTTATGACTCCGCAGGATCTCAGCTGACCAGGGCATTAAGTGGCGACACCCCGATTGAAGCCTGGGCTGGTATGGTAGGTGGAGCCATTTGTATAATGATTGGAATCCTTAAAATAAAGTAACACTTGAGAAAACTACTTTATCTTGAGGGGTGAGTTAATAGTCACCCATTGGACAATACATTAAAGCCTTAATTTTCTTATTCCTGGCTAATTTTAAAGATGGATTGTATGAATTCTTTATCCTTTTCTAACCTGAAACATTTTAAAAGATCGACATCTATATTTTGTTTAGTAGGAATTTCCGGCTTGTATTCTTTAACCAGCAAGGACACTTGCTGGTATTTCTCCGCAGAGTAAGACCATAGCTCCACGACTCCACCCGATATAGCTCTTATATCCTGAAGGTCGTAATTCTTTTTCTTAAAATACCAGAAAAAACAGTTAGCTTTAGCGAATTCAAGCAATTCATTGCTTGAGCGCTGACTTCCATTATTTATTGGATGAACTGCGCAACTGGAAACCAGTAAAGCCAAAGCTATTATTGGGACAAATTTTATTTTAAAGACTCCCAAAATTAAAATTTAATAAACTGATGGAAATCTAAATATCGAATTGATATCCAACTCTATCTGGATAATCGACAACGCTTAAACCATCTCCTGATCAACAAATCCCCCGTTTGAACTAATCGCAGGTAAAAGCACTTCATCTGTGTAATCACAGCCTAAGATACCTGAGTCGACCTGTTCCTTTTTATCTACCATGTCTGGAGAATGATCTCCACCGTTGTTCAGTACCTGTAGTAGCAGTTCATAACCATCAGGCCATGCCTGGACATCAGAGAATCTCTGACGCAGTGTTTATTCAAATGCTTTCTTTAATATTCGTTGATTCTTAATCAATGCCTGACGAACTTGTTGAAAAGCTGGATATTCGCCATGTATTGTTTCAAATCGATATTGGGCGCGATCAAAGGCATCAATGATACCGTCAGATAAATGTTTGATTGATGAGTCGAATAATTTAAATGATACGCCACAGTCATCTGCGACACTTTCCCAATGGGACCGTTTTATTTTATTGATATTCGTTTCGCCACCAATCGATAATGCCAGGTCATGATTAAAGACATGCCTCGGCCATGCATGGATGGCAATAAGATCATAAAAGGGACTTAATTGAGTCGTATTGTCCTGGCCATATACAAACGACAGGTTTTTTGCATGTGCATCAGAGTTGCCAAGGAGAAAATTAAAAATCTGCCACTGGATAAGCCTTGGGATATCTTTTAAGGGCTGAGTTGAATGTTCCCTGATAAGTGTTAGGCATTCAGCAAAGGTGAGCCCGCCTTCATGTTCATATTTACTGCTGCTGGAGCGGCCACTGGCCTGACAGAAATCTTCCTGATGCAGTCGGACAAGTCCATCCGCTGTTAACACGCGGTCGTAGCGTTTGCTGAGGGTAAAGGATTCTTCTTCATGCTTATGATAATCAATTTCACAGACATCAAGTTTCAGTTCAGCGGCTGTCCACATCGTGATCGTTTCATAGGCTGGGACATGATTAATATCGCGTAATCGGTATTTTAGAATATGTGTAGATATGGCGTTATCCAGAGGAATATTGAATCTACCATTTTCGTATTTTACCGGTGCCTTATCCTGCGCACCGGCCAACGATAGGCGAGGAGGGTTATCGCCTGCTTCAACGACCACGGATGGATTACGTTTAACCAGAAGATCAGTTAGACCCTTATCACTCAGTTCACGATATTGGGAAGGCGTATCCTCTGACTCATCACCTAATATGGAAAATGCGCCTGCGCATTCACCACCAATTGCTCGGAGTAACTCAAAATCATTATCAACACTGATTTTCCTCTCACGGCAGACCCGAATACGACTATTGGCTTCAGGCAGGAGATTAGCAAAGTAATGGTGGGCCACTCGATTCTCTGAACCCGGCTCATAAGATTCCGTTCTAAGAGGTAGAGTTTTCGAGACAGGAAAACGAACAGAATTTTCTAGCCACTCTGCCGAGTACTGGAAGCCCATTTCATTACGTTCGTCGCGCCACAGATAACCGACATGATGACCATTAGTCCAAACATTGAGAGTGTCGTCATACATTTAACAGGTCCACCTTACTGAGCCGGTAACTCCTGGGAGCAATAGCCACCTCCAGTCCATAGTTCTTGAGTGCCGAAAGGGCTTTACCAATCTGGCAATTATTTCCACGTTCAAAATCAGATAAAAAACGAAGACTCAGGCCTGAGAGTTCCAAAACCATCTCTAATGTGGCTTTTTGAACTTTACGGTGATGACGTGCCAATGCACCAATCGCTTTTAAATCGGTAAATGCCCCGTATGGAGATTCAATGCTTAGCACATTTCTCGGGTAGATTTGCAAGCTCAGGCCAAGCAAAGTGAGGTATTGCAATGTCTTATCAAAGGAAGCTGTTTGCTTGCCACGCTCAACCTCTGAAATAAAGCGCTCTCCAAGTGCAGCAAAACTGCTTGCCTCACTGATAGTGGACGCCTGCTCGTGACGGCAATCACGTAGATAGCGACCTAGCTCGGTCACACTCTGTATGTGCCGTACCTTAGTTTTGCTGATTGCCTGAGTCATCAATATTCCCGTTATGGAAAATCTAGCTATAAATGCACATTGTGTGGTTAATATATTACCGATATGGAAATTATAGGTGGATACATAGTTAAAAAGCAAACAATCTTACCGATATGGAAAAATACTGGGCACTATAGTTTTTAACATGTATTCAGCTTAGCTAAAGAAACTTTATCTTTTTCGAAGAATACACAACGAACTGAAAATTCAGATGAATGATATTGAAACCATAACCAAGAATAGTTTTCGCGTATCATTTTCTCCAGAACTCTAGCCACCCAGTGCTAGTGGTCGTTGCCACATAGGAGCGAATCGCCTGGAGTAAGGTGTTAGAGTGACTATTCATAAGCCTCAAGATTAATTCCATGGTCTTGAATAACCTCCTGGACTTGAAGGCGTTTTTGACCAGCGGCAACTGCCATAACCTTGGCAACTACTTCGGAAATTTCACCTTTTGCAATCTTTGCCTTTTTCACCTGATTTAAATAGTACGCAGTACATGGTGCACAATTCATCGCTATAGCGGCTGATAAACCAACTAAAACCTCAGTTCTAGTATCGAGGAATTCATTGTTATGAGTTGACTCATAGAATGAGTCATATTTTTTCTGATGATTTTTTGTGAGCATCTTTATTTCTCCTCTTTTATCAACCAAAGCGTGAACTGGCCTATTATGTGAGAGGAAAATCGAACCTAATCAATCTGGCTTATAATACCACCAACATAGTAAAGACAACACAAAGACAGCTAAGGATTGAAACACTAGACGCTCAGTGTCTATACCAATATTCTCTAAAAGCGACTTTTCTGGTGAGGCAGAGTCATAATAAACAGTGACCTCTTTTCCCGTAGGATATTTATCTAAAACTATTTTCGCCCCTTTACCGCAATTACCACTCTCTTTATGCGGTCCCAAATTGACCATATTTCCTAGATATAAGACTTTGTTAACTTCATAAGTATATCGAATGTTATATCGGCAAGATATTCCTCCGCCATATCTCCCACCGCCTTGAAGGCGTGAAGTCGAAAGTACTATGTTGCCTGTAGTTTTCGAATCGTAGTTAGTCGTTAAATATGTCCATAGAATCGTTAATTGCCCGACTTGTAAAACTTCCAGTAATATACTGCATGATAGAAAAATGATAACAATTGTAATTGACGTTCTAGCTTTTGACCATGGACTCGGGGGCCATAAAAAGTGCTTCAGATACATGTTGATCTTAGCCAACTACTGATTAGCAAATAAAAAGTTTCTACGTCGGAAATCATATATTCTACATAGCGCCTCAGTTGTATTTTGCGCAGCCACAGCGGGGCAAGTTTCATCTCTAGTGAAACCTATTTTTAGCAGCTTTAATCAACTAATTTAGGGCCTAAGCTTTCTAGCTTTTCGGATATTTTTTCGATCCATGAGTCTATAGAACTATACCAGCTGGGTTCTAGTTCTAGTACCCTTTCAAAGCTACGTTTTGAGTCATGATACAAATTGTTATGAAACTGTGCTTGACCTAAATACCAATATGCCCATACGTCATTTGGATGCGTTTCAAGCCGCTCATTACAATATAAAATTAACTCATTGATTTCATTTTTACTTAAGTGGTTTTCTGAAATCACACGGAAAACCTTGTCTTGCTGGTGTTCTAATAGAATGGAACCGCCTTTGAACAACGCCCAGACAGCTAATGCAATTAATACCAAGAGAATGATGCCAATGGTTACCACCGCAACCAGTAACCATTGAATATTGCTTGCTATTTCGATTATTTGCGAAGTGCTGTCCATATCTTATTTTAATGTGCTAACGCCGCAATTCACCGGCAATTTGGAGCAATGTGAGGCTTGTGCTATTCATAGCACAAACGAACGTTGCGGAAATTTTTCCGTGTGAATTTGCTTTGTTAGATTCATTTATATTTGACCTCTGAGCATTGCAAGCATACGAGGATGAACCCGGTTTATTTCTTTTATCATTTCTAGCCCATCACTCGTCCACCCATAACCAATATAAGGTTTATCTATTACTCGAATAGCACCTAAATCGATTAATCTACGAAAAGAAGCAGTACGGCTAGTTCCAACTAAAACATCTCCCATAGTCTTACCAGGGAGTGGCAATTCTATTAATTTGTTGTGTTCATTTAACGCGACTAACTCAAATGAATCTGTATCCAGAGCCTCCATCATTCTCGTTGCCCTTTCCAACGAAAATTCCTGGCAGCTAGATATTGCAATCTCTAATGCCTCGGTTAGGTTTTCGAACCTCTTTTCTCTAACTTCTGTCTTATCTGTAACTTTATATTCGATTGGCCATCTATGCTGTAGCATATCAAAAGGGAGTTGGTCTGCTTTTCCATGCGCTGTATTAAGAACGAGAACAGTTCTTTCCCACCCAATAGTTTTAACTGCGTATCCCAGCTCCAATAGTACATTCGGGTTCGGGATGAACTTTTCTTTGTCAGTCTTTCCTATGAAGGTGACATCCGCTACGAAAATTGAACAACTATCAATCTTATTGAAGATTGTCTGAACTATATTCGGACTTCCAGACACTCCATCAGTGTCTTTTTCAGGGCGAGGAGATAATTCTGGATGAGCGTCAGAACCAAGCTTATTACAAGCACTACATATAGAATCCCAAATAAAGTTCTTATTATTATTTGAATCAGTATCTAGTTGCCACGCAAAAAATATGTTCTTAGCCAAAAGTTTCCTCTAACCCCCTCATGAATCTAACGGCCAAAATCACCGGGAAATTTATGCTGCGTAACGCAGTGGAGCAGATTAAATTTTTCCGAGTGCTTTTTTCTTGTTAGAGATTATTTTATTCATCTCAATATCTACTTTTTCGAGAACCTTAATAAGCATTTCTTTTGCATCTCCATCTTCCATTTCATCTACGAATTGATCTCTTTCATCTTTAGGCAGTGAAATAAGTAGCTTTACTATCACTTCCACGAAGGGGGTAAGATGATTAGATAATTGTTCTCCAAAAATATCAGCTAACTGAGTAAGAGAAGAATTGGCCTTTATATTAATATCATTCTGCTTTTCCTTTTGCTCGATTTCAATTTCCCGTCTTATCATTGCTTCTAGCTTTTCAGGTGAAAAAGCTTCTGAATATTTTATTGCAGTATCAACTACCTTACTTTGACTATCAATCGCAGTTGATTGCTGCATAATGATTCCTTTAGTTTCAACAATAACTTTCTCTTGTTCTTCAATTCGATCTATAAGGACCTTATTTCTATTTCTTTGATAAAAGAAAATGATAATCAAAAGTACAGTATTAATTACTACGGTAAATTCATTAAAGTCCATATTCATATTTATCTCTAACGCCCGGGCTCACAGGAGAGCGAACGAAGTGAGCGAATCCTGTGGAGCCCATTGTTATACGCTTTATCCAAACCAGTAGCCCATAACGGTACCAATAGCACCGAAAGCCCATTTCTCACTTTCTGCGTGATACGATTTTGAAAGAATAATAAACAAAGATGCAATTGTGATTAGAAGCGAAAGCAAACCTCGCAATGATTCTTTATCCAGATAGGCAACCTTTTCGATTTTCATTTTCTTTTCCGATAAACCCTGAATCTTATTGGTTAAATCAGAGATTTCGTTTTTTACAGTATCAATTTCCTGTTGCACTTTCGGGTCAATTTTTGTGCCTTTAACCACCGGTACTTTGGTTTTAATGTCTAACCATTTGACCGTACATTTTGGGATAAGACCTGTATCAGTACAGGTGGTTGTGGGGTATTGCCCGGTTTTTTTCATTTCCATTACGACAATGGGAGTTGCAAGATTTTTGTTTAGCTCTACAAGACGTTCTTCATTTTCTGATTGCTGTTTATTCAATGCCTGCACTTCAGAGTCAATATCTTTCTGGATATCAAAACTCCAGATACGCAAACCGACACTCCCAAAAACAACAATCATAGCCAGTACAAATATGAATATTGGTATTGTTTTATGCATTGCCTCCCTCCTTTTGTTTTTTTAACGTATAACAGTTTTATAACAGGAATCCGAAATAGTTCTACTATTCCGGATTCCGATTTATTCAAAATCATACTAGTCGACTTGTATAAGCACTGTCAACGCAGTCTAAAACAAGGAAGAAACTTTCTTGTACAAGTGCTTAGCGGCTTAACCTCTTACTTTTACATCACTAATTTCTATACATGGATGGGTTCGTCTCAGTAGTGTATTCAGGAATAATACGGAAACTATAAGCTATAAATACACAAGCTAAACATTGAAAACTTTAAACCATCTCCTGATCAACAAATCTTCCGCTTGATCTAATCGCAGGCAAAAGCACTTCATCAGCGTAATCACAGCCTGTGATACCCGGATCGATTTGCTCCGTTTTATCTGCCGTGCCAGGAGAATGCCCGCCACCATTGTTCAGTGCCTGTAGTAGCGGTTCATAACCATCAGGCCATGCCTGGACATCAGTGAATCTCTGACGTAGTGCTTTTAAGATAGCCATACCTGAGAAATCCAGGTCGCCCCAGAACCAGACAGGCCACAAGGAATCATTTTCTGCAAACCAGTAGGATTCGAATTGCTGTTTTAGCGCTACATCATAGTCGCCCTGATAGTGCAAACTGACACCTTCACGCATTCGGATTCGTTCCGCACTACCACGAAAACCGGCTACAAAAATCACTGCAAGATTCCTTAACTCTTTGGGATAACCTTTCAACGCCTGAATATAGTTATCCTGATTTTCAATCAATAAAATACCGTTACATTGTTCAGGTAGATGAACATTTACCAGTATAGGTCGCGGCGCTATTTGAAGCTCAGGGAAAAGCTGCCGCAACACATCTTCTCTTGAATCAAGAAACTTGGAGTTGCCCCAGAAACATCTGGTACTCAGTTGACGTAATGTAAAACCTCCATCCAGATAATCAGTAATACTGGCATAGGCTCGCACTACGGATGCCGCTGACTGGTCTGCTACTTTTTGTGGTCGGGCTCTAAGTGACCAGCCTTTATCAGCAAATACACCTGCATGTGCATCAAGCGCCTGTTCCCATTCCTGTTGATACTGATTAATAACAGGTCGGTTTAACCATTCGCGGCAACTATCTTCTGCACTCGCGATCATTACCAACGATGAGCCAGCGAATTCAGCATCATAAGGTGAGCGCTTGCTCGGCAGTCGGATGTCATATAGCAAACCATCCAGTGATTTGATTAATGCCCAGGTCCTGTCCGCTGCCTCATCATGCCTGAAGAGCTTTGGCATATTCTTTAGTGTCAGCTTAAAGCTCGGCATCTTTTCACGTTCACTGGCGGGCTGTTTATCCAGTCTATTGAGAAAATAATTAAGCGCTGCAATAAGCTCTAACTCATCATCCAGCCAGGGCGGTCGAGGTAGAAGCTTATCGCCCTCCCTTCTCATCCTGCTGCAAACTCTTCCATAAAGTCTAGCTCGGCCTGCTGATAAACAGACCGCCTGTGCGTACTCCATAGCTCTTTAATGCGTTCCTTGTTGCATTGTTTCCTGTCTACAAGAACTCGTGTCGATAGCTGGCCTCTGGGAACTTCACTGGGCACCTTGGCAAATACAAATTCATTGCTGATCAGATCCATAAAGGGGCCACACTTGCTGGTTGGCATTATAAATACCAGTTGCAGACCCAGCGATTCGGTAAGGTACTGGATGACTTCGCGTGATCTGGTTTCATCCATTTTTGAGAAGGCTTCATCCACCAGTACCATACGCAAATGGGTTTTACCTTCGGAGAAGCGGAAAGCCGAAGTAATAGCTGCCGAACGTATAATGTAGGCTGGTGTCTCTAACTGACCACCTGAACCAGTACCGTATTCACTCAGAGGAATCGGCTCTTTGCCTTCCACTTCTTTGTAGATTTCATAGCGGCGGTAATTACGATAATCGGCAATACGCTCCAGATCGCGCATAGCTCTATGTTCGTCTTCATCCAGCAGCATCTTCATTAATTCATCACGCACCTTGCGTGACTTTTCACTCAAATCTGCTTCAAACAACATGACTTCATCACCCAGCCCCGGCGTTTTGATGACTTCTTCAAAGAAGCGTGAATAGTCGCGGTATTCCGGTACCCAGTCACTGTCAAAACGGAAGGTTTCTCTATCTGCGCCGAAGCGATGATGCTGTAATTCTTTATTCAGCAATTCAATCTGTCGCTTACTCTCACTCAATGCCTGATAGATGGCATGACAGAGATGTGAGACAAAGGCATTGTTAAACGATTCTTTCAGTTCGGTTAACGCCCTGTGCTTTTCGACCAGCACATTATTCTTCAGAATATTTTGCACACGGTCCATCTCGCGGCGGACATCACAGATCGCCTTGAACAGCTGAGAGCCATATTCACCACTAAAGGGGGCATAGATAATCGAATCGGAGGGTCGGCACTTCTGGTTGTGATTCATGATTGCTTCAGCAGTTTTTCTCTCTGCTGCGTGCAGTGAATTTTCCAGCTCTAAGCGTTGACTACGTGCAAATTCCATATCCAGATTACCAGCTTCTTCATCAGCAATATCCAGCTGTGCATCGACATCAAAGTCAGTCCATATGGTGGTAATTAATTTGAGCGCCTCTTCATTTTGCTCTACTTTTTCGCGATTTATTTCCTGTTGAGCACTCAGCGCTTTTATCTGCTTATTGATTGACTCCAGTTCATTTTCCTGTTTGCCTTTGTCTTTATTCAGCTGGTCTTTTTCCTTACTGTAGCCATCACTTTTTTGCTGCAGCTCTGCCAGACGATTTTCCAGGTCTTCATGTGCGGTAAGATCTAGCTGGCTTAGCAGTTGTTCATTCTTCTGTAGTGCTCGATATAGCGAAAGGATATCTCTCAACACATCGCCATAGCTTGATCGTTTCAGGTTATCGACATTGCGCTGTAGTGCCACAGAGTGCTGTAGCTGATCGTTGGCTATATTCCATTCCATCTCGAGGGTCTCAAGCTCCTGTATCTTTGCAGCCAGTGCTCTTTCCCTGGCTGCGGATCCAAACACAAGCTCTGCATCGGGCAGGTCGCAGCGCCACATGCTGTAACCGCCAGAGCCCATACCATCTTCGGTGACACCTCTTCGGGTTTTGCGTAATTCCTCTGCTGATTTAACTCGTAACACAGAACCGTAACTGGCGATTAAATACGCACGGGCAGTTTCATGACTGAATTCAAGCACATGAATAATTGAGTCCTGATGGATACTGGCTTTTAGCGAATCCTGAGTTGCTTTATATCCCTGTATGACTTTGGCCCGGTTATCTCTACCCGCCATACTGCGAACAATGCGAATCGCCTCGGCTTCGAAATCTTCGGCGACTATGATCGAAAAACGCGCACCGCCTAAATAGCCTTCAATTGCTGCCTGCCAACGCGGGTCCTTCACTTCCACATGATCACACAGTACTCGAGGGTCTGCCTGCGGACATTGCTGGCGGATGGTTTTAATCGCCCTTTCTACATAAGGCGGATAGGTTACCTGATTGGAACTCAGGCGCGTAATCTCGCGCTTTTTGTCTTCTCTTTGAGTATTAAGCGTTGAGTAACGTGTTTTGCGCGCATGGATAAGGTCGGCCAGTTGATCTCTATAGCTGGAGGCTTCGCGCATCTCATGCCACAGCTCATACCAGTGGTTATGCGCCTGCTGAACCTGACGAAAGGCATCCAGTTTTCCATCGATTACGGAAACACTATCTGCAAGATCTCGTTGCACCAGATTATGGATTTCCTGCAATACATTTTGTGAGGTATCGACAACTGCCTTTGCGATTGCCTGCCCCTCCAGTCCTGATATTGCAGGTAAGGCCTGAGCAATATCGGTTTCTATTACAGCGCGTTCTATGTCGCGTGTAGCCTGTATATTCCCCGTCACAATCTGATCCTGCTCGAGTACGGTTCTTACACTGGCAATCAGGTTTTTATTCAACTCCTGTGCTTTATCCTCCAGCTCATCTTTCTGGCGCAGTGCATCTATGCCCTGTCTTTGCGCTTCCAGACTAATCAATTGCTGCTGTACGGACTTTAACTGATCCTCTGCCATTACGATGCCTTCGTCGACTTCGGTCAGCTTTATGCGTTTCTCTTTCTGTAAATCCTTACCCCTCAGATAATCACTCTGTCGTAACTTATATTCTGCCTGGGCCAGTGTGTAATCGAGCAGGTTGAGCTCTATCCAGTTATCGATATAGGACTGAGCATGCATCCTGGCCTGGTCGATAATATTGATTGAATCGACCAGCTGCGCGGCATCCTGCTCCATGCCATGGATGGTTTTCAGCTGTGAAGAAACCGAGCGTATGGCTTCACCCAGATCTCTTTGTTCCAATATTTCGTCGGCGACAAAACGGTTGATACTTTTCACCGGCTTATAGGACATGAAGCGCGAAAATGATCGTGCAGCTGCTACTGCTTCGGCTTCTGATACGGCATCGGTTTTAGCGCGCAATGCGCCATATAGACGCCGTAGATAAGTCTTCTTGGCATCGTATCTTTCAACCTGTCGCTTACCAAACTCCTGAATCAGCAAGGTTTGCAGTTGGGTTAACGCAACCACATATTGTTCACCCGCGCCTTCGCGTACAAAATGCTGCTGGGTAAGCTCGGCTCCAGTGACAATAAAGAACTGTGCATCTTCCTGTCGGGCAACCGTATTGCTACCCGCTGAATCAAGCCAGGCACGCACCGCAATAATGGCGGTAAAGGGATCTCCGGATTCTCCCTGACTTGGATGAAACACAGCCGCCAGATAACCATCGGTAGGATCAAGTCGAGCAAAGCTGCCGTCATCACAACCCAGTACATAGGATGAAAGAGTACGCACGCGTTTACCACCACGCCCACGTTGTGTGGTCTCGTCCTGACCGGGGTTATACTGAAACAGGTTTTCATGCGCAGCCGTCATCACGGTCTGTATCGCATCCGCTGCCGTGGTCTTGCCAGAGCCATTACCACCGGAGAATAGATTAATGGGGCCAAACTCAAATTCTACCGCTGGAATATTGCCCCAGTTAATGAATACAAAGCGCTTAAGAAACATCTTCTTCCTCCGGCTGCGCATCTTCAGGCAGAGTCTCATCAAGGGCAGCTATTGCATCCTCAGAAACGAAAGCCACAATCATCGGATGAATCTTTAGCCCGGCTTCACCGATAACCAGATCATCCTCATGGCGGTATTTGATCAGACGCAGCTTTCTCAGGCGTTCGAACACACGTTTGCGATCCGTCAGCTTTTCAGGCAGCGAGCGCCCCAGCAGATTACGCATGGCGATTCCGATAGATTCAATAGACTCGGTGACAAACCCGGCATCATCGACCTGCCCTTCGCGCAATGCCTTATCGTACTGTTGACGTAGCACCAGCAATAATGCTACTTCATCCTGCTTCAGGCGTGTACGCAACCCGCTGGAAAACGCATTATCGGGGGCATCGTCCATGCCCGGTACCTGAGCGCCTGGTGGATACAGCCGCAGATAGGCAAAGCGGCGGTCATGAAATACCTGTATCCCAACTACCGCAAGATACTCATCGACAAGTTCAGCCACGCGCAAATAGCGATCATACAACTGCTGCTCTATCTGGCTTTCATCCCGACACAATACGCCAAAGTTGAGTAGCCGGAGGCATAGCTCCTGGTATTCTTCCCAGCTAATGCCAGACTTTTCTAAATGTTGGATAAGGGTGTCAGTCAGCATCGTTCGGCCGTGTTATCAGTTCTATAGTAAATTCGTCGGTGGCATCAAAGTAATCGGTTTTGACGCGTTGATGAGTCGGGGTCACTTTGAATATAAATTCTCCGTTGCCTATCGTCCCTACTTCTATGATATGGGCATTCATTAACAACTCTCTGGCATCCCTTATAGGTAAGTTCTGACTATGGATGCGATGCCCTTCGCTGAGCGCATTCACAACATAATCTCGTTGTGTGCTGCTACTGAAGTTAAACGCCAGATCAACAGCAGACTGTAAAAACATCTGTTTGCGCGACTCCAGGTCATGCTCATAATTAGCTTCCACTGCGCCATTGACAACCCTCGGCTTACGCGGGGCATACAGACGGATGGAATCGGTATCGGCCAGTCCAACAGACAGCGTCGCCAGCGCATCACCGGCTTTTTCCAGTGCCTCGGTCTGCTGTGCTTCGGCTGCTTTTCTAAAGCGCTCACTCAATTGTTGAAGCTGGTTATGCCCAACCCCGCCCGAGTAACTCAGTTGGCGCATGATGATATCAGCGCGACGGGTGAAACCATTCAGTGCCTGGCGTAATGCAGGTAGCATCACAGCCGACGCATTGTGCATGCGTGTATCGATGCCGTCGAGTATGGCGAGCAATACGGATTGCCTTTGCTCGATAATCAATTCCGGTGCTGCGCGGCGTAATTCCCTTTCGGCCTGCGCCTTGAAATCCTTGCGTTTACGTTTGATTTTTTCGATCAGCTCACTAATCTCGTCACGGTACTTCTCCACCGAGTCTGCTGACAGCCGAATCGCCACATCGGGCATAAATCTTTTTTCCATAAAATCAAAAAACTCATCTGCCGCGCGCTGCACAATCTGCTGCGACTCGACCTCTTTCACCAGCTCGCGCCGACGTTCGTCCAGCTCTGAAATGACATCCGAAAAGTCTGACACGATGCGCTCCGAATACTCATAGGCATCCAGCAAATCATAAACCTCACCCTTGTCGAGAAAGGATTTCAGCGCATTGCGTGTATTACGTGTATTGCGGTGGCGGGTGCGATAACGTCTGCCAGTCGCTTCCACCATGGGCTGGGTGAACAGGCGTCCATAACGGGTAAAGGCATAGGTCGCATGCAGTGTCGCCTCATCCATCTGGCGCTCGAGCCAGCCGTGTTCCAGCAGCAGATTCAGAATCCAGCCCGCCTGCTCACGCTGACTCTTTGAGCTGCCGCTATACTCATCGGCATCATCCTCTTCGAACACTGGGCTACGGGCGATGGCCTCTTCCAGTATCTCAACCACCTGATCGCGCGTAAAACTTCGGCTGTAATCCGCCAGAGAGCCATACAGTCGCCCGTAAAAAATACTCAGGCAATCGACCACCTGGCCTCTGAACTTACCATTCAAGGGGCGGAAGAAGTGCTCTCGACTTTCTGCAAATAGCATGTCTTTATTTAATTCCTAAGGCGATTATGTTCATTGGTTTATAAAAAACCTGTCATTCCGGGCACCCAGAGGGCATAACATGATTTTGCTTCATTGCTGTTTCGATGAATAATGTACCATCGGTAATAATATCAACACTCTGCATGTCATACCGCATCTATTTACTCTAGTCGGGGATGAATTTATAAAGGAATTCAGAATGCTCAGATTTTCATCACTAATGCTCCTCCTGCTGTACTCATTCAACTCATTTGCCGATGAGCGTATGTGTCACTATTCAGTGTACAAATGGAACACTATCCAGCGCAAAGCCGTTGATTTTAAACGGATCAGCAAACCCTACCGGAAACTTACAGCTGAAGAGATTGATACTTACACTGGCTGCAGCGTCTGCCGCGAGGATCAGGTAAACCTCTCTATTGAAGGGCTCCCCGAATTTACCGTGTGTAAAAACATCGCGCCACAGCTTGAGCGCGCGTTAAACCGGGTTGTTCAATCTAATCAGAAAATCATTGAGATCGTAGGCTACCGCGTGGGTAAAACTCGCGGCTCGATTGATACTAACGGGAATAGAACTGGCTTCAGTAATCACTCATTCGGTACAGCGGTAGATTTTAACACTACTTTTAATGGCTTATACGACCATTGCATAGAATTCAACCCATCCTGCCGCCTGATTAAAGGAGGCCAATGGAAGCAGGATCAGCCTTTGTCGATCCAGGCCAATAGTCCACTAGTCGGCGAGATGCAAAACATGGGTTTTAAATGGGGTGGTATGATCCAGGGAAAGCAAAAGGACTTTATGCATTTTTCTCCTACTGGCTATTGAGGAGGAACCCTGATGCTGAGTTTAAATACTGATATTGGAATCTTTGAAACAATGAAAAAGCCGTTAACCTGAGTCAGGTTAACGGCAGTTGTGCTGTGCTTACTTAGCGCTGATCAACCCCAGTTTGTAAGGCAGTTTATTGTAATTTTTCTCACCAGAGTTTGGATCCACCCCCTGATACAGATACTGCATATTACAGGCATTGATAGTCATTTTCTGGTTGTAGCCAGAGCGTATCATCTCACCATGGCTGATATCATCGGTCCACTTATTTCCAGTGAAGGTCACATTAGCTGCACCGGCAAATGGTTCTGACTGTGTATCTGCCAACGGAGTCCATGGACCATCCAGGCTGGTAGAAGTCCATGAACGGAAGTAACGCGGCCCATAAGCTTCGACCAACAGAAGATATTTGTTGGTACCATCCACTTTATAAACATTGGATGCTTCAAACAGGTGGCCTGCTACAGGGTCTTCCATCACAACCTCATAACCGGAGAACCTCGGAAAGTCAGCGATGGCCACTTTGGAGCGATAGAGCTTGCCATCGTCGCCAGAGAAGAACAGATAGCAATTATTATCATCACAAATTACCCAGTAATCTATACCATTGCCCAGGCCTCCGCTTAACAGAGATGTTGGATTGCTCCAGCCAGATGGGTTGCTGATATCACTGTTGGTAGAGTATTTGGCACCCCACTGATAAATCAGGTACCACTTATTGTGTGGTTCAAAGTAAAACACCTGTGGTGCAACTGTACCGCCTGCCTTAGTAGTTGACATATCAACCTGTTGCGCAGAATTGGCCTGAGACCAGTCGCCAAAGTTCATATAGACACTACCATAGCCATCTCTAGCCGTATCAAACACCGTTGCAAATACGTGGTACTGGTTATTGTATTTGACGATTGTGGGATCCTTGATCGACACCCAATCTGTGTTATGCGGCGTTATCAAAGGATCCGTGGATGTCCAGCTGAATGTTGAAGGTAGATCGCAGGTTTGATCGCCCGTAGAGCCTGCGTTATTGCTGACATTATTCTTTGGATTTTGTTGCAGGTAGTCCCTCAACCAGGCCATGGCTGGACGTTCGACGCCATTGTCATGAATCAGGCCACTGCCTTCCACCCAGGTCTTACCATATACGTAGCCCCACAGAGTGATACCTTTTACGGATGGGTGGTTATACAACATAGGGAACTGCCTCTGCATGATTTGCAGTTGTTCCTGATCATTGGTTTTAGCGATATCGTATTCTGATACATAAATTGGCAAACCAAGCGCTGCGACTTTATTCAGATTGCGTTCCAGGTCGGCATTAGACCAACCCTCGAAACCGTGAGATTGCACGCCGATGGCATCCACGACTCCCGCTTCGACCGCAGGCCTGGCCATAGCGATAAAGTCATCGGTATTCCAGGTCAATACGTTGTAGTCGTTCAGAATCAAGGTCGCATTAGGACAATATTTGTGTGCCAGCTGAAAGGATTTAATAATCCAGTCGTTACCAAATGCACTTTTGGCATAGTCTGCCGGAGCATGACCCGGTGTCGCTTCATTGACCACATCGATCATATCCACATCTGGGTAACGGGTACAGAAATCGCGAATCCACTCTTCAATTTCAGCGGCTTGCTCTTGTGGACTCAATGAATCGATCCAGCCTGGACGCTGGCCGTTCCAGACAAAGGTATGCTGTTTGAACAGAATATTATTCTGCTTTGCGTAATTATAAGCGGCATCGACACCACCCCAGTTATAGACATCGCGGGTACCTTCAACAGATGCCCATTTGCCTTCGTTTTCCGGAGTGATTTGATTCCAGTATTTCGTAAAGTCAGACCTCACACTTCCGTAAGTGGTAATGTTGCCGACAAAGAACTGGTGGTCAGTTCCGTTGTTAGTATTACCACCGGTATTATCATCAACCACTTCGCCGCCTATGGAGAAATCATCGGCATAAAAACTGATATTGTTGTCTGATGATTCGATAATGAAGTGCTCAAAAGGCGTTCCACTCTGTGTGTAGAACCCTTTAAGCAAGGTCCATTTGTTGGCGCTTGCGTTAACCGTTTCCATATTGGTGTATTCGTTATAGCTGCTGTTGTCGCCATCATCAGCGCGTTTGGCGGTTAAAATAATAACACTGTCAGGAGAACCTTCTGGCAATTTTACCCAGACCGCCACTTCGTATTCATTACCATCGGTAAGCTTGCCCACATTGAAGGTCAGACCATTCCAGGAGGCTGTTCTATTGGTAATATAGGCACTGGCGGAACCACCATGTTTAACCGTAGTGGAGCGGGAAATCTCACCTGCGGTTGTGCCCCAGTTGGTCAGATTGTCTTCAACATCACCATTCACGGCAAAGTTGTTGGCTGGAACCTGATAGTCCTCCTCCATAGGCAACACCATAAACTGCACACTGCTACTGTCGCTGAGTGAAGCATCACTCACGCTCAACTGAAAGGTGAAGGTTGTAGGCTGCTGCACAGTTGGCGCGTCAAAGCTGAGTGTCGAGCCTGTATTGTTTGTCAGTGCAATATTATCTCCTTGCGTCTGCGTCCAGAGATAAGTGATCGTATCCCCATCCGGGTCGGATGAGCCACTACCATCTAATGTAATCGTTTCATCAGAGGTGACACTCTGAGGCGCAGTAATTTGGGCACTGGGCGCCTGGTTGGATGGAAGGGGCTGCTCTGAGGGTGAGACCTGGATATTCACACTAGTGCTGTTGGAAAGCCCGCCACCATCGCTCACGGTCAATTGAAAACTAACCAGCTCTGTTTGATCTACTGAAGGCACCTCAAAGCTCAGGCTACTATCTGTGGTATTCGTCAGCGTGATATCCGGTCCTGCAGTTTTTGTCCATTGGTAGCTGAGAGTGTCGCCATCCGAGTCGGATGAGCCACTACCATCCAGTGTAACCGTCTCACCAGAAGTGGCACTTAGAGGTGCGGTGATTTTGGCACTCGGCTGATGATTGGGTGCTGGGTTCGGTGCCACCGGTAAGATTTGCACGTTCACGCTGCTGCTGTTGGAGAGTCCACCAGTATCACTCACGGTCAATTGAACACTGATCTGTTCATTTTGATCTACTGAAGGCGCTACAAAGCTCAGACTACTACCTGCGGTATTCGAAAGCGTGATATCCGGCCCTGCAGTTTTTGTCCATT
Organism: Gammaproteobacteria bacterium; assembly: GCA_050306135.1. Lineage (GTDB taxonomy): Bacteria > Pseudomonadota > Gammaproteobacteria > JACNJF01. Next base: position 40,251 of record JBNLGQ010000012.1, read on the forward strand.
GGTAACTGAGAGAGCCATCATCCGGGTCAGAGGAGCCGCTGCCATCCAGAATAACCGTCTCACCAGAGGTGACACTTTGAGGTGCAGTGATTTTGGCACTCGGTTGATGATTGCCCGTATTCGTTGCGCCACCTTGAGTTGTTCCATCCTGACTGGTTCCATCCTGGCTCTGTGTATCTGCACCTTGGTTATCGGATGTAGTACTCTGTCCACAGCCACTTAATATAAAAATCAAAACAACAACCAGGCTTGAGAATAACAAGCGCGGTTGTAACAATTTTTTACTCTGAAAACTCATTTGAACGCTCCATTTAATATTACGCAGAGGCCGTGACTGATCGCAGCAGCCACATACAATAATATTTTAAAAAGCCCCTCCCTAAATCACATTCAGGATTCTCCCCCCTGATTAGTGCTGAGCTCTTTTTGCCTCATTCGATAAGTTGCTTAACACAACTGAGCGCGGATGTTATACACCCGCCCCCTTCATTTCAAGTGGACTCATCTGGACCGAAAACGCCCCAGAATAGAACATACTTGATTAATAAAACCGGCCTTTCAAGCCCATCACTTTTGAGAAAAAATTCAGCAGCCCAAACCAGCTAACTACCTACCGTAGTCTATTTTAAGACTATCAATTGATACCTGACATTCTCACTAATTCATGTTTTTTAAATGAGCAATTTATTCTGACCCCTATTATCAGAAATCGATTACAAGCTACGGCTTGCCTGTATAATCAGAAACCTTTAATACATGTTAAATCGTGCTTTAGCATGGTTACCAGAGCATGATGCTTCGTAACATAAACAAGCTTAAACTGTGCAATGCATACATCAAACAAACTCCGCCCCCTTTTAAAATCACAAGCCAACACAGAACTATAAACTACCTCTAAACCTCATCAATCCATGCCTTATAATTACTCGACAAAAACCTTCCGCTGAAACCTTTTTGTGACATATTCAACAAATCTTTCAAAGAAGTTTAAGGAGGCGGAAGCACATAGGAATTATTCACACCACTCTATCACTCAATCAATCTGGTTTTTGGTCTCCCTGTGCAACGCAAACAGGTGAATCCCTTTACGAGTTGAAGTGTGAGATTGAAGCGGAGTAGATTTAGGAGTTGCAAAGCTCACTTCGGCTACGAACACACTTGTCGTGCCCCCACTTCCTAACTGACAGAGAACCCCGCTAACAACTGCACCGGGTCTCCGCCAGAATTCTTCTTACTTCAGCTAATTGACTTTACCCCTTTCAACCCCCCCCTTACGTCCACAGACAGATAAAGAAAGCACAATGCTCAGAAGCAACAGAAAACCAACGCTTGCAGCACCAGAAGAAGAACCACTGCTTTTATCCGAGCCCGCAGTACTATTGCCTCCATCCGACCCGCCTGAGGCTGCTCCCTCTGTAGTTACGGTTACAGTTGCCATATCAGAATCCATTGCACCCGCATTGTCCGTTACCGTCAGCGTGACATTATAGGTTCCCTCTGATGCATAGCTATGCGTTGGGGTTGGACTGTTGCTACGATCCCCCGTACCGTCACCAAAATCCCAGGTATAGTTAACGATGGAGCCATCCTGATCTTGAGATTGACTACCGTCGAAGTTAATAACGGCATTCACCTTGCCGCTGTATGGCCCCCTGGCTTCAGCCTCTGGCGCCAGGTTACCCATACCAATGGTTGCTGTGGTGGTTTTCATATCCATCAGGCCATCATTGTCTGTGACCTTGAGGATGACCGTGTAGCTGCCACTTTCGCTATAAGCATGTGTGGCGCTCATGCCTGAGTCTGTCACTTTGTTGCCATCTCCAAAATCCCACTCATAGCTGACTATCGTGCCGTCGGGATCTTCGCTGCCGCTGGCGCTAAAGTCGACGGATACGGCTACCGCTCCTGAATAGGGGCCATTCACCTGCGCGACCGGGGACTGCATAGTTACGCTACCGATGGTGACAGCGGTCATTGCGCTACCGCTCAGGCCCTGATTATCGGTTACCGTCAAGCTGACGCTGTAGTTACCTGCCGCCGCATAGGTATGTGATGGATTCATCTCTGTGCTGGTGCCCGTATCTCCAAAGTTCCAGGCATAGCTGACGATGGAACCATCTGCATCGGAAGAACCGCTGCTATCAAACATGACGGCGTCACCATCATTGGCGAAGTAAGCACCACCGGCATCAGCGACTGGGGGCTGATTGGCGGGATTAATGGTCACAT